>JBOHGG010000039.1:0-52700 GCA_050700115.1 Pseudonocardiaceae bacterium
GATGCCGCTCATCGGCCGACATCCACGGCAACCCCGACACCGCACAATCCGGATCCGCCGCAATCCCCGCCAACAACACCACAAACCGCTGCGCCATCGCCTCCACCGTGGCCGCATCAAACAAATCAGTGTTGTACTGCAACGCACCGAACAGCTCATCACCGGATTCCTGGAACTGCACGGTGATATCGAAGTTCGCGGTGCTCACCGGCAGTTCCAGACCGGAGACCTCCAGCCCGGCCAGCTCCGGAGCCTGCCCGGGAGCGTTCTGCAACAGCACCATGGCCTGGAACAACGGGGTCCGGCTGGTGTCGCGCACCGGCGCGAGCTCATCAACCACCCGCTCGAACGGCACGTGCTGATGCACGAACGCATCCAGCACCGTTTCCCGCACCCCAGCCAAGAACTCCAGGAAACTCCGCTGACCCTCCACCTGGGAACGCAACACCACGGTGTTGACGAAAAACCCGATCAACCCCTCCAACTCGGCCCGCTCCCGACCCGACACCACCGTCCCGACCGCGATATCCGCCTGCCCCGACCACCGACTGAATAACACCTGACACGCCGCCACCAACGTCATGAACAACGTGCCATCCACACGATGACCCAACCCCGTCAACCCGGCCAGCACCTGCGCGGGAACCACGAACTCACACACCGCACCCGCCGAAGTCAACACCGCCGGCCGCGGCCGATCCGTGGGCAACTCCAACGCCGGAACACCCGCCAACTGCTCACGCCAGTACCCCAGCGCGGTGTCCAGCACCGGACCCGAGAGCAACTCCCGCTGCCACACCGCGTAATCGACATACTGCACACCGAGCACCGGAAGCTGCGCGTCCTGCCCGCATGCCACGGCGCTGTACAGCACCCCCAACTCGGCCACCAACACACCCATCGACCAGCCATCGGTCACGATGTGATGCATCGCCAAGGTCACCACATGCTCGGCTGCGGCTACCCGGATCACACCCGCCCGCAGCAGCGGGCCCCGTCCCAGATCAAACCCCCGACTGGTCTCCAGCCCGACGACCCGCCGCAACTCCGCTGCACGCTCATACTCAGGAACATCCGAAAGATCCAGCACCGGCAAAGCCACCTCATAAGGCGGCCGCACCACCTGCACCCCCCGTCCATCCACCGCCTCGAACGTCGTCCGCAACGACTCGTGCCGCGCCACCAACGCGCTCAACGCCACCGACAACGCGTTGAGGTCCAGCTCACCACGCAGCCTCAACGCGAACGCAGAAACATACCCCGACCCACCCGGCTCGAACTCATCCAAAAACCACAACCGTTGCTGAGCAAACGACAGCGGCAGCTCAGCAGTACGATCCACCACATCAATCGAGGCAGACGCCGAAACCACAGACTCCGCGACCGCTACCGCCAACCCCGCCACCGTGGGATCAACAAATAGCACACGCGGTGACAACTCCACCTCAAACGCCACCCGCACCCGCGACATCACCTGAATACTCAGGATCGAGTCCCCGCCGAGCTCGAAGAAGTTGTCCGTCACCCCGACCCGCTCCACCCCCAACACCTGAGCCCAAATATCGGTCAACGTGTGTTCAGTCGCCGACCGCGCAGCGATGTACTCCGACACCGGCTCGGCACCACGATCCGGCGCCGGCAACGCCTTACGGTCCACCTTCCCGTTCGGGCTCAACGGCATCTCATCAAGCACCACGAACACCGCGGGCACCATGTAATCCGGCAGGGCCAGCGCGAGGTGGGCACGCAACTGCGCTGGACTCAACTGGGCTGGACTCAACTGGGCGGCGCTCGGGGTGACCTCAGCGGCGGGTACCACATAACCCACCAGCCGCTTGATCCCGGGAAGGTCCTCCCGCGCGATCACCACCGCGTCGTGGATGCCCGGGTGAGCGGCCAGCACGGCTTCGATCTCACCGGGTTCGATCCGGAAGCCCCGGATCTTGACCTGCTCATCGGCCCGGCCGAGGTATTCCAGCTGTCCCTGGGGGGTCCAGCAGGCCAGGTCCCCACTGCGGTACATCCGCTCACCCGGGACCCCGAACGGGTTGGCCACAAATCGGGCCGCGGTCAACCCGGCCCGATTCAGGTAGCCACGCGCCAACCCGATCCCGGCGATATACAGCTCACCAGCCACCCCCACCGGAACCGGCCGCAGCCAAGCATCCAGTACATAAATGCGGGTGTTGGGGATCGGGCACCCGATGGGTGGGCGATCCGGACCGGGAACCAACGGCGGGGTCCAGCAGGCCACCACCGTGGCCTCTGTCGGCCCATACGAATTGATCATCCGGCGGCCCGGGGCCCACCGCCGCACCAGTTCCGCGCTGCACACATCGCCACCCACGATCACGGTGCCCCACTCGGGCAGCCCACCGGCGGCGACATCAGCAGGAATCGTGGCCAACGCCGCAGGAGGAATCAGCGCATGACTGATCCCCTCCTGCTCCAGCACGGCCAGCAAACTCTCTCCGGCCAGCGGCCCGGGAGTGGGGGCAAACACCCACACCGCGCCAGCCAACAACGAAATACCCAACTCCAGCACCGAGGCATCGAAACTCGGCGAAGACATCGCCAGCACCCGGTCTCCCGGACTGACCTGATAATGCTCGATCTCCGCTTCGGTGAAGCTCCTCAGCCCAGCGTGGGTGACCACCACCGCTTTAGGTCGTCCCGTGGAACCCGATGTATAAATCACATAAGCCGGATGCGACAGTGCCAGCGCACAAAGCCGATCAGCGTCAGTCGGGCTGTTCCCAGACATAGTAGCCACCTCGGCCACCACAACCGGGTCATCGATAAGAACCCGGGCCGCTCCAGGAAACACGGGCACCCGCTGCGCGACTGACGTGCACGTCAGCACCACCACCGGCGCAGCGTCGGTGAGCATGAACCCGATCCGATCCTCGGGATAGTCCGGATCGATCGGGAGGTACCCACCACCCGCCTTGGCCACCGCCAGCAACGCCACCACCAGCTCCACCGACCGGGGCAACGCCACCGCGACCAACCGCTCCGGACCCACCCCCAACTCGATCAACCAATGCGCCCACCGATTAGCCTGCTCGTCCAACTCCGCATAAGACAAACTCACCGCGCCAGCGCGCACTGCTTCAGCGTCCAGACGATCAGCTACCTGCGCAGCGAACAACTCCGGCAGACTCGCCCCGGGTGCCTCCCGCGCGGTGTCATTCCACTCCACCACCACCTGGTGGGTCTGCGCCGCGGTCAACAGCGGCAGCTGCTGGACCGGCCGGTCAGGGTTGGTGGCGATCCCGGTCAACAGCACCAGCAGGTGCTCTGCCATCCGCTCGGCCGTGGCGGCGTCGAACAGTTTCGGGTCGTAGCCAAGGCGCAGTCCGAGCCGGTCGCCGAGAGCGGCCTGCAAGGTCAACGGGAAGTTGGTGGTTTCCCGGGCCTGGAGTTCGTGGACCTGCAGGCCGGCGCCGGTCACCGATTCGGAGTCGAAGGGATAGTTCTCGAACACGACCATGCTGTCGAAAAGGGTGGACCCGGCAGGCAGGTCGCTCCAGGCTTGTAGCTGGGCCAGGGAGACGAAGTCGAACCGCCGCGACTCGATTTGCGCGGCCTGCAACTCACGCAGCCAGGACAGCACCTCCTGCCCGTCATGCACCGACGCGCGGGTGGGCACGGTGTTGATGAACATGCCGACCATCGACTCCACACCCGGCAACTCGGCGGGCCGCCCGGACACGGTAGTCCCGAACACGACATCACGCGCCCCGCTATAGCGGGACAACAGCAACGCCCACGCACCCTGCACGATCGTGTTCACGGTCAGGCCATTGCGCTTGGCCACCTGCTGCAACCGGGCCGAGTCCTGCGTCCCCAGCTGGGGATACACCGATTCGGAGGACTCCGAACGGTGCGCTTCCAGGGGTGGGCGGTCATAGGGCAACGGGGTGCGAGAGTCGAACCCGGACAGGGCCGCGCGCCAGTGCTCCTCGGCGTGGCCGCCGTCCTGCTCACCCAGCCAGCCCAGGTAGTCCCGGAACGGCCGCCGAGCCGGCTGCGCCGGCGCCCGACCCTGAACGATCGCCGCGTACTGCTCGCACACCTCGGCGAACACCGCGGCCATGCTCCAGCCATCCAGCACCACGTGGTGATGGGTCCACACCAGCAGGACCTCGTCGTCGGACAACCGCGCGATGACCATCCGCAGCAACGGCGGGACGCTCAGATCCACCCCGGCGCGCTCCAGCGCCGCCACCCGTGCCAGCTCCCGATCCCGGTCCAGCTCCGCGAGATCACGCCAGTCGTAGTGGGTGACGGGAAGCACGACCTCGCGCTGCACCACCTGCACCGGTTCGTCGACTCCCGCCCAGACCACGGCGCTGCGCAACAGCGGGGTGCGCTCGACCACCCGTTGCCAGGCGACACCCAGCGCCTGGGTGTCGCCGACCCCCGAAAGCCGCATCCGGATCTGGTCGACGTAGGCGGCCGCGTCGGCGTCAGCGTCGAGCAGGCTGTGGAACACCATCCCGGCCTGCAACGGCGTCAACGGGTACACGTCCTCCACGGACCGACCGTCACCGACGACGTGGTCGAGCTGCCGCTGGGTCAGCCGGGCCAGCGGGAAGTCCGAGGGAGTGCATCCGCCGACGTCCGGCCGGGCACAGTGCGCCACGATCTCCTGCAGCGCCGCGAGCATCTCCGAGGCCAACCGCGCAATGGTGGCCTCATCGTGCACGTTCTCGGAGTACGTCCAGCTCAGCTCGAGCTCGCCGTTCGCGACCACCCCGGTGACATCGAGCAGGTAGGTCCGGATGCTGTCGGGCGCATGATCCGGAGCCAGTGCACCAGGCCAGCCGCGGTAGAGCCCACCGGAGTCCGCCGCGACCCCGGTCTGGCCGTGGTAGTTCAGGCAGATCTGTGGCTGGGCATCCGTACCCAGCACACCTTCCGCCGGGCCTTGCGGGCTCAGACCGCCCGGCCTCAGGTAACGCAATGCCCCGTAGCTGAGCCCGCGGTGCGGGATGGCCCGCACCTGCTCCTTGACGAATTTCAGCAGCTCACCCCAGTCCGCCGAACACACCGTCAACGCCACCGGGAACTGGGAGGTGAACCACCCGACGGTGCGGGAAAGGTCCGCCCCTTCGAGGATCTCTTCGCGACCGTGCCCCTCCAGCGCGACCAGCACCCGGTCCCGCCCGGTCCACGTCGAGAGCACCCGGCCCAGCGCGCTGAGCAACACGTCGTTGATCTGGGTCCGGTATATCCCCGGCACCCGGTGCAACAACGCATCGGTGTCATCCCGGCCCAACCGCACCGCCACCACCCGGCTGGAATCAGCCGTGTTCGCCCCCGCTCGAGCAACCGGCAGGTCAGGCAGCGCATCCTGCGGCAACTCAGACCAATACTCCACATCACCATCGAGCTCACCGGCCTGGACGTGCTCGGTCAACCGGTGTGCCCACTGGGTGAACGGGGTACCGACCGGCTCCAACTCCACCGGGCCCCCACCGCGAGCCTGGTGATAGGCCGCTTCCAGATCTTCCAGCAGGATCCGCCACGACACCCCATCGACAACGAGGTGGTGGATGGTGATGAACAACCGTGATCGCCGGCCGGGCCCGAAATCGAACAGCACAGCCGCCAGCATCGGACCGTTGGTGATGTCCAGACTGGACTGGGCGGCGACCGCGGCCTCCCCCATGGCCGATCGTTGATCCTCCTCGTCCAGATCCGACAGGTCATACCGGTGCAACACCGCACCCGTCTCGGCAGGCGCGACCTCCTGGCACCACCCACCCTCGACCGAGGAGAAACGCATCCGCAACGCCGGATGGTGCGCCACCAGCGCATCCACCGACACCGACAACGCCGCCTCATCAAGATCCTCAGCCAATTCCGCGACAACAGACTGATTGAAGTGTGGCAACGGTCCGTAAGTCGCGAAGAACCAGCGCTGGATCGGCATCAACGGCGCCGGGCCGGCAACCGCATCCCCGCGCACCGATCCCGATACCGGCGCCACCTCCGCACACGCAGCGAGCTCGGCAACCGTCTGGCGGAAGAAAATGTCCTTGGTGGTCACCGATACGCCAGCCCGGCGTGCCCGAGAGACGACCTGAATACTCAAAATCGAGTCCCCACCAAGCTCGAAGAAGTTATCGGTCACTCCGACCTGTTCTATTCCCAGGACTTGGGCCCAGATGTCGGTGAGGGTGTGTTCGGTGGGGGTGCGGGGTGGGATGTGTTCGGTTGTGGGTTGGGTGTGTTGGTCGGGGGTGGGTAGGGCTTTGCGGTCGAGTTTCCCGTTGGCGGTCAGTGGTATTTGATCGAGTGTGATGAATATTGTGGGGATCATGTAGTCGGGGAGGAATCCGGCGGTGTGGGTCCGTAGTTCGGTAGCGGTTGCGACGATCTCGCCTGCGGGTACTACATAGGCGACCAGTCGTGTGGTTCCGGGTTGGTCTTGGTGGGCGGTGACCGCGACTTCGCTGATGGTGGGGTGGGTGGCGAGCACGGCCTCGATCTCGCCGGGTTCGATGCGGAATCCGCGGATCTTGATCTGCTGATCGGCGCGGCCGAGGTAGTCGAGTTGTCCGTGGGGGGTCCAGCGGGCCAGGTCGCCGCTGCGGTACATCCGTTCGCCGGGTGCGCCGTAGGGGGTGGCCACAAACCGGGCCGCGGTCAGCCCGGGTCGGTGCAGGTATCCGCGGGCCAGTCCGACCCCGGCGATGTAGAGCTCGCCGGTCACCCCGACCGGGACCGGGCGCAGCCAGCGATCCAGGACATAGATGCGGGTGTTGGGGATCGGGGACCCGATCACCGGGCGGGTCGGGCCTGCGACCAGTGGGGCGCTCCAGCAGGCCACCACGGTGGTCTCGGTGGGCCCATACGAGTTGATCATCCGGCGGTTCGGGGCCCACCGGGTCACCAGCTCGGCGCTGCACACATCGCCACCCACGATCACGGTGGTGAACTCGGGCAACCCGCTTTCGGCGACCTGGGCGGGGAGCGTGGCCAACGCGGCGGGCGGGATCAACGCGTGGCTGATCCGGTCGTGGGCGAGCACGGCCAGCAGACTGTCCCCGGCCAGCGGCCCGGCTACCGAGGGCAGCACCCACACCGCGCCGGCCAGCAGCGAGATCCCCAACTCCAGCACCGAGGCATCGAAACTCGGCGACGACATCGCCAGCACCCGGTCTCCCGGACCGACCCGGTAATGCTCGATCTCGGCGGCACTGAAACTACTCAGCCCGGCATGGGTGACCACCACCGCTTTGGGCCGCCCGGTCGACCCCGAGGTGTAGATCACATAAGCCGGATGAGACAGCGCCAGCACACTGAGCCGATCCGCGTCCGTCGGGCTATGCCCGGGCATGGCAGCCACCTCGGCGGCCACCACCGGATCATCAATCACCACCCGGACCGCCCCCGCCGACACCGGCACCTGCGGCCCGACCGCGGCGCAGGTCAGCACCACCACCGGCGCGGAATCGGCGAGCATGAACGCGATCCGCTGCTGGGGGTAGTCCGGATCAACCGGCAGGTACCCGCCACCGGCCTTGGCCACCGCCAGCAACACCACCACCAGCTCCACCGACCGGGGCAACGCCACCGCGACCAACCGCTCCGGACCGACCCCCACCCCGATCAACCAGTGCGCCAACCGATTCGCCCGCTCGTCTACCTGGGCATACGACAAACTCACCGCGCCGGCACGTACTGCCTGCGCCTCCGGGCGTGCGGCTACCCGGGCCTCGAACAACTCCGCCAGACCCGCCCCAGCCACCTCTCGGTGCGTGTCATTCCAACCGACCAGCACCTGGTGGGTCTCGGTGTCGGTCAACACCGGCAATCCCCACACCGGCCGATCCGGATCAGCCGCGATCCCGGTCAACAACACCACCAGATGATCCGCCATCCGCGCCATCGTGGCCGCATCAAACAGATCAGTGTTGTACTGCAACGCGCCATACAACAGCCCACCGGACTCATGGAACTGCACGGTGACATCGAAGTTCGTGGTGGTCACCGGCAGATCCAGCCCAGAAACCTCCAACCCGGCAAGGTCGGTGACGTGCCCGGGGGCGTTCTGCAACACGACCATCGCCTGGAACAACGGGGTCCGGCTGGTGTCCCGGACCGGCGCGAGCTCATCAACCACCCGCTCGAACGGCACATGCTGATGCACGAACGCATCCAGCACCGTTTCCCGCACCCCAGCCAAGAACTCCAGGAAACTCCGCTGACCCTCCACCCGGAAACGCAACACCACGGTGTTGACGAAAAACCCGATCAACCCCTCCAACTCGGCCCGCTCCCGACCCGACACCACCGTCCCGACCGCGATATCCGCCTGCCCCGACCACCGACTGAACAACACCTGACACGCCGCCACCAACGTCATGAACAACGTGCCATCCACACGACGACCCAACCCCGTCAACCCGGCCAGCACCCCCGCCGGAACCACGAACTCACACACCGCACCCGCCGACGTCAACACCGCCGGCCGCGGCCGATCCGTCGGCAACTCCAACGCCGGAACACCCGCCAACTGCTCACGCCAGTACCCCAGCGCGGTGTCCAGCACCGGACCCGAGAGCAATTCCCGCTGCCACACCGCGTAATCGACATACTGCACACCCAACACCGGCAACTCCGCGTCCTGCCCCCGCACCCCGGCGCTATACAACACCCCCAACTCACCCAACAACACACCCATCGACCAACCATCAGTCACGATGTGATGCATCGCCACACTCAACACATGCTCGCCCGCACCCACACGCACCAACAACACCCGCAACAACGGACCCCGACCCAGATCAAACCCCCGACCGGCCTCCAACCCGACAACCCGCCGCAGCTCCGCGTCACGCTCCCCCTCCACCAAACCCGACAGATCCACCACCGGCAACGACACCACCGACGGCGGATGCACCACCTGCACACCCCGCCCATCCACCGCCCCAAACGTCGTCCGCAACGACTCATGCCGAGCCACCAACCCGGTCAACGCCACCGACAACGCACCAACATCCAACCCACCACACAACCTCAACGCAAACGCAGAAACATACCCCGACCCACCCGGCGCGAACTCATCCAAAAACCACAACCGCTGCTGCGCAAACGACTGAACAAACGACAACGGCAACTCACCAACACGATCCACCACACCAATCGAAGCAGACGCCGAAACCACAGACTCCGCAACCGCTACCGCCAAACCCCCCACCGTCGGATCAACAAACAACACACGCGGCGACAACTCCACCCCAAAAACCACCCGCACCCGCGACATCACCTGAATACTCAAAATCGAGTCCCCACCGAGCTCGAAAAAGTTATCCGTCACCCCGACCCGCTCTACCCCCAACACCTGCGCCCAGATGTCGGCGAGTGTGTGTTCGGTAGGGGTCCGGGGTGGGATGTGTTCGGTTGCTGGTTGGGTGTGTTGGTCGGGGGTGGGTAGGGCTTTGCGGTCGAGTTTCCCGTTGGCGGTCAGTGGTATTTGATCGAGTGTGATGAATATTGTGGGGATCATGTAGTCGGGGAGGAATCCGGCGGTGTGGGTCCGTAGTTCGGTAGCGGTTGCGACGATCTCGCCTGCGGGTACTACATAGGCGACCAGTCGTGTGGTTCCGGGTTGGTCTTGGTGGGCGGTGACCGCGACTTCGCTGATGGTGGGGTGGGTGGCGAGCACGGCCTCGATCTCGCCGGGTTCGATGCGGAATCCGCGGATCTTGATCTGCTGATCGGCGCGGCCGAGGTAGTCGAGTTGTCCGTGGGGGGTCCAGCGGGCCAGGTCGCCGCTGCGGTACATCCGTTCGCCGGGTGCGCCGTAGGGGGTGGCCACAAACCGGGCCGCGGTCAGCCCGGGTCGGTGCAGGTATCCGCGGGCCAGTCCGACCCCGGCGATGTAGAGCTCGCCGGTCACCCCGACCGGGACCGGGCGCAGCCAGCGATCCAGGACATAGATGCGGGTGTTGGGGATCGGGGACCCGATCACCGGGCGGGTCGGGCCTGCGACCAGTGGGGCGCTCCAGCAGGCCACCACGGTGGTCTCGGTGGGCCCATACGAGTTGATCATCCGGCGGTTCGGGGCCCACCGGGTCACCAGCTCGGCGCTGCACACATCGCCACCCACGATCACGGTGGTGAACTCGGGCAACCCGCTTTCGGCGACCTGGGCGGGGAGCGTGGCCAACGCGGCGGGCGGGATCAACGCGTGGCTGATCCGGTCGTGGGCGAGCACGGCCAGCAGACTGTCCCCGGCCAGCGGCCCGGCTACCGAGGGCAGCACCCACACCGCGCCGGCCAGCAGCGAGATCCCCAACTCCAGCACCGAGGCATCGAAACTCGGCGACGACATCGCCAGCACCCGGTCTCCCGGACCGACCCGGTAATGCTCGATCTCGGCGGCACTGAAACTACTCAGCCCGGCATGGGTGACCACCACCGCTTTGGGCCGCCCGGTCGACCCCGAGGTGTAGATCACATAAGCCGGATGAGACAGCGCCAGCACACTGAGCCGATCCGCGTCCGTCGGGCTATGCCCGGGCATGGCAGCCACCTCGGCGGCCACCACCGGATCATCAATCACCACCCGGACCGCCCCCGCCGACACCGGCACCTGCGGCCCGACCGCGGCGCAGGTCAGCACCACCACCGGCGCGGAATCGGCGAGCATGAACGCGATCCGCTGCTGGGGGTAGTCCGGATCAACCGGCAGGTACCCGCCACCGGCCTTGGCCACCGCCAGCAACACCACCACCAGCTCCACCGACCGGGGCAACGCCACCGCGACCAACCGCTCCGGACCGACCCCCACCCCGATCAACCAGTGCGCCAACCGATTCGCCCGCTCGTCTACCTGGGCATACGACAAACTCACCGCGCCGGCACGTACTGCCTGCGCCTCCGGGCGTGCGGCTACCCGGGCCTCGAACAACTCCGCCAGACCCGCCCCAGCCACCTCTCGGTGCGTGTCATTCCAACCGACCAGCACCTGGTGGGTCTCGGTGTCGGTCAACACCGGCAATCCCCACACCGGCCGATCCGGATCAGCCGCGATCCCGGTCAACAACACCACCAGATGATCCGCCATCCGCGCCATCGTGGCCGCATCAAACAGATCAGTGTTGTACTGCAACGCGCCATACAACAGCCCACCGGACTCATGGAACTGCACGGTGACATCGAAGTTCGTGGTGGTCACCGGCAGATCCAGCCCAGAAACCTCCAACCCGGCAAGGTCGGTGACGTGCCCGGGGGCGTTCTGCAACACGACCATCGCCTGGAACAACGGGGTCCGGCTGGTGTCCCGGACCGGCGCGAGCTCATCAACCACCCGCTCGAACGGCACATGCTGATGCACGAACGCATCCAGCACCGTTTCCCGCACCCCAGCCAAGAACTCCAGGAAACTCCGCTGACCCTCCACCCGGAAACGCAACACCACGGTGTTGACGAAAAACCCGATCAACCCCTCCAACTCGGCCCGCTCCCGACCCGACACCACCGTCCCGACCGCGATATCCGCCTGCCCCGACCACCGACTGAACAACACCTGACACGCCGCCACCAACGTCATGAACAACGTGCCATCCACACGACGACCCAACCCCGTCAACCCGGCCAGCACCCCCGCCGGAACCACGAACTCACACACCGCACCCGCCGACGTCAACACCGCCGGCCGCGGCCGATCCGTCGGCAACTCCAACGCCGGAACACCCGCCAACTGCTCACGCCAGTACCCCAGCGCGGTGTCCAGCACCGGACCCGAGAGCAATTCCCGCTGCCACACCGCGTAATCGACATACTGCACACCCAACACCGGCAACTCCGCGTCCTGCCCCCGCACCCCGGCGCTATACAACACCCCCAACTCACCCAACAACACACCCATCGACCAACCATCAGTCACGATGTGATGCATCGCCACACTCAACACATGCTCGCCCGCACCCACACGCACCAACAACACCCGCAACAACGGACCCCGACCCAGATCAAACCCCCGACCGGCCTCCAACCCGACAACCCGCCGCAGCTCCGCGTCACGCTCCCCCTCCACCAAACCCGACAGATCCACCACCGGCAACGACACCACCGACGGCGGATGCACCACCTGCACACCCCGCCCATCCACCGCCCCAAACGTCGTCCGCAACGACTCATGCCGAGCCACCAACCCGGTCAACGCCACCGACAACGCACCAACATCCAACCCACCACACAACCTCAACGCAAACGCAGAAACATACCCCGACCCACCCGGCGCGAACTCATCCAAAAACCACAACCGCTGCTGCGCAAACGACTGAACAAACGACAACGGCAACTCACCAACACGATCCACCACACCAATCGAAGCAGACGCCGAAACCACAGACTCCGCAACCGCTACCGCCAAACCCCCCACCGTCGGATCAACAAACAACACACGCGGCGACAACTCCACCCCAAAAACCACCCGCACCCGCGACATCACCTGAATACTCAAAATCGAGTCCCCACCGAGCTCGAAGAAGTTGTCGGTCACGCCGACCCGTTCCACTCCCAACACCTGCGCCCAAATACCAGCCAACGTGTGCTCAGCCTCGGTACGGGGAGCGATGTATTCCGCGGTAGCGCCCGCGCCCCACTCCGGCGCGGGCAGCGCACGCCGATCCAGCTTGCCGTTGGCATTCAGCGGCAACTCCGGCAGCAGCACGAACGCTGCGGGCACCATGTAATCGGGCAACCGCTCGCTGAGGAACGATCGCAGCTCGGCGGTGGGATGGGTGTCCGAGCCGGCCGTCACCACATAGGCCACCAACCGCTGGCCACCCGACCCGTCCGCCTCGGTCGACGCCGTTTCCCGCGCGATCACCACCGCCTGCGCGACGTCGGGATGTCCCACGAGCACCGCCTCGATCTCGCCGGGCTCGATGCGGAACCCGCGGATCTTCACCTGGTGATCGGCCCGACCCAGGAACTCCAGCCCCCCGTCGCGGTTCCACCGGGCCAAATCCCCGGACCGGTACATGCGCGTGCCGGGCGCGCCGAACGGGTCGGCCACAAACCGCTGCGAGGTCAAACCCGGCCGGTTCAGATACCCCCGGGTCACCGCGGCACCACCGACATACATCTCCCCGACCACCCCGGACGGCACCGGGCACAACCGAGCGTCCAGCACATACACCCGCAGATCCGGAATCCCCACCCCGATCAGGCTGGCCGTGGCCTCGGCAGCGGTGACCGCGTCCAACGCCAGGTAGGTCGTGTGCACCGTGGTCTCGGTGATGCCGTACATGTTCACCAGCACCGGGGCGGTGTCGCTGTGACGCTCGTACCACGGCGCCAGCCGCCACAGGTCCAGCGCCTCACCAGCGAAGACCACATATCGCAGGGTGGTCTGCGCCCCCAGCTCAGGATGCTCACCATCAGCGCGCAGCAACGGATAAAACGCCGACGGCGTCTGGCTGAGCACCGTCACCCGCTCCGCGACCAGCAACCGCAGAAACTCCTCCGGCGACCGAGACACCGCAAACGGCACCACCACCAGCCGCCCACCATGCAGCAGCGCCCCCCAGATCTCCCACACCGAGACGTCGAAAGCATAAGAATGGAACAACGTCCACACATCACGCTCATCGAACTCAAACCAAGGCCGCGTCGCGGAGAACAACCGCACCACATTGCGGTGCGAAACCACCACACCCTTCGGAACACCGGTCGAACCAGAAGTGTAAATAGCATAAGCCACATTGACCGGGCTCACGCACCCGAGACGCTGCGCATCCGTCAGATCCCCAGCGGGCTGGCGCGCTATCACCGCAGCGTCGGCCACCGCATCCAACACCAGCACCGGCACCGCATCGCCCACCGCCGGCAAGCCCACCAACACGCCGTTGGTCGTTATTACCAACACCGGGTCGGCGTCACGCACTATGCGACCAATTCGCTCGGCCGGGAGATCCGGATCCAGCGGCAGGTATCCCGCCCCCGCTTTGAGTACCGCCACGATCGCCACCACCATCTCCAGCGAACGCGGCAACGCCAACGCCACCAACCGCTCCGGACCCGCACCCCGCTCCACCAAGCAACGAGCCAACCGGTTCGCCCGAGCATTCAACTCGCCATACGACAAATCCTCATCACCACAACGGACCGCCACTGCCAACGGCGCCCGCACCACCTGCGACTCAAACGCCTCCACCAGCGTGACCCCGGGCTCCTCACCCATGCCACCGTTCCACTCCACCAACACCCGATGCCGCTCATCGGCCGACATCCACGGCAACCCCGACACCGCACAATCCGGATCCGCCGCAATCCCCGCCAACAACACCACAAACCGCTGCGCCATCGCCTCCACCGTGGCCGCATCAAACAAATCGGTGTTGTACTGCAACGCACCGAACAGGACGTCGTCACGCTCCTGGAATTCCAGGGTGATGTCGAAGCTCGCGGTAGTCATCGGCAGTGCCAGGTCCTCGATCTGCAGGCCGGGCAGATCAGGTGCCTGATTCCCGTTGTTCTGCAGGATCACCATGGCCTGGAACAACGGGGGCCGGCTGGTGTCCCGGACCGGTGCGAGCTCGTCCACGAGCCGCTCGAACGGCACGTCCTGATGGGCCAGGGCGCCAAGGACGGTGTCTCGCACGCCGCTCAGGAACTGCGTGAAGCTGCGACTGGAATCCACCCTGGAGCGCAGCACCAGCGTGTTGACGAAGAACCCGATCAGCCCTTCCAGCTCGGTCCGCTCGCGACCGGAGACAACGGTGCCGACGGCGATGTCGTCCTGGCCCGACCAGCGACTGAACAGCAGCTGGCAGGCGGCCACCAGGGTCATGAACAGGGTGCCGTCCTGCTGGCGGCCCAGCTCCTTGAGTCCCGCGGTCACCTCGGCCGACACCACGAACTCGTGCATGGCACCGGCAGAGGTACGGATCGCCGGCCGGGGCCGATCGGTCGGCAGTTCCAGCGGCGGCACGCCGTCGAGCTGTCCCCGCCAGTAGGCCAGTCCTTCGTCGAGCACGGGGCCGGTCAATGCCGCTCGTTGCCAGGCGGCGAAATCCGCGTACTGCACCGGCAATGGCGCCAGATCGGCCACCTCATGACGCGCAGCCGCCCGATAGAGCGCGCTCAGCTCCTCGACGAGCACGCCCATCGACCAACCGTCGGTGATGATGTGGTGCAAGACCAGGATCAGCGCGTGATCCTGGGCGCCCAGCCGCACCAGCCGCGGCCGCATCAGCGGTCCCCGGCTCAGGTCGAACGGCCGGCTGCTCTCCGCCGCCAAGACCCGGTCCAGCTCAGCGGCACGCTGCTGCTCCGTCAGCTGGGGCTGCGCCAGACCCGACAGGTCCAGCACCGGCAGTGACACCTGGTGCGGCGGGTGCACCACCTGCATCCCCCGCCCGTCCACCTGCTCAAACGTGGTGCGCAGCGATTCGTGCCGGGCGACCAACCCGGTGAACGCGGCGCCCAGCGCGTCGAGATCCAACTCCCCACGCAATCGCAGCCCGACCCGGGTGGCGTACTCGGCGCTGTCCGGCTCGAACTCGTGCAGGAACCACAACCGCTGCTGCGCAAACGACTGCTGCGCGAAGAACGGGGCCGGCTCGCCGTCACGCCGAACAACGGGAATCACCGACACCCCGCCGGCACCGGCCGGGATCGCTGCGGCCAGCTCCCCGACCGTGGAATGCGTGAACACCGCGCGCGGAGACAACTCCACATCGAAAGCCGCCCGCAACCGTGACGCCACCCGAATGCTCAGAATCGAGTCCCCACCGAGTTCGAAGAAGTTGTCCTCGACCCCGACGTGTTCCACCCCCAACACCTCGGCCCAGATTCCCGCGACCACACGCTCGGCCTCGGTACGGGGTGCCACATGGGCTGCGGTGTCGCCCCCGCCCCACTCCGGGGCGGGCAGCGCACGCCGATCCAGCTTGCCGCTGGCGTTGAGCGGCAACTCCGCCAACACCACGAACGCGGCGGGGACCATGTAGTCGGGCAGCAGCGCACCTAGGAAGGACCGCAGCTCAGCGGTTGTGGGGGTGCTCGGACCGCTCGCCACCAGGTAGGCCACCAGCCGCTGGCTGCCCGATCCGGTTGTCTCGGCCGACGCCTCCTTCCGTGCGATCACCACGGCCTGCGCGACATCGGGGTGTCCGGCGAGCACGGCCTCGATCTCACCCAGCTCGATCCGGAAGCCCCGGATCTTCACCTGGTGATCGACCCGACCGAGGTACTCCAGCTCACCCGCGGCGTTCCACCGCACCACGTCCCCGGTGCGGTACATCCGCGCACCCGGTGCGCCGAAGGGGTTCGCCACGAACCGCTGCGCGGTCAATCCGGGACGGTCGAGATAGCCACGGGCCAGACCGTGACCGGCGAGGTACAGCTCCCCCGGCACACCGATCGGCACCGGCCGCAGCCCGGCGTCCAGCACGTACACCTGGGTGTTGGCGATCGGCCTGCCGATCGGGGGCGCCTGATCGCCGCCGGCTGCATCCCCGTCGGATGAGCCCACATCGCCGTACCACGCCGTCGCATAGACCGTCGCCTCGGTCGGACCGTAGATATTGGCGATCCGCCGGCACGAGGTTGCCGACCCGATCTCGCGCACCGCCCGTGCTGACAACGCCTCCCCCGCTAGCACCACCGTGTCCGCGGGCACCCTGCTCTGGGACAGAACCTGGGACAGCGCCGAAGGCACGCCACTGATCAGGCTCGCCACCCCCGCGTCGACCCGGGACTCGGCGAGCGCGAGAACGTCACGCACCATCTCGATGCAGCCGCCGACGGTCAACGGGCAGAAGATCTCGAAGACCGACACGTCGAAGTTCAGCGACGTCGATGCCACCACCCGGGACAGCCCCGCAGCGCCGAAGTCCGACCGCGCCCACACCGCGAGATCGACCACGCTGCGCGCAGCGACCACCACACCCTTGGGCCGCCCGGTCGAACCCGACGTGTAGATCAGATACGCGGCATGGGCCCCCGACAACGGCACCGCGCGATCGGCGTCGGTCAGATCGGCGCCGTTCGAATCGGCGCCGGTCGCCGCGGTGACCTCCGCGTCGTCCAGCCGAAGCCGCGCAATCGCCTGACCCGCATCAGGTAACCGGTTCTCGACCTCGCTGGTGGTCACCACCAGCACCGGACGGGCATCCGAGAACATGAACGCGATCCGCTCCGCGGGATAACCCGGGTCGATCGGCAGGTACGCCGCGCCCGCCTTCCACACCGCCCACAACGCCACCACCAGGTCCACCGAGCGCGGCACCATCAACGCCACGAACCGCTCGGCACCCACGCCCCGCCCGATCAGCACCCGCGCCAATCGATTGGCGCGGGCGTTCAACTCCGCATACGACAGGCTCTCGCCACCACAGCGGACCGCGGTCGCCCCAGGAGTGCGGCTCACCTGCGCCTCGAACAACTCCACCACCGTGCCCGCGGGCACCTCAGCGGCGGTGTCGTTCCAGTCCAGCAACACCCGATGCCGCTCCTGCGCGGTCATCCACGGCAACTCCGATACCGGCCGCTGCGGCTGCTCAGCGATCCCGGTCAGCAGCAACCGCAGCCGCTGCGCCATCGCGGTCACCGTGGCGGCATCGAACAACCGCGGGTCGTAGCCCAGGTCCACGCCGAGCTGCCGGTCCAGATAGGCGCGCAGGCTGAGCGGGAAGTTCGTGGTGTCCTGGGCCTGGACCTCGCGGATCCGCAGACCCGGCTGCCCCTCCGGTGGGTCCTCGAACGGGTAGTTCTCGAACACAACCATGCTGTCGAACAGGTTGACCCCGGCCGGTAGGTCGCTGCACGCCTGCACCTGCGCCAGCGAGACGAAGTCGAACCGTCGCGACTCGATCTGCGCGGCCTGCAGCTCGCGCAGCCACGACAGCACGTTCGCAGTGTCCGGACTCGTTGCGCTCGGGACGGGCCCGCTCGGGACGTGCACTCGGGTCGGCACCGTGTTGATGAACATGCCGACCATCGACTCCACGCCGGCCAGCTCCGCCGGCCGCCCGGACACCGTGGTCCCGAAAACGACATCGGGCTGGCCGGTGTAGCGCGACAGCAGCACGGCCCAGACGCCTTGCACGATCGTGTTCAGCGTCAGCCCGCCACGCTTGGCAACCAGCTGGAGCCGCTGCGACTCCTCGACCGAGAGCTCGACCCGCACCGTCTCGGCGGACTCGGCGCGGTGCGCTTCGAGGGGTTGGCGGTCGTAGGGCAAGCCGGTGGGCGCGCAGAAGCCGGACAGCACTCGCCGCCAGTGCTCCTCGGCTTGGCGCTCGTCCTGCTCGCCCAGCCACTGCAGGTAGTCCCGGAACGGGCGCCGGGTGACCAGTTCCGGCGCCCGGTCAGCCACGATCGCCGCGTACTGCTCGCGCACCTCGGTGAACACCTGGGCCAGACTCCAGCCGTCCAGCACCACGTGATGCGAGGTGCAGACCAGCAGGACCTGGTCGTCGGCCAGCGTGGCGATGGCCAGCCGCAGCAGGGGCGGCGCGGCCAGGTCCATCCCGGCGGCCCGGTCGGCCGCCAGCACCCGCGCCAGCTCCCGATCCCGCTCCACATCGGACAGACCGCGCCAGTCGTGGTAGCTCGTCGGCACCGCAGCGTGGCGGTGCACCACCTGCAGCGGCTCGTCGACGCCGTCCCACACCACGGCGCTGCGCAACGTCGGCGTGCGGTCAACCATCCGCTGCCAGGCCGTACCCAGCGCGTACGGGTCGGACACGCCGTCGAGCAGCAGCCGAGCCTGGTCGACGTAGGCGCCCGAGTCCGGGTCGACCAGGCTGTGGAACAGGATGCCGGCCTGCAACGGCGTCAGCGGGTGGATGTCCTGGATCGACTGCCCGTTACCCACCAGGCGGTCCACCCCGGCTTGGTCCAGGTGGGCCAGCGGGAAGTCCGATGGGGTGCGGCCGCCGGCGCCGGGCTGGGCGCAGTGCTCGACGATGTCGCGCAGCGCCTGGATCATCTCCTCGGCCAGCCGCCGCATGGTGGCCTGGTCGTGTACCTGCTCGGAGTAGCTCCAGGTCAGCGCCAGCTCCCCGGCCTCCACCAAGCCCGTTACCTCCACCAGATGCGGGGTCAGCGCCTCGGGCGCCAGGTCTGCGCCGACGCCATCGCACCCAGCACGGAACAACCCATCCGCGGTGACGTTCGCGTCCCACTGACCGTGGTAGTTGAAGCTGATCTGCGGCTGCGGGTCGCAGCGCAACGCGGCAGCCGGGGAATCCTCCCGGCTCAGCTGCTGCAGCGCCCCGTAGCTGAGCCCCCGGTGTGGCACTGCACGTAGCTGTTCCTTGACTGACATCACCACGGTGCGCCAGTCGGGGTCCGCTGGCACCGTGAGCGCGACCGGGAACTGCGTGGTGAACCAGCCGACGCTGCGCGAGAGGTCCACCCCGTCGAGGATCTCCTCGCGGCCGTGGCCCTCGAGGGTGACGAGCACGCGCTCGCGCCCTGTCCAGCCCGACAGCACCCGGCCCAGGGCGCTGAGCAGCACGTCATTGATCTGGGTCCGGTAGACGCCTGGCACCTGGTGCAGCAGGGCCTCGGTCTGCGCCCGGCCGAGCCGCCCGGTGACCCGGCGGGTGGAGCCGGCGGTGTGCCCGCCGGCCCGGTCGACCGGCAGGTCGGCCTGCGCGCCGCGGGACACCTGCGTCCAGTACTCCAGCTCCCCGTCCAGCGCCCCCGACTCGACGTGTTCGGCCAGCCGGTGCGCCCAGGTGGCAGCCGAGGTGCCGGGGTGGTCCAGCGCCACCGCTGCGCCGGCGGCGGCCTGCCGGTAGGCCGTGTCGAGGTCGTCGAGCAGGATGCGCCAGGAGACGCCGTCCACGGCGAGGTGGTGGACGGCGAGGAACAGCCGGGCCCGCTGCCCGGCACCGCGCCCGAACAGCACCGCCCTGATCATCCGACCGGCACCCAGGTCGAGGTCGGATCGCGCCGCGGCGGCCGCCGCTTCCACCGCGGCCTGCTGCTGCGACTCCGCCAGCCCGGACAGGTCGTGATGCTCGAGTACCCCGCTCGCAACGGCGGGTACCGCCTGCTGCCACCACTGACCGTCGACCTGCTCGAACCGCAGCCGGAGCGCGTCATGGCGGGCCACGACCGTCTCGACGGCCGCCTGCAGCGCGTTCTCGTCGAGGTTCTCGGCCAGCTCCACCAGCATGGACATGGTGAAATGCGACAGCGCCCCGTAGGTGCTGAAGAACCAGCGTTGGATGGGGGTCAGCGGGGCGAGGCCGTCGACGGGTGGGGCCGGCTCGACGGGGGTGTCCGGGGTGTCGACCAGCGGGGCCAAGGCGGCGATGGTCTGGTGCAGGAAGATGTCCTGGGAGCGCAGCCGCAGCCCTGCCTGCCGGGCCCGGGAGACCACCTGGAGGCTGAGGATGGAGTCCCCGCCCAGTTCGAAGAAGTTGTCGTGCAGCCCGATGCGCCCCACCCCCACCCCCACCCCGCCACCCAGTACCTCGGCCCAGATGTCGGCGAGCCGGCGTTGTATCGGGGTGCCCGGGGCGACGTAGTCGGAGGTGAGCGCGGGGCGGTGTTCGGGGGTCGGCAGGGCCCGGCGGTCGATCTTGCCGCTGGGGGTCAGCGGCAGCGCGGGCAGGACCGTCACCGCCGAGGGCAGCATGTAGTCGGGCAACGTCCGACCGGCGAACTCGCGCAACGCCTCGATGGTCGGGGCGCTGGCCGAGCCGGCCGCAACCAGGTAGGCCAGCAGGTAGGGACGCCCATCGTGGCTGACCAGGCGCACCACCGCTGCAGCGATGTCGGGATGGGCCAGCAGGGCTGATTCCACCTCGCCCAGCTCGATGCGATACCCGCGGATCTTGACCTGCTCGTCGGCCCGCCCCACAAACTCCAACCACCCCCCCACATTCCACCGCACCAAATCCCCACTCCGATACATCCGCGTGCCGCCCCCACCGCGTTCTGGATGCAGAACGCGGTAATCAGGCCCCGAATTGCCGCAGTCTGCATCCAGAACGCGGTGGGGGTGGGGCGGGAGTGTGGGTGGGGGGAAGGGGTTGGCGATGAATCTCGCGGCGGTGAGGGCTGGGCGGTTGAGGTAGCCGCGGGCTAGGCCGGCGCCGGCGATGTAGAGCTCGCCGGTCACGCCTACCGGTACTGGCTGCAGCGCCTGGTCGAGCACGTAAAGCTGGGTGTTGGCGATCGGGGTCCCGATCGGCGCCGGTCCCCCGGCGGTCAACGGCCGGCTCCAGGCCGCCACTACCGTGGATTCGGTGGGCCCGTAGGCGTTGATCATCGTCCGGCCCGGGGCCCAGCGCGCCACCAGTTCGGCGAGGCAAGCCTCCCCGCCCACGATCAGGCACCGGAATGCCGGCAACTCCCGAGCTGCCGAAGGTGGCAGGGTGGCCAGCGCCGCCGGGGGGATCAGGGCATGGCTGATGCGCTGGCTCTCGAGCACATCGGCCAGCTGCTCGGCCAGCAACCGGCCCGGCGGGGGCACCACCATCGCCGCCCCGGCGGGCAGTGCCAGGCACAACTCCAACACCGAGGCGTCGAAGCTCGGGGAGGAGAACTGCAACACCCGATCCCCCGGCCGCACCCCGAAATGCTCGGTCTGGGCGGCGGCGAAACTGGCCAGCCCGGCATGGGTCACCACCACCGCCTTGGGCCGCCCGCTGGAACCCGAGGTGTAGATCACGTACGCCGGGTGGGACAGCAGCAACGGCCCCGCGCGGTGCTCATCGCCCACCGCGGTGGCATCGGTTGCCGCCAGCTGCGCAGCCCAGTCCGGATCGTCGAGCACCACGATCTCGGCGTTGCCGGCACCGCGCCGCAGCCGGCCCACGTACTCGGCATGGGTCAGCACCACCACCGGATCGGCATCGGCGAGCATGAAGTCGATCCGCCCACCGGGATAGTCCGGATCGATGGGCACGAATGCCGCCCCCGCGGTGACCACGGCGAGCTGGGCTACCACGATGTCCACCGAGCGGGGCAGCGCCAAGGCCACGATCCGCTCCGGGCCCGCCCCATGAGCGATCAGCACCCGCGCCAGGCGGTTCACCCGCTCCGCCAGCTGCGGGTAGCTCAGCGTCCCGGCCTCGGAGATCACCGCTGCTGCCTGCGGGGTCCGGGCGACCGCTGCGGCGAACACCTCCGGCAGCGTCGCCGCCGGCACCACCCGCCCGGTGTCGTTCCATTGGGTAAGGACCCGTTCCCGCTCCTGCGCCGCAAGCAGCGGCAGCCGCCCCACCTGCTGGCCCGGATCGGTCACCACTGCGGCGAGCAGCACGGACAGCTGCTCCACCATCCGCTCGACGGTCCCGCGATCGAACAGGTCGGTGTTGTAGGTCCATACCCCCCGCAGCTCGCCGGTGCCCACCAGCTGGAACTCGCAGGTGAGATCGAAGATGGCGGTGTGCCCTGAGATGTCCACGGTCTCGACCCGCAGCTCGGCGAAGGACGCCGCGCCGCGCTGCTGGCTGGTGAGCAGCACCATGACGTCGAACAGCGGGTTGTGGCTGGCGTCGCGCTCGGCGTGCACCGCGTCGACCAGCCGCTCGAAGGGCACCTCCTGGTGTGCGAAGGCGTCCAGCACGGTGTCGCGGACGGTGCCGAGGAACTCGGTGAAGGTCTGCGTTCGGTCCACCGGGGCACGCAGCACCAGGGTGTTGACGAAGAACCCGACCAGCCGCTCCAGCTCCGCCCGGTTACGGCCGGAGACGACCGTGCCGACGGCGATGTCATCCTGCCCGGACCAGCGGGCGAACAGCACCTGGCAGGCGGCCACCAGCACGGTGAACAGGGTCGTGTCCTGGGCGCGGGCGAGCTCGCCGAGCCGGGCGGCGACCTCGGCCGGCACCGTGAATTCCTGCACCGCGCCCGCGGAGGTCCGCACCTGCGGCCGCGGCCGATCGACCGGCAGCTCCAGCCGGGAGATCCCCGACAGCTGCCGGGTCCAATAATCCAGGTCACCGGCGAGCGCCGGCCCGGACAGCCGGTCGCGTTGCCAGCTGGCGAAGTCGGCGTACTGCACCGGCAGCGGGGGCAGCTCCGCCTGCCGACCCCGCTGCGCGGCGGCGTACAGCGCACCCAACTCCTCGACCAGCACACCCATCGAGGCGCCGTCGGTGACGATGTGGTGCGCGGCGAGCAGCAGCACGTGCTCCCCGTCGTCACCGTCGGCGATGCGCACCAGCAGCGCCCGGAACAGCGGGCCCCGCCGCAGGTCGAAGGGGCGGCCGTACTCCGCGGAGAGCACCGCGTCCAGCGCAGCGTCCGTCGGCGCAGTCGCGCCGGTCAGCTCGACCACCGGCACCGGCACCTCGACCGACGGGTGCACGACCTGGATCCCGGTGCCGTCCACCTCATCGAAGGTGGTCCGCAACGACTCGTGCCGGGCCACCAATTCCCGCATGGCCGCGATCAGCGCCGGCACCTGGAGCCGACCGCGTAGGCGCAGCGCAAGCCCGCTGTTGTACTGGACACTCCCAGGCTGGGGGCCCCCCGCGTGGAACTCGTTCAAGAACCACAGCCGCTGCTGGGAAAACGACAGCGGTAACGGCTCGGTCCGGTCGGCCGGCGGGATCGTGTCGGACTGGGTGGCCTGGCCGGCGAGCCGGCGGCGCAGCGCCTCCTGCAGATGGGCGGGCAGGGCGGCGATTCGGCTTTCTTTGGATGAAGAGCTGTCTCGGGCGGACGGCATGACGATTCTCCTCACATTCCGTCGTCGTTGCCGTCACCGAAGGCAACACGTTCGAGTTCGCACAGGACTGCGTCTTCGACCTTCTCCGCCAGCGCGGAGACACTGCGCGCGGTCAGGACGTCTCGCGGCGTCAAAGTGACGTCGAACGCCGTTTTGATCCGGGTGATGATTTGCAGACTGCGGACGGAGTCGCCGCCAAGGGAGAAGAAGTTGTCCTCGACGCCGACCTTGTCCACGGCGAGCACCTCGGCCCAGGTCTGGGCCAGCACGCGTTCGGTGTCGGTGCGGGGTGCGGTGTAGCCGGCCGCGACCGCACCAGCCGTGCTGGGCGAGGGCAGTGCGTCGCGGTCGAGCTTGCCGTTGGGAGTCAGGGGCCACTCGTCCAGCGCGAGCACCGCCGAGGGCAGCATGTAGTCGGGCAGCGAATCGGCGAGCAGCTCGTACAGCTCACCCAGCTCCGGTACGCGATCCACCGCCGAGACGATGTAGCCGACCAGCCGGGTGACGCCGGACTCATCTTTGCGCGCGAGCACCACGGCGTCGTCCACATCGGGGTGCTGGCGCAGGGCTGCTTCGATCTCACCGGGCTCGACACGGAAGCCACGGATCTTGACCTGCTTGTCGGCGCGGCCCAGGAACTCCAGTTCCCCGCCCGCGGTCCAGCGCACCCGGTCCCCGGTCCGGTACATCCGGGCGCCGGGGAGCCCGAACGGGTTAGCCACGAACCGCGCCGCGGTCAATCCCGGACGCCCCAGGTATCCCCGTGCCAGCCCGGCACCAGCGACGTAAAGCTCACCGGCAACACCCACCGGGACCGGCCGCAGCGCCCCGTCGAGCACGTAAGCGCGGCTGTTGAGGATCGGTGCGCCGATCGGCGGTGTCCCGTCCGGGGACAGTGGCTGACTCCAGGTCGCCACGACCGTGGACTCGGTCGGCCCGTAGGCGTTGATCATCCGCCGGCCCGGTGCCCACCGGGTCACCAGTTCCGCGGTACAAGCGTCCCCGCCCACGATCACGGTGGTGAACTCCGGCAATCCGGTGGTCGCGGTCTGCGCAGGCACCGTGACCAACGCCACCGGCGGGATCAGGGCGTGGGTAACCCGATGTTTCGCGAGCACCTCCGCCAACTGCTCGCCCAGCAACGGACCCGACGGGGGCACCACCAACGCCGCCCCAGCGGGCAACGACATGCACAACTCCAGCACCGAGGCGTCAAAGCTGGGCGAGGAGAACTGCAGCACCCGATCCCCGTGACTCACCCCGAAGCGCTCGGCCTCGGCGGCAGCGAAACTAGCCAGGCCAGCGGAGGAGACCACCACCCCCTTCGGTCGTCCGGTCGACCCCGAGGTGTAGATGACATAAGCCGGATGCGCTACCGACAACGACGCCTCGCGATCGGCATCGGTGGGCGCCCGAGCGGGCATCGCCGCGACCGCGACCATCGTGTCTGGATCATCGAGTGCCAGCACCGTGGCGCCGGCGACCACGGGTAACCCGGCCGCGACCGCAGCCAGGGTCAGCACCAGTATCGGCCCGGCATCGGCGAGCATGAAGCCGATCCGCTCCTCCGGATACTCCGGATCGACCGGCAAGAACGCCGCCCCTGCCTTCGCCACCGCCAGCTGTGCCACCACGATCTCCACCGACCGCGGCAACGCCAACGCCACGATCCGCTCCGGACCAGCACCATGGGCGATCAACAACCACGCCAACCGGTTCGCCCGCGCATCCAGCTCCGCGAAACTGACCACCTCAGCGTCACACACCACCGCCGGCGCAGCCGGTGTCCGCGCCACCGCCGCTTGCACCAACTCCGCCAGCGTGGCGACCGGCACGTCCCGATCGGTGTCGTTCCACTCCACCAGCACCTGAGACCGCTGCGCCTCGGTCACGATGTCGATGTCGCCCCAGCGAACGCCAGGATCGGCAGCCAGCACCGTCAGCACCCGGAGGAAGTGCGCGGACATCCGATCGATCAGCGCGGCATCGAATGCGCTGGCGTCGTAGCCGAACTCGACGGACAGCTGTCGTCGGGAGTGTCGCTGTGGGGACACCACGACGGTGAGCGGGTAGTTGGTGGTCTCGACAGCCTGCAGCTCCCGAACCCGCAGGCCGTGCGCGGTGGCGGCTTCGTCATTGATCGGGTAGTTCTCGAACACCACGATGCTGTCGAACAGGTGCTCCCCGCCAGGCAGGTCACTCCAGCTCTGGAGCTGGGTCAACGGCACGAAACCGAACCGGCGCGACTCGGCCTGAGCGGCCTGCAGGTCCTGTAGCCACTCGACCACACCGGCGTCGTCGTTCACGTCGGCACGCACCGGCAAGGTGTTGAGGAAGATGCCGGGGATGTCCTGCGCCCCGGGCAGATTTGCCGGCCGGTCGGACACCGTCACTCCGAAACACACGTCGCGCTCACCGCTGTAGCGCGACAGCAGCAACGCCCAGGCCCCCTGCACGACGGCGTTGAGCGTGAGGCCGTGGCGTTGGGCGAACTCGGCGAGCTGATCCGAGTCCACCTCGCTCAG
Organism: Pseudonocardiaceae bacterium; assembly: GCA_050700115.1. GTDB lineage: Bacteria > Actinomycetota > Actinomycetes > Mycobacteriales > Pseudonocardiaceae. The sequence continues at coordinate 26,200 of JBOHGG010000039.1, forward strand.
CTCGGCGGACAACCACTGCGACGAGCTGCTGCTGTACGCCTTGGTCGGCGCCTGTGTGTAGGGCAGCGGCGTCCGGTACTCGAGACCCTGCAGCACCCGACGCCAGTACCGCGCGGCCTGCGCGTGATCCTGCTCACCGAGCCACTGCAGGTAGTCGCGGAAGGGTCGCCGGTGGGGTAGGTCGGGGTTGTTGCCGTGGTGGAGCGCGGCGTGGCTGGCGAATACGTCGGAGAGCACCTGGAAGACGCTCCAGCCGTCGAGTAGTACGTGGTGGAAGGTCCACACCACCTGTACCTCGGTGTCCGACAGCCGGGCCAGCCGGACCCGCAGCAATGGGGGGGTGGCCAGGTCGAAGCCCTCGGCGCGGTCACTGGTGAGCAGCCGCTGGACTTCGCGTTGCCGGTCGTGGGGGGACAGCGTGGTCCAGTCGTGGTAGGTCACCGGCAGCTCAACTCGGTGGTGCACCACCTGCACCGGCTCGTCGACGCCGTCCCAGACCACACCGCTGCGCAGCACCGGGGTCCGGTCGGTCACCTGCTGCCAGGCCGCGCCGAGCACCCGCGGGTCGGGCACCCCGTCCAGGACGAACGTGGTCTGCTCGAGGTAGACCCCCTGCTCGCCCTGAGACAGCGCGTGGAACACGATGCCGGCCTGCATCGGGGTCAGCGGGTAGATGTCCTGGACTGCCCGGCCGTCCCCGGCCAGCCGGTCCACCGCAGACTGATCAAGACGAGCCAGCGGGAAATCAGACGGGGTCCGCCCACCCACACCCGGCTGCGCGCAGTGCCCGATCACCTCGTGCAGGGCCTGGACCATCTCCTCGGCCAGCGCCGCCACGGTGGTGTCCTCGTGCAGTTCCTGGGAGTAATACCAGGTCAGCTCCAGGCATTTGTGCTCGACGCGGCCGACGACGTCGATCACGTGGGACCGGGTCGATTCCGGGCTGGTGTCGGAGTCCAGACCACCCCGCATCTGGTGATAGAGCCCGTCTGCGGTGACCGGCCAGTCGAACTGCCCCAGGTAGTTGAAGCTGACCTGCGGCGCCGGCCAGCCGGTCAGCCCGCCGGCGCCGGTGAGGTAACGCAGCACCCCGTAGCCCAGCCCCCGGCCGGGCACCGCACGCAACTGCTCCTTAACCGACTTCAGCGTCTGACCCCAGTCCCGCTGACCGGCACCCTCCACAGCAACCGGGAAGATCGTGGTGAACCACCCCACCGTCCGAGACAGATCCACCCCCTCGAACAACTCCTCCCGGCCGTGACCCTCCAAATCCACCAACACCCGCGCACGCCCGGTCCACCCGGACAACACCCGACCCAACGCCGCCAGCAACACATCATTGACCTGAGTTCGGTACACCCCCGGCACATCAGCCAACAACGCCCTGGTCTGATCCGGATCCAGCCGCACACTCACCGACCGCATCGACGCGACCGTGTTGACCCCGGCCTTATCCACCGGCACCACCGGATCCGCAGCACCGAGCACCCCGACCCAATAACCGAGCTGCCCGTCACACCCACCCACCGCGGCATACTCCGACAACCGCAACGCCCACTCCCGAAACGACGTGGTCCGCGACCCCAGATCCACCGGCCGCCCGGCCACCAGCTGCCGGTAAGCGGTATCCAGATCCTCCAACAGAATCCGCCACGACACCCCATCAACCACCAAATGATGCACCGCCACAAACAACACCGGCCGCCGAGTCGCACCCAGCTCGAACAACACCGCCGCCAACAACGGACCAGCCAGATCAAAACCCGCATGCACCGCCTCGACAACCCGGCCCATCACCACATCAACGTCGCCGGCAGCCACCCCCGACAGATCCTGGCAACGCAACACATCCACCAACCCCACCGGCGCGTTGTCCTGCCACCACCGACCCTCCCCATACCCGAACCGCATCCGCAACGCGTCGTGATGCTCCACCACCACAGCCAACGCCGACCGCAACGCGGCCACCTCAACACCCTCCACCAACTCACACATCAACGCCTGAGTGAAATGCTCCGGCGCAACCGGCACCGACTCAAACAACCAACACTGAACCGGAGTCAACGGCACCACACCACTCACCGGACCCCGCCCCACCACCTCGGCCACCACACCCACATTCACCGCCAACGATCCCACCGTCGGATACGCAAACAGATCCCTCGGCATCAACATCAAGCCGGCCTGCCGGGCCCGGGACACCACCTGAATACTCAGGATCGAGTCCCCGCCGAGGGAGAAGAAGTTGTCCTCAACACCGACCCGCTCCACTCCGAGCACCTCGGCCCAGAGGCGAGCCAGTTCGCGCTCGATCGCGGTGCTCGGGGCCCGGTACGGGGATTCACGTTCCGGTTGGGCATCGGGGGCGGGCAGCGCCCGCCGATCCAGCTTCCCGTTGGGATTCAGCGGCAGCTCGGCGAGCACCACGAACACCGAGGGCACCAGGTAGTCCGGCACGCTGTGCTTCAACCAGGACCGCAGGTCCGCCGGACCGGGTGCGGCCGGGCCGACCGGTACGAGATAGGCCACCAGCCGCTGGTGACCGCCGTCGTTTGCCCGGGCGACCACGACGGCCTCGGCGATGTCGGCGTGGCGCAACAGGGCAGCCTCGATCTCGCCGAGCTCGATGCGGAATCCTCGGATCTTCACCTGGTGATCCGACCGGCCCAGGTACTCCAGCTCGCCGTCGGCGTTCCACCGCACGACATCCCCGGTGCGGTACATCCGCGCACCCGGTTGCCCGAACGGGTTGGCCACGAACCGCTGCGCGGTCAACCCCGGACGGTGCAGGTAACCACGGGCCAGACCACGACCAGCGAGGTACAGCTCCCCCGGCACCCCGATCGGCACCGGCCGCAGCCCGGCATCGAGCACGTACACCTGGGTGTTGGCGATCGGCCGCCCGATCGGAGGCGCCTGATCGCCGTCGGATGCAGCCCCGTCGGTTGCAGCCCCGTCGAATGGGCCCATATCGCGGTACCACGCCGTGGCATACACCGTGGCCTCGGTCGGACCGTAGATATTGGCGATCCGGGTGCACGAGGTCGCTGCCCGGATCTCACGCACCGCCCGCGCCGACAACGCCTCCCCGGCCAGCACGACCGTGTCCGCAGCCACCACCACGCCGCCCTGAGACAGCACCTGAGAGAAAGCCGAGGGCACCCCACTGATCAGGCTCGCCAGGCAGGTGCCGACCCGGGGCTCGCCCAACGCGAGCACGTCGCGCACTACCTCGACGGTGCCGCCGACGGCCAGCGGGCAGAAGATCTCGAACACCGACACATCGAAGTTCAATGAGGTCGAGGCCACCACACGGGACAGTCCCGACGCACCGAAGTCCGCGGACGCCCACACCGCGAGATCCACCACGCTCGCGTGCGTGACGACGACTCCTTTCGGGACGCCCGTCGAACCCGACGTGTAAATCACGTAGGCGGGATGGGCATCCGACAACGGCCGAACCCGGTCGGCGTCGGTCACATCGTTTTCCGAATAGCCGGCGATCTCCCCGACGGTCTCGGCGTGGTCGACGACCAGCCGAACAACACCCGCCTCCTCGGGTAGCCGATCCGCCGTTTCCTCGGTGGCCAGCACCATTGCGAGGCCGGCGTCGGAGCACATGAACGCAATCCGTTCGGCCGGATAGCCCGGATCAATGGGCAGGTATCCGGCGCCCGCCTTCCACACCGCCACCAACGCCACGACCATGCCCACCGAACGCGGCAACGCCAGCCCGACGAACTGCTCCGGACCTACACCCCGCCCGATCAGCAGCCGCGCCAGGCGATTCGCCCGCTCGTTGAGCTCCCGATACGACAGCTCGTGGCGAGACGATTCGTCGCCACCGCACACCACCGCCACGGCATCCGGTGTCCGCGCCACCTGGGCCTCGAACAACTCCGACCACACCACCGGCGGCACCGCCCGTTCGGTGTCGTTCCACGCGGTGAGCAGGCAGGCCCGCTCGTCATCGGACACGATGTCGATCCGGCCCACCGGGACCGTCGGATCCGCAACCACGAGATCCAGCACCCGAACCAGGGCAGCCGCCAATCCTTCGACCGTGGCGACGTCGAACAGGGCAGCGTCGAAACCGACCTCGAGGGACAGCGTCCGGCCCGGGCACACCACCACACACAGCGGGTAGTTGGTGGTCTCGACTGCCTCCAGCTCCCGGATGGCAAGGCCGTGCGCGGCGGCCGCCTCATCGTCGATCGGGTAGTTCTCGAACACCACGATGCTGTCGAACAGGCGCACCCCGCCCGCAACGTCACTCCAGGCCTGCAGCTGCGTCAACGGGAGGTGCTCGAACCGGCGCGACTCAGCCTGAGCGGTCTGCAACTGCTGCAACCACTCCACTACCCCGGCCGAGTCCGGCACTGCGACCCGCACCGGCAACGTATTGATGAAGATGCCGGTCATCTCGTCCACGCCGAGCAGCTCGGCCGGACGCCCCGACATCGTGACCCCGAAACACACGTCGCGGTCGCCGCTGTAGCGCGACAGCAGCAACGCCCAGGCCCCCTGCACGACAGCGTTGACCGTGAGGTGGTGGCGTCGGGCGAACTCGTAGAGACGGCTGGACTCCGCCACCCCCCACTCCAGCGAGACCCGATCCGACGACCGGCTGGTGTGAGCCGCAGCCGGTACCCGGTCGTAGGGCAGCCCGGTAGGGGCGGACAACCCGGACAGCACACCGCGCCAGTGCTCCTCGGCACACCGGTCGTCCTGACCCTGCAACCACTGCAGGTAGTCGCGGAAGGGTCGCCGGTGGGGTAGGTCGGGGTTGTTGCCGTGGTGGAGCGCGGCGTGGCTGGCGAATACGTCGGAGAGCACCTGGAAGACGCTCCAGCCGTCGAGTAGTACGTGGTGGAAGGTCCACACCACCTGTACCTCGGTGTCCGACAGCCGGGCCAGCCGGACCCGCAGCAATGGGGGGGTGGCCAGGTCGAAGCCCTCGGCGCGGTCACTGGTGAGCAGCCGCTGGACTTCGCGTTGCCGGTCGTGGGGGGACAGCGTGGTCCAGTCGTGGTAGGTCACCGGCAGCTCAACTCGGTGGTGCACCACCTGCACCGGCTCGTCGACGCCGTCCCAGACCACACCGCTGCGCAGCACCGGGGTCCGGTCGGTCACCTGCTGCCAGGCCGCGCCGAGCACCCGCGGGTCGGGCACCCCGTCCAGGACGAACGTGGTCTGCTCGAGGTAGACCCCCTGCTCGCCCTGAGACAGCGCGTGGAACACGATGCCGGCCTGCATCGGGGTCAGCGGGTAGATGTCCTGGACTGCCCGGCCGTCCCCGGCCAGCCGGTCCACCGCAGACTGATCAAGACGAGCCAGCGGGAAATCAGACGGGGTCCGCCCACCCACACCCGGCTGCGCGCAGTGCCCGATCACCTCGTGCAGGGCCTGGACCATCTCCTCGGCCAGCGCCGCCACGGTGGTGTCCTCGTGCAGTTCCTGGGAGTAATACCAGGTCAGCTCCAGGCATTTGTGCTCGACGCGGCCGACGACGTCGATCACGTGGGACCGGGTCGATTCCGGGCTGGTGTCGGAGTCCAGACCACCCCGCATCTGGTGATAGAGCCCGTCTGCGGTGACCGGCCAGTCGAACTGCCCCAGGTAGTTGAAGCTGACCTGCGGCGCCGGCCAGCCGGTCAGCCCGCCGGCGCCGGTGAGGTAACGCAGCACCCCGTAGCCCAGCCCCCGGCCGGGCACCGCACGCAACTGCTCCTTAACCGACTTCAGCGTCTGACCCCAGTCCCGCTGACCGGCACCCTCCACAGCAACCGGGAAGATCGTGGTGAACCACCCCACCGTCCGAGACAGATCCACCCCCTCGAACAACTCCTCCCGGCCGTGACCCTCCAAATCCACCAACACCCGCGCACGCCCGGTCCACCCGGACAACACCCGACCCAACGCCGCCAGCAACACATCATTGACCTGAGTTCGGTACACCCCCGGCACATCAGCCAACAACGCCCTGGTCTGATCCGGATCCAGCCGCACACTCACCGACCGCATCGACGCGACCGTGTTGACCCCGGCCTTATCCACCGGCACCACCGGATCCGCAGCACCGAGCACCCCGACCCAATAACCGAGCTGCCCGTCACACCCACCCACCGCGGCATACTCCGACAACCGCAACGCCCACTCCCGAAACGACGTGGTCCGCGACCCCAGATCCACCGGCCGCCCGGCCACCAGCTGCCGGTAAGCGGTATCCAGATCCTCCAACAGAATCCGCCACGACACCCCATCAACCACCAAATGATGCACCGCCACAAACAACACCGGCCGCCGAGTCGCACCCAGCTCGAACAACACCGCCGCCAACAACGGACCAGCCAGATCAAAACCCGCATGCACCGCCTCGACAACCCGGCCCATCACCACATCAACGTCGCCGGCAGCCACCCCCGACAGATCCTGGCAACGCAACACATCCACCAACCCCACCGGCGCGTTGTCCTGCCACCACCGACCCTCCCCATACCCGAACCGCATCCGCAACGCGTCGTGATGCTCCACCACCACAGCCAACGCCGACCGCAACGCGGCCACCTCAACACCCTCCACCAACTCACACATCAACGCCTGAGTGAAATGCTCCGGCGCAACCGGCACCGACTCAAACAACCAACACTGAACCGGAGTCAACGGCACCACACCACTCACCGGACCCCGCCCCACCACCTCGGCCACCACACCCACATTCACCGCCAACGACGCGACGGTGTAGTGCAGGAACATGTCCCTGGAGGTCAGGAGCAGGCCGGCCTGCCGGGCCCGGGACACCACCTGAATACTCAGGATCGAGTCCCCGCCGAGCTCGAAGAAGTTGTCCTCGATGCCGACTCGCTTTACCCCCAGCGTCTCGGCCCAGATCTCGACGAGGACGCGCTCGATCTCGGTCCGGGGCGCCTTGTAGTCCCGGCCCACGACCAGGCCCCAGTCCGGCGCAGGCAGGGCACCGCGATCCAGCTTCCCGTTGGGTTTGCGCGGGAGTGCGCCGAGTGTCACGAAGGCTGACGGGATCATGTAGTCCGGCAGCATCTGGCGGAGGAACTCACGCAACACCCGTGATGCGGTGTCCGGTGCGGTGTCTGTTGCCGGGCCAGGAGTCAGCACTACATAAGCCACCAGACACGCGTGCCCGGAATCCCCGTCGCGAACGATGACCGCCGTTTCGGCGACGTCAGGGTGGCGGCTCAGCGCGGCCTCGACCTCGCTGGGCTCGACCCGGAATCCCCGGATCTTCACCTGCTGATCAGACCGGCCCAGATACTCCAACTCACCCCGGGTGTTCCATCGCACGACATCCCCGGTGCAGTACATCCGCGCACCCGGTTGCCCGAACGGGTTGGCCACGAACCGCTGCGCGGTCAACCCCGGACGGTGCAGGTAACCACGGGCCAGACCACGACCACCGAGGTACAGCTCTCCGCGCACCCCGGCCGGCACCGGCCGCAGCCCGGCATCGAGCACGTACACCTGGGTGTTGGCGATCGGCCGCCCGATCGGCGGCGCCTGATCACCGTCGGCTGCAACCCCGTCCAATGGATCCACATCGCGGTACCACGCGGTCGCATACACCGTGGCATCGGTCGGACCGTAGATGTTGGCGATCCGGCGGCACGATGTCGCCGAACGGATCTCCCGAACCGCCCGGGCCGACAACGCCTCACCCGCCAGCACCACGGTGTCCGCGGTGATCGCCACCGTGCCGAGCGCGATGACCTGAGCCAACGCCGATGGCACCGCGCTGACCAGGCTCGCCACCCAGCCGCCCGCTCGCGGCTGAGCCAAAGCGAGCAGGTCGCGAACCACCTCGACGGCGCCGCCGACCACCAGCGGGCAGAAAATCTCGAACACCGACACGTCGACGTGCAGCGGGGTCGACGCCACCACCCGCGCCAGCCCCGACGATCCGAAGTCCGACGCCGCCCACACCGCGAGATCCACCACGCTCGCGTGCGTGACGACGACTCCTTTCGGCCGTCCCGTCGAGTCTGAGGCGTAGCTCACATACGCCGGATGGGCTCGCGACATCGGCCACAGCCGATCGGCCTCGACCAGATCCCGCCCCGAACAGCCCGGCAGCTCCTCGACAGTCGCGGGGTCGTCGAGAACCAGCCGGACCGCACCGTCGGTCTCGGGCACCAGGTCGGCCACCGCGCTCGTCGTCACCACCAGCGCCGGGCACGCGTCGGAGAACATGAACCCGATCCGCTCCACCGGATCACCGGGGTCGACCGGCAGGTACCCCGCACCCGCCTTCCACACCGCTACCAAGGCCACGACCATGTCCACCGAACGCGGCACCGCAAGCGCCACGAACCGCTCCGGACCCGCGCCCCGCTGGATCAGCAGCCGCGCCAGACGATTCGCCCGCTCGTTGCACTCCCGGTAGGACAGCTCTTCGCCGTCGAAGACGACCGCCACCGCACCCGGCGACCGCTGCACCTGGGCTTCGAACAACTCCGTCCACGTCACTGCAGGCACCGGCTGCGCGGTGTCGTTGCGCTCCACCAGTAACCGGTGCCGCTCGTCGTCAGTCAACGACGGAAGCTGCGCCAACTGCCGGTGCGGATCGTCGGCGACTCCCTCGAGAAGCACCTCCAGACTCGCCACCAACCCCGCCACGGTGCCGGCATCGAACAGATCGGTGTTGTACTCGACGGCGATGTTCAGCGAGCCGTCCCGAGGCAGGAACTCCACCACGAGGTCGAACCGGGCCGACGGGCGCGGCAGGTCGTGCTCCGCGATGGAAAGGCCGGCGACCTCCCGCGGCGGCACCATCTCCTGCTGCAGCACCACCATGGCCTGCACCAGTGGAGTACGGCTGGGGTCGCGCTCCGGCCGGAGTTCCTCGATCAGCCGGTCGAACGGGACCTTGTCATGGGCGAACGCCTCCAGCACGGTCTCCTGGACCGCGGTGAGGAAGTCACCGAAGGGCTGGGAGGGTTCCACCCGGGAGCGCAGCACGACGGTGTTGACGAAGAACCCGACCAGGTTCTCCAGCTCGGTCCGGTCGCGCCCGGAGGTCACCGTGCCGACAGCGATGTCGCGCTGATTGCTGTATCGGGACAGCAGCACCTGGACCGCGGCGGCCAGCGTCATGAACAGCGTCGCACCGTGTGCCTGCCCCACCGCGGTCAGCCGCCGTACCAGGCCGGTCGACAGGTCGTGGCGGTGCACCGCGCCGGACGTCGTGCGCAGCGGGGGCCGGGGCCGGTCGGTCGGCAGCTCGAGCACCTCGACACCCGCGAGCTGGCGCTTCCAGTAGTCCAGGTGCGGTTCCAGCGCCGAATCCGACAGCCGTTCGCGCTGCCACACGGCGAAGTCCGAATAGTGGATGGGCAGTTCCGGCAGCGTGGCCACCACGGATCGACGGGCCGCGTCGTACAGCTCGGCCAGCTCGTCCACCAGGATCCGGACCGACCAGCCGTCGGTCACGATGTGGTGCTGGTTGAGCAGCAGGACGTGGTCGTCGTCGGCCAGCCGTACCAGCAACACTCGGGTCAGCGGGCCGCGCCGCAGGTCGAAGGGAGTGCGCAACTCCTGCGCCAGGGCCCGGTCGAGCGCGCCGTCGGATCGGTCCTGCGCCAGGTCCAGCACCCGCAGCGGTATCTCGCCAGCTGCCGCGACGATCTGGACACCGCGCCCGTCGATGGTGTCGAACGTCGTCCGCAGCGACTCGTGCCGGCTGCTCAGGCCCGCCATGGCCGAGCGCAGGGCCTCGGGATCCACCGGTCCGGACAGCCGCAGCCCGATGCCGGTGTTGTACTCGGTCCCGCCGGACGTCAGGTCGTCCAGGAACCACAGCCGTTGCTGTGCCGACGACAGCGGCATAGCGTATTGCCTCGTCGCGGCGGTGATCCGTGCGGTGGAGTCGGACCCGGAGTGCTGGGACAGGAGCTCGGCGAGCCGCGCGATGGTCCGGGTGTCGAATACCGTCCGGGCGGACAGCTCCGAGCCGAATGCCTCCCGGATGCGCGACAGCGCCCGGAAACTCAGGATCGAGTCGCCGCCGAGGGCGAAGAAGTCGTCCTCGACGCCGACGGTGCGCACGCCGAGCACGTCTGCCCAGATCCGGGCCAGCACTCGCTCGGTCTCGGTACGGGGAGCCACCCAGCCGGGTTCGCCACCGTCAGTGGGTGGCGCGGGCAGCGCGCGACGGTCGAGCTTCCCGTGCGCGCTCAGGGGAAATGCGTCGAGATGCACGAACGCCGCCGGCACCAGGTAGGCGGGCAACGTCTGGGCCAGCAGAGCGCGAAGCTGGGCCACCGCCGGGGTCCTACCCGGGGCGGCGACCAGGTAGGCCACCAAGCGGCGCAGACCCGGTTGGTCCTGGCGGGCGATGACCACCGCACGCTCCACATCAGGGTGGGTCTGCAGGACCGTCTCGATCTCACCGGGCTCGATCCGGAAACCCCGGATCTTGACCTGCTCGTCGGCTCGCCCGACGAACCGCAGCTGACCGTCGGCACCCCAGCGCACCAGATCCCCGGTGCGGTACATCCGAGCGCCCCAGCCGACGATGGGATTCGCCACGAACCGTGCGGCGGTCAGACCCGGGCGCCCCAGATATCCTCGGGCCAGTCCGACTCCGGCGATGTACAGCTCGCCGACCACACCGACCGGTACCGGCTGCAACGCCTGATCCAGCACGTATACCCGGGTGTTGGCGATCGGTGCGCCGATCGGCGCGTCGTCACCGGCGGAAAGTGGCTCGCTCCAGGTCGCCACCACCGTTGTCTCGGTGGGCCCGTATGAATTGATCATCCGTCGGCCCGGGGCCCACCGCGCGACCAGCTCCGGGGGACACACGTCCCCACCCACGATCAGCGTCCGGAACAACGGCAGCCGCGCCGCGGCCGCCGCCGCCACGGTGGCCAACGCGGCCGGTGGGATCAACGCATGCGTCACCCGCTGCTGCGCCAGCACCTGCGCCAGCTGCTCACCCAGCAACGGACCCGGTGGCGGCACCACCAATGCCGCCCCCACCGGCAGCGACATGCACAACTCCAATACCGAGGCGTCGAAACTCGGCGAGGAGAACTGCAACACCCGATCGCCCGGGGCCACCGCGTAGCGCTCGACCTCCGCGGCGGAGAAGCTCGCCAACCCGGCGTGGGTCACCACCACACCCTTGGGCCGCCCGGTGGACCCCGACGTGTAGATCACATAGGCCGGATGCGCCAACCGCAGCGGCGTCGGCCGATCGGCATCGGTGGGAGCCCGGTCCGACATCGCGCCCAGCGTCGCGAGCACCGCAGGCTCGTCCAGCACCAGCGGGGCAGTGCCCCCGCAAACACCGCCAAGATCGGCTGTGACGCTGCGGCTCGCGGCCTCGCCGCAGGTCAGCACCACGGCCGCGGCGGAATCGGCCACCATGAACCGGATCCGCTCGTCCGGGTAGGCCGGATCCACCGGCAGGAATGCCCCGCCGGCCTTGGTGACCGCCAGCTGCGCCACCACCATCTCCACCGACCGGGGCAACAGCAAGGCCACCACCCGCTCCGGGCCCACGCCCCGGGCCAGCAACAGCCGAGCCAGCCGATTCGCCCGCGCATCCAGTTCGCCGTAACTGACCGACCCGCCCTCGAACGCGACAGCCGGCAAGTCCGGAGCCCGCGCCACCGCAGCCTCGAACAGCGCCGGCAACACGGTGGCAGTGACCTTCCGATCGGTGTCGTTCCACTGCCTCAGCAGCCGAGCACGTTCCGCCTCGGTGACGAGGTCCACCGTGCCCAGCGGCGCGTCGGCAGTGGTGGTGAGGGCGGCGAGCACCCGGTTCAGCTGCCCAACCAGCCGCCCGACCGTGGCGGCCGTGAACAGATCGGTGCGGTACTGCACAGTGCCCGACAGCGACGGGCCCCGCTCGACCAGCCGCACCGTGAGATCCGCGGTGAACGGCAGGGTGCGCTGTGCCTCCACTGGCTCACAGACCACTGCCGCCCGCGTCACTTCTGGCCCCAGGTCCAGCTCCTTGGCCAGGTACTCGAACGGGATGTCGGAATGCGCGAAGGCGGCTCTGGTCGTGGCGCGCACCGCCGACAGGAGATCTCGCAGCGGCGTGGCGTCGCTGCACCGGGTCCGCAGCACCAGGGGGTGACCCCACCCCGGCGCCGGGGTAGCCACTGCAATGTCCTCTTGCCCGCAATTGCGGGTCAGCAGGACGTGGCAGGCGGCCACCGTGAGGTCGAGCAGCGTGACGTCGAGCCGGGCGGTCGACGCCAGCAGCTGCGCCGCCACGTCCCCCGCCACGACGAAGTCATGCGTTCCGATACCCGGGCGCGAGCCGGCTGGCCGCGTCTGATCGGTGGGCAGCTCAGTCGGGAGCTCGGGGGCCGAGACGCCGTCCAGCTGCCCCACCCAGTACCGGAGTTGTTCGGCGAACGGCACCTGCGGCGAACTGTGCGGGACGGTGGGCTTGCGGCTCGGCACGGATAACGGGTCGTGAGCCCCCATCGTGGTGAAGACCTTTCGGGTGCGATGCAGCGATAGATGGATGCCGGGGCAGGTGCTCAGGCTCAGACATAGCGCAGGGAGACCTCCGGCGACCGAGCCTCCGGCACCGTTGGAGGCCCCCGTCGCAGCGCGAGCCGGCCGAAGATCAGCAGTTGCTCGACCTGTTTCGTGATCGGGTCCCGCAGGAAACGCCCGGCCGGTAGTCCCTGGCCCGAGGCCAGGTCCTGGAGCACGAACTCCAAATCGCCGTAGAAGGCCAGCCGCGCGGTGAGCTCGTCGCCGATCGCGAGGTACAGGTTCCCGTCGGCCGCGCCGGTGACCAGGTACTCCGCCGGGCCGTTGGAGTAACTACCCACGCACTCCGTCGGGGGGGCGACCAAGTCTCGCGCCACCGGGTCAGGACCACGCGCTCCCAGCGGCAGGTTCACCTGGCGTAGCTCGGTGCACAACTGCTTCCACAGTTCCGACCCGGTGTTGGCGTTGGTGGTGAGCGCCACCACCCACCCGCCGGCCGGCTCGATGCGCAGGTAGCAGGACGTGCCGTTGGCGTTGCCGTCGTGGCCGACCCAGTCAGTGGTCCCGTCGGAGAACACCGCCAGCCCGGCGCCCCAGCCATCAGCCAGCCCGAACGGGTCGGCGCCGGGAACGGCCTCCCGCATCCGTTCGGCGTAGGCGGCCGGCAGCAGCTCCGGGAAGCCCGGCCCGACGTGCATCAGTCCCAGGCCCACCAGATCGACAGCACTCAGCGCCAGCGCCCCGGCCGGGGCCTCGGCGGGTACCAGTGACTGCTCCACCGGCCGGGTCCGACCCAGGGTCGAGTTGACCGAGTGACCGGTGGCGACCGGGCGCTCTGAGGGTGCCCAGATCGACCCCATGACCGCCGCGGGTTCGACACCCAGCGGCCGCAGCAGGATCGACTCCGTGGCCTCCCACCAGCTCATACCTGTGATCGTTTCGATCAGGTGGCCGACCAGTGCGTAGTTGCGGCTCGAGTAGGAGAAACCGGTCCCGGGCGACAGGATCAGGTCCTGTCGCCGGCAGTACTCCCGCACGTATCGCCGCAGCGAAAGGGCCGACACCTCTGGTGCGTCGGGACTGGAGGCGAAACCGCTGGTGTGGCTGAGCAACTGGCGCAGGGTGAGCTGGCCGCTCACGTCGTCCAACTCGGGCAGGTGCTCGTCCAGCGGTGCGTCGAGCTCGATGTCACCGTCCGCGACCAGGATCATGGCCAGGGTTGCGGTCCAGGCCTTACTGATCGAGCCGGTGGGAAAGGCGGTATCCCTGGTGACCGGAATCCCCGCTCTGTGCTTGCGCTCGCCGATCTCGACCGCGACCGTCACGCCGCCCCGGTGGACGGCGAGCTGGGCACCGGGGACCTGGTGTGTGTCGACCAGTGCGGTCATCGTGGCGGCCAGCCGGGCCGGGTCGACCGGCACGTGCGCGGCGCCGTTGTCGCCATCACCCGTCCGGGCGTTAGCATGGCCCCTCATGGAGCTATGTGCGCCATTTGTACTAACAACTACTAGACCGAATGCCGCAGCATTTCCCATGGTTCGCACGTTAGAGTGTCCCCCTTCAGATGGTCTTAGGGGCCGCTTAATGAACGGATCTCCTTCATCTACCGGACATAGGTCTCGTATCGACGGCGCGCCCGACCCAGGCGACCGGTCTCGCGCATAACTGTCCCGAGATCGAGGTGGGGCCTGGTCGTCGTTGCCGTCCAGGTCCAGCAACCGCAGCAGGTGGGCCGCGCCACCCCCGGTCGACGTCGACTTAACTGAGGTCAAGTCACGCTGCGCCGCCGTCGGTGACCATCGGGCGCCACCGACGCAGCAGGTCGCGAACTACGGGCAGCAGCCCGGACAGCCGGTTGGCGGCCCGGACCGTGCCGAACATTCACAAGCGGTCAAGCCGTACACATCGACGCGATCTGGAATAATGGTGCGAACCGACGTCATTTCGACGTTCCCCTCCCGGCGTGAACGGCAACCGGTGTCATGGTGGTACCGACATCGACACGATTACTCTTCGTGCGCACGAAGAGTAGTCAGCCACAGGGCACATTACCCTCGATCGGTTGAATATGCCAGATGCTAGCGGCGCGGTTCGAACGGTTCAGCCGACACCGTAAGCCACGGCTGTCCGACAACGGAAATATCCATTTCAAGACCATTTCCCCGGCCGGTCGAGGCCGGTCTGAGCCGAGACTATGACGGATCGTAGCTATTCGTATTCAGCGGGTCGATGTCGCATTTGTGGCATTGACGGATATTGGGGCATCTGGGGTGGCGCATCCCGCTGCTGGCGGGTAAGGCCCGTGAACTCGACGCCAGGGACGTTTCGCCCTATCGCGGACGTCACTGGTGTCGTGTTCACGGCGGTGACGGGTCCGGCGGCGGCGAGCGGAGCTAGTCCCCCAGGCCGGTCGACCAGCCAGGCCAACGTCTGCGCCGAGAGCTGCCGAGTTCCCTCCGCCCGCGGGCTGGGCATGGTGGGCATCAGCAGTCGCCCGGCGCGTCGGGGAGCAGGCGCACGAGCCGGCTGACAGGCCGATCAGTTGCCCCTCGCCCCGGAAGCGCACGTACAGCTCGCGTGGGCCCCGGCCGAGGACCTGGCCCCGCTGGTGCAGCCGGGACAACAGCGCCCCCGACTCCGGGTGCTCGGCCACCTGCTCCACCCAGCAAAACAGGGCAATGTGGCTGCCCTCGGCATCGCGCCACGGGTCACGGCCCGGTGGCGGTGCTGCGATGGGCATGGTCACCTCACCTCGGGAGCTGGTGGCCGGCTGGCCGCCGGGAGCCGAGCGTCAGGGGCCGCTCACTCAACCGACAGCCAGCCGGCAATCTCAGGGCCACCGCCTGCGGCTCCAGCTCGATCGGCTCGTCCGCTTCGGTGTTCATCGCGCCGATGAGCCGCCAGCCTTCCTCCAGGCGCCCGGCGACGGTCAACGCCTGGACCGTGCGATCGTGCATGGTCACCGGTTTCCCGGTGACCCGCTGGCACGGCCAGCAGGTCGGGGCGAGCTCCCCTGCCTCCACCGTGGGCAACATGACCACGTTGACCCACAGCTGGACACCGCAGTGGCACCGGCGGATCACAGAAGGACCGCGGGACGCGATGATGAGGCACTCCAGGGACGGCCGGCCGGGGTCATCGCGGTGGCCAGCCGCTGTGCCCGCACTCGGGCTCGGCCTGGTGCGGGCGGTCGGATCGTCATCGGGCGTTGCCGGCATCGGGGAATGTGCAGACCCGCTGGTGCGGGGTAGTCGGCGATCGGGGCGTCGGGATGCGCCGGGTGCACCAGCTCCAGCAAGGCCCGCAGCGCACGCTGCGGCGGACCCTCGTAGGCCCAGACCACGACCTCGGGGGCGAAGATGTCCACCGTGCCCCGTTTAGGCACCCGGGCGGTGGTGACCCGATCGAAGTCTCGGATGGTGAGCAGATCGACGCAGGCGTAGCGATCCCATTCGTAGCAGGCGACCAACGCGTTCGGTGTGTCCTTGGGTCCGCAGCAGTAGACGGTGAAACCGTCGGCGACCACGTCGACGAGCAGCTCTTCCACCACAGCAGGCAGGTCCACCTGCCCACCGTGCTGAGCGGTTGCCGACGGGAGCCGGTTCATGCGCTGCGCACGGCCCTATCGGAGGGGCCGGCCCACGGCAGGCGGCGCAGCTGGGGATGCAGGTGCTGACCAGGGGAGCGGACCGGCAGGCGTGCCGGCTGCAGCTGATGCTCGACGCTCGGCGCCTCGTGAGGGCGGTGTGGTACCGGCTGGCCGCCAGGAGCGGGATAAGGCACGGGTGTGCTCGGCCGGCGGCCAGCCGGGGTCTTGGCAGGGAACCGGGAGGCGGGTACCTGCAGCGCCAACGATGTCAGCAGCTCGGCGCGCACCCCGTCCCTAACCAGCTCAGCGCTGCTCACGGGGAAGCGGACACAAGGCAGGCCCATCTGAGGCGAGTCACGCCGCGGGCCCCGGACCGCGCGGTGTACCGCCGCAGGTAGTACGGCAGCAGCACGGCCCGACTCACCGGCGATCTGCCGGCCCGGTGGAATGTGGTCCACAGCGGTACTTCCCTTGATCTGCCCTGGAGGTCCAGGAACGCGGTGTGCGGGCTGCAACAAGCGGGGCCGTCGCTGCTCATCGACGCGGACGCCGAGCAGCGTCGCGCCCGCTGAGCAGTGAGCAAACCGCTGGCCCGGGCGTTGGGGAACACCCGACCGCGCTAGATCACCTCGGACAAACCCCAGGCAGGCGCACCGGTCAGACGTAGCGGGTTAGTGCCACGGCGCTAGGTAGGTTCGCTCTGGCGCAGCCGGGCCGCGCCGTGGTAGAGCCACAGTGCGCAGCGGGACTGTCTGCGCCCGGGGAAGGGGGATGTGCGGTGACGACCACTAGGCCGGATTGCTGTGCCCGATGCGGGACGCAGTTGCGCCGCCGCGGGGGCCCGCGGGGTCAGGGGTGGTGCGATCCCTGCCGACGAGCTGGGCCCGATCCACGCCGGGAGCTGCCGGCGGGCTTTTATTTCCAGGAGCCCATCGCCTCCGCGCTGATGGTCTATGACTTCGGCACCGTGTTCCGCCGGGTGCGAGCGGTCACCGGCTGGTCCCAGCAGACGCTGGCCGAGGTGGTCGGGCTGGACCAGGCCCGGATCTCGGCGATCGAACGCGGCGTGCGCCGGCTGCGTGATGTGGCCCTGGTCGCCCAGGTCGCCACCGGCCTGTGGATTCCGTCCGCTCTGCTTGGTTTCGGCCACTCGGGGACTACCGTGGGCAACGCGGGGGGTGATGGGCGGAAGTTGGTGAGTTGGGTGGACCGCAGAGACTTCGTGCAGCATGTCGCGGCCCTGGCCCTGGGCGTCACCGGGGCGGCCGCGCTGGATATCGACCGGCTGACCGCGCTGCTGCCGCATGCTGATCCCACCGGTGCCCGCCATGTCGGGGCCTCCGATGTGGCCGTCATCGAGCAGGCCACCGCCGCCTTTAGCAGCCAGGACTTCGCCACCGGAGCAGGACCGGTGCGCGATGTCGCGGTCACACAACTCCGCGCGGTACTCCCCCTGCTGGGCGCCCAGATGACCCCCGAGGTGCGGCCCCGGCTATACCTCGCTACCGCGCGGCTGGCTACGCAGGCGGGCTGGATGAGCTTCGAGGTCAACCAGCACGAGGCGGCCCGGCAGCTGTGGATGATCGCGCTCGACGTCGCCCGCGACGCCGACCACCCCCTCGGGACCGACCAGACCGTCTTCGTGCTCTATGACATGGCGCTACAGGCGGTGACACTGGGCCGCCCTGATGAGGCGCTGCGCCTGGTCCACCTCGGCCACGCCGCCGCAGCCGGGTCGCATCCCGTCTCCGCGGCCACCACCACCTGCCTGGCCAACATCCAGGCCCGCGCCCACGCCGCCAACGGCGACGGGGCGGACTGCGACCGCGCACTAGGCCAGGCCATCGAGCACTTCAGCGGCATTGACCCAGCCCAGGAGTCGTGGGCCGATTTCCTCGACGACACCATGCTCGCCTCCTATCAGGGTGATGCCCACTACGAGCTGGCTTTAGCCAGCCGCGATCCGCGCGCCGCCGGGCGAGCGGTGCCGCTGCTGCGCCACACCGTGGACCAATTCGGCGACGACTACGCCCGGCCCCGAGCGCTCGATCTCATAGGTCTCGCTGGAGCGCACGCGATCGCCGGGGACACCGACACCGCAGTCACCGTCGGCCACCAGGCCGTCGACGCGGTCACCGCACTGCACTCCCCCCGCGCCTACGACCGGCTGCGTGTCCTGAACGCCGCGCTGGAACCCTTGCACACCAGCGCCGGTGTCACCGACCTGCGTGACCGGCTGACCACCATCACCGTGTGAGGCCGACCCGACGGAAGGAGAATCCGTTGCCTGACAGCCCCACTCCGTTGTGGCGTGATCCGTTGTTCAGCCCCGGTGATCGGTTCCCGCTCGGCCCACCTCGCGGCATTATGGACAACTGTCAGGAACGTCCCAGCGGTCCGGCCACGCGCCCGTTCTCGCTTCGGCATGTGGTGCCCGGTGCCCGGCTTGACCAGCCTCCAACCTGGCGTTATACCTACTGCCACGAGCGGCAGATCGCCCTGATATACGACGAGGACGGCTCGCCAGTCCCGCTGCTCAAACACACCCAACCAGGCGCCACTCCCTCACCAGGCACATCTGCCACCCCTGACGGAAACCCCAAAAATCCTCCTCCTGAGGAGATGCTCGCGCCCGATCACCAGAACGACTGAGCATGACCGTCCTAGTCCTGGGCCGGGACGTTGACCCGTCCACTGATCGCGTTGTTGAGGCGCTGGGCGAGCGGGGAGTGCCGGTGTTCCGCACCGATCTGGCAGCATTTCCGCAGGCATTGACTTTGGACGCTCAGCTCGGTCCGGATGGGTGGGACGGAGTCCTGGCCACCGATTATCGCGAGGTTCTGCTCAGCAGTATCCGCTCAGTATGGTATCGTCATCCATCACATTTCGTGCTGCCAGAAGGATATCCGGTCCTGAAAGACGACACGCTACCGCCGAAGCACGCTGCGGACTGGCGGGAGTGCTATCCAGCCTGGACGTGTTGTGGGTTAACTATCCTGCGCGGGAATCCGACGCGCTCAAACCGCGTCAACTCCAAGTGGCCCGTCGCTGCGGACTGAGAGTGCCCAATTCGCTGGTGACGAATAAACCAAGCAGTGTGCGGAAGTTCGCCGCTAGCGTCGGTGGGACACTAGCGGGAAAAACGCTGGCCGCCGCACTGCTGGTGGAGTCGGGTCGGCTACAGACAGCCTACACCCGCCGGATTGAGCCGCCCGAGCTAGATGACTTGTCCGGAGTCGATACTACCTTGCATTTTTTTCAACCATTCCTGTCGAAATTATTCGAGGCGCGGGTGACCATGGTGGGCAACCGGGTGTTCGGCGCGGCGATTCATGCCGGATCAGACGCCGCGCGGGTGGACTTCCGGTCTGATTACGACAATCTGTCCTACTCGGTGGTCGAACCGCCAGCGTCCGTGATCAACGGGATGTTGTCGTTTATGAAAGCTTTTGGTTTATCGTTTGGCGCATTCGACTTCGCGGTCACACCAGATGAAGAGTGGATCATGTTCGAATGTAATCCATGCGGAGCATATGGCTGGTTAGAGGATGCGCTGGGCTTGCCAATCACCGCAGCATTGGCCGATCTACTCGCGAATGGGGCCACCGAATGAGCTATCCCACTGATCTTAGCCCGGACGAGCAAGAGTTGGCCCGAACGCGGCTCCGAAAACTGGCTGAGAAGCTCACCGCGGATGGCGCATTGCGCACCACGCAATGGCGTGAGGTGTTCTTGCGCACCTGGCGACACCCCTACGTTCCTAGCTATTACCCCGAACTCGGCGCGCCTTGCCTGATCTGCATTGACCCGCAGCGGCGTGATGAATGGCTAGACGCGGTCTACAGCGATCAGACCTTGATCACAAAGGTGGAGCATTTACCGCATTCCCAAACCTTGCGGCCAGGTACTTATCCGGTGTTCACGAGCTCATCCACCTTGCCGTCACTGGTGCTCACCATGCTGGAGGCGCTGGAAATCACCGCGACCTGCCGCGTGCTGGAGATCGGCACTGGTAGCGGCTACAACGCCGCGCTGCTGTGCGGGCGGCTCGGCAGCGATCAGGTCACGAGTGTGGACATCGACCCGGAACTGGTAGAGCTGGCTGCTGAGCGGCTGGCAGCCAATGACCACACCCCGACGTTAGCCACCGTCAACGGGGCGGAAGGCTATCCCGAAGGGGCGCCCTATGACCGGATTGTCGCCACCTGCTCGGTGCCCACCGTTCCCTCCGCCTGGCTGACCCAGGTCACCCCCGGCGGGATGATCATGGTTGATGTGCGCGGCCAGATCGGAGGTAACATAGTACGGCTCACTGTGAACGGTGACGGGACAGCCGTCGGTCACTTCCTGCCCGGCTACGGGTCGTTCATGCCGCTACGGCACACCGTGGCCCTCACGCCGCGCCCCTGGGTCTGGAGCACTGACGACGAGCCGGTGGAGTCAGTCAGTCAGGTTGATCCGCTAACGCTCCAATACGGCAATGCATTCGGTTTCGTGGTGCAGTGGCACTGTCCGGACGTCACCTGGCATCCGACCACCGAGGACGGCCAGGCAGGCGTTCACCTCCGGGCGCTGGACGGTTCCCGCGCTTCGATCTACGCCACCAGCACTCCCAGTGGCTTCCCGGTCAGGCAGGCTGGCCCGCGTCGGCTGTGGGACCGAGTAGAGCAGGCCCACATATTCTGGCGGCAGGCAGGGTGCCCGTCCTCCGACCGATTCGGCATCACCGCTTCTGCCACCAAACAGTACGTGTGGTACGACCACCCCGACAGCCCGCACCGCTGGCCCCTGTCCACCGCCTAAGGGCTCCCCTCGGCGATCTGACGGCACAGCCACGCCAGGGCGAGCGGGTAGCGGTAGTCGATCCCGCGGTGCCCGGCGTCGAACAGCTCGAAGTGCACCCGCTCATCGGGCAGCCCAACGGCGCGCAGCTGGTCGCGGAAGGCCTGCGCGCCCAGATCGAGGTACCACTCATCACGGGTACCGGCGTCGAGCCACACCGCGCGCAGCGAGCGCAGCGCCTCGGCGTAGCGCGGCGCCATCCGTACCGGGTCCCAGTCCAGCCACCGCTGCCAGACCTCCGGGCGCAGCACCCCGGTGCGCGGGTCGAAGGGCAACTCCGGCGTGCCGTCCTCGCGGGCGGACAAGCACGCCGCGACACCCAGCATCTCCAGCAGCTCCCCGTCGGCGGGTTTGGTGAATGGGGTGCGGGATTGGAAGTCGGCCCACCAGGCGCTGATGTCGCCGTCGTAGTCGCGCAGGTGGCGCACCGACTTGCCGAAATCCGGCAGGTAGCACAGCTCATACAGGGCGTCCCCGGCGTGGCTGGCCAGCGCGCCGAACAGGTCCGGCCGCAGCATCGGAGTGATCATGGCCCCGAACCCGCCGGAGGACTTGCCGCTGATCGCCCGATGCGCCCGATCGGGCAGCGTCCGGTACCGGGCGTCGACGAACGGCACGACCTCCTCGCACAGGTAGCTGTGGTAGCGCCCGGTTCCCGGGGAATCGACGAACTGGCTGCCGCCGTAAGCCGTCCAGGCGTCGACGAAGACCACGACAGCAGGCGGGGCCTCGCCGGCGGCGAACACCGCGTCAGCGGTTTCCGGGAACGGCTGGCGGTAGGGGGTGCGGTTGCGCCACATGGTCAGGTGCCCGGTGTAGCCCTGCAGCACATAGACACTCGGATAGCGCTGCTGGGAGTCGTCGTAGCCCGGTGGCACATAGACCCACAGCGGGCGGCGCGCGGGATCACCCAGCGGGTTGTCCCGCAGCAACACACTGTCGATCACATGCTCGTCAAGCCGGCCGGCGAGCTCGGCAGACCAAGGCAGCACGCTGCCTACCCTACGGCTCAGGCACGCCCGGTTGATCAGCACTCGCCGTGAACAGCAGAAACGCGCACTAGCGCGCGATCAACCTTCGTGCCGTCAGTTCCGGCAGCGGGTGCGGTGCAACGTCGATCTCCTTCATCCGGCGGACATAACTCTGGTAGTGCCGGCGTGCCTCGCCGAAGCGACCCGCGTCGAGCAGGACCCCGACGAGGCCGAGATTGGCCTGCTCGTCGTAGTGGTCCTGTTCGAGCATGCGCAGCGTGTACCGCACGGCCGCGTCGGTGTCACCAGCGTCGCGCAGCCGTGCACACCAGGCCCGAAGGACAGCTGTGTAGGTGGCTCGGACTTCTTCGGCCAGTACGCCTGCCCACTCCTGGTAGGGGTCCTCTTCGAGGAAATCCCCGGTGTGGGCGGTGACGGCGGCCGCAAGTAGCGCGGTCGCATCCGGCTGCGCCGCCCGGTCCGCCTCGAGGGCAGCGGTGGCTCGAGTGAGGAAGTTCTCGACGTCGACGCTGACCTGGGAGCGGTTCAACGCCACCGCGCCGCCGGTGCTGATCAACGGACCCTCCCCCAGCGGGTCGGGCTGCAGCACATCACGCACCGTGGACAGCAGCACGGACAGCCGGTTGCCGGCCACGGCCGGCTCCACCTCTGGCCACAACAGCTCCATCAGCTGATCACGGGGAGTCGGCCGGCGCCGCGCAACCAGGATCTTCAAGAGGTCGCGGGCTTTTTTCGACTTCCATGAGATATTCGGAATCTCGACCCGGTCGCGGATCACCCGGAACACACCGAGCGTCTGGATGGACACCCTGGGTGTGGAACGGACCAGTACGCCCAGCGGCCCGGCGGTCCGCCGCGACTCTACATCGACGCCGTAGTCCCGAAGCAGCTGTTCTGCGAGATCGGCGTCGATACGAGGAAGGGGCGTGCCGGTGCGACCGGCCACCACTCTGGTCGCGGCTTCCTCGAGGAGACAGCCCGCCTGCTGCCAGATGTCGATCGCCTCCCGCAGCGGGGTGGCATCCACGGCGGGATCGCGGGAGGCCAGCACGTTCAAGGTGATGGCCTCGGCCAGTCCCGGGTTGTCCCGCCGTTGCCGCGCGACCATGCCAGCCCGGTCGGCATCTGCTGAGGCGCCGTGGCGGTCACCGCTCATCAACTCGACCCAGCCGCGGGTCAGCAACGCCGAGACCGCACGAAGCCCCTCGTCCAACTCCACCGCCCGGTCCGCACGCTCGCGGGCCAGCTTCGGGTCATCAGTGACTCCTATGCGGGCGAGACCGATCAGCGCCGAGGACAGGCCGAACACGTCATGGCACGGCTGCGCCAGGGCCAGCGCCTCCTCGTATGCCGCGCGGGCTCGAGCCAGCTGGCCCCTGGTCCGATGCAGATCGCCGAGGCCACACAGTGGCCACGCCAGAAATCGGGACCCGACGCGTTGAAAGAGATCGACAGCGGTGGCGAAATCGCCCGCCGCCTCCTCCAGCATGCCCAGGCGCGCGCAGGCGCGGCCGCGGGTGGTCAGCGCATGCGCGATGAGAAACGGGTTCTCGCATCGCTCGCCAAGGCTCAAAGCGATCTGGGAGTCAGCCAGCGCTTGGCGCAACGCACCCGCTTCGAGCTGATGGAACGCTCGCCACGCCCGAGTCCAGGTCACCTGGAGCAGGTCGTCGCTTTCCTCCGCGGTTCGCCGAGCATCGGTGCAGTGGGCATCGACGTGCCGCAAGTCGCCCTCGGCAGCGGCCAGCAGCCCCAAGACATGGTGGACACCGGACCAGGCGCGGGGATCGCCGCACCGTCGGGCGCCGGAGCGGGCTCGGCTCGCCATCCTCCGCAGACCCATGAGGTCACCGGTCATCCGGTGGGCGCTGGCTGACAACGTCAGCACCCGGATCTCATCCGGCGTGTCCTCCCGCGCCAGCCGGGTGCGCCCGGTCAGCGCTTGGACCTCGGCGAACTCGCCCTGGGCGAACGCGACCATGCCGGCCCGCCAGGACAGCGCAGGCTCCAGCTCGTCTCGGTCGAGGCCGGCACGCTGGAAGTGCTGCATCGCCTGCGTCCACTGTCCTCGCACCTGCAGCGCCTGGCCCAGAACTCGTTGGATCCGCGGGTCGTCGAGGTACTCGCCCGGCAGCTCAGCGACCTGCAGCACGGCGTCGGGTTGGCCGCGCTCCACCATCGCACCACCATGCGCGACCAGCAGCGATGCGCACGCGGCATAGTCGCCTGCTGCGAGCAGATGTCGCAGGGCTTCGGCTTGTGCCCCCCGCCCGATGCACTCGTTGGCCGCCGCCACGTGCAGCGCGGTCCGCTCCTTGACCGACGGTGGCGCCTCGTGCGCGAAGTAATCACGCAATGGGCGCACCAGCGACCAGCAGGCGGTGTCTGCGCCGCTGCGCCGCACGAGTCCCTGGCGGCGCAGTTCGGCGAGGGCGTTACGCGGATCATCGGGCCCACCCGCGATCTCCGCCGTGGATCTGACCTCGCCGAAGATCGCCAACCTGCGCAGCAGCTGGGCAACCCAGCCGGGCGTGGCGCCGATCACCTCCTCGGCCAGATAACCATGGAAGCGCTCTCCTGGGTGAGACAGCCGTTGCACCGCGCCCAGGCGCTGATCCGCCCCGACCCCCCGGAGCATCTCCACCGCGCTGTGCACGGCCGTGGGCCAACCGTCGGTGTGCTTCCAGACTTGCCTGGACAGGCCAGGCGGATCCCTTCCCACGGTCTTGCGTAGGAGCGCCTCGACATCGGCGACGTCGAAGGCAAGGTCTGGCGCGTGAACCTCCGCGACGAGACCGCGTCCCCGCAGCCGCTGCAGGGAAAACGGCAGCTCACACCGGGATATCAGGACCAGATGCAGCTGCTGCGGTGCATGCCGGCACAGACCCTCGACGACGGCCGCCGCCTCGCTGCCCGGCGCCAGCGTGTGCAGGTCGTCCAGGACCAGAACGAGGTCCTTGCGCAGAGAACCATGCAACCAGGCGCAGATGGCCGCCGTCGTGGACGCCACCTGGTCTGTGTTCAGCGCCGCTGTACCCAGAATCGGCGCGGGCATCGAGACGTGGGCCTGCAGTGCCCCGAACAGGCCGGCCAGCAGGCGGCCCGCGTCCGTCTCGTGGTTGTCGTGCCGCAGCCACGCGGCCGGGCGGCTGCGTGACCAGTTCGCCACCGCGGTGGTCTTGCCCCACCCGGCGGCGGCAATCACCACACAGATCCGGCGCTTGGCCGCACGGTCCAATAGCGCGTCGGCGGATGGGCGTTCGATTCGCTCCTCGTCCGGCCCGGGTGGGTTCGGCTCGGAATACGGCGTTACCCTATTGGCCCCCGCTTGTCGTGCACGCTTTACACAGACCGGTGTCAGGCCCGGTGTCGTCATACCGCCCGTATTGGTCGGTCTCATCCGAGCAATCCGGCAGTACCCCCAAGCAGGGGACGGTAGCTGGCCATCACCGGCCGACAGTACCTCTTACCGCCCCTGGTGCACCTGTTTGAGAGGATTCGTCCCGGCACGATCACCCTCGGTTCACCGCGGTCGCGCTGGGCAACCTCCTACGGCGACGTCCCCGTGCGTCGTCGTAACAGTGGTCTTCACCGTGCTCTTGTTCGCCCCAGCTGGACCGCTGGGATCGACGGTGGCCGCGCAGATCGCCGGACCCGTCGTGGTAGCTATGATCATAGGGGCATCGGGCTTCGCCGATCTGGCCCGAAGGTGATCCGGGCGCTGCACGCTTTAGCGAACATCAGCGGGGCGACGACGATCGGGAGGACCCAGATGGCCCCAGAACGCTCGCCGGCAGCCGTGCTCACCCTCATTGCCGGTCTCGTCCAGCGTCCGCGCCGCAAAGACCGCCGTCTTCCGCTGATCTGCCGCGCCGAAACCACCGATGGATCATGGGCAACGGCCCACATCGCGACCGGGAATATCGCCTAAGGCGGCACCCGCCGACTATGGGACAGCATCCGCGCCGCACACATACTCTGGCGCGACATGGGGCAACCGCCACCCACCCGATTCGGAATCGTGGCCAACCCCTCAACACAATTCGTCTACCTCGACCACGACCACAACTGGACCCACTGGCCCCTGCCATTGCTCTGACTAACCCACCCACACTCGGACCATGCGGCATGCGGATCACCACGCGGATGGCGCGGCGCGAGCCTTGGCGGTGCCCCACCCCCTCCCGTCCCAAGGTGGGGGTGGCCCGCCCTAGCTCTCACATGGGCGGGTCGCGCAGCGCGGTACGCAGCGCAGCGAAGACGTCGACCTCCCGACACAGCCGCAGCGCGTCCGCTTCGGGCGGGTGCACCCACGTGACCGCACCCCGCGCGGTCTTGGTGGGCGGCAGCGGCAAGGTGCCGCTAGCCCGGTGGACACCGGGAGGCCACGGCAGCGCCACGCCGTAGCGCTCCCCGGCCAGCAACACCCGGTGCTCGGGCGTATCGGGGTGGACGAGTGACAGCGGACATGCCAATCTCCTTGTAGGTGGACACCGCATCTCCCGTTCTGCGGACAGCTGATCTTCCTGTGGGGTTGTCCGGGTCGGCGGCGTGTCGGTCCGTTGTGGGCGGTCCCTCCGACG
>JBOHGG010000040.1:0-50147 GCA_050700115.1 Pseudonocardiaceae bacterium
TTGAACTGCTCGACTCCCCGATCCCCCTCACACTCGCCGACAGGTAGCCACGAAGAAACCAGCACAAGCCAGGAACCCGCAGGTCAGCAGCCCCACGCAACCAAAGATCAAGTAAGTTCGGGCTAGGCACGGGCCTGCGTATCGGTGAGGTCTGCGGGGTCCGGATCTGCGACCTCGACCTCGTCGGCGTGCCTGTGGTCTCCGGCGATGACATACGGCTCGTGCCGATCGTCGCGGTCCGGGGCAAGGTCTACGGCATCAAGGGCAAGGGCCTGGTGCGCAGTGACACAGGAAAAACCGCCTCCGCGCTGCGGATCATCCCACTCCCGGGATTCGTCACCGAGCGGTTACACGCTCGGCTCACAGGCGAAGAGGACCCGATGTGGCCGCTGTTCGCGGCGGCCGGCGCCGATGGGCGCCCGACATTCCGGTGGCCGTCGAATGTGCGTCGCAGTGTCCGCGCGGTCCGCACCCAGAAGGAGGTTGCCCTCGGGTGGATGACACCACACACCTGGCGGCGCACCTACGCCACGATCCTTCACGACGAATTCGGGCTGTCGGATCGACAGAAAGCCGATCTCATGGGTCACGCCAAGATCACCATGATGAAGGACGCGTACGTACACCGCGGCGAGCTTCACGCCGACGCCGCAGTGTATCTCGACGCCGCCTACGCCGACTGAAGCGTCTGTTGATAGCGGCGGATGGCCCGACGTGTCTGGATCTAACCGAGAACCTGGCGCTTACAAGGCGGTCGTTGTCGCTCAGCTCGCACCGCCCGGGTGCCGATCACAGTGAACGTCAGCCGGTCCTCCCTCAGTCGTTGTTCGCCCCTCGCCGGGGGCCTTACAGGGTGGTGCCCCTGGGTGGTGCGCTGCTGTGGGACCTCGACGCGGACCGTCCAGTCACACCCGCAACGGCAGGACCACAGGTCGCTCTCGGCGGTGCCGTAGCACCAATACGTGCCCTCAGCGCCCCCGCGCTCGGGGCACTGCTCGTCGGTAGCCGTGGGCGTGGTCATCGCTGCCGCCGCCGATCGCGGTAGACCTCGTCCCGGGTCAGGAGCTCGCCCTGGTCGGCGCACCCCTGGCACTGCGTCCCCGCCGGTGTGCGGTGGATGTTGCACCCCCACACCACGACCCGTCGCTGCTGCTGCCGTGCCTTGTCCCGGTCTGTCCAGCGGTCGCCCATCGTTGCCTCCTCGCGGTAGTCGGGGTAGTGCGGGCCCCGTCGGTGGCGTTCGAGACCAGGGGGTATATCCCGGCCAGCTTCGTGCCGACCTACTCGTGTTTTTCCGTCCGATATTGGGATTAGTCGCGTGGCCTGTTGAGTTGTTGATCTGCGGGTTTGGGGTTTTGGCCTCGCCGGTCCACCCCCTCACCCGATACAAGGCCGGACTTATGGCGCCCGGAGCCTGTCTATGGGCGCGTAGCGCTGCGGAGCACGGTTCTGGCTGTGGCCGCCAGAGGCTCGCCGCGGTCCCGCCCGAAGGGCCGCCGAAGGCGGGTGCGCAGCACCGGGGCCGTGGTGAGGGGGTGGCCACAGCCGGGTTCGCCATAGACAGGCGAGGACGACATGAGACCGTTGCCGATCGGGTGAGGGGGCAGGGGCAGCGCGCCGGAGGCGCTCGCCCGTTTGTTCCCTCGGCCCCGGCGCGGCCTTGAGCGCTATAGGGGGCAGCGCGCCGTAGGCGCTCCGTGCACGTACCTGGCTAGGGACATGGCGCCGTAGGCGTTCCGCTGGGTTGCTTGGCCTGCGCGGCCTTGAGCGCGGACCCGTTGGTGTCCGGTGTGGGGTGTAGTGGGTTGTCGGGGGTCGTCTGGATACTCGGGGGATGACGGGTGAGGGGAAGTTGCCGCGGTGGGTCGTTCCGTCGGGTAAGGAAGCGGACGACCTGTTTTTGGTGGCTCATCAGATGGTGACGGATGTCGGCTCCTTGTGGGCGCAGGGCATCACCACGACGTTGCTGTGGGTGCGAGGTGGCATCCTCGAAGCCCCGATCAGCGGGCGGCAAGAGCGACCGGTCAGCCACCGGGTGGCGTTGGTGGAGTCGTACATGGCGCAGGGAATGCTGACTTCGCCGGCCTCCCTGCGGGGGATGAAGGACGTTAGCGAGGGGCTGGGCGTGGAATATCTGATACCCCCGTTCGCCATGTCGCACCGATACGCCCTCGGGGTGTATCAGACGCTGGAGTGGCTGATGAGCCTGAGCCCAGAGAACAGGCCGGTCCTTAAGACTCCGCCGCCGCCGCTACCGATCCCATTGCGGGAACGTGATGGGAGCACCCCGACAGCCGGTGAGTTGTTTTCCCGGAAGATCGCGGCTGAGCCGTATCTTTGGTCATCGAACGTGCCGGAGAGCATCACGCAAGACCTGCACCGGCTGGCGGAAGCGGAAGAGAAAGAGAACCGGCGGATGGCGGAGTCGATCACCGCGACTGAGCATCGCTTAGCGAGAGCGTACGAAGCTGAGCAGCGTGAAGGCTTGGTTTAGTTAGGGCCGTGCGGCCCGTTTGTTTTCGGCGATGGTTTGGTTGGTTGGCCTAGCAGTCCAGTACCGGGTCGTGATCCCGGGTGTCCGCGGCAGCCCGGTTCGAGCTTGTAGCGTGCCACGGCGTGGCTTGTAGTGACCGATCCTCTGCCTCCCGCTGCGCCTCCCAGTCGTGGCGGGCGTTGCGTTCGAGCAGCGCACGCCCGGCGCGGTCCAGGGCGTCTCGTGTCTCGCTGACGCTGGCTATGTGCTTCCAGTCGTCGTCGTTTTCAAACGTCGGCGGTTGGATTGAGGCGATGTCCCGGATGTCGGGCACATTGGTTTCGGCGCTGGCCGGATCGACGACCAGGCCGGCGCGTTCGACCGTGAACTCGTCCACGTCAGTTTCGGTCACAACCTGATCCGGCTCGGACTCGGTGCGCTCAGCTCGGTGCGCTTGGAACCATTCCGCGATTGTGATCGTGTTCTCGGTGCTGTGGGGATCGATCCCGCGGGCCGCCAATTCTGCTGTCGCCCGTTGGGCGTAATCCCGAGTGACCGCATTCCGCACCCACCAAACCGCCCGTTCGGTGTCGGCCACCGTTAGCTTCGTGGCGCGTTGTTCCAAGACAGTCGCCCGCCCAGCGGCTTCCGCCGCTTGACGCTTGAATTCGGCCCGCTCCGTGGTATCCGCGATTGCTTGCGCTCGTGCGGTGAGCAGTACCGCGTCGTCCCGGGCGGTGCGCGCTGCCTGGTTGGTTCCCGAAAGGGCTTTGGCCACATAGGGCGGAGCGGCTGCTTCCTCGCGCTGCTGGGCCCGTATCCGCAGCCGCAGCGCACCTTCAGACAACTCCGCCTCAGCGCGGACGTCTTCGGGTCGGCCCAGCGCCCGCCACGACGCCCGCCACGAGGCGTACTCCTCGACCCGTCCCGGCGGCGCCGCCCCGGGCAGTGCCACGTCGTCGGCGGTGTGCCCGGTCAGCTCACGGTGAGCAGCGACGATCCCGGCGCGGCGCACCCAGAGGTCGTGTTCTGCGGGGTCGGCGGGTACCGGCCCGAGAGCCTCGACCGCCCACTGCGGGCCTGCGGCGGCGACCTGCGGGCCTAGTTCGTCGCGTCGACGGTCTGCTGCGGCGGCGAGGTCGTTGAGGTGCTGCTGGTAGGCGGGGTCGAGGACTGTCGGCACCCAGTCGGCGTGTGCATCGCCGACTGGTTCGAGGTTCACCCGGTCGGTGATGCGGTGGTGGAGGACGCTGGCGATGCTGCGGGCATTACCGAGATGGCGTTCGGTGACCGCGGCGGTGAGTACCTCGAGCGGGTCGTGCCCGGCGACCTCGGCTTGGCGCAGTACCCGGGCCAGGGTCGCGGTGTTGTCATCGGTAGCCAGCGCGAGTCGCTGGTCCTCGGACAGGACATCGTGGTCGAGCAGCTGGTCGAGCATCGTGGCGGTGCGACCCGCGCAGCACCGCTCGGAGACCTCGGCGAGCCGTTCCGCGGCGGTTTGTACCGATCGCATCACGCGGGCGGACTCGTCGGCTTCGACGACGGCGGCCCGGTCGTCGTCTGGGTCGGTGTGAGACCGGTCGAGCACGGTCAGCGGGTCTTGGCGCTCGATTGTCCCCCCAGGCCGCGAATCGTGAGCATCCGCGAGGGTCTGCACGTATTGGGTGTTGCGGTCGCGGCCGCGGGTGA
Source organism: Pseudonocardiaceae bacterium (assembly GCA_050700115.1). Taxonomy (GTDB): domain Bacteria; phylum Actinomycetota; class Actinomycetes; order Mycobacteriales; family Pseudonocardiaceae. The sequence goes on from JBOHGG010000040.1 coordinate 4,163, forward strand.
GCTCGACGTACTGCGCTGAGCGGGAAGTCTTGGAGGTAGCCACCGAGTGACAGGTGTCCACCGTGATCCCCTGCACCGAGTGCACCGTAGATCCGTAACCCAACTCCAGATCCACCAGGTATTGCGTGGGCAGGGTCAACCGGTCGCCGTGGATTTCGCCGGCCAGGGTCCTGGCGGTGATGTGATGAACGACGAGGGAGCCGTCGTCTCGGATTTCGCGGACCCGGTAGTGCTCGCGGGTGATCGGGCCGCGCCGGTTGCCCTCGTACCCGGCCAGGTCCCACGCCAGCCGCCGCGCCTCGACCAAGTCCCCCACCCCGGCGGTGCTGCCGTGGCGCCCGATGCTGACCCCCGGCTCAGCGACCTTCCCGAGCGTGACGAGCTCCGCGCGGACCCGGCAGGACACCTCGGCGGCCGCGTCGTTGGTGTCGACCAGTAACCGGGTGTCGCGACCTTGGAGGTAGTCGGCCAGGTATCCGGACACCGCCCGCGCAGCTGCCTCGTCGAAGGTGCCCCCGTCGATGATCCGCCCGTGCTTGCGGTACTCCGCCAGGGCCTGGACGTCGCCTTCCCGCAGCCGCAGCGACGCCGCCTTCTCCCATTCGTGCGTGAACCGCCGCACCTCTGTGAGTTCGTAGGCGATTCCCGTCGCGGCGACCATGCTCATCCCACCCCCAGCACCGACGGCGGACAGCTGCCGGTGATCGCCGGTGAGCAGCAGCTTGGCGCCGGCGGCTTCTTGGCGTTGCCGGATCGCCACCAGATCCGGTGTGTTCGCCATCGACGACTCATCAACGACAATCAGGTCACCATCCCGCAGCGCCAACGCCTCATCTTCTGGGCTGCCGCGGCCCGCATCGAGGCGCCGCTGCGCCTCCAGCCACGCCCGCACGTTCCGCGCGGTCAAACCCTCCCCGGCGAGCACATCGGTGGCAATCTGCGCCGAGGCGAGACCGAAACACCGCCGCTGCACCCCACCCCACAAGCTGGGGTCACACCACGCCTTCGCGAGTGCACCGACCACGAGGGTCTTACCTGTCCCTGCCGGGCCGACCAACGATTCCACCCGAGCACCAGAAGTCAGCACTCCACGCACTCCGCGCGCTTGACCGTAACCGAGTTCGGTACCCAACTCCGCCAGCTCGGAGGTGAACAACTCCGCCAATTCCGCTGGCATCGCCACCGCTCCACGCTCCACAGCCGCGGCCCGAAACGCCCGCTCCGACCGGGCGTGCTCCCGGGAGGCGTACAGCTCGCTGCCGGGCCGCTGTTGGGCCGAAAGCCCGTTCGCCAACCGTTCCCCCTCAGGCAGCGTCTCGGCACCGGGAGCGGCAGCAGTGAGCTTTTCGCAATGAACGCCTAGGCCGTCGGCGGCCAGACCCCGCACCAGCTCGGCAACGTCGGGCCCGGTCAGGCCACCCAAATAGTCGGGCAGCGCGTTGTTGATGGCCTTAATGAGGTCGCTCTCGGTCCACCGCGACCGGATGGACTGCGCTTCGGCTACCGCCATGGCCGCCACCGCAGCCGGGTCGAACTCAGCCGCAACCTGCTCACGATCGGCGACCTGCAGCGCACCCCAGGCGACCCCGGCCAGACCCCCGCACAGCTCCGCCCGCAGGCCCTCGTCCATCTCCCGCACCATCCGGTCCCACCGCTGTGACCGCTCCTCGGTGGTCTGCCCGGTGTGCTCCTTACCGGGCCGGGTCGCCAGCACCGCCTGCTTGGACAACCGGTACAGCTGCAGCGCGTTTGGTTCGTGCCCGAACCGCGCTTCGAACGCCGCGACCAGTTCGGCGGTTTTCGGGGTGATCGCCCGGGTACGGGAGGAGAACAGGTCCATCACCCGGGCGTCGACACCGAGGATCTCGCGGGACTTCCCATCCGGGCGCATCGCGACCTGCACCCCCAGCGTGTGCACCAACCGGCCGAACATCACCCGCTCACCCACCGCTCCCGCGGCGGCCTTCTGCAGCTTCGCCGTCGCCCAGTCGATGGTGCGCCACTTGCCGTCCGGGCCTTGGACCCGGTTGAGGATCGCGTTGTGAATGTGCAGGTGCGGGTCATGGTTGCGGGAGTCGTGCTGAAAAAAGCTCGCGACCGTCCAGCCATGCGCGTCAGCCCACCGCCCCGCGGTCCCCCCGTGCTTGCCGACACGGGTGTAGCCGGCGTGCTCGGCGAGGTAGGCCAGCGACGCGTTGTTGCCCGCCCAGATCGCCTCCTCCACCGCCAGGCGGTGCGCCGCCCACGCCGCCTCGGCCTCGACGTCACCGGCGCACCGGGCGGCGACTTCCTGCGCCTCGAATGCCGCGTGCAGCACCGTGACGGACTTCTGCACATTGAACGTCGCATCATGAAACGCGACGTTGCTCTTGGCTTCCTTCTCGGCGAGCAGCCGCAGCTGCTCCCGGTGCTCCGGTGCCGCGTGCGGGTTCGCTGCTAGGGCCTTGGCGAACAGCTCCTCCGGGGTGGCGTAGCGGCGCCCACCGTGACCCAGCACCGTCCGCCCGTCCCGCGGGTCGAGGAACCGCCCGTAGAGAGCCTTGATCACATCGTTGTCGACCTCGCCCGCTAGTCCGAGGGTCGACGCCCCAGCGCCCCACCACCGACCGGGCGGCTCCCCCTCCGCGACCGCACCGGTGTAGTAGCTTTCCCGACCCGACGCGACCGCGTCAGTGAGGTAGTCGATCGAGTGACCCGAGTAGTAACTCAACACGCACTGTCACCGCCTTGGGATTGTTGCCAAACCGCCCGCAGTGCGGGCGGTTTGGGGGTTTTGGTGGTTTCGGGTGTCCCGACGATCGCGGATGCATGGGTCTGTTTCGGAATTGGCCTCGGTGTATCTCATCTGCCTCGGTGTGTCTTTGCTGCTCTGGATCGTGGGTTGTGTCTCGTCCTTGGAGCTGTGTCGGTGACTGTGTGTGACATGACTGGGTTGTGCTGTTCTGTTCGGGGTTGGCCTCGATTCGGTGGTTGTCATTGGTCGTGGGTGGATTTGTGTCGGCCGGCGGGTCGGATCGGTACTCCGGCGGCTCGCAGGGCGTCGAGGACGGTTCGGGGCGTGTAGCCAGACCGTCGAGCGAGGCTCGCGGCGCTGGCGCCGTGTCGGTAGGCCTGGGCGCACGCGGCGACGTCCAGTGGTTCGCGGGTGGCGCCGGAGGCGGCGCACTGGTGGTAGTGGTCGTGGCACAGGCCGTGGCGGTGGTGCGGTTGCCAGCAGCCGTGAGTGCTGCAGGTGTGCAGTCGTCGGGGTGTCGCAGTGTCGGCGTCGCCGGTGCGCTGGTGGCGGGAGTAGTGCGTGCGGCACAGCCCGTGCGCGTGGTGGGTGGCGGTGCACCCTTGCGCCGAGCACCCCGGGCCGTGGAGCACGTGCCGGGCGATTGCGGCTGGCCCTGGGTCGCCGGTCCGGAGCCACCGCTGGTAGTGGGTGGGGCACAGCCCGCGGGCCTTGTCGAGCCGCCCACAGCCGGGCACGGTGCAGAGGCCGCGCGTGGGTGATCGGGGGGCGATGGCGCCGCCGGGGTCGCCGGTACGCCGCCACCGCTGCCGATGCCTATCGCAGTAGCCGTGGCGCATGGGCCACCGCCCGCAGCCGTCCACCGCGCAGACCGGCCGTTCGCCGCCGGTGTGATCCACCCCCGCCGCGGGCACTTCGACCCCGAGATCCGAATCGTCGTCCGGACTCATCACACCCCCTCACCGGTATGTCGTGGTCGTTGCACGGCTCAGATCACCCCGCGCAACGCGCGTGCGGGCAAGGCGCTTCGTCGCCCAGTTTGCGAACCCGGGCACCCGGGCCGAGCGACTCACCTACGGCGCTGGCGCTGGTCGATCGCCCATCAGGGACCGGGCCGGTGGTGGGTGTCGTCGTGCTGTTCTGCGCGGCGGACTTGGAGTTCGGAGGGGAGCACCGGGCTGTCGGGTGTGGTTGTCCAGGCCCGGGCGATGATCGACACTGCGTCGGTGAGGGGAACGACCGGCGCCGGGTGGCGTTGGCTGCCACCTTCGGTGTGTTCCCGCAGTTCGCAGTTCCCGGCGTAGCACTTGATCCGGGCGAGGACACCGGGGCGCTGCCGGTCGTGCCAGTCCCCGACTTTCTGCCAGGTGCCGTGGTTGTCGTGGTAGGCCTCCCGGTGCGCGCACCGCACCCACCGCAGTTCTTCGATCACCGCCGGGTGCCACAGCCAGCACGACGGCAGCACCGCGTCCGGGTAGCGCAGCCACACCCTTCCGAGCCACTCGACCAGGTCGGTGAGGTCGTCGTGGGCCAGCTGCGGGTCGGTGGTGAGCAGCCACGCCCGGACCGCCTCATCGCCCTCAGGCCCGGCACGGGCCGCGAGGGTGGCGACGTCGGCGGCGAGCATCTGCAGCAGGTCGGCGAGTTCCCCCACCCGCTCCTCCACAGCTGTCTGCGACCGGGTGAGGCGTTGCACCTCCCGCCCCAACGCCACCACCGCCGGGTCCGGATCAGAGGGCGGTGTCATCGTTGACCGCCTCCTGCTGCACCGGCGCGAGCACCGGCCGTCGATTGGGTGAGCCGTTCGGCCCGCGCGGCAAGGGTGAGATGCGCTCGCTGCACGGCCATTAAGGCTTCGTGCTCAGCGCCGCTCTGAGTTGTGCAGTGCACTGCGCCGGGGAGGTGCTCACAACCGAAGCAGTCCTTTGCGTGGTCAGCCGAGATTTCGTGTGGGTCACTCATCGCTCAGCACCTCCCCGGCCTGGCTGGCGTCCCACTGGGTGCCCGGCTTCGGCCGGTCGGTGGTGTGGGGTGTCTGCGTCTCGGCTACCGAGTGGTGGGCGTGGTGCACCGCCCCTGCGGCGGCGTTGATGACCTGCGCCAGGAGCTGGTTGTGCGCGGCTCGCGTCATCGGCCCGGGACCGTGCTGGGTGTAGGTGTTTTCCCGGTCATCGGCGGCGATCGCGGCCGCGGCGGCCTCGGCGCCGGACTGGTGTACGACCGGCAGGGTGTACGGGTTCTCGCGGTCGTCGAGCGCTCGCGCTGAGGCCGTCGCAGTAGCGTGCGCGGCGTCGACAGCGTCAGCGGCGGGTGGTTTGCCCGGCGGCTGGTTGCCGTCGGTGCCTGTGAGATCGACCGCATCCGTGACTGGCGCTGCGCTGTTTGCTGCCGACCCGGCCTGCTGTTGGTTTGCATCGTCGTCGTCGCTGTGGGTTCTGCCCTGGGCGGCTTGGTCGTGCTCGGTGCGCTGGTGGAGGTCGCGGTCGTAGTCGGCGAGGGCCTCTTGGACCCACATTTCGGCGTACGCGGCGAACTCGGCGGCTTGGCCTGGAGGTACTGGCGGGCCCTCGGTGTACAGCATCTCGTGGAGGAGCTGCGCTATGGCGATGTCTCGATCGCGCAGCGCCTCCCCGAGAGGGTCAGATGAGGCCTCGCCCGTGCCTGGGGCGAGCTGCGTCTGGTAAGCCTCATCACCGGGGTACGGGTCGGGTGCCGTGGCGTCCAGGTCGGTGATCAGCTCGTCGAGCACAGCATCGGCGGGGCCGCCCACAGCGTCATCGGCGGCGTGCTGCGCCTGGTGGTCCAGGCGTTCGATGTAGGCCGCGTGGTGGTGTTCGTGCTCCGCTGGCACATCACCGGCTTCCACCCGGGCCCGGGCCTGGTCGAGCTCGTCGAGCACCGTCGCGGAGCCAGTGCCCCATAACACCGGATCCGGACTCTCGTCATGGGCAAGGTCACCGCGTCCAGCGTGGAGCTGGTCGCCGACCGCGGCCGCGTCCGCCTTTGCCGAGTCGCCGCGTTGGGTGAGCTCGGCCCAGTCCGGTGGTGCGAAGTGGTCGGGGTCAGCGTCGGTGCCGGGGGCGCGGCCGTGGGCGTAGGCCGCGTCGTCGAGCTGCTGGCGGATGTATCCCGGTAGCATCCCGGTCTGCTCGGCGATCGTTGCGATGTTGACCTCGCGTCGTGCCTGGTCGTGCGCGCCCAGGGCTCGGTCGTCCTCGGGCCGCCCATCGTTGCCGTAGTCGATTACCCGTTCGTGGTAGGTGATCTCGGCGGCCTCCCGCCACAAGGAACCCAATGGCCCGTCGGCAGCCCGCTGCGCGGTCCGGCGCTGCGCCAGCTCGGTGTTGATGCCAGCTAGGGCTGCCGCCCGGGATTGGTCGGTCAGGGTCTGCTCGATCCGCCCGATCGTGATCGAGGTGTCCTGCCCGGTGTCGAGCTGGTGGGTCAGGGTCTCGGCCAGGATGGCTAGTTGTACCCGCTGCCGGTTTTCCTCGTCGGTGACTCCCTCGGGGGTCAGCGTCGGTCGGTCGTGAACCATCCGGAACTGGCTATGTTCGTTCGCCTCGGTCATTCGAGTTTCTCCTTGTTCGGTGATGGGTCCCGCTGCCCGGGCCGTCCGGTGACAAACCCGGGCAGCGGGGAGATCAGTAAGGCAGTGACCGGTGTCAGTGGGTGGTGTCGCCAGGTGGCCGGGTGCCGTTCGTCGATCCGGCTGAGGAGGCCGGGACAGCGGGCGCCGGACTGGGCGACGTGGGGGACTGCTCACCCACCACACCGGCGGTGCTCACTACCCATGGCGTGCGTTCACGCGTCTGTTCGGTCGCGGGCGGGGCGGTGTGGGTGACCTGTTCAGCGGCGGCGACCACGGCCGCCGACTGTCGTCGGGCGAGCCGACCTTGGGCGCGGACGTCGCGGCGTTTCCACGCCATGGGCGCCCACCCGAGTACCGGGGGCATTCCGCTGCGCAGCACCACCACCCGCCGTTTGGGCAGGTTGGCCAGTTGCGCGGGTGAGATCACCGGGACTTTGTGGGTGGTGCGGGAGCTGACCTGCCCGGCCGGGTCGGTGGTGGTGACCGGTTCGTCGCGGTGCCCGGTCAGCGCGGACCAGTGGGCGAGGTCTTCGGTGTCGTCGCCTTGGCAGAACAGCACCACCGCCCCGGTGTTGCCCAGGATCACCCGGGCCGCCGTCGCACCCCAGCGCGATATCAGCTGCGCCCGGGATTGGAACGCGGCGATGATGTGCACACCGCGGCCACCCATGTCCGACGTCCACGAGTCCAGCGGCACCGGGCAGATCAGCGCCGCCTCATCCAGGATCAGCGTCAGCGGCGGGTCCAGGCGCCCCGCCGGCGCCCGGGCGGCGATCCGGCGCGCGTCGCGGGCGATGTGCCCGGTCAATGCCGCGACCAGCGGCGCGACCTGGGACTCCTCCGCACCGAGCAGGTACACCGTCGCGCGGGAGCGCAGCAGCTCGGCGACATCCAGCGGGGTGGTCCCGGTGGTGGCGGCGCGGGCGTCGGGGTTGGCCAGCCACCCCAGACAGGGCGCGATGGTGGAGGTGATCGACGACCTGGTGCGGTCATTGGTGGTCAGGAACTGTTCGGCGTCGGGGACATAGGCCGCGGCGCTGGGTGAGCGGCGCAGCAGGCGCATCACCTCCCGGGAGGCGGTGTCGGGGTTGGCGATCCACTGCTGCACCGCCGCCATGCCCAACCCACCCAACGCGGCAGCGTGGAGCAGGGCGGTGAGGACCCGGCGGGCTTGGCCCTCCCACTGCTTGCGGTCCCCGTCATTGCTCTGCCCACCACTGTGGGAGGCGCCCGCGACGAGGTCGGTGGCCCGTTCGTAGGCGGTGACCGGGTTGGCGCACCCGGTCAGCGGGTCAAAGCAGATCGTGGACGGTAGATCCGCCAGCCCGGTCGGGTTGAACACGAATACCGGCCCCCGCTTCGCCCGCAAGGCGTGGGTGAGGTCATACAGGTCGGTGCGGGTCGAGGTGACCAGCACCGCGCCCGACGCGTCGATGATCCGCCCGGCCAGCCACCCGCTCTTGCCCTTGCGCGGCGCACCGAAGGTCAGCACCACGTCTTCGACCGACGCCCAGACCCGCAGCAACCCGGTCCGGCACAACGGCACCCCGAACTGCGTGGTCGCCACCCGGGCCCGCTGCCGCCGGGACAGCTCCCGCACCGAGGGACGGACGCTGCTGGCCTTGCGGCGCATCGCCACGGCGCTGGCGTGCCGCAGGATGTGCACCGTGGACGCCACGCCGTGCCGGCGGCGGCTGGCCGCGCCCCACCGGGTGACCACCGAGGCGCCATGCCCCCACCGGTGATAGGCCGCAGCGGCGACACACCCCAGCAGCGCCAGCGCCGCGACCAGGCTCACCTGGTAGGCGACGAGCACCGCGACGAGGGCACAGATCACGGCGGGCAGCCCCTGGGCCAGCGTCGCCGCGAGGGCGGCGAGGTGTTCACGGTGTTGCCAGTGCACGTAGGCGCCGAGGGTCGCGGCCAGTGATCCGCCCAGTAACACGAGGGTCGTTGTGCTGATCATGGTTGTATCCGTTCCGGAAAGGGGTGCGAGGTTGGGGGTGGATCCCGCTGGCCGGAGCCGGGGTGGGCACGGACCCGGCCAGCGGGCAGAACCGGTCAGAACGGCGGTTGCTCCTCGACACCGTCCTGACCGGCGGCCGCGGTCGCGGTGTCGCCCGCGGCGCTGTGCCGCTCCGGCTTGATGATGCGGACCTGGGCGAACTGGACGCTGGCGCCGACCTCGGTGGCGGTCAGCTCGGTGGAGCTGCGCTTGTCGCCTTCGCGGGTCTCGAAGCTGTTGGTCCGCAACTGACCGGTCACGATCACCCGGTCGCCGCGGCGGAAGCTCTCGGCGGTGTTCTCGGCCAGCGCCCGCCAGGCGGTGCACCGCAGAAACACCGGCTCACCGTCGACGTAACCGCCCGACTTGGCGTCGAATCGGCGTGGGGTCACCGCCACGGTGAAGTTCGCCACCGCGGTACCGGTCGTGGTGAAGCGCAGCTCGGGGTCGTTGGTCAGGTTGCCGATCAGGGTGGTCGTGGGCTCGTTCATCGATCTCGCCTTTCCTGGTTGTCGATGGTCGGTGGAACGCGGCCTGGCCTCAGCGGGCCGTGCAGGGGGTCGCCTGCGACGTCGGGGGTTCGGGCTCGTCGGCCCGGGTTGTGATCACGTCAGTGACCCCGGCAGGGGCTGGTCTCACCCGGGCGGACCGGGTCCGGTTCATCGACGCTTGCCCCCGGCGCGGTCTGCTGACCTCCGGGCGGTCCACCGACTGCCGGAAACCAGGTGACCTGAGCAGGGAATGAGACGACCCGGCCTGTCATCGCGCACCCCGACCCGCGGCCGTGGACCTTGCCCTGCCACCGGTCCCGGTGCGGTCCGTCCGGGTGGTGCCGACCAGCTCCATCGCCACCCGGGCCTGGTACTCGGTGATGTTGAGCTGGGCGGCGATCGTGCGGCGCCCCAACCGCCGGCCGTCCGCCTGGGCACCGGCCAGCAACCTCCGCACCCGGGCGACCAGCTCCTCCGCGTCGGCCTGGGCTGACTCGGGCGCCGCTCCGAACGGAACTGCCTGGTCAACAGGGATGCTTTGCGGAAAAGCAGCCCCCGCGCCTGATGGCGTCGACGTCGTGACTACCGGAGGAACCAGCTGCGACACCGGCAGCGCCGCCGCTGCGAGATCGGCTGGGTCAGCGGTGAGGGGTTCGTGGGTGTGAGCACCGCGCGGGCCGTGGATCGGGGTACTGACCCGGTCCACGGGTGCTGTCGTGGACCGCGATGAGCCGGCCGTGGTGTTCGAGGGGCCAGCGTTGTTCGGTGCTGACCCCGGCCCGGACGTGCCGGCCGGCGTCGTCGACGAAGGTGACCAGCTGCTTGTCGGGGTCGGTGGCCACGTCGGTGTCTCCCGCCGCTGAATATCGGATCGGGCCGCCTCGACCGGGATCCGCGCCGGTCCGGTGTCCGGGCTGGGCGCGGTGTGCTCGGCGCGTCGCTGTTGCAGCAGCAGCTCGAAGGCCACCGCGAAGGCCACCGCGGGCCAGCCGGCCACCAACACCGCGGTCACCTCGGGGCGGGCGTCGGCCATGTTCGCCGCGAGGCTGGCGAGCACACCCCCACCCAAGGCAGTCCAGGCCAGAGCGCCGCCGGGCAGGCCGTTGCGGCGGCGGGTGAGCAGCACCATCGACGCGGCCACCACCAGGCCGTCGATGGACAGCGGGATCAGCCAGGATCGCCAGGCCTCCCCCGCCCGCTCGGCGAGCTGCTGCATGTGGCTGTACGAGACGACCGCAGCGATCACCGCGACCAGCACCACAGCCAGCACGGTGATCACCCGCACCGCCGGGAACACCGGTGCTGGTTGCTCAACATTGGCGGGGTGCGGGGCGGTGGTCGCCCCGTTCGGGGATGTGGTGGTCACGACGCCACCTCGTGGGCTGCCAGCATCGGCATCCCGTCGTGGGCTCCGGTGGGGGTGATCATCGGCGGTTGCGGTGCCCATGGCAGCGGCGCGGCCATGTGCACGTGGACCACCGCCGGCGCTGCCGGCGGGCTCACCCGCTCGACGTGCCACCGGGCGGTGTGGGCGCAATCGAGCTGGTCGAGGGCCTCGGCGAGCCGGGCCCGGGTCTGCGCGAGCTGCCGGGTCGTGTCGCGGTGCCAGCTGCGGTTCTGCTCACCCCGGGCCGCCCACCCAGCGCACCAACCCACGACCGCGCCGACCAGCCACACCATCACCACCGCGGCGACCATCGCGTGGGCAGTCACCGGGCACCGCCCAACGCGCTGACCACAGCGCGGATCAGCGACTCCGCCGCCGGTGGGGTCACGGCGTTACCCAGCTGAGCGACTCGTTCCCGCTGCTCGACGGCGGTGGACATCTCCCTGCCCTGCCCGGTGCTGGTGTTGTGGCACACCAGCATGTGGTGATTACCCGACGCCGTGACGGTGGCCAGCGGCTCACGCACCTCCCGGGCCCCCGACCCACCCCCACGCAGTTCAGCGATGAACGCCACCCCGAACCGATCCACCGTGGACACGGTGCGCAGCGGCTCACTCGCCGGGTGCGCGACACCGGTGCCGTAGTACGGCACCACCAGTGCCGACTCCGCGCACGCGGTCTGCGTGCGCAGCGGCACGCTCACCGGCAGCACCCGCGTGCCGTGTCGGCCCTCGACCGGCACCACCAGCGCGTCGGAGTCCCGGCCGGTGCGGGTCCGCATCGGCAGCTCCACCGGGCGGGCATCCTCGTTCCACGTCCCACCGGAAGGCACCAGCAGGGCACCGGTCCGCGTCGCCGGCGTCACGGTCGGCTGGTCCAACGGCGGCCGGGCGTACCGCGCGAGCCCCTTCCGGATCCGGGCCATCGTCTTGTCCGACAGCGGCCGGTCCCGGTCGGCGATCCGCACCCCGGGCAAGCCCCACTCGATGGCCACCGCGGCCGGATCCGCGTAGGGCTCCACCACCGCGTGACAACCAGCCCGCGGGCAGCGGTAGAGGTACTGCGCCCGGTACCGGCCCCAGCGGTCGACCGCGCGCTTGAACCACTGCACCGCCGCCACCTGCGCCTGACACGACTCACACCACGCCCCCGGGCGGGGCTCGACATCGGGCGCGGGGTCACCCTCACGCCAGAACACCACATACAGCCGGTCCCTCGACTGCGGAGCCCGCGGGCACGCGATCCCCGGTGCGTGCATCGAGTTCAGGTAGACCGTGCGATGCCGATAACCCAGACAGCCCATCGCGGCAAGCCACGCCGGCCACAACACCCACCGCGCCGCATCGACCACGTTCTCCACGACCACCACCCGGTACCGGTGGTGCTCGGCGAACCGCGGAACGTCCCACATCGTGGCCCGCGACCGCTCCGCCGCCTCCGCCGCTGCCACGTTCCCGAACAGGTCCGGGTGTTGCAACGTCCGGCGAACCCCGCGGGCTTGGGAGTGGTTGGTGCACTCCGGGCTGGCCCATAGAACGTCGCTGCCCCGATACCGCCGCGGATCCACCTGCGAAATGTCCGCACAGTCATGATCCGTGCCGGGGAAATTCGTGGCGTGCGTATCGATCGCCAGCTGCCAGTGATTGGCCGCCATCACCAACTCCACACCCGGCACCGCGGCAGCACCCAGACCCGAGCCGCCGGCCCCACAGAACAGATCCGTCACCGTGATCACAACGCACCCCCTGCTGCGGCGCGCTGCGTGACGGCGTCGAGGTGCTCCCGCGCCGCCGCCTGGTAGGCGGTTAGGACGGGCCTGCTGTAGTCGGTGGCGTAGTGCTCGACGTCAGGTGAGGACCAATCCAGCCCGGCGAGCAGTTCGGCCATCCGGTGCAACACACCAACCGTCACGGCGGTGTCGGTGGGGATGTATCGGCCGGTGGGCACATGGACCAGCCGCAACCCCAACCACACGCCCTCGGGACTGCGCCCCGAGACGATCACCAGCTCGGGGCAGGTGGTGACCTCCCCATGGGTGTCCCGTGTCGACCCAGCCCACACGACGGTGACCGGCACGCTCTCGACCGCGGCCGTGCGACAGTCCGGACAGTAATCGGACAGCCCCACTGCCAGCCAGCCCGCGCGACGCAACACCACGAGCACGTTGTGCTCGCTGCCATGGTGGGCCGGTACCCCCCGCTCGTCTCCGTCGCCGACCGGCCGCTGGCAGCGGTCACACTCGGCGACCCAGCACCGCCTGGCCTGCCGCGGCACCGGCCGCGGGCTGCACCCCCACGATTCGGCGACGTCCGCCTCATCAGCCACCGCGCCGGCATCAGCGGCGTGATGCGGTTCCTCACACGAGCCGGAATCGAAACACCAGCACCGGTGATCCAGTTGGCAGATCACAGCTGCTCACCCCACATCCGTGCGGGCGAGCCCGGCCTGGGCCTGGTCGCAGACAGTGCTGTGGTCGTCGGCCTGCCACCGGGCCCGCTGCTGTGCCGATTCCCGCGCGCGGTCGCTGCCTTGGACCTGCTCCTCGGTGGTGGCCACCCGCTGGTGGACCTCGGCCACCGCGCGCCGGGCCAGCGCCAGCGGATCGGGCGCCTTCCGTGGTGCCGGCACCGCGTCGGTGTCACCGCGCAGCTCGGTGCGCAGCCCGAGCAGCGCGCGGTGGGTCAGCGACTTCACTGCGCTGGGTGCTCGCCCCATCGCCGCGGCCGTCTGCGCGACCGACAGCTCCTCCCAGAACCGCAGCCGGATGCACTCCCGCTGATCCGCCGTGGGCAGCGCGGCCACCGCGGCCCGTACCTCCTGCGCGGTCTCGCGCTCGATGACCGCGCGCTCGGCGCTGTGCTCATCCAGCGCGGCCGTGGTCTGCTGGTGCGGGTCAGCGGCAACCCGGTCCAGCTTGGTCCGGCTGGACTTGTAGTGATCGGTGATCAGGTTGCGGGCGATCGTGGTGAACCACGCACCCACATCCCGGCCTTGGTCTGACACCGAGTCGATCCTGCGCAGCGCCCGGGTGAACGTTTCGCTGGTGAGGTCCTGGGCCAAGACCCGATCACCGGTGCGCGACCAGGTGAACCCGCGAACCGAGTCGGCGTAGCGGCGGTAAAGCTGCCCGAAGGCGTCCCGGTCACCGGCCTGGGCGGCCGCGACCAAATCCCACGACCCCGGTGGCGACTGCCCATTGTGGACAGTCCCTGCGGCAGAGGTTGGTAACATGCGAAACTCCTCGATTACCTCGAAGTGGTTGGGGAAGCCGCCGACCCGGCGGACGTTCTTGGCGGAGTGACCGCCGGGTCGGCGTGTGCATTAGCGCTGGTCGTAGGGCTCACAGGTGATTCGGTGGGGCCCAGCTGCGCGATCCAGGTCCACCCGCCACACAACGGGCACCCGGTGCGCCCACCCGCGAAATCGGCCGGGTCAGGCGTGTACACGTGCTGACACGTCGTGCAGGCCAGCACCACCACCGGGACCGGGCCGCGTGCAGGCGCACCGACCATCCGCACGGCGCACTCGCCGTCCCGATGCTCAGCCGCCCGGTCGCCGGTCATAGCCCACTACGATCAGCTGCGTCGGCGTGCTGTCCGAGATCGGCGGCCTGGTCCTGGGCGTGCCACCGGGCCAACCGCTCACACCAAGACACCTCGCCAGCCCCCGGCTCTGCCACGACCACATGCCCCACCCGATCCCGGAGGTCGGTTACGGCCCACCGCGCCCGCTCCACCAGCCCGGCGGTCGCCGCCCCCTCCACCGACCGCGGCCGCCACAGCGGCGCCGCCGGCAACCCCGTCGTCGGACAACCCCGCTGCCCCCTCGACCAGGCCGGCCACGACGAGCACAACAGGCAGTCCCCGTACTCGTCCTCCTCGTGGTCGGCACGTAACCCGAACATCACCCCATGAGAGCCATAAGGAATCCCGGTCACCGCAGCACACCCCCACCCGCAGGGCCCCGCCGCGCCGGCATCGCGCCGTGCTCGGCGAAATACGCCAACTCGGCCACAGTGACGGTGGTATGCAACTCGGTCAGGCCCATCGCCTCCCGCAACGGGTCAACACACCCCCACACGCCCACCGCGCAGCCACCCAGGGCGGCCGAGAATGCGACATTGACCTGTGCCGGAAGCGGCTGAACCGCCAACTCCGCCACACCGAACGACCGAGCCCAACCAACCAGACCCGCCGACACATCGCACCCGCTCCAGCCCGAAAACACATGCAGCCGCCAACCACCCGCGTGATCACTAGAGACATCCACCGGCACCAGATCCCACCGCTGCAAATGACCCGCGAGCACACGCAGAAACTCGGCCTGCGCGCCGCCAGGAGTGCTCACCCGCTCAGCCACGACCGACCACAACCACCCGACCCCGCCCACCGCCGGTCCCCGACGTCAGCGGTTCACCGGCCCGGTGGCGCTCCAACCAGCGGTACACCTGCCGGTCAGCTACCCCCAGCCAGCCCGCGATCCACCGGCAGCCACGTCCATTGGACTCGCGCAATTCGATTGCGGCCTGCGCCAACTCCTGCCGCGACGCCCCCGACACCCGTTCGCCCGCCACCAACTCGGCCACGACCTGCCCATCGACCCCAGCAGGCAGCCGCGCAGCACTGACCGGGGAACGCGACCGCCGGTGACGCTGAGCACGAAGCGCCCGTCGCTCTTCGGCGGTCAACCCAGCGGCGACGCCGTCCGGCAGCGCTGCCAGCGCAAACCCCAAGCATTGCGCCACCACCGGGCAGCGCGCGCACACCGCCTTCGCCGCCGCGATCTGCACCAACGCCGGACCGCAATCCCCGACCGGAAAAAACAACTCCGGATCCTCATTGAGGCACACCGCCTGGTCCCGCCAGTTTCGCATCGTGTTCATGCGGATCGCCTGCTGTCGGGGTGCCGCATCACTGCCGGGTCATCACGGCCAGTCTCGTAGCACTCGACGGCGTTAAGGTGCACATACCATCTGCGGCCGATCTTCCGGCCCGCTATCACACCGGAGCTGATCAGCTCGCGGACGTTGTCACGGTTGGTCTTGTCGGTGTTTGCCGTCGTCGCGGTAAACCATCGCGCGACCAACTCCTCCACCGTGAAGAATGGAGCGACACCGCTGCCAGCCTGGCTGGGACTGTCCGCCGTCTGGTTTGACCGGGTATCTTCGAGCTGCATCGATGACCCTCCAAGGTTCGATGTGTCGCCCCGGCCGGTGTTCCTGCACCGGCCGGGGCTTTGAGGTTGTGTGCCGCGCTCTGGGGAGCCGCGCCGGACACTCCGGCGCCCTGCGCTTCCCTACGGAAAGCTACCGTGTAGACCCCTATACGTCAAGGGGGGTAAACGACCCCGACCACCGGAACCGTCCAGGGGGCTGGACAGGGCGAGTTGGAAGGGCTCTACAGTGCAGCAGTGGCCGACCACCCTGACCTGCTGACCGTCGTGCGCGCCGTGTTGGCTGAGATCGACGCGGCTCACGCTCGGGCAGTCGTCGGCATCAACAGTGAACCCAACTTGGATGCTGCCCTGGCCGCCGTGAGCGAACTGGCCACGCACGTACGCAAGCTCAGTGATACCGACGCGGAATTGCGCACGCTCATCGTCGGCCGCGTCTGGGACGCTGAGAGTCTGTCCCTGGCGGCGCTGGCCGACCGCATCGGAGTGTCCAAAGCGCGGGCCGACCAACTGATCCGCAATATTAAGCGAAGCAAGCAACAGACGGGTGAGACTGATGTTGAGTGAGCACATGGGCGTCGTGGTCGAGGTGTGGCCGGTCGCCGCCGACAAGCTCGGGATCTGGCTCGTGTCCGGAGCCGACGCTTGGCGCTCGCCCCGGGTGCCTTCTGATTCGGAACCTCACTTCGAGGTCGAGACCCTGCTCCTGGAGCACGCCATGCCCGACGCGACGTTGCTGCACTCCACCAGCTGGCGACCCGATGGGCCGACCGTCGTCCTGACGTACGTAGCGGTGATCCCGGTCGCCGAGCCAGTTCGGGTGCGCTGGGCTGCAGCGCTGCCCGTGTCGGAGCAGCTTCTCCCCGCCGTGGGGAATCCACCACCGCACGGGGCCGCCGAGATCCCCGTCCCCCGGTACATCGACGTGCTACACCACGGGCTGCGGCACATGCGGTTCCTGTTGGACACCGACGCCAGCGCTCGGGAGGCGTTGACCGGGCACTGGGCCGAGCACCTCGAGCAGCTGACACCTGTACTGGCCGGTATGTATGGGGTCAGCCCTGACACCACACAGTGACGGCACTGCTCGCAGCAGGCGTCACGGTGGAGCTTCTGCGTTATTGGGCTTGGCGATGAGTACCGAATTCATCACGGTCGTGTACGGCCGTAGGACGAGCTGCGGAACGAATCCAACGAGATCTTCGACGCTGACCGGTGGGTAGATCAGGCTGCGCAAACCGTGTGCGGAACGCACCAAGAGCAGTGCGTCAGGCCTCATGTGGCGACTGAGATGAGCGGTAATCTCGCGCTTCTCTTCCGGGGAAAGCCCGACGAGTGCGGCCAAGCAGACGACATCGTACGGTTCGAGACCGATGAAGTCACGGAGATCGCAATGGATGAAACCCATGCTCTCCGCCTTGCCAAGCTGCTGAACCAGATGACGGCCGAGTTCGAACGCCTCCGTGTCGACTTCGAGGTTATCGACTGTCAGCTGGAACCTGTGGGCGAAGAGTACTGAGGTGATCGGCACCGGTCCGGAGCCGGCGAACAGGAGCCGCTTCGGAGTTCGACTGGTGAGCGCTAAGACGGAATGGATCTCCACGTCACAAAGTTGGATGTAGTTGCAATAATTCGGACAATTGAACAATTCGGCCCACGGGTCTGAAGATATGCTGATACGTCGGGACCATGCGCGTTCTTCCCGGAAGATGTGATCGGCGCACAGTCGACAGAAACGCGGCCGCAGCTCAACAGTGCGCGGATCTCGGAGCACCCGCTCGACGACCGCGTCCGGCTGCTGGCTGATGCAGAGTTCGACCACCTCTGCGAAGAGCTTGGTGACGTAGTCAGAGGGTTCTACCGAGGGTGCGGCTGCCAGTTGCTTGTAGAGGCCCCAGAAGCGGCTTATCACGATTTCCGCGTCTTGCGCGGACCTGGCTGGTTCGAACACTCTCTTAGTCGCGCTATCGATGGACTTCAACCCAACCTCCGATCGGTTGTATGACAACCCTCGGAGCTGTCATTGCAGTAACTGGTTCGACGCCACGACCTGGAACCGGCTTGCTGATGCGCGCGCGCTCATGATCGCAAGTTATGCCTCCATGGGCAAGGGCGGAAGCCGCCTCCGGTGCGGCGGGTAGGTTTCGATCAGCACGGCCTCCTTGACGGACGTGCACGGTTAGCCGCTGGAGCTGCGGGCGGGTTTCGTCTGAGCGTCGCGGTGCTCGCGCCTCCCAGCGGCGTCGCGAGATCGTGGCTATGGGGGGCGCGTACGGAGCGACACCGCTGCCAACGTGGCTTCGACTGTCCTCCGTGAGACCGGATCAAGCCGAGCACGTCGCGACGCAAGCGATTAGCGCTCTCGCGCCCTTGGCCGCGAGGCACCGAACTGCGCGCCGGAAGTGCTGTCGTTGTACGGCGCGATGCACCTCCTTCTCGCGGAGGCTCGGGTCGTTGAGCAGCAGGCCCGCGCCGAGGTCGCCGCAGCCGAGACCGCCGCACGGCAGGAGCTGGAGCGGGTGCGCGCCGCGGGCCGCCGAGCAGGTGACCGCCGCCGTGGCTGCGGCCGAGGAGTACCGCCGCGAGGTCGAGACTGACCGTGACCGGGTGCTCGCCGAACGGGACCGTGCCGTCCGCGCCGAGATCGAGCAGACCCGTGCGGAGATCACCAGGGCCGCCGACGAGCGGGTAACCGCCGCACAGCAGGAAAAGCCACCGAGGCCGCCACCGCCCCGCACCCGTGCCGAGGCCAACCACGCCGCAGCCGAGCGTCGCGCCGCCGCCGAGCAACCGCGCGCCGAACTCGCCCAGGTCCGACGGGAGGCCGCGGAAGCGGGCCGCACTGCGCCAGGAGGCCCGCCAGCAACTCGACGCGGTCCTTGCCCGATTCCACACCACCCCCACTCCCGACACCGAGACGGCCGCCACGAGCGCACCCCCGGCCCGCCGGGGCAAGCCCGGCGAGTAGACCCACAGCACACGATGGTGCAAAGGTGGTTCCCCGACCTACAGCAGGAACAGGCTCTGATGCGACTCGCCGGACCCGCTGCCGGCAGATGGTCGGCTGCCGACGAAGGAACCTTCGATCGCATAGGCGATGATCACTCGGACAAGCCTGGACCGGCCCGGGAATTATGCCGAGGTACTCAAGCTGGCGAGTTCCGCCGAGCACTGCTAACCCGCCCGGACGGGCTGTCAGCGAGGTCCAGAGACGTACTGACCGGGCCGTGGCTCGTCAGTTTGATCTACCTTTTTGCCTGGCGGAAACCCCGGAGTTTGCCGGGGAACGACCCGGTACCGACGGGCGTTGATTTCATCTCGCACCCGCTGCGACCAGCGCCGCAGGTTTCGGCGGGGCGATGGCGGGGGAGTTGACTCCGGACCAGCGGGTTCGGGGTTCGAGTCCCTGGCGGCGCACCACCTCTCACCAGCGGAAATATACCGAAGGAGATCAATTCTTCGGATCTTTGTCCATCGGGCCGTCCATTACGGCGTTGTAAGCTGCGGTTATGGCACGCAGGAAGCAGGCGCCGAAGGACCTAACCGGCATCCGCCAGCGCGGCAGCACGTACCAGGTCCGCGTCTCTTGTGGGGTACGATCCGGTGACCGGTCGTCAGCTCATGCTCAGCGGGTCCGCCGATACCGAGGATGCAGCGATCGTGATCCGAGACCAACTGCGCCAGCAAGTCCGGGACAACACGGCAGCCCGGACGAACGTCACACTCGGTTACCTGCTTGATGAGTGGCCGTCCGGCCATCAGGTCGAGGAGACGACCCGCGACAGCTACCGGCTGCTGATCAACGGCTTCATCCGTCCGGTGCTCGGCGCTACTCCCCTAGCCCAGCTGTGTCGGCAGGGTCCGCGCTCCTTCGAGCAGCTGTATGCGGAGTTGCGAGTGTGCCGCCGTCGCTGCCACGGCCGCGCCTTCGTCGAACACCGCACACCCCGACCTCACGACTGCGACGAGCGGTGCACGTCGCATGTGTGCAAGCCGCACTCAAGGTCTACGCCGCCTGGCTCGCCGGTGCCGACACTAAAGCCGCCGACCTCATCGCCTCCCGACTCCCCCGGCCACCACAGATGTTCGACGAGCGGGTCTAAGCGCCGGTAGGTACCGACCGGCAAGGCGACGCAGATACCCACCGCCGGACGACGGCCCGGTCTGAACCCGTCACACCCGTCACAAAACCCGCCTGAAAGGCCTCTTCGAGGATGCGCGTCCAGCCGTGACGGGTTCGGTCACGAAGCCCAACCGAACGTTCCCCTGCGGGGGACTCGGCGCCTGCGGTCGGAATCTCCATCGCGGTGAAGCCGGGCAGCGATAGGGCAGGCAGGGGGCACCTAACTCGGTCGCTGAAACCGACCGGATTCAGGCTAATGGTGGCGGACCTGCCTTGCGGAGTTTTCTGCCTCGTCGCAGCTCAGGGGTAGGGCAGTGGCAGTGTGAGGGGGCGAGGCATGTGCCACAGCGGGTCGCTCGTGCCTTACCGTCTGCCTCAGCACGAATCACGGTTGGCCGGGGTGCCACGGGGTCGATGGTGGTCCGGAGGGGTCCTCAGGTGGGCGGCCAGTCGGCCACCATCGTGTGTAACACGGTCAGCGCATCACCGGTTATGCGCTCGGTGATCGGCAGCCCGCCGGGCACAATCAGGCTGTACTTGCGAACTCGGGTCGCTGAGCAGCCCTCACCGAAGCCACCGAGATAACAAGTATCGCGGTACTCCACGGTCTCCCGTACCCCGACGAGTGGACCGTCCGGGCCAGGCGCGATCCGCTGGAAGACGAATCCCTGGCTTTTGGCTGCATCGAGCAACCGCTTGGCCGCCACGAGACCCGGACTGTCAGCACCGAGCACGGCCATCCCCGATCAGGTCACAGAGCTGGTTGACCTGGCCGATGATGCACTCGGTGCTCAGCGGTGGTGTGTCGTCGTCTAGCGGTTCCGGTCCGGTCCGCTCGCTCCGCAGCGCCGCGCGCACACTCTCGTGCTCCAGCGCCAGCTCGGCGATCAGCGCCCACTGGCCGGGGAATATGGCGCGCTTCGCGGCCAGCGTCACCACCTCGGCCAGCAAACTCGCCAGTGCCTGGATCTCCATGGCGAGATCAGTGCTGGGTGGTGCCGACCGGCCGCCGGGAGCGTCTGACGGGAACCGCTCGACCAGCGGCCGGTCGGAAGTCAGGTCGCTTGCCGGGCTCACTTGGCGCACTCCCGACACCGGCCGTGCCCCGGCTCCACCAAACTCGCCGCTACAACCGTAGCGCCGCACTTCGCGACGAAGCTGAGGCGATGCGGTGCCAGAACATCGCCGGGTACCAAGTGCTCCAAGCGGGTGCGCGCGTCCACGATCCTCACCAGCCGGGCTGTCCGCTGGCCAGTCACTTGCGCAGCAAGAGCCTGGCGTCTGTGCCTGCCTGCCATCACCGCGCGACTCTGCCGGACGGGCCCTTCAGGCTCTGCGTGTCATGATCATCCGACATGGTCATCCTCCGGCCGTCAGGCTCTGCCACCTGCCGCTAGCCTGATCGATATGGACCGCCAAGAGAACAGCTCAGAGGTTCACAGCGGTTCACAACCGTTGACGTCGATGATGGTCGGCGAAGCGCTGAGGGAGGCTCGGAACGCCGCCGGGATCAGCTTGTGCGTGATGGCGACCCGCACGCACTACAGCAAGCCCTACCTCAGCATGGTAGAGACTGGCAAACGAGCTGCCACTAAAGATGTGATCAAGGCGTACGAGAGAGCACTCGGTATAGGCCAGTTAGGCGATAATGTGAACCGCAGGGGCTTCTTCAAGGTGGCCGGCCTGGTCGCCGGGAACGCGAAAATGGCTGCCGAGCTAGCGGCCAGTATCGCAGGCAACGACCCTGGTGCGCTCGCCGCAGTCCAGACCACGCACGGCACGGACCTCGCGGTAGCAACCCTGGCTGATCAGGGCGCGGTGGCGCGCCTAAGACGGTGGCTAGACGACGGCGATAATGCAGTCTTGCGGGTAAACGCGGCCGGAATTCTCGCCAAGGTTCCCGGACAAGTCGAAGCACCCCGGATCACCGCAGTTCTCAACCGAGACTCCGAGGTCCGCGACCGCTACATGACCGCCGTAGTCGCCCGCGTCTGCGGACTAGAGTGGTCGGTCGCCGCAAATTTCGCGCACAATCCTGCGGGCTTTCCTCAGCCCATTCTGGTGGCTCAAAGGTTCGCCCGTGAAGCGGTCAGCGACCGTGACGCAGGCGCGCGCTGGTGTGCCGCCGCAATGCTGCAAGCACTCAGCCCCATAGTTGGAAGGTAGCCGATGGTTGTCATCGAGATCCGCAACGCTGAGCTGATGGACGCCGTGGCCAAGGAAGCCAAGCGCCTCGATATCAGCAACGGAGCAATCGTCAGCCTGATCGGCGCAGTGGACAGCTTCACCATCTCCACCATGCCCAAAGACGACGCCACTAAAGACATCATCACCGACTACTCTGTACCGGCCGAAATGACAGGTACCGGTGAGATCACCAACGGCACAGTGCACATTCACGCCGTCATGGCCATCGAAGGTGACCAAGCAATCGCCGGCCACCTCCACCGCGCAGAAATTGCAACGTTCTTCGGCCGCGCCTACGTCATTCCCTGCTGATATCTGCTGCGCGCCGCGATGAACACACCCGTCCCAAAGACCCTGCCGTGCGAGCAAATGGGACAGGAACTTGAGCGGTGAGGCGCGGATGGCAGTTAATTCTCCTCTGGCCCGCCTCACCTGGCGTAACTAACCCACACGCCGACAGAGGCACCATACTGATTCCCCACTAACCAAGCGAGAAATCTAACATCTGGCAAGCACCTCTCCCCAAAGTCACAGTCCATGATTAACTAACCTCGGCAGTAAAGACGTTACGGCAAGCTGAGATCAACGGCCATGGCATGGACCCAACCAGCGGACAATCGGAAATAAGCTATTCGCTGGATTAATCCGAAGTTTCCCGATCTTGGACGTGCGGGTCTCTGCTAAGCTGGGGTTTCGCTGTTGGGGCTGGTTTTGGTCTGTCTACTTCAGGCTCAGTGGTATTGGGGCGCCGATCAGTTCGAAGGCTCGGCGTTGGGTGGCGGTCGGGGTGGTGATCTTGTCGAAGGTTGCTTCGCCGAGGGTGATGGTGTTGCGGATCACCATCCACGCGAGGTCACCGTGCCCGAGATCCTTGCTGAGGTAGAACGCCGCATGCAGCACGTCGGCCAGCAACCGCCGCGCCTCGACGCTGCCGTTCGCCTCCGCCAGGGTGTGCAACTCGCCAACCAGGTTTGGCACCGTTTGCCCGAGGATGCCGTAGTCACAGGCGGCGCACGCGGCGTTCACCGCTGCGACCTCGGCGCACAGGTCGGCCAGCGATCGCGGTGGGGCGCCGGTCGGCGGCTCATTCACCTCGATGTCCCGCAGCACGGCACGTAGCGCCTGAGCGGCCGCGTGGGCCACGGCTCGTTCTCGTTCGACGGGAGGTAAGGCTGACCGGTGATGTCCGATGGTGCGACCTGCAGCGCCTCGGCCAGGGCCAGGACTTCCGATCGGCGATCCAGGACGCGCTCGCCCCGTTCGAGCTGAGATAGATGGGATTTCGACATTCCGGACAGCCCGGCCACTACCCGCAACGAGGCGCTAAGTTGGTTGAGACGGCAGCCATGCGTGACCTCAGGAGGTGCGTGATGACGGTCGGCATATCCATCCACTGGACGTTCACCTTCGGGGGGAACGCGGACCTCTTCGAGCACGCCGACGCGGTGACTGCGGCGTTGCTCGAGCAGGAGCAGTGCACCCCCGAAGTCGTGGACTCGGCAGTGTCCGCCGACCGCGCTGCGCGGGTCATGGAGATCGAGGTGACCGTGCAAGCCTCCTCGGAGGACGAGGCCATCGCGGTCGGGCAAGCCGCGATCCGATCCGCGATCCACGCGGCTGGGGGCGGGACCGCGAACTGGCCAAGCCACGACGATCTGGTGTCGCTACTGCCGACCGACCTGCGGACAACGCGGGTAACGTCCGACGCCTAACTGTCGGCGGTCGGGGGGCAGGCTGCTGCGGGAGTTCCGCCTCGGGCTGGACCGCCGCAGCGGGAACGCAACCATGCAGCGCGGTCAGGCTCGTCGGCAAGGTCCTGCGCGGTACGCCGCAGTCGAGCACACGGACGGCTTCACCACCGAGAAGATCCGGTATGCGGCGAACACCCGGCGCACTATCTGGTCGATCGATCCTCAAGGACACCTACGTCAGCCGCGGCGAACTCCAGCGCCGCCGCGGATGAAAGGGGAAGGAGCACCCGACCGAGAATGTCCAGGTCGGCCGGCGAGTGGCCGACCTGGACATCGGGATCAGGCGAGGTCGAACCGATCGACGTTCATGACCTTGTCCCACGCGGCCACGAAGTCGTGAACGAACTTCTCCTGCGAATCGTCGCTCGCGTAGACCTCCGCGAGTGCACGCAGCTCGGAGTTCGAGCCGAAGACGAGGTCGACGCGGCTGCCGGTCCACTTGAGCTCACCCGTGGCGAGGTCGCGGCCCTCGAATGTCTCCCCGTCCTCGGACGTCGCCTTCCACGTCGTGCCCAGGTCGAGCAGGTTCACGAAGAAGTCGTTGGTCAGCGACCCGGGCGTCGAGGTGAGGACGCCCAGCGGGGACTGCCCGGAGTTCGCGCCTAGGACGCGCAGGCCACCCACGAGGACGGTCATCTCGGGCGCGCTCAGGGTCAGCAGGTTCGCGCGGTCGACCACGAGGTACTCGGACGGCAGCCGGTTCCCCTTGCCGCGGTAGTTGCGGAACCCGTCCGCGGCGGGCTCGAGCGCGACGAAGGACTCGGCGTCGGTCTGCTCCTGCGACGCGTCCGTGCGTCCCGGAGTGAAGGGAACCTGCACGTCGAGGCCGACGTTCTTGGCGGCCTGCTCGACGGCGGCGCACCCGCCGAGCACGATGAGGTCGGCGAGCGAGACGCTCTTGCCCCCGGAGCCGTTGAAGAACTCCTGGATCCCCTCCAGGGTGCGTAGCACCTGCGCCAGCGTCTCGGGGTCGTTGACCTCCCAGTCCCGCTGGGGCACGAGGCGGATGCGCGCCCCGTTCGCCCCGCCACGCTTGTCGCTTCCACGGAACGTCGAGGCCGACGCCCACGCGGTGGAGACGAGCTGGGAGACCGGCAGGCCCGAGTCGAGGATCTGGCCCTTGAGCGTGGCGACCTCCTCGGCCCCGACCAGCTCGTGGTCCACCGCGGGGACGGGGTCCTGCCAGATCAGCGTCTCCTGCGGGACCAGCGGCCCGAGGTAGCGCTGGATCGGGCCCATGTCGCGGTGCGTCAGCTTGAACCAGGCGCGCGCGAACGCGTCCGCGAGCTGGTCCGGGTGCTCGAGGAAGCGCCGCGAGATCGGCTCGTAGACCGGGTCGAACCGCAGCGCGAGGTCAGTCGTCAGCATCGTCGGGGGGCGCGCCAGCGAGCCGTCCTCGGGATCCGGCACGGTGCCGGCCCCGGCGCCGTCCTTCGGCTGCCACTGGTTGGCCCCGGCGGGGCTCTTGGTCAGCTCCCATTCGTAGCCGAACAGGGTCTCGAAGAAGCTGTTGTCCCACCTCGTCGGCGTGGCCGTCCAGGTGACCTCGAGGCCGCTGGTGATCGCATCCCGGCCCTTGCCGCTACCGAAGGTGTTCTTCCAGCCGAAGCCCTGCTCCTCGAGCGGGGCACCCTCGGGCTCGGAGCCGACGTACTGGTCCGGGTCGGCTGCACCGTGGGCCTTGCCGAACGTGTGCCCGCCCGCGATCAGCGCGACGGTCTCCTCGTCGTTCATCGCCATGCGCCGGAACGTCTCGCGGATGTCGCGGGCTGCGGCGAGCGGGTCGGGGACGCCGTTCGGGCCCTCCGGATTGACGTAGATGAGGCCCATCTGGACGGCGGCTAGGGGGTTCTCTAGCTCCCGGTCGCCGGTGTAGCGCTCGTCGCCGAGCCAGGTGGTCTCGGGGCCCCAGTAGACGTCCTCGTCGGGCTCCCAGACGTCCGGCCGCCCGCCGGCGAAGCCGAAGGTCGTGAAGCCCATCGTCTCCAGGGCGCGGTTGCCCGCGAAGATTATCAGGTCGGCCCACGAGACCGTGCGGCCGTACTTCTTCTTCACCGGCCAGAGCAGCCGGCGCGCCTTGTCGAGATTCCCGTTGTCGGGCCAGCTGTTCAGCGGCGCGAAGCGCTGCATACCGGCGCCCGCGCCGCCGCGGCCGTCGCTGATGCGGTACGTGCCCGCGCTGTGCCACGCCATCCGGATCATGAGCGGCCCGTAGTGACCGAAGTCGGCAGGCCACCACTCCTGCGACGTCGTCAGCACCTCGTCGACGTCGCAGGCCAGCGCGTCGAGGTCGACGGTGTTGAACGCCGCGGCGTAGTCGAAGTCCCCGCCCATGGGGTTGGCCACGACGGGGTGTTTCCGCAGGATCGTCAGGTTGAGCTGGTTCGGCCACCATTCACGGTTGCTCCCGCCCTCGGTCGGGTGCTTGAAGTGCCCGGCCGCGACCGGGCACTGGCCTCCGCTCTCCTCGTTCATCTCACCGACGACGGCGTCAAGACTGTCAGACACGGGAATCCTTCCGGGGATCAGAGCGTGTGCTCAGGAACTGAGCGCGGTGGAGCAGCCGGGGCACAGGCCCCAGTAGATGACCTCGGCCTCGTCGATCGTGAAGCCCTGGTCGTCGGACGCGGTCAAGCAGGGCGTGGTGCCGACAGCGCAGTCGACATCGGCGATGACACCGCACGATCGACACACGACGTGGTGGTGGTTGTCCCCGACCCGCGACTCGTAGCGCGCCACGGAACCGGGCGGCTGGATGCGCCGCACCAGACCCGCGGTAGTCAGCGCGCGCAGCACGTCGTAGACGGCCTGGTGGGACACCTCATTGAGATCCTCACGCACGACACCGATGATCGAGTCCGTGTCGGCGTGGGGATGGTCGTGTACCGCGGACAGCACCGCTACCCGAGGACGCGTCACACGCAGAGCAACCCCGCGCAACATGCGCTCGAAGTCCGAAGTCGTAGGCACGTTCCTAAGTGTGGCCCAGTTTCTGGAATCAATCAAGAATCAGCTGCCGGCCATCGACCTCATGTTCGGCATGTTCGGCCGGGGAGAGCACGCAACGTGGCCGGCCCGGCTGCCGAAGGCATGGGGTTCACGATGCCTCGTGTCCGGGTGAACGAGGGCAGGTCCCCTGCTCCCACACGGCCGGTTGTCTTTGTCCGGAACGCTCCCTCGACAGTCGATGGTCACGACCCGGTGACCGGCCGACAGCTCATGCTCAGCGGTTCGGCCGATACCGAGGAAGCAGCGGCTGAGTCGGTCGAGCTGACACCACGACGCTCACGCGGGGGCCGGTAACACCCATCAGCCGCCCGCGATGAACAAAGACGAGGAGGGAGAACTGGAGCCTCCTCGTGACCTACCCAACCCCACAGCAGGTACCACCTGACGAAACGCCCAGCTTGTTCTCCGGCCCGGCCGTCAAACGGGTCACTCCCACCACGGATGTGATCGGGATCGTCTACCTGGACGACAGTGACGCTGCGACAGCAGGCACAGCGATCAACGCAGCTATTACCTCGCTTCCGAGTACCGGTGGGACCATCGTGATCCCATCAGGCACCTGGACCATCGACACCGCGGTATTAATCAACAAGAACGGCATCATCCTCAGCGGTGTCGGCTGTATCGCAACGAGGCTGGTGTACGCACCAGGGACCGTGCCGACTGCGATTAAGAACACCGACACGACTCAGCGATTCGTCACCATCAAGGACCTGTTGATCGATAGTACCGGGGCCAATGGCGGCACCGCGATCGACGCTTCCTTCTTCGTCAACAGTCAGTTTGAGCGGCTACGCATCGGGGATGGCTCAACGTCGCCGCAGCGTGGCGTCGTGTTCGATTCCGTCGGCACCTATTACAACACGGTACGCGATTGCCGTATCCAGGTCGCTGGTACCGACTCGTGCGGCATACTGTTCGACCACGACGCTAACTCCAACTGGGTGGACAACGTCCGGATACTCGGTGATGCGAATACCGTCGGTATTCGTACCGCAGCTGCGCACACCAACACTCTGGCCCACGTCGACTGCGAATCCACGATGGCGATCGCGCTCAGAATTCGTGGCAATAACACCACAGTGATCAGCCCGTACATCGAATCAGTGACCGTCGGGATTCAGCTGGAGCTGGATACGGAGGCGTTCACCTGCTTCGGTGGATTCATCTCCGACTGCACAAACAATGTCGTCGATAACGGTGCTGTGGACCCGGTATTTCTCGGTGTGTGGCGGCAGTTCGAGGTGTATAACAGGGTGGTGTTCACCGGCAGTGTGGGCGTTGGGGGCAGCGCAGTACTTCTCGGGGACAGGGTCGCCGAACAGCGTGCTCGTCGGAAGCATTGGGGACATCTACACCAGAACCGACGGCGGTGCTGCAACGACGTTGTACGTGAAAGAATCCGGCAACGGCACGAACACTGGCTGGGGTCGCTAAGTGATCCCATCTCCCTGGGTCAGGTGGCCGTGTGGATGGCCGTTGGCGCCGGGGCGGGAGGAGCCTTCGGTCTCGTGCGCGTGAACCGGCTCCGGTCCTGCCCCACCGGTGACGCCGACGTGGTGAAAGCGAGGAACAGGGGCAGGGTCCAGGCCGCTAGCGCACCGCCCAGGCCCCTCGTACGGCCGGTTCCGGGGGTCCGCGGGGCCCCGCTTGCCTGCTTAGCAGCAGGTCAGGAGCCTGATGGGGCGCTAGCGGGGCGGCGAGGCGCTAGCCGCGCCCAGGTCGTCGTCGACCACCACGGTGTGGCGTCGCGCCCGCAGCCGGAGTACCCGGTAACGAATGTGTCGCATTGTACGATTTGTCTCAATGGGGACCTGACCCCGAAGGGCTGAACATGATCGAACAGTGCGTCGCAACATCATCTGTCTCATGATGACCATCCTGCCGCGAGGATCGCCACACCGAGGGCGTCAAGGTCCTCGTAATCCGGCCTAGCGCCAAGGTGCTCGCCGGCCTCGATGTCGGTTAGCGATAGCCAGTCGGCGTGCTCGCCACTGGTACTCGCCGAGGTGATCATTCCTACGCGAACATCACATCCCCAGATCGGGTCACCACGTTGTTTCCACGCTGCACGGCAATCGGGCGGCTCCTGAGACGACCGACCAGCCGTTACCGCTATTCAACTACCAGCTTGACAAAGGGAGTCCTCATGATTCGTCGATACCTCGGCGGAGCCGCCATTACAGCAGCTGCCACAGCGTTGTTGTTCTCCACGTTGACCGCCGGTACCGCAAACGCCGCCGTCGGTGCCATCACTGTTCAACAGCTCAACGCGAACCTCATCCCCGTCTGTGCGCAGAACTACGTCGTAGCCAACCTGACCGCGCCGAAAACTATTCACGACCCTACATGTGCCGGTGCTGTCATGGCCGCGATCACCACCACCACGGCACAACCGATCACCGTTCGTACGGACTACGCCGTGCTGACAATGTTAGCGACCAGCGTCACCCCCATAGGACCCAACGGTATTAACATCGACGTGCCAGCCGGGTTGTAGACGGTTTCCGGCGCGGACCGCGACTGAACTGTCTTCACCGAGCATCGCACTCGCCGCTCCTTTCTTTCGGCAGCGCGCAAGAGTGTGCGTCCCTGAAGGAGTGGGGCTACGCTCAGCGAGCAGCTCCTCACGTCCCGAGAGGGCATCGACCCTCAGCATGTGCCAACGGACTGCCACCATGATCACCTCCGAGGGGCGGGACCCCAGCGAGGCCCGCCCACGGCGGAGGTACACCAACGCAACAGTCCCTTTCGGCCGTATCGCACCGGCCAGTGGCGTCGTATCCTGTCGTGAGAGTGAGGACCATCCATCCGAAGGGACTTCTCGCCAATCCGGCCGCACTCGCCGCCGTGCGCGATGCGATCCTCCTGATTGGTGCGGGGCTCCCCAGCAGAGCTCACCTTTGCGAGGTAACGGGCAGCGGGAGCCTGCTCGATATCTTGGAGTCCAGATCATGGCCAAGACAGTACCGCCGGGCACGATCACCATTCCGGGGATCGGAGAGTTCGCGGCCAACGCGCTGCCCGATCCGTTTGATGCCCGCGACCTCGAGTATCGGCCGCGCCTGCATCCACTCCCGGCAGTTCTGGATCAGCGTCAGGGCAGCAGGGAACGTTACGTGATGCACCAGGAGGGCAACTCCTGCACAGGTCATGCGCTCGCTGCCGTCATCAATGCGGTGCTCGCGCGGTCGGAGGCGATCAACGGGACGGCTGCGCCGGCGGCCTATCCGCACGTCAGCCCCTACATGCTCTATCGCCTGGCCCGCCGCTACGACGAGTTCGAGGGTGACAGCGACGTCGGGTCGTCGCTGCGTGGCGCGTTCAAGGGGTGGTTCAACCATGGCGTGTTGCTGGAAGCGGACTGGTCGGCGCTGAACCAATACCCCGAGCCGGAGTTGGACGACGAGGATGTCGTTGACAAGTCGGGCGAGCGCCCACTGGGTGCCTTCTACCGTGTGAACCCGTACCGCCTCGACGACATGCAGTCCGCTATCAGCGAGCTGAACGCCATCTGCGTCTCGGCGGTCATCCACGCGGGCTGGATGACGCCAGTCGAGCTGATCAGGAACGGCGAGCCTATGCACGTGATCGCCCGCCGGGTGGATGCTCGTGCGCTGGGGGGCCACGCGTTCGCGTTGGTCGGCTACAACGAGGTCGGTTTCCTGGTGCAGAACTCCTGGGGTTCCGAATGGGGCAAGGGCGGGTTCGCGACGCTGCCCTACGAGGACTGGCTCGACTCCGCCTACGACGCCTGGGTCGCCCGCCCAGGGGTGCCCCGGACACCGTTCGCCAGCGGCCGGTCGAACACCGTGACGGCAGCCGGCGGGGACCTCGTCACCGGCCCTGCGCCCGACCTCCGGCGCTTGGCGATGCATGTGGTCAACCTTGGCAACCAGGGACGATTCTCATCGAACGGCAAGTTCGCCAGCTCTCCCAGCCAGATTGACCGTGCTTTCGGGCACATGGACCGCTGGCACCAACTGTGGCTGAAGCGGGACCCGAGCATGAAACGCCACGTGCTGCTCTACGCCCATGGCGGCCTGAACAGCGAGGAGCGGGGGTTGTCCGCGGCGCAGGAGAACGTCAACTGGTGGCTCAATAACAAGATCTATCCGGTGTTCTTCGCCTGGCAGAGTGGAGCGAGCGAGACACTGCTGAACCAGCTCGCCGATTCGATCAGGGGGCGGCTCCCGTTCGGCTTCGGGTTCGACGTCCTCGAGGAGGGAGCCGACCGGCTGGTCGAACTGGTCGCGCGAAGGAGCTTCCGCGGGATATGGGACGAGATGAAGGAGAACGCTCGCGCCGCATCGGAGCCGATTCGCGACCCGGGCAAGGTCTCGTGGTCGCCGACGTCCCCGGAAGCGGAGATGGCGATGATGGACATGCCGGGCGCAACCCTCACCGTGCTGCGACTGCGCGACTACGTCCAGCAGCACGGGCCCGACAAAGTCGCAGTGCACCTGGTGGGACACAGCGCGGGTGCGATCTTCCAGGCGGCACTGCTGCAGCGACTGGCCGGTGCGGGCGTTTCCGTCGCGTCGCTGGCGCTGCTCGCGCCGGCCATCCGGGTCGACGAGTTCGCCCGTGACGTTCTTCCGCATCTCGGGCGCCAGGGCCAGGTTCGATCGTTCGCCACGTTCGCCCTGAGCGATGGGCGGGAACTCGACGACGTGTGCCGGGCTGGCAGCGTCGACTTCTATCACAAATCCCTGCTCTATCTGGTCTCACGCGCATTGGAGGGCTCGGCGGCAGATAGCGAAGTTCCGCTAGTTGGAATGCAGAAGTTTTTTGGGAGACCACTTGCTGGGAAATCCGGGCCCACCCTCGCGCAGGCCATCAGCAAACGCGGCGGTGCCAGCATCTTCTCGCGCTCGGTCGCCCCGGACGACAGCCGCTCCGATGCCCTGTCCCACGGAGGGTTCGCCAGCGACCGGCTCACCATGACATCCGTGGTGATGCGGGTGCTGGGCCTGACCAGCCCCCGGCCGGAGAACGACTACCGCCCCAACGCCACGCTGACCGACGCCAATCATGTCCCCGTCATGGGTCGCCGGCCGCCGGCGCCCGTCAGAGCTGAAGTACACCCCCCAGGCGAGCGGTCCCTGGTGGAGATTGCAGAAACACCCAGCGAGCAGCCGGCGGTCCCGGCACAGCCCGGTATAGGCATCGAGGTCGCGGCCGCGCCGGACTCTGGCAGCCCCGTGCTCGACATCCTCCTGGCGCGTGGATGGCGACAGGTCGACGGGCGCTGATGTCGAGATCAGTGACGACCCGGGCCACCCCCGACACCGTCCTCAGTTCGTGTCCTCAACCGGCACATTCAGGGCACGGATCGCTTCGAAGAGCCGATCCGGGTCCCAATCCGGCTCGACATCGTCGACCAACCCAGCTGCCTGGCCAAGGGTGAGGGTAGCCATCCGAGTGCCGTCATCGATTTGGATGTAGTAATTGGTGAACGTCGGACGCCCTGCGCCGGCAGGAACCGTCTTGGGGCTCATCTGGTCGGACTTGACCGTGGCCTTGACTCCCTGGCAGGAACTGGCGTTGAGGCGTTCCTCGATCGAGGCGGCGATCTTCCGGGCATCGTCTACAAGCATTGGACTATCTCCTTCGCCGGGTCTCTACGAACACGCCGTAGATACTTATCACCCTGCTGTTGGTTGTCCCGTACCGGTCCCATCATCCTCACCCCCTTCAACACCGGCCTTCGGTCGACGCAGGCACGGCAACGACCGCCCCAAGCACTGAGGAAGCCCCCGGCGACCTCCTTGACCATCCTACGGGATGTTGAGAGGCTGGTGCCGTGGCCGAAGTCGACAAGAGTGAGAAGATCACCATCAACGTTGGGCTCGTCGACCTCGGGCAGATCGACCTGCTCGTCGACGAGGGTTTCTTCGCCAACCGCACGGACTTCATCCGCACAGCCATCCGGCGCCAGCTCGAGAGCCGGTCGGATGCCGTGGCGGACACGATCGCCCGGCGCACTCTGACCCTCGGCATACAGCACCTCACCCGGCGCGACCTCGAGCAGCTCCGCGACGCCGGACGCACGATCGAGCTGCGCGTCCTGGGGCTCGCGACCATCGCCGACGACGTCGACGCCGAGCTCGCGCTCGCGACGATCGCGTCAGTGGAGGTCCTGGGGGCGTTCCGCGCCTCGCGGGCCGTCAAGGCCGCGCTCGCCCTGCGCACGACCTGATCCGGTGTCGCGCCCCTCCGGGCGCCGCTGCGTCATCCACGGCACCCCGGCGTGGCGGGTGTCGCACCCCCAGCACGGGAGGACCGTCGACGCAGGAGCTAGACCCCGCCGCCGATCCGGCAGGTGCGTCGCCTACTGCTGGGCGAGGAGCCGATCGCATGCTTTGTCGTCGTAGGGCGAGAAGAACGCGTGGAGGTCTGCGAGCATCTGCTCGAACGACGTGGCCGCGAACAGCACCGGCTGGTAGTGCGTGATGTCGTAGTCCTGAGTCGCCATGGCGAGGAGGTCCCACGGCCGGATCTCCGCATCGCGAAACGTCTCGATCTCACCGTAGGACGACAGCAGGCCGGCACCGTAGGCCTTCACCGCACCATCCTCGCGGACCACGCCGAACTCGAGGGTGAACCAGAATACGCGGCTGAAGACCTCGAGCGAGACGTCGGTCGTGGCGCGCAGCGAGGCATGTCCGGCTACCTCGTAGAGATCGGCGAACACCGGGCTGGCCAGCATGTTGGCGTGCCCGATGATCTCGTGGACGATGTCCGGCTCTGGTGTGTAGAAGGGCACCGAGTGATGGCGGATGTACTGCGTGGACAGGAACGACCGCTGCGCGAGAGACCCGTAGAAGGTTCGTGCCGGTACCAGACCGGGCACCGGGTTGATGTGGAAGCCGGTGAGGCCGTGCACCCGCTCGTCGACCTCCCGTAGCTGGGGAACGCGCTGCGTCGGAAGGACGAGCCGGTCCGCGCCGACGAGGTACTCGCTGCACGCGTGCGTGCGGTGCTTGGCGCCCAGCTCGGCGGACACGACCCGCCAGACCTCGTCCTCCTCGGCGCTGTAGGTGACGTCCGGGATCGGGTCGCCGCGACGGTAGGCGGCGGCGACCTCGGCGATCCGGGCCCGCCGCGCGCGGTACGCCGGGTCGCTGAAGCCGGGGTGATCCTCGGGCAACTCGAACCGGGAGGGCGCGATCGGCGCAACCATAGGGAAAGTCTGCGCCTGCAGGCACGATCGTTCAACGTTCTGGGGCGCCATGCCAGCCGAATGTCCGGGAGGTAGCCTCTTAGTTAGGGGGGCGAGAAGATGCTGACGACATTGGAGATGGCGCGGGCCGAGTTCGGCTTCTACGCCGCCCACATCGCCTTGTATCACGGTGAGGTCGAGCCCTTGCACGGCCATACCTTCGGCGTCACCTTGCGCCTGTCCGGCGAGCTCGATACCAGCGGGATGGTCGCTGAGTTCAGCGACATCAAGCCCGCACTGCGGGACGCCGTCGCCCCCCTGCGTCGCCGCACCCTCGTACCCGGACAGGCACCGGAGCTGCAGATCACGCCGGAGAACGACGCCCTGTCGATCATCGCAGGCCGCAAGCGGTACCTGCTGCCCGCCGAGGATGTGACCGTGTTGCCGTTGGCCAACACCACCCTCGAGGCCCTCGTCGGCTATCTGCTCAGCCAGGTGCTGCCCAAGCTGCAGACGGCCGGACTGGTAACTGCCGAACTGGAGCTTTCCGAGCTACCGGGCACCGCGGCCACTGCCCACGCCACCCTCACCGGTGCTCCCGCATCTGGCGGTGACGTGCGTCTCCTCCGGGACGTGCAACTTGACGACACTCGTCGATAAGCGTTTGACTGCGGTGGAGGTAAGTTCGCACGGCGCTCCTGACGATCAGGGCTTCTGCCCAGTCGGGCGCCACCTCAGGTAGGCCACGGCACGCCGCCAGCCACATTTCTCGCAGGTGTACAGCCCGATGGACCCTCAGCTGGATCGATGTCGCCCGACGCTGCCTGAGCAGCCGACGTCGTTGCTGGGTGGTTGGTCGCCTCTCAAGAAAGTCATCGCATGCGTATCGGACTCCTTGCTCCACCGTGGATCCCTATCCCGCCGCCGGCTTATGGCGTCATCGAGCGGGTCGTCGCGCTGCAGGCGGCCGGTCTGGCGGCCGCCGGTCACGACGTGACGCTCGTCGCCGCGCCGGGCTCGGCTGTTCGCGGGGTTCGGGTGGTCTCGCCGCTGGACGGCCTACCGGCCCAGATCGGGATGGCCACCGACGAGTGGCGCCACGTGCTGGGTGGGCTGGACGCGCTGTCCGACGTCGATGCGGTGATCGATCACTCCGGGCCGCTCGGCGCGCTGCTCTCCGCGCAGAGCCCGGTGCCCGCGCTGCACGTGGTGCACGGATCGCTGGAAACCGAGCTGCTCGGTATCTACGACGGGCTGGTAGCGCGCGCGCCGCGGCTGCGACTCATCGCGATCAGCCGTTCGCAGCGCAAGGCCGCGCCGCACCTGCCGTTCGCAGGCGTGTGCCACAACGCCGTCGACGTCGAGGAAGTCCCGTTCCGCGCCAGCTCCGAGGGCTACCTGGCCTTCCTCGGCCGGATGGCGCCCGAGAAGGGGGCTGCCGAGGCCATCGCGCTGGCCCGCGACGCCGGCCTGCCGCTCCTGATCGCCGCCAAGTGCCGCGAACCGGCCGAGCAGGCGTACTTCGAGCGCGCAGTCAAGCCGCATCTCGGTCCCGATGTCGTGTTCCTCGGTGAGCTCGGCCGCGAGGCGACCTACGACTTCCTCTCCCGGGCCGCAGCACTGCTCTTCCCGATCTGCTGGCGCGAGCCGTTCGGCATGGTGCTCGTCGAGGCCATGGCCTGCGGCACGCCGGTGCTGGCCACCAACAGGGGCGCCGTCTCGGAGATCGTGCGCGACGGGGTGACCGGGTTCGTCCGGGACACCACCGCCGAGCTCGCTGGGGTGATCGGCCGGATCGGCGAGATCGATCGAGCGGCCTGCCGCAACCACGTCGCCGAGTTCTTCTCTTCGGCGGCGCTGGTTCGCGGTTATGCCAAACTGCTCGCCCCGATGCATGATTTGCGGGTGCCGACACCAGCCGCGCCGATGGTCTTCAGCGCACCCACGCCCTCGACCCGGCCGCTGCTGGCTCAGCACGAGCTCCCGCGGATGCAGCCGGCGTTCACAACGGCACACCGAACAGCAAGTTGACGGCCGAGTGACGATTGGCGCAGGGCCAGACTGGGACGGCGTGGCCCCGCAAGGGGTGCTCGCCGGGCCGGGCACCATCACCGTCATCGCCGGTCTGACCTTCGCGATCTCCGACGAGCGCGGTGACATGGGGCCGGGCCCCTTCGGCTTGATCACCGACGACACCCGGCACCTGTCCTGCCTGCAGGTGCTTCTGGACTCCGAACCGCTGCGGCATCTGGGGTCGGGGCTGGTGAGTCCTGCGGTGGCCCGGTTCCGCGGCTACGCCACGTTGTCCGACCGGCTACCGGACGCGCCGGTGGAGTGCGAGCGGCTGCGCCAGCTGTCGCCCGGGCGGATGGTGGAGACGCTGACGCTTCGCTGCTGGACGCCCGATCCGGTGGACCTGCTCCTGTCGATCCAGCTGGATTCCGACTTCGCCGACATTTTCCAGGTTCGCCGTCTCGCGGGCGATCCCAGAGTGCAGTCGTCCGGTATGCCAGTGCGTGGTTCGTCCGGTTGTCTGCGCTTCGAGTCCACCGGCACTCCGCGCGCGACATCGGTGCAGCTGGATCCGCCTCCCGAGGTGGTTGACCAGAGCGCCGCGCAGTGGAACGTGTGGCTGAGCCGGGACCAGCCGTGGGTGCTGCAGATCGAGGTGGGCGCCCACCGTGGTACCGGCAACGAGGAGCGGACCCCGATCCGGCCGCGGTCCGAGACCGCAGGTCGGCCAGACGTGGACGTGCACAGCCTGCCGGAGCGTCTCACCCGCGGCTGCCGGCGTTCGCTGACCGATCTCGACGCGCTCAGCATCCCCGACGACCGGAACGGCTCGCGGCGCCTGCTCGCTGCCGGGATTCCCTGGTTCGTCGCGTTGTTCGGTCGAGATGTGCTGATCTCCAGTTACCAAGCGCGGGCATTTCGTCCCGAGCTGATGCTCGATGCTCTCGCCGCGCTGGCCGCGAGGCAGGGCCGGGTCAGCGACCCAGGCAACGAGGAGCAACCGGGCAAGATCTTGCACGAGGTCCGGTTCGGCGACCGTCCGTGGCTTGGTGAGGGCACCACCGGCGGGGCCCGCCCGTACTACGGCAGTGCCGACTCGACCCCACTGTTTCTGATCATGCTGGGCGAGGCGCTGCGCTGGGGCGCTCCCCGCGAGGCCCTCACCGAGTTGCTGCCTGCTGCACGGGCGGCGCTCGGCTGGCTTCGCGGCCCCGGCGACCCCGACCGTGACGGCCTGATCGAGTACACACCCACCGGGCCGCGGTCACTGGTCAACCAGGGCTGGAAGGACTCCGAGAACGCCGTGCAGTTCGCCGACGGCACGCTGGCCACACCGCCGATTGCGATCGTGGAGGTGCAGGGCTACGCCTACCGGGCCCGCCGCGAGCTCGCCGCGGTGCTGGCCCACCTGGGTCACCGCACCGAGGCCGATGACCTGGTGGCCGACGCGGAGCAGCTGCGAGAATTGATCCGGCGGCGGTACTGGCAGCCGGGCGCTGACGGTGCGCCGGGCTCGTTCGCGCTGGCCCTGGACCACGACAAACGTCAGGTCGACTCGATCACGTCGAACATGGCTCACCTGCTGTGGTGCGGCGTGCCCTCGCAGCAGGAGGCCGAGCAGGTCGCTATGCATCTGGCGAGCCCG
Source organism: Pseudonocardiaceae bacterium (assembly GCA_050700115.1). Taxonomy (GTDB): domain Bacteria; phylum Actinomycetota; class Actinomycetes; order Mycobacteriales; family Pseudonocardiaceae. The sequence goes on from JBOHGG010000040.1 coordinate 41,437, forward strand.
GCGATGGCCAGCGGTTGGGGGCTGCGCACGCTTTCTGAGGAGATGGCGGGCTACAACCCGATCTCCTATCACGTGGGCTCGGTGTGGCCGCACGACACCGTCATCGCCTGCGAGGGCCTGCGACGCTACGGGCTCGACGACGTGGCGATGCGCCTTGCAGGTGACCTGCTCGACGCGCTGGCGATCTTCGACGATCGGTTGCCCGAGCTCTTCGGTGGGCACCGTCGCGAGCCAGACGACTTCCCGGTGCCCTACCCCACCGCATGCCGACCGCAAGCGTGGGCGGCTGGAGTGCCACTGGCGATCGTCGCGCTATGCCTAGGCCTGCAACCCGACGTGCCGGCCGGCACCGTGTCGCTGAAACCCGTGCTGCCCAGGGGCCTGCACCGCATCGAGGTGCACGGAATCCCGTTCCCCAGCGGTGATCTCTCTGTCACGTATGACGGCGATGGCGTCAAGGTGATCGAGACGCCGCCCGGTCTGCAAGTCGAGCTCGCTGCGGGCTGAGCGCAGGACATGCTGCACGGCCATGATGTTCCCGATTTCGGTGGGGTTGAAGACGGTCGGATCTTGGAGAAGGGTTCGGGTATGCCGAACCGTGCCGGCGAGGCGGACGACGACGTGAGCCTCACCGATGCTGCGCGGTAACGAAGCCTCTCGAAAGGGATGACCACTCATGGCGAAGGTGCTGTGCGTTCTTTATGATGATCCAGTCGATGGCTACCCACCCCCGTACGCCCGCGACGACATCCCTCGCATCGAGCGCTACCCGGGCGGACAGACCGTGCCCACGCCGCAAGCCATCGACTTCACCCCCGGTGAGCTGCTCGGCAGCGTGTCCGGAGCTCTGGGGCTGCGTCCCTTCCTCGAAGGTCTCGGTCATGAGCTGGTGGTGACCTCGGACAAGGACGGCGCAGGATCAGAATTCGACCGCCACCTCCCCGACGCCGAGATCGTCATCTCGCAACCGTTCTGGCCCGCCTACCTGACCGCCGAACGCGTCGCGGCGGCACCCCACCTCAAGCTCGTGGTCACCGCCGGAATCGGGTCCGACCATACCGACCTGGACGCCGCCATCGCCCACGGCATCACCGTCACCGAAGTGACCTACAGCAACAGCATCAGCGTCGCCGAGCACGTGGTGATGATGATCCTCTCACTGGTACGCAACTACCTGCCCTCCCACCAGACCGTGCTCGACGGTGGCTGGAACATCGCCGACTGTGTAGCCCGCTCCTATGACCTGGAGGGGATGCACGTCGGCACTGTCGCGGCCGGCCGGATCGGGCTTGCCGTGCTGCGCCGCCTCGCGCCGTTCGACGTGCGGCTGCACTACACCGACCGGCACCGGCTGCCCGCTGAGGTGGAGCGCGAACTCAACCTGACGTTTCACCCCACCACCCCGGACATGGTGCCGGCGTGCGATGTCGTGACCATCAACGCCCCGCTGCACCCGGAGACCGAGGGCCTGTTCGACGACACGCTCCTGGCCAGCATGAAGCGCGGCACGTATCTGATCAACACCGCCCGCGGGAAGATCTGTGACCGGGACGCGATCGTGCGCGCACTGCAGAGCGGCCAGCTGGCCGGCTACGCAGGCGACGTCTGGTACCCCCAACCCGCACCGGCCGACCACCCCTGGCGCACCGCCCCGCACCACGGCATGACGCCGCACATCTCCGGCTCCTCACTGTCGGCACAGGCGCGTTACGCCGCCGGCACCCGAGAGATCCTGGAGTGCTACTTCCAAGGCCGGGCCATCCGCGACGAGTACCTCATCGTCGACGGCGGCAAGCTCGCCGGTGCAGGCGCCCACTCCTACAGCGCACGAGCGTCGACCGGCACCACCTAGTCGTTCTCGGACCGGCCACCTTGGCCGGATCCGCCCCGCGTCCGCCCGGGAGCAGCCAACCGGGCTTCGACCCATCTCGACCACACATGTTTCCTGGTTGGCTCCGTGAACTCGACGCCAGCGACATTTCAGTCCGGCCAGACGTCGCTCTGGTCGAGTTCACGGGGCGCGGCACCGACAGACACGCGCCCGACTACTGCCCTGGACGGCCGTAGCGGCTGAGCCTCTGATCCGGCAGACGGACCTCGACGATCTCCTGGGCGCCGAGCAGCTCGTAGTTACGGGCGACCGTAGCTGCCATCGCCCCGGGAGCGGACTCCCGAAGCCGCGCTGGCTCAAAGTCGGCCGAGCATGAACGTCGCCGTGCCGGCTGGCAGGTGGAAGGTCGCCTGCTCCAACGCCCAGGTCATCGGCCAGATGGAGCCGACGGATCTCGGCCCGATCCGCCTCGTTGATCACCCTCATCCCTGGCTCGCATTCAGGTCGTGCAGGAACACCCCCGGTTCGGGTTCGGCGAACACACCCCGGCAAGTGAGGTAACGCATCAGCCGACTGAGTGCGTCAGGATTAGCCCCGGCTTCGATCAGGTCCGCTAGCCGGAGTGTGGCTGCGACGCGCACCGCGTACGGTGACGCGAGGTTAGCCAGCTCGGCCACTACTGATAGTTCAATGCAATTTGCTGCGTCGCCGGGATCTGGTCTCCGGGCTCGCCATAGAGGTTCTCGATCATTTTTCTTCCTACTAACTAGCCGGAAGCAGCGCCATGTACTCGTTGATACCGGCCGCCGCCTGCTGCTGAACGAATGCGACGGCGCGAAACGACTCGTCAGGTTCCCTGGCCTTGGAGTAACACTCTCGAGTGCTGCCTGCAAATCCTCCGAAATCCCTCTGCGTTGGCGTCGGCGTCGAAGGCGCGCATCGGGTACGCGCAGAACAGCGAGAACGGGTGTCTGGTGGCGAGGTCGTTCCAGAGGTCCTCCAATGCGATGGCAGCAGCGACGTTCCCCTGGTCCCACAGCACCGCGACCATCTCACCGTAGATTCGCACATCGCGCGCGCTCTCCGCCGCGCGGGAAACGAGCTGCCCAATGACGGCTCTGAAGCGCGCCGCGTCCGGCATGCCGTCCACCATGAACTTCGCCAGCGCTTCGGACGCGTCCACTGCAATGAACCGGCCGCATCGATGCGCCTCAGCTAACTCGATGCCTGCCTCTATGAGCGCACGGTCGAACGAATTCCGGTGGGCGTCAGCGGCAACCACGATGGCAGCATCACCGGTGACGAGTCCTGACGCGAGGAAATTCCGCACGGAGTCCACGAGGAACGTTTCTGTCTCGTAGAATCCAACGAAATGCGAACGACCAACGGCGACGATGTCGTCGAGCGGTGGCTCGTTCGCGGTCAGGCCGCGGCCGCTCTGTACGGCAGACGGGCTCAGAAGCCGCTCCATGGGGGTCGGCTGAAGCTGCTTAAGGCGCTCGATCAACTCCCGGCGGGCGATGCGATACATTCCCCCCGAGCGCCGGACACCGAGTCGCTGCGCCCAGGTGCTGTCAAGCAGCACATACCCTTTGGTTCGCCTCTTCGCGGAGCGGGCTCTCGCAACACTGGTGGCTGAGTCGCCGGGATCTGGTCTCCGGGCCTCGTCATCGAGGTTCTCGATCATTTTCTTCTCCATTGCTGAATTGTTCTGTTATCGTGGATCAACGCAACGCGGGATTCATCAGCGGTGGGTCACCGAGGACGTGGACGCGCCGCAGGTGGCGTCCGCACTTGCTGGCGTAGGGTTGCCGGCCGTGTAGCAGCGTGTAGTTGTCCGCAACGACAACATCCCCGGCCTGCCAGGAGTGGGCGTAGCAGTGGTGCGGGTCGTACAGCGCATCTCGCAGGCTCTGTTCGATTCCAGCGACACGCTCGGCCGGTACGTCGTGGAACTCGACCCTTGGCCGGTTGAGGTAGTCGATGTGGTCAGGAACCGGGTCCAAATACCGCATGGTAGGAAACCCGCAGTTCGGGTGTTCGACAACGAGCGGTGACGTAGCTGTGCCACCATAGTGTGACTCCTTGGCGACTCGGTAAGTCAGGGTCAGCCCCTCCCACAAGGCCCGGGTTGCAGGGGCGGCGCTGGCGAGTACCCGGTTCGTGTCGCAGAAGATGGTATGTCCACCCTGTTCATCGCCGAGCGCGCTGACGCATTGGAAGATTTGGAACTCCGGTACCTGTTCCACGAACATGCCGTCCCAGTGAAATGTCACCGCAGTGTTGGCAAAAACGTGATCGGCGGGACGCTCGTGTTCAACAAGCTCGAGCACGGCTCCGAAGGACCAGGTAAGCACTTGTCCCCACGCTGCGGCGTAGTGGGCTAGTTCTTCCGGGTCTGGGAACGGATCGAAGCCACGCAGGACGAGCAGGTGATGTTCGCGCGCCAGCTCTCGTGCTACCGGAACCGGAACCTCCGTCGTATCTGTGCTCGCTATTCGGGGGCGGATCATCACGCCGTATGGCGACATGACTTCCACATCGAACTGGTTACGCAGGCGCGGATGCAATGACTTCACGGCTTTCTCCTGATCTTGTCAAAGCGTGCAGATGCCTAGGTTGCGAGGTTGTTGGCGGCCTCAACCAAACCAAACAGGTGTTCGAGCGTCTCGCTATATAATGCGACGGCTTCCCGTCTACATAAACAAGCTCCGCACCCATGGCCTCTGCCTGGTGCCGTTTCATGAGCACGAACCTGCCGCCGACATCGACAGCCGTACCGTGCCAAGGTGTAAGCCAGTTGTCCGGGGTCTCAACAAGATGTATGCCGAGCTTGGCAGAGCCGCAGGGCTGGGGGTGAATCGACAGTCGCACGGCATCCGGGAACCGCTCCGCGACCAGCTTCCCCCATGCCTTGCTTCGCTGGATCACACCATAGGCGCGCTCGCGACATTCTCGCTGAAGGGCAGCTCGGCTCCCTTGGTAATCGGGAGTGTCGGCATCTTCTACCAGGAACCTTGTGATTCCGCGGTATAGCGTCAGCTCTTCACCTCCCGCGCGAACCTGCTGCTTGAACACTTCAAGATCTTCGCCGTAGCGTCCCATCAGCACCCGGCGCATTGTCGTGTGCGTATAGCCGGCGAACTCGTCATCAAGGTTGAACAGGTCGAGCGAGTTCGGTCCGATCGCATCGATCATTGCCTGCAGCTCAGCTTGGTAACGAGTGACGTTGGTGTCGCCAACCTGGACGAGGTCGCTGAATACCCGGCCGTCGGAGCAAATGATGATTCTTGCGCCGTGCCGGTATATCTGCCGAACTCGGTCGCATAGGGCACAGAGAAACTCGAGCGAGAGCCGTTCTGCCATGTCGGGCGTAGCACCGAGTACCTTCGAGCTATTTGGCGACTTGGCAGGGAAGGCTGGAAGTACGAACTCGACCGGGATGCCTCGGGTGACGAACCGCATGACGCGCCCTCGGTGGACCTCCATGCAGCTGTCGCACGGATGAGACATACAGGATGCATCCGCAGCCAGCCGCTGGCGCTCCATGACGACCCTCAGTATATTTGAGGCCATTTTACGCTCGTGACGAGTCGACAAAACAGTGGGTGCTACTCTGCTCGGTTCGGCGGCGCGGACAAATAGGGCTTTCGGTTGAGTTCTCATCTTCGGCTCTTTACCCTTGTACCGGTTAATCAAATTTCGCTGAGCTGACTCGGTGGCTGGGCGCAACCGAGTCAGCGGTCGGCTGAGTGCTCAAGGGGGCAGTGTCGGTGCCGGTACTCGGACCGAGTCCGCGTCCGGTGGCCTCGGCGGCTACCTGCGCTCGTGAGGAGATGCCAGCTTGCTTGTCTCGTCGTCCCGCTGCTGCCGCGCACCGCGGCGGGTCGCTTCGGCGGCGAGTTCCGATCGGGTGGCGATGCCGAGTTTGGTGAAGACGTGAGCGAGGTGGGTTTTCACGGTGCCCCGTCCGATGAAGAGGCGTTCGCCGACTTCGGGGTTGGTGAGGCCCTTGGCGACGAGTTTGACGACCTCGAGTTCGGTGGGGGTCAGGCTGGCCCAACCGCTGGACGGGCGTTTGCGTTCACCTCGGGCCCGGGATACGTAGGTGACCGCTTCGCCGACGGTGAGCGCCTCCCCTTCGGCCCAGACAGCATCGAAGGCGTCCTCGCCGAGGGCGTCTCGGGCCCTGGCCACGTCGGTGTCGTAACCGGCTTGGTCCGCCGGCCAGCGGGCCAACCCCATCTCGTCCCGCTGGGCTGAGGCGGCGCCGAACAGGCGGGCCGCCTCCGAAAAGCTCTCCTGGTCGGTGGCCAGCGCGGCCAGTGATTCAAGCGACTCGGCGACGCCTGGGCGCAGGCCCCCCCGGGCCCGGAGCGCCAGGGCTTCGTGGTGAAGATCCTCGGCCTGGCTCGTGTCATCCCGGCGGCGGGCGAGTTCGCCCAGCTGATGGTTGGCGTGGGCGGCTAGCCAGGGGTTGCTGATAGCTGTGGCGAGGTCCTTCGCCTCGATGAGGGCCGCTTCGGCGGCCTCGAGGTCGCCGATAGCGAGGTAGGCGGCGCCGAGCACCCAGAGCCCGTGCGAGACGTGGTAGGGAACCCCGAGCGGGCGCAGGAATTCCACGAACGGTTCGACCATGTCGCGGGCGTCGGCCGGGGCCCCGCGGCCGACCAGGAGCCGGGCGAGCGCCGGCAGGCCCCACGGGACCCCGAGGTAGTCGCCGTTGGCAGCCGCCCGCCCGAGGAACGGGCCCAGGCGTGCCTTGGCCGCGTCGTAGCGGCCGGTCAGGGACTCGATCTCGCCGAGCAACGCCATGGCGATCCCGGCGGTGGAGGCTCCACCGATTTCGCGGTCGTAATCGAGGGCGGTTTCCAAGGCCTGCTGCGCGGTGGCGAAGTCCCCCTGGTGCAGGCCCGCCCATCCCACGGTGGTGTGGTACCAGGCGATGAAGTACGGGTGGCCCAGACGCTCCGCGACCCGGCGCAATTCGGTCAGCGCGGGGGCGAGCCCCTGGTAGTCGTCCTGGATCATCCAGGCGACCGTCATCAGCTTCCACCCGGCGCCGACTACCCAGTGGTCTCCGAGCTTCTGACCGAGGGCGATGCTCCGCGTGAGAAAGACGCGGCCCTGCGCCGGTTCCGGGCGCAGCCAGGCGGCCACCAGCCCGTTGGTATTGAGGGCCCGGCCCATCGCCCATTCGTCGCCGACGTCCTCGGCCATCTCTAAGGCCTGGGCAGCGTATCGCCCCATTGACTCAGCGTCGCCGCCGTAGATCGCCACGTGGGCCGCTCCCCACAGCGCCCGGGCCCGAAGCGCCGAGGGGCCTTCGTCGCGGGCCAGCGCCCGGGCGAACCGCCGGCCTCCGGCTTGGAGGTGGGAGTGCAACTCATAGAAGAGGGTGAGCGCGGTGACGAGACGCAGGAACGGTTCGTAGGCCCCGGTTGCGTCACACCACTCGGCGGCGGCTTGGAGGTTGTCCCTCTCCCGTTCGAGGCGGTCCAGCCACGCGGGGCCGTCGGCCAGGGCCAACTCCGGCGCGGCCCGTTCCGCCACGGCGAGGAAGAAATCCCGATGGCGTTCCTGGGTCACGTCGCTCTCCCCGGCGCCCACCAGGCGCGCCCGGGCGAAGAACCGGATCGTCTCGAGCAGGGCGTAATGGCCCTGCGCCTGGTCGACGTCAGCCTGGACGAGGGACTTGTCCACCAGGCGGGAGAGGACATCCAGCACCGCGTAGCGGTCCACGATCTCGTCGGCGCACACGCTCTCGGCCGCCTCGAGGGTGAAACCGCCGGCGAACACCGACAGGCGGCGCAGCAGCGCCCGCTCGGCATCATCGAGAAGGTCGTGGCTCCACGCCACTGATGTCTCGAGCGTCTGCTGGCGGGGCAGTGCGGTCCGGCCCCCGCCCGTGAGGAGGCGGAACCGGTCGTCGAGAGCCGCGGCAATCCCTGCCGGGGGCATCATGCGAACCCGGGCGGCGGCCAGCTCGATCGCCAAGGGCAGGCCGTCGAGGCGCCGGCAGATCTGCCTCACTACCTCGGCGTCGTCGCCCTCCACGGTGAACCCCGGCCGCACGAGGTCGGCCCGCTCCACGAACAAACGGGCCCCGGCGTCCTCGTCAAGTGACGGCACCCGCCAGGTCAACTCTCCCGGGATCCCGAGCGGCTCCCGGCTGGTAATGACGAACCGCAGCGTCGGCGCCGACCGCAGGAGCGCTTCGATCAGATGGACGCAGGGTTCGAGGACATGCTCGCAGTTGTCGAGAATCACCAGGGCATTGAGGCCGGCCAGCTGCTCGCTCAGGGTGTCGATGACCGGGCGGCCCTGCTCCTCCACCAGCCCGAACGTGCGAGCCACCACGTAGGGCACGAAGTCGGCGGCCGACACCGGTGCCAGCTCCACCCACCGCACCCCATCCGGGTGGCGCTGCGCGACCTCGGCGACAGCGTGCAGGGCGAGGCGTGTCTTGCCACAACCCCCGGCCCCCGTGAGGGTCACCAGTCGCGCCGCTTCGAACGCCCGGCCCAACTCGGCCAGCTCCACATCCCGTCCCACGAACGAGGTGAGCTGGGTCGGGAGGTTATTGACGACCGCATCGAGGGAGCGCAGCGGCGGGAAATCGGTCATCAGGTCGGGATGGCACAGCTGCCATACCCGCTCTGGCTGGCCGAGGTCCTTCAGGCGGTGCGAGCCGAGGTCCCGCAGGGTCACACCGTCAGGGAGGCGATCAGCGACCAAGTCGCGGCTGACGCCGGATGTTGCCCGTCGTTCGTTGTGCACATGTCGGCGTTATTCCCGGTGAGCACGTCGGGTGTGGAGAAGCCCCGCCGGGCGGGGTGCCGGGCGGGGCTTGGTGGTCATGTTGTCGGCGGGGTGGTCA
>JBOHGG010000041.1:0-49532 GCA_050700115.1 Pseudonocardiaceae bacterium
CACGTCAGACTGCATCACGGGCTCTGGGCACCACAGAAAGAACCGACGGGTACCACAAGCGACCAGCCCCCATTTTCATCCATCAGGGTGCGCGGCGCAGCCGCGCATGGAGACTGCATCCAGAACGTGGCCTGGACGACGAGTGAGCGCTCACTCATTGACGGAGTGAGCGCTCACTCCGTATTGTCTCCGGCGTGATTGATGCGCACCGCAAGAGGGCACCGGCGATGACGCCGGACGATCGTCGCGCGGCGATCGTGACCGCCACGCTGCCGCTGATCGCCGAGTACGGCGCGACCGTGACCACCGGGCAGATCGCGGCCGCGTCCGGCGTCGCCGAGGGCACCGTGTTCCGTGCCTTCGCCGACAAGCAAGAGTTGCTGACAGCGTGCCTGGACGCCGCGTTCGACCCGGCCGACCCGGTGGCCACCCTGCGCCAGATCCCGCGGGAGCTGCCGGTGGCCGACCGGCTGCTGCGGGCCACCGCCACCGTCGCTGAGCACTGGGATCAGGCGATCTCGATCGGGCACGCCGTCCGCACCGCGTGCTCCGGGCCACCCAAGCCCGGATCACCCAGCGGCCCGGGCAAGGCGATGCGTGAGCTCATCAGCGCACTCGCTGATGTGTTGGCCCCGGACGCCGCGAACCTGCGGCTGAGTCCCGAGCGCAGCGCGCAGATTTATCTGCTGGCTGTGGTTGGTGACCGGATGCTGAGGTTACGGATGGCCGCACTTGGGGCTCCGGGTCCGGGCGACCTCGAAGAGCTGATCGAGATCTTCCTGCACGGCGCGCTACGAGGGGAACACCCGTGAGGGAACTGATGATCGACGCCGTCGAGGTGCGCAAGACCTTCGGCGACGTCACTGCCTTGGACGGGGTGAGCGTGGCCGCCCCTGCCGGCACCGTGCACGGCCTGCTCGGGCACAACGGCGCGGGCAAGACCACTCTGGTCAACGTCCTCACCACGCTGTTCGCCCCGACTGGTGGCAGCGCAGCGGTGGCCGGCTTCGACGTGGTGCGCGACGCCGCCGAGGTGCGCCGCCGGATCGGCGTCACCGGCCAGTTCGCCTCGGTGGACGAGGACCTCACGGGCACCCAGAACCTGGTGCTGCTGGGCCGGCTGCTGGGTGCTGGCCGGCGCGAGGCGGGCCGGCGGGCGGCCGAGCTACTCGAGCTGTTCGGGCTCGCCGAGGCCGCCGACCGGCCTGCCCAGGGTTACTCAGGGGGGATGCGGCGCAAACTCGATCTGGCGAGCAGCCTGGTCGGGCAGCCCGATGTGGTGTTCCTCGACGAACCCACCACCGGGTTGGACCCGGAGAGCCGGCTGGGCATGTGGGACGTCGTGCGCACCCTGGTCGACGGCGGCACCACAGTACTGCTCACCACCCAATACCTCGACGAGGCCGACCGGCTCGCCGACGCCATCACCGTGCTGTCCCAGGGCCAGGTGGTCGCGGCGGGCACCGCGGCCGAACTCAAGGGCCGCGTCGGCCGGCGGACCGTCAGCGCGACGCTGGCCGTCGCCGCCGACATCGGCCCCGCCCTGGACACCCTGCGGCGGGCCGGGCTGGACCCGCTGCAGTCCGGCCGGACGCTGACCGCCCCGGTCGAGTCGTCCCGCGCGCTGGCCGTCGTGGTGCGCGCATTGGACGACGCCGGCATCGAGGCCGACGAGCTCGGCCTGCACGAGCCGACGCTGGACGACGTCTACCTCACGCTGACAGGAGCCCGCCCATGACCATGGTCGCCACGCCGCCCAGCACCGTGCGGTCCCGCCCGGCGGGTAGCGGGGTGCTCACTCAGGTGCAGGTGCTCACCGGCCGGGCGCTGCGCCGGCTGCGGGACCCGCGGCTGATCGTGCTGAGCCTGCTCCAGCCGTTGATCATGCTGACGCTGTTCAGCCAGGTGTTTAGCGGCATCGCGAACTCGCCCGGTTTCCCATCCGGAGTGGGCTACATCGACTACCTGCTGCCGGCGATCCTGGTGACCACGGGCAGTCAGGCGGCGATGTGGTCCGGTTCGGGGCTGGTCAACGACCTGCGCAACGGGGCCTTCGCCCGGTTTCGCACATTGCCCATCTCGATAACGGCGGTGCTGGTCGCGCGCAGCCTGTTCGACCTGGTGCGCAACGCCATCCAGCTCGTTGTGCTCGCGGTGGCCGGTACCGTGCTTTACGGTTACGCCCCGGCCGGTGGGATCCTCGGAACCACGCTGGCGTTGCTGATCGGGCTGACCGTCGGCACGGGGCTGTCCTGGGTGTTCATTGCGCTGGCCAGCTGGGTGCGCAACATCGAGCTGATGCAGATGGTCGGGTTCGCGGTGATCTTCCCGCTGATGTTCGCGTCCAGCGCGTTCGTGCCCATCGCCGGGCTGCCGCCGTGGATGCAGGTGATCGCCACCGTCAACCCGCTCACCTACGCCATCGACGCCGCCCGAGGATGGGCCCTGGCCGACCCGGCAGTCGGCGCAACCCTAGCCGCTCTGCTCACCGCCACCGCCCTCACCATCGCATCCGCCGCCATCGCCACCCGCGGCGTCCGCCGCCCCTAGCCCGGCCCGTTCTTACCGCGTCACGGGAGGTCAGCGAGTATTTGGTCGGCGAAAGTTGGCCAGATGCGGGGGGCCCATTCGTCGAAGTCGCGATCGGTCAGGGTGATGCAGGCGGCGCCGGCTGCTGGATCGACCCACAGGAAGGTGCCGGATTGGCCGAAGTGGCCGAAGGTTTCCGGCGAGTTGCGGGTACCCGTCCAGTGTGGACTCTTGTGGTCGCGTAGCTCGAAGCCCAGGCCCCAGTCGTTGGGACGCCGCATGCCAAAACCCGGCAGCAGCCCGTCCAAACCGGGGTAGGCCACCTGGGTCGCCTCGGCCAGGGTCTGCGGGGCGAGCAGCGAGGGCGCCTGCAGCTCGGCGGCGAACCGGGTCAGGTCGGTGCAGGTCGACACCGCGCCGTAGGCAGCAGAGCCCTCCAGCCGTGACTCGGTCATCCCCAGCGGCTGGAGCACCCCTTCAGCTAGATAATCCGCGAATTGAATGCCAGACGACGCGACCACCGTGTCGGCCAGCACGTCGAATCCGGTGTTGGAGTAGATCCGTTTGGTTCCCGGAGCCGCCACAACCCGGGCCGTGTCGAACGCCAGCCCGGACGCGTGCGCGAGGAGGTGACGCACCGTGGCGCCAGGAGGCCCGGCTGGCTGGTCGAGGTCCACGGCCCCCTCCTCCACCGCCAGCAGCACCGCGTAGGCGGACAGCAGCTTGGTCACCGAGGCCAGCCGGAACGGTCGATCCTGCGGGCCGTGGCTGCCCAGCACCGCACCGGCGGCATCCACTACCGCGACGGCCACCGTGTCGACCGGCCACTGCTGCACGCTGCACACGCTGTCCATGAACAGCGACGCTACGACAGGCGTGGCAAGATCCGGCTGTGCACTCCGATCGTCTGCTCCTCGGTCCAGGTCCGTCCAACCCCTACCCCGAGGCCGTCGAGGCGCTGGCCCGGCCGGTGCTCGGACATCTGGACCCAGAGTTCCTCACCCTGGTGGCCGACACCGCGCAACGCCTGCGCGCCGTGTTCGGCACCCGCAACCGCCTCACCCTGCCGGTCAGCGGTACCGGGTCGGCGGGGATGGAAGCCTGCCTGGCCAGCCTGCTGGAGCCGGGCGAGCTGGCCATCGTCGGGGTGAACGGCTACTTCGGCGAGCGGCTGTGCGAGGTGGCGCGCCGACTCGGCGCGCAGGTGCAGGCCGTGCATGCCCCGTGGGGACGGGCGCTGGACCCCCAACAACTGCTCGACGCCCAGCGCCGCGCGCCGCAGGCCCGGCTCGTCGCGGTGGTGCACGCCGAGACCTCAACCGGGGTGCGCAACCAGATCGCCCCGCTGCGCGAACTGCAGGACACCGACACGCTGCTGGTCGTCGACACCGTCACCTCGCTGGGCGGGATCCCGGTGGAGGTGGACGCCTGGGGCGTCGACGCCTGCTACTCGGCGACCCAGAAGTGCCTGGGCGCACCGTCGGGGATCGCGCCGGTGACCCTGTCCGACCGGGCGGTGGCGCGGATCCGGGACCGGGACCGGCCGGTCTGTTCGTTCTACCTCGACCTGAGCCTGCTGGACGCCTACTACCAGGGCGATCCTCCCCGCTACCACCACACGGCGAGCTCCACCCTGATCTCTTCTGTGCACGCGGGGCTGGGGCGGCTGCTGGAGGAGGGCCTACCGGCGGTGTGGCAACGCCACGCGCGGGTGGGTGAGCGGCTGCAGGCGGCGCTGCCCGAGCACGGTTTCGAGGTGTTCGCCGAGCAAGGGCACCGGTTACCGCAGCTCACCGCGGTTCGGCTGCCCGAAGGTGTGAGCGACGCCAAGGCCCGCACCGCGTTACGGGAGGACTTCGGTATCGAGGTCGGCGGCGGCCTAGGCCCCCTAGCCGGCACCGGCTGGCGAATCGGCCTCATGGGCCACAACGCCCAAGACCGCCCCGTGACCACCCTCCTCGCCGCCCTCACCCCCATCCTGACAACGCATTGAGCGGGCTCAGCGGGGTAAACGAGGTGCCGATAACCCCGCTGAGCCCGCTGAATGCGGACGATCCGGTTCAGGTGAGCGCGAAGGTGGTGGGGTCGGCGCCTAGTCGGCGGCCGGTGTTGAGAGCGGCGATTGCGGCTAGGTCGTCCGCGGACAGCTCGAAGCTGGGGATGTCGAAGTTCTCTTGGATCCGGGCTGGGGTGGCCGACTTGGGGATCACGATGTTGCCGATCTGCAGGTGCCAGCGCAGCACCACCTGGGCCGGGGTCACGTTGTGGTGGTCGGCCAGCCTGGTGATGGTGGCGTCGGACAGCACCGCGCCCTGGGCCAGCGGGCTCCACGACTCGGTGGCGATGCCGTGATCGGCGTGCACCGCGCGTAACTCCGTCTGTTGAAGGTACGGGTGCAGCTCGATCTGGTTGACGGCCGGCACTGTGCCGGTCTCGGTCAACAGCCGCCCCAGGTGGTCGGCGGTGAAGTTGGACACCCCGATCGCCCGCACCCGGCCGTCGGAGGCCAGCTTCTCCAGCGCCTTCCAGGTCTCGACATACTTATCCACAGTGGGCACCGGCCAGTGGATGAGGTAGAGGTCCACGATGTCCAGACCCAGCCGCCGGGCGCTGACGTCGAAGGCGCGCAGCGCCTGGTCGTAGCCGTGGTCGGCGTTCCACAGCTTCGTGGTCACGAACACCTCGGCACGGGCCAGCCCGCAGGACGCGATCGCCCTGCCGACGCCCTCCTCGTTGCCGTAAGCCGCCGCGGTGTCGATGCTGCGGTACCCGGTTTCCAGCGCGAGGGACACCACACGTTCGGTCTCCTCCGGCGGCACCTGGAATACGCCAAAGCCGACCCGGGGGATCTGAACGCCGTTGTTCAACGTCACGACGGGGCTCATACCTGCAACGTACCCGGCCGTAGGCTTACGCCATGAACGTCTTTAACCGCGTTCTGGATGCAGACTGCTGCTATCGGGGGTCGAATAACAGCAGTCTGCATCCAGAACGCGGAAACGGGCGGGAGGGGTCAGGTTGAGGTGGGTTGGTGGAGGACGCTGGCTACCGGCTTGAGGCGGGAGGAGCCTTCGTCGGCGTGGTAGTCCTGGGCGTCGGTCTGGTCCACCCCGTTGAACACCCGTAGCTGCCGGAGTACGACGGTGACCAGCGCGGCTACCGCGAGGTTGCCGACCAGCGCGATGAGGCCGGCGTAGATCTGGAGCGACGAACCGGCGAAGGGCTCCCAGCCCAGGATCGACAGCGAGCCCAGCCGCAGCGCCGAGCCGCCGAAGTGCGCCGCGCCAGTAGTGGGGTTGGGGATGTCGTAGAGCATCGACAGGCCCCACGCTAACCCGGCCGCCCATCCCGCCAGCAGGCCCCAGCGGTGAAACCAGCGGGTGTACAGCGCGATCGCCACCGCAGGCAGGGTCTGCAGGATGATCACCCCGCCGATCAGCTGCAGGTCGATCGCGTACTGCGGATCGATGAAGACGATGAACGCGACGGCGCCGAGCTTCACCACCAGCGAGGCGAGCTTGGCCTGCCGCGCCTCGGCTCGGGAGTCCGCGGCCCGGTTCAGGTAGGGCTTGTAGATGTTGCGGGTCCACAGGTTCGCCGCGGCGATCGACATGATCGCCGCCGGCACCAGCGCGCCGATCCCGATGGCGGCAAAGGCGACACCGACGAACCAGGACGGGAACTGGCCGTCGAAGAGCACCGGGATGATCGTGTTGGAGTCCGGCCGGCCGGTGGCCGCGTTGACGATCGGCTGGGACCCGGCGGCGATCGCCGCGAACCCGAGCAGCGCGATCATCCCGAGCAGCAGCGAATACGCCGGCAGCGCTGACATGTTCCGCTTGATCACGTTGCGGCCCCCGGAGGCCAGCACCCCGGTCACCGAGTGCGGGTACAGGAACAGCGCCAGTGCCGAGCCGAGGGCCAGCGTCGCGAATTGCAGCTGGTTGTTGACGTTGAGCAGCAGCCCGTCGGCGGTCGCCGGAGAGGTGGTGAACTTGGTGTTCGCGGCGTCGAAGATCGTGCCCCAGCCGCCCAGCTTGGCCGGTAGGTACACCACCGCCACTGCGATCACCAGGTAGATCAGCCCGTCCTTGACGAACGCGATCAACGCCGGGGCGCGCAAGCCGGACTTGTAGGTGTAGACGGCGAGGATGACGAACGCCACGATCAGCGGCAGGTGCCCGACGATGCCGGTGTCGTTGAGCCCCATTGTGCGCAGCACTGCTTCCAACCCGACCAGCTGCAGCGCGATGTAGGGCATCGTCGCGACGATCCCGGTGATCGCCACCACCAGCGCGAGCCCCGGCGAGCCGTAACGGCCCTGCACGAAATCGGCGGGTGTGACGTACCCGTGCACCCGCGACACCGACCACAGCCGCAGCAGCGGCAAGAACACCAGCGGGTAGGCGATCACCGTGTAGGGCAACGCGAACAGGCCCAGCGCACCTGCCCCGAACACCAGCGCCGGCACGGCGACGAAGGTGTAGGCCGTGTAGAGGTCACCGCCGATGAGAAACCAGGTGATCCACGAGCCGAACTTCCGGCCGCCGAGCCCCCATTCGTCCAGGTGATCCAGCGTGGCCGGGGTCCGCCACCGCACGGCGACGAAGCCCAGCACCGTGACCAGGCCGAACAGCAGCGTGAAGACGATGATCTCGGTCCACTGCGGGTTCATCGCCGGTTATCCCGCGTCTTCAGGTACACCACCGCGGTGCAGATCACCCCGACCGGCACCCAGAGGAACTGGTACCAGTAGAAGAACGGGAAACCCAGCAGCCGCGGTTCGATGCGGTTGTACACCGGCGTGACCAGGATCAACAGCGGCACCAGCAACAACAGATTCCAGTAGCTCCAGCGCAACGACGACGGTCGGGACGGGGGCGAACCGGAGGGCATCGGCGAGTCCTTTCCGGGTGACGCAGCCCATGGTGATCGGCACGAGTCGTGCCGATCCGGCAACGCCGGCCGTGTTGGGGATGCTAGAGCGGCGCGCGCCGTCCGTCACGCAATCGGGCGGCACTGTGTTCGGACACCCTCGGTGACCCGACCGGCACCGCAATCGCTCTTCCTCCGATTGCCGTCAGGGGCCAGGCTAGGGGCCGCGCCGCATCTCGAGAGGAGCCAGCCCTATGGAGATCAAGTCATATGAGCCGGGAACCCCGTGCTGGGTGGATCTGGGCAGCCCGGATCCACCCGCCGCCGCGGACTTCTACTCCAGTCTGTTCGACTGGGAGGTCGTCGACCAGGGTCCCGACGCGGGCGGGTACCGGATGGCGTTTCTGCGCGGCAGGCCGGTCGCTGGGCTGGGCCCGCAACAGCAACCGGGCATCCCGCCGTACTGGATGACCTACATCTCGGTGTCCGACGCCGACGCCGTCACCAAGAGCGTCCAGGCCGCCGGTGGACAGGTGTTCCTGGAGCCGATGGACGTTTTCGAGTTCGGCCGGATGGCCGTGTTTGCCGACACCACCGGAGCACCGTTCTCCGTCTGGCAGCCGGGGACCCACATCGGCGCTGGGCTGGTCAACGAGCCGGGAGCACTGTGCTGGAACGAGCTGGCCACTCGCGACCGGGCCGCAGCGAAAGCCTTCTACCCGGCGGTGTTCGGCTGGTCGCCCGCCGATGTCTCGGGGGGCCCGATGGACTACACGGAGTGGGAGCTCAGGGGCCGCAAGATCGCCGGAATGTTGCAGATGGACGACCGCTGGCCGGCGGACGTCCCTTCGCACTGGATGGTGTACTTCGCGGTCGAGGACACCGACGTGGCCGCTGCCCGGGCCGAAGAGCTCGGCGCGACGATCTTGGTGCCCCCCACCGACATCCCCCCAGGCCGCTTCGCCGTCCTCACCGACCCGCACGGCGCTGCCTTCAGCATCATCACGCTAACCCTCTGACCCTGACCCGCATTCAGCGGGCTCAGCGGGGTTATTCGGGGCTCGTTTACCCCGCTGAGCCCGCTGAATGCGTTATCCACAGAGGCGCTGGGTGAGGGCGTCCAGTTCGTCGCGCATGGAGGTGGGGAGGGTGTTGCCGATCTTGGCGAACCACTGCTCGATGAGGGGGAGCTCTGCCCGCCACTCGTCGATGTCCACCGCGAGTGCGGCGCCGACGTCCTCGATCGTGGTGTCCAGCCCGGAAAGGTCGATCTGGTCGGCGCTGGGCACCCGGCCGATCGCGGTGTCGGTCGCCTCGGCCCTACCCTCGATCCGCTCGATGATCCACTTCAGCACGCGGCTGTTCTCCCCGAAACCCGGCCACAAGAAGCGCTGGTCGGCGCCGCGGCGAAACCAGTTCACGTAGAAGACCTTCGGCAGCTTGCTGGCGTCGGCGCCCTTGCCGACATTGATCCAGTGCTGGAAGTAGTCGCCGGCGTTGTAGCCGATGAACGGCAGCATCGCCATCGGGTCGCGGCGCACCTCGCCGATCCTCCCGGCGGCCGCTGCGGTCTTCTCGCTGGACAGCGTGGCGCCCAGGAACACCCCGTGCTGCCAGTCGAAGGCCTCGTTGACCAGCGGGATGGTGCTGGCCCGGCGACCACCGAACAGGATCGCCGAGATCGGCACGCCGGCCGGATCGTCCCACTCGTCGGCGAGCACCGGGCACTGCGCCATCGGAGTGCAGTACCGCGAGTTCGGGTGCGCGCAGCGCTGCCCCGCCGCGCCATCGGCAGGTGTCCAGTCCTGCTTGGTCCACGAGGTGAGGTGCGCCGGCCTGCCCTCCATGCCCTCCCACCAGATGTCGCCGTCGTCGGTGAGCCCGACGTTGGTGAAGATCGAGTTGCCGTAACGCAGGGTGCGCATGGCGTTGGGGTTGGTCTTCCAGCTGGTGCTCGGGGCCACGCCGAAAAACCCGTTCTCGGGGTTCACCGCATAGAGCCGGCCGTCGGCACCGAAGCGCATCCAGGCGATGTCGTCACCCAGCGTCTCGACCTTCCAGCCGGGGATGGTCGGTTGGAGCATCGCCAGGTTGGTCTTGCCGCAGGCCGAGGGGAACGCGGCCGCGATGTAGTGGGTCCGCAGCTGCGGGCTGGTCAGCTTGAGGATCAGCATGTGCTCGGCGAGCCAGCCCTCGTCGCGGGCCATCGCCGAGGCGATCCGCAGCGAGTAGCACTTCTTGCCCAGCAGCGCGTTGCCGCCGTAGCCGGAGCCGAAGCTCCAGATCATCCGCTCCTCGGGGAAGTGGCTGATGTACTTGGTGTCGTTGCACGGCCAGGGCACATCAGCCTCGCCGGGTTCCAGCGGGCGGCCCACCGAGTGCAGGCAGGGCACGAAGTCCGCATCGCTGCCGTCGGGCCGGATGAACTTGCGCAGGGCGCGCCGGCCCATCCGGGTCATGATCCGCATCGAACACACCACGTATTCGGAATCGGTGAGCTCGACACCCAGTTTGGGTTTCGGGTCCTCCAACGGGCCCATGCAGAAGGGCACCACGTACATCGTCCGACCACGCATGCAACCCCGGTACAGCTCGGTCATGATCGCCTTCGTCTCGTCGGGCTGCATCCAGTTGTTGGTGGCACCGGCGTCGCGTTCGGCTCGCGAGCAGATGAAAGTGCGTTCTTCCACCCGGGCGACGTCGGACGGGTCCGAAACGACCCAGAACGAGTTCGGCTTGCGGTCCAGCCGGGTGAACGTGCCAGCGTCAACCATCTGACCGGTGAGCCGGTCCCACTCCGCCTCGGATCCGTCGCACCACACGACCCGGTCGGGCGTGGTCAGTCCGGCGACCTCGCGCACCCAGCGGCGCAGCCGCACGTGGCTGGTCGGGGCATCATCGAGACCCGGGATGGTCGATGTGGTCATCGCTGCACTCCTCCCTGGAGGAACGCCAAGGACCGCCCGTGCTGAGCACGGACGGTTGGGCGTCAAAGTGATGACCTCAAGGTTAACCCCAGGAAACTGCTAAGCGCAGATCAAGAGATTGAGAAATATCTCACAGGACCGGTCGCGGAATCGGTCCAGAATTACCGTCACATCGCTGGCTTTAACTGGCCTGGCTCACCGAGGACATGTTGAAGTCCGGTATCCGGATGGGGGGCATCGAGGTACGGGCGAACCAGTCCTTACCCTCCCGGCATAGCGTGGCCCCGGTCACACCGACCTCGCTGGCGCGGCGGAGCAGATCGATCGGGCTCTCGTTGAACCGGAAGTTGTTCACCTGACCGACCACCTCACCATCCTCAACGAGGTACACCCCGTCCCGAGTCAGCCCGGTGAGCAGCAACGAGGTCGGATCGACCTCACGGATGTACCACAGGCAGGTCAGCAGCAACCCCCGCTCGGTGCGCGCCACCAGGTCGTCGGTCGACGCCTCCGACCCACCGGTCAGCACCAGGTTCTCCGGTGGCGGGGTGAACACTCCACCCAGCTCCGCCGCGGCCGCCCGGGGGTAGGCCAGCGCGTTCACCGTGCCGTCCCGCAACCAGTCCACCCGGCGCGCCGGGGCGCCGTTGTCGAAGACGCTCACCGAGTCGCTCGAGTAGCTGGTGGCCAGGAACGGTGCCGTCGACAGACCCGGTGCAGCCGGATCGCTGGACAACGTGAGCGCCAGGTCGGTGAGCCGCTCACCCAGCCGGGTCGGCGAGCTCGACCCGGCCGCGGCAGACCACGGCGAGCGTCCTTCGTGTGCCGGGCGGCCTTCCATCGACCAGACCAGGTCGATCATCAGATCGGCGACCGCTGACGGCGGCAGGATCGTCTCGTACCGGCCCGCGGGCAGCTCCAGGCGCCGCTGCGACCAGCTCAGCCGTCGCCGCACCTCAGCGATGAGGGCAGCGATATCCACGTCGGTGAAATCGGCCGTGTAGGCCGCGGCCCAAGCGCTGCGAGCGAGGTCGTCAGCGACCTTGCCGTTGACCTCCACGGT
The DNA here is from genome assembly GCA_050700115.1 of Pseudonocardiaceae bacterium. Taxonomy (GTDB): domain Bacteria; phylum Actinomycetota; class Actinomycetes; order Mycobacteriales; family Pseudonocardiaceae. The sequence goes on from JBOHGG010000041.1 coordinate 11,395, forward strand.
GCCGGTGGGCTGCACCCAGCGACGGCGCAGCCCCGTCGAGGACGCCAGCCAGGTGGTCTCCAGGCGGTGCTCGGCGAAGCCGTAGAGCAGCTCGGCACCGCCGGCGGAGCCGGACGCAGCACCGAAAGCCACTGCCAGCTCATCGGCCAGCCTGGCGAATACGCCGATCTCGGTGGCCGCCGCCGGCGCGTCGAAGTCGCCGTCGGCCGTACCCTCCACCAGCGGCGCGGCATCCCGGGCCGGCCCGGACTGGCGGGCGGCTTCCTCGCTGGCTGCCACCACGGCGCGCACCTCGTCGAGGTCGGTGCCATTGCCACTCACCGTGCCTATTGAGGGCCCCACCGCAGACCCACCGGCTCCCTCCACAACCGAGATCACCGAGAACGAGCGGGTTGTGGTGTGCCCGTTGGTGGTCATCGTGTTGTTGGCCCAGCGCAGGTTGGCCGCACTGATGTCGGTCAGCAGCACGATGCATCCGTCGGCCTTGGACGCGGCCAGCGCGGCCGTGGTCAGCTCGTCTGGACCGATCACTGGCCGGCCTCCTCGCGGGTGTTGAGCACGTTGACACTGCGGAACAGCGCCGATGGGCATCCGTGGCTGACTGCCGCGACCTGACCAGGCTGAGCCTTGCCACAGTTCAGCGCACCGCCCAGCAACCACGTCGAGGCGCCACCGACAGCCTCCATCGCACCCCAGAAATCGGTGGTGGTGGCCTGATAGGCGACGTCGCGGAGCTGCCCGGCCAGCTGCCCGCCCTCGATGCGGTAGAAGCGCTGCCCGGTGAACTGGAAGTTGTAGCGCTGCATGTCGATCGACCAGGAGCGGTCACCGACGATGTAGATGCCGCGCTGCACCCCGGAGATCAGCTCCGAGGTCGTGGTGTCGGTGCTGGGGTCCGGTTGCAGCGACACGTTGGCCATCCGCTGGATAGGCACGTGGTGCGGCGAGTCGGCATACGCGCAGCCGGCCGAGCGTTCCAGACCGAGCCGGCGGGCGAAGACTCGATCGGTCTGGTAGCCGACCAGCGTCCCGTCCGCCACCAGGTCCCACTGCGAGGTGGCCACCCCGTCGTCGTCGTAGCCGATGGTGGCCAGCCCGTGCGGCTGGGTGCGGTCCCCGGTGACGTGCATCACCGGCGAGCCGTAGCGCAGGGTGCCGAGCTTGTCGGGGGTGGCGAAAGAGGACCCGGCATAGGCTGCCTCGTAGCCGATCGCCCGGTCGTACTCGGTGGCGTGCCCCACCGACTCGTGGATCGTCAGCCACAGGTGGGTCGGGTCGATCACCAGGTCGTACCGGCCGGGCTGCACACTGGGCGCCTTGACCTTCTCGGCCAGCCATTCCGGGATCTGCGCGAGCTCATCGTCCCAATTCCAGACGGTGTTGCCGGCCAGGTACTCCCAGCCCCGAGCCGTCGGCGGCGCGCACGTCCGCATGCTCTCGAACGAGCCGGCGGCCCGGTCCACCGCGGTGGCAGTGACAACGGGATGCAGCCGTACCCGCTGCTGGGTGGTGCTGGTACCAGCGGAGTCGGCGTAGAACTTGGTCTCCTTCGCCGCGCGGAAGACCACATCGGTGTGCTCGACGCCGTCGGTGGCAAGCAGCCGGCGGGACCACTCCGACAGCAGCGCCACCTTCTCCTGCAAGGGCACCGTGAACGGGTCGATCTCGTGGTCACCGACCCAGACGGCCCCGGCGTGCACTGGCTCAGCCGCCAGCTCTACCCGCTCGGCGTTGAGCCGGCGCAGCGTGCGGGCCACCTCGACGGCCCGCTGCGCGGTAGCCACCGCAGCGCCCGGGGTCAGCTCGAGGTGCGAGGCGAACCCCCAAGTGCCCTCGACGATCACCCGCACGGCCAGCCCCACAGTGGTCGAGTCCTGCGCCGTCGCGACCGCGCCGTCGCGCAGCCATAGCAACTGCCCGGTGGTCCGCTCGATCCGCACATCGGCGTGCTCGGCGCCCAGATCGAGGGCCCGCTCGACGGCGGCATCAGCCACTGACCGCAACGGCAGGTCAAGGAAGTCTGGATCGATCACGCCGACGCTCACCCGCCCGACCCTATCGCCCGCTGCCGCAACCGCGCGGCCAGCGCCGCCGCAGCCGAGCCGAGAATCCCGGACTCCTGCAGCGCCACCAGCGGGACGACCGGCACGTCGATCGGGGTCCTGTCCTCGACGAACTGGCGCTCGACGGTGACCACCTTCGTAACGGGGAGCTCCTCGACCACCAGGACCCGGATCGCGCCCACCAGAGCGATCACCGCAAGCTCGCTACCAACCGTGACCTCTTCCGGTTCGAGCGTGCCCAGGGATGCGCCGAAGACACCCAGTGTGCACCGAGCGGTCTGCACCACCCGGTGGAATGCCTCGAGATCGGGTAGCCGCAGGTGCAGCACCATCTCGGGATCCTCGATCGGGACGCCCTGCAACCCCGCCGCGAACTCCCCTCCAACGACTATCGGCACCCCGGCGGCGAGCGCGGGCCACACCACGCGGTGTGCCAGCAGCCAGGCGTCCAGGCCTATCGCGTCCACCCCCGGTGCCAGCCGCTCGTCAAGGGCAGCGGTGCTCGGCTCCACCCCGAAGGTGACCACCAAGCCGAACGAGCTCAGCACCCGCCGCACCGCATCCAGGGTCGGCTCGCGGGCGCCCTTTTCCCAGCGGCACAGCTGATAGCGGCTCAACCCCGCACGCCCGGCAAGCTCGTCCTGGGTCAGCAGATGCTCGTCCCGGATTGCTCTGATCAGCTCGGCCGGGCTGCGGTAGGTGCGGTCATGGATGCGGCGTGACATGCCAGCCACGATGCCCGCCAGCCCCGACAACCTGGTCTGGTCCACGTCTGTTGAGGGTGCGGTTGTGCACAGCGCCACCGCTATCCACAGCGGGCGGCGCCGCCCCTTGACAAACGTGTCGGCACTGTCTGTGTCGCCTGGGGAAGCAGTGTTGCATCGTAGGGAGGTGCCATGACGGGCAACTTCTCTAGCAAAGTTGCGCTGTATGGCACGTCCGCAGAAGGTCCACATACCTCCCCGCTGGGGCAGGTGGGGCGAATGGGGCGAATGGGGCGACAGGGTCATGGCGCTGGCCAGGGTCGGCGCTCACCAGGGTTTGCGGGTCATGGGTTTAACCAGGGTCCCGGTAGGGGATAACCCTCATGTGTCTGACAGCGCTTTGCAGCACAGTATTGATTGTCGGTCGAGAGAGGGAGCGGAAGCGGTGACGATCGGGGGGCCGAATCGCACCAAGACCACCTCGATCCGCCTGGGCGCAGCGCCGGGACGCCCAGGCACAGACCGACGCCCGTGGCGCGCAGGCTCGGGGGGTGCGCGACCGGGTATCTGAGGGGAAGAAGCCCGGACCGCCATTCGGGGGCGGTCCGGGCCCCAGCCACGTCGTCCGTCCGAGACTAGCCGTCCTGATCGGCTGCCCATCGCTGGGCCAGCAGGCATACTCGCTGCGCGAGTTCGTCGGCGGAGGCCTCGGGGTCGCCGGTGAGTCCGGCCGCAAGACCCACCAGGTAGGCGGTCAGCGGAGCCGCCGGCCGCGCGACCTCGTGCGCGACGTCGCGGGCCATGTCCAGCACCCGCGACTGCATCGCCGCTGGTTGCACGGCATCGGCGATGTCCAGCTCCCGACACACCGCGGCGACCCACTCCTCGAGCGTGTTCACCGGGCCACCTTCTCATCTGCGCCGTTAGCCGGTGCGCAAGGCTGATGGTGTGCAGCAGACCAGGGCGACCCCCCAGCACCACTACCCCCAGCGCAACCGGATGACCACCGGGCAGCAGCGCGCCTGGGATCGGACCTGGGACCGGTGGGGCGCAGACGTCGTGGACCTGCCCGGCGGCCCACTGGACGTTGAGGGGTGGTTCGAGCGCGCCGCACCGGTCGTGCTCGAGATCGGCTCCGGAATGGGGGAGTCGACCGCGGCGATGGCCATCGCCGCTCCCGACATCGATCATCTCGCCGTGGAGGTCTACCAGCCTGGCCTAGCCCAGCTGCTCCTGCGCATCGAGCAAGCCGAGATCACCAACCTGCGCCTGCTGCGCGGCGACGCACACACCCTGCTCACCGAGCACGTCGCACCGGGCAGCCTACACGCCGTCCGGATCTACTTCCCCGACCCGTGGCCCAAGCGGCGGCATCACAAGCGCCGGCTGGTCCGCCCGGAGTTCATCGCCCTGGTGACGTCGGCGCTGGAGGCAGGAGGCTCGCTGCACCTGGCCACCGACTGGGAGTCCTACGCTGCGGAAATGCTCGAGGTGTGTGCCGCCGAACCCGGGCTGCGCAACGCCGCCCCCGACGGCGGGTTCGCGGCGCGGCCGGCGTGGCGGCCGATCACCAAGTTCGAGCAGCGCGCCCGCGACGACGGCCGCGCCGTCCACGATCTGATCTTCGCCCGCGGCTAGCATCGGGGACCATGAACCCGGCGCCGCACCCGACCACCCCAACCACACTGCTCGTCTGGGATGCGCCCAACATCGACATGAGCCTGGGCTCGATCCTCGGCGGACGCCCCAGCTCCGCGTCCCGGCCGAGGTTCGACGCGTTGGGTCGCTGGCTGATCGCGCGTGCCGGGTCCGACACCGAGCCCGAGGCGACCGTGTTCACCAACGTCGCAGCGAGCAGCACGGACTTCGTGCGACCCTGGGTGGAGGCGCTGCGCAATACCGGGTTCGCGGTGTTCGCCAAGCCCAAGATCGACGAATCGGACATCGACGAGGACATGCTGGCGCATATCCGGTCCCGTCACGAGCAGGGCGTGCTGCGCCAGCTGTTGGTGGCCTCCGGGGACAGCCGGGCCTTCCGGGAACCACTGGAGGACCTGGTGGCCCAGGGCGTCCGGGTCACCGTGCTCGGGTTCCGGGAGCATGCATCGTTCGCGGTCAACTCCGTGATCCTCGACTTCGAGGACCTGGAGGACATCCCGGAGCTGTTCCTGCAGCCGCTGCCCCGGATCACCCTCGAGACACTGCCCCCGGAGGGCGCCTGGCTTCCCCCGCTGCGGCCGCTGTCGGCTCTGCTGCGCTACACCCCCGTGGAGTCCGCTCCATGATGCGACTGGCCGCGCCCGTGATGTTGCTGTGCGACGAGCAGTGCACCGTGCTGCGCGACGCCGTGCTGGACGTCGACAGCACCGGCCGGATCGTGCATATCGGGCCCGCGGCCGACACACCGGCAGCGCCCGGGCCGGAGCACGTGCTCACCGGCATCCTGATGCCCGGGCTGGTCAATGCCCATGCGCACACCGCGATGACCGCCATGCGCGGGCTGGGCGGGGACCTGCCGCTGATGCGCTGGCTGACCGAGGTGATCTGGCCCACCGAGGTAGCGCTGGACGCCGACGATGTGCGGGCCGGCATGCTGGTCGGCACCCTGGAGATGCTCGGCGCGGGGATCACCACCAGCGTGGAGATGTACTTCCACAGCCACGCGGTGGTGGACGCGGTGCTGGCCGCCGGCAGCCGTGCGGTGGTGACACCGGGCATCATCGCGGTCCCGGGGTGGGACCGGCTGGGCACCTGGGAGCAGATGCTCGACGGCATCAGCCGCTGGATCGACGCCGACGGCATCCGGTTCGGTCCCGGCGAGCGCATCGAACTCGGATACGGCCCGCACGCTGCCTACACGCTGCCGCCCGAGGCGCTGGTCGCGGCTGGCGCAGCCGCCCGGGAACGCGGTGCGCTGCTGCACATCCACGTCGCCGAGACCACCGGCGAGGATACCGCGATCCGCGACCGGCACGGCTCGGTGCCGCTGCTGCTGGAACATCTCGGGGTGCTGGGTGACGGCGCGCGGGTGCTGGCGGCGCATGCCGTGCACCTGTCCGACACCGACATCGCCGTGCTGTCCCGCCACCGGGTCGGCATCGCGCACTGCCCCGGCTCCAACAGCAAACTCGCGTCGGGCATCGCGCGGCTGCTCGACCTGCGCAGCGCCGGGATCGCGGTGGGTCTCGGCACCGATGGTCCGGCCTCCAACGACGACCTCGATCTCTGGGACGACGCGAGGCTGGCCGCCAGGCTGGCTCGGCTGTCCAGCGGGGACGCCGCTGCGCTCACCGCTGCACAGGCGCTGCTGCTGGCCACTCGGGGTGGCGCGGCCGCGATCGGGCGTGCCGACCTCGGCACCCTGCGCCCGGGCGGGTGGGCCGATTTGGTGCACCTCGGAGCCGACGACCCGGCGTTCGCCGCCGGCCTTGACGTCTCGGACGGTCAGTTGCTGGCCAATCTGGTGTGGGGCGCCGGGGCCCGAGCGGTGCGCGATGTGTGGGTGGCCGGGGAGCAAGTGCTGGCCAGCGGCGCGCCCACCCGGGTCGATACCGCGGAGGCGCACGCTGCGCTACGCTCCCGGGCCGCCCGACTCACCGGCCGGGCAGTGACCGAACGGAGCTGAGCTTGCGGGTGGCTGTTCGAGCACTCTGAACTACTGACCGGGCGGACTCGGCGTGTCGCGCTCCTGCGCGTCGATAGTGCGCCTACGCTGTGCACAACTCGGGGAGACTGGAGACGCGGTGGGTCGTCACGCGGCCGCCCAGGACCCGCTGCATGTGCTGTATGTCGGCAATTCCGCCGATCTTGGAGCACTGCGTCGGTTGATGGAGGCGCACGGGGCTGTGACCCGAAGCCGGCTCACGCCGGCGGTCACAGTTGTTATCGCCGATCTCTCGGTGCCCGCAGACCACCCCACTCTGCGCGCCGCGGCCACACTCCGCATTCCGGTGCTGGGGCCCGGCGAGGCGATCGTCCAGTTCGCCGGTTGGCGAACCCGCACCGAGATCCGGCAGCCGGTACCCGATATCGCCCGGCGATCCTGGCCCTTTCGGCGGCGCACCCGTTGATCGCAGGCCCCAGCGCGGGTGCGGGTGCTTGCGAGCATCATGGCTGCACCGCCGCGTTCGGGGAACAGTGGGGCACCGGGCCCACCCTGGTGACCGCCGTGCGCACGGTGGGGACGGTGGTGGCCTGGGCGGTCGCGGTGACCACCGGCAGCGACGGCTGGCTGCTCGTAGCCCTGCTCTGCTACTGGATCGGGGATATCGCCGATGGGGTGCTGGCTAGGCTCACCCATCGCGAGACCCGCACCGGGGCGGTGCTCGACGTGCTCGCCGACCGGTTGTGCATCTGCCTGGTGGTGGTCAGCTACGTGACCACGCATCCGCCTGCGGCGCCCCCTGCCGCGGTGTTCCTGGTGCAGTTCGTGGTGCTCGACGCCTACCTCACGCTGGCATTCACCCGCTGGTCACTGCTGTCCCCGAACTACTTCGGTCTCGTCGACGCGACGGTGTACCGGCTGAACTGGTCGCCGCTGGCAAAGGCCACGAACACCAGCGCTGTGGTCCTGGTGTGGCTGGGCACCGGGTCACCAATGGCAGCAACGGTGCTCGCCGCAGCTGTCCTTGGGGTGAAGTCATTCAGCGCGATGCGGGTGGCCCGGCTGCCGGTGCCGCGGGTGCTGTCCGGCTGCGCCGTGCTCGACCTGCACACCGCGGCGGCTAGCCTCGCAACCGCATCGACATGACGAGATAACGGTAGGAGCCGTCCCTGTTGTCCGCTTCATCCGCCTCAAGACCGGTGACCGAGGTGATCACGGTGGGGCGGGCAGGTGTGGTGAACGACAGCGTCGCTCGCGGGGTGGTGACCCCGCTGAGCCCGTCGAGCAGGTATCCCGCGTTGAACCCGATGGTCATCGGTTCGCCGGTGATACCGACTTCGAGTTCCTCTTCGGCGCTGGACTCGTCGTCGGCCTCCGCAGACAACTGCACAATGCTGTCGGAGAAGGCCAGCCGGACCGGCGCGAACCGCTGAGCCACCAGCGACACTCGCTTGAGTGCCGCCACGAACGCGCCGACCTCCAGCTCCACGCTGGTGGTGACCTCGGTGGGCCACAACGACGCGAACTTGACGAACTCGCCGTCCAGCAGCCGGGTCAGCGTCTGCCGTCCGCCTGCGGAGAAACCCAGGAAACCCGCGTCGGCGGCGTTGCCCATCGACAGCAGCACCTCACTGGCCGAGCCGAGCGACTTGGCAGCATCGGCAAGCGTCTTGGCCGGAACGATGACCGACGTCGGGGTAGCCGGGGCCGGACCGGACGGCGTCCACGGAATGTGCCGCTCGGCGAGGCGATACCGGTCGGTCGCGGCGAAGGTGAGCGACTCGGAGCCGATCTCCATGCGGACCCCGGTGAGCATGGGTAGGGTCTCGTCCCGGCTGGCGGCTGCGGTGACCTGGGCGACGGCGGTGGCAAAGACATCACCGCGCACCGAGCCCGAAGTAGCGGGCAGCTCCGGCACCACGGGGTAATCCTCGACGTGCATCAGCGGCAGGTTGAACCGGGCCGAACCGCATCGCACCGCCAGCCGGTTTCCCTCGACGGCCACCCGGACATCCTTGGGCGGCAACGCGCGGGCGATCTCGGCGAGCAGCCGGCCGGACACCAGCACTCGTCCTGCGGACTTGTCCGTGACGGGCACCTCGATGCGGTTGAGCACCTCGAAGTCGAAACCGGAGACAATCATCGCGCCATCGGTCACCTCGATCACCATGCCTGCGGTGACCGGGACAACGGGACGGGACGGCAAACCGCGCGCCGTCCACGCGACCGCCTCGGCGAACGCATCCCGCTCAAGCTCGAACTCCACGTTAACCCACCGTCCCTGCGAGTACCCCCGTTGCGCCGGGGGTGCGCCAGCGTACCGGGGGCTTTCCCGCGGGTCGGGGTGGTGGTCGGGAAGGTTCAGGTTCGTCAGCGGGGTTGTGAGCAGGAGTCCAATCACGCACACTGAGGCATCGGCGGAGTATCCGTGCGATCCGGCACCACTCTGACCTCAAGGCCGGACCGATACGGCTGCTGGGCGTCTGCACAGACGCCCGCCTTCGCTGATTACGCCAGCGGCGAACCCCCCCACGGAAGCTGGCGTGCTGGCCGCCGACCGGGTACCACCCCGCCCCCCCTTGATACCCGGCCGGCGGTCCCATACTCGACCCGTTCGGGCCGGAGACTCGCTCTCACCACGCACGATACGGCTCCCGGAACCCGGGAGAAACCTCTTGTCAGGCAACCCTGACCAGCCGCGGAACAGTGCAGTAGGTAGCCCTTCAAGTACCGCCAACCCCCTGCTGAGCTGCTCTCAACCGCTGCCAACCCACGGCCGTGGGTTGGCAGCGGTTTGAGGCTCTCTCCATCCAGGTTGGCGGTACTTGAAGGGCTACCTACTGCTCGGCGAGGCCGTGCTCGATCGCGTAGCGGGCAAGCTCGACGCGGTTGTGCAGCTGAAGCTTGCGCAACGTGGATTGCACGTGGTTCTCCACAGTGCGGTGGCTGATCACCAGCTGGTCGGCGATCTGCCGGGCGGTGCGGCCTTTGGCCACCTGGCGCAGCACCTCGGTCTCGCGCTCGGTGAGCTGCGGTGAGTCAGCCCGCGGGTGCAGCGCCATCCGGCGGTACTCGCCGAGCACCAAGCCGGCGAGGCCGGCACTGAACACCGCGTCCCCCTCGGCGGTCCGGCGCACGGCCTCGACCAGCTCCTCCACCGAGGCGGACTTCACCAGGTACCCCGAGGCGCCCGCCTGCACCGCGGCCAGCACGTCGGCGTGCTCACCGGAGGCGGACAGCACCAGCACCCGGATGTCGGGCCAGGTGTCGATGATGCACCGGGTGGTCTGCGCACCGGACGGTCCACCGGTGGCAAAGTGCAGGTCCATCAAGACCACGTCCGGACGCACAGCCGCCACGATGCGCAGCGCAGCCGCGCCGTCAACCGCGGTGGCAACGACCTCGAAACCTCGCTCGGTGAGGTCGCGGGCCACCCCGTCGCGCCAGATCGGATGGTCGTCGACCACCATGATCCGGACCTTCACTGCAGCACGCCGAGCCGGACGCGGGCCAGCCGAATCTCCCATTCGGTACCCCGCCCCGGGCCGGTGTCCAGGGTCAGGGTGGCACCCAGATCGGCCACCCGACCGCGGATCGAGCGCGACACCCCCATCCGGCCGTCAACCTCGGCGGTGGCGAGTTGCCCGTCCTCGACACCCGGACCGTCGTCGCGGACGGTGAGCACCACTTCCGCACCAAGATCCTCGACCAGCACCCACGACTTCGCGTCCGGACCGCCGTGCCGGGCGGTGTTGGCCAGCGCTTCGCGAGCGACGGCGACCAGCTCCTCGACGTCGCAAACCGGCAGCGGCACCGCGGTCGCGGGCACCGATACCTCGACCCGTGGACCGGCCAGCAGTGCAAGCGCGGCAGCCAGATCCTGCTCACCGCTGGCGCCTGGCGGTATAGCCGCGAACAGGGAACGCAGTGCGATCTCCTGCTCCCCGGCCAGCCGGGCCAGCTCACCGGCTTCCCCGTCGAGGTGGCTGCCCCGGACCCGCACCCGGGCCAGCACCTGCACGACACTGTCGTGGATGGACCGGGCCAGCCGTTCCCGTTCGGCGGTGGCCGCTTCGGCAGCGACCGCCCTGCGCAGTTGCTCGCTGGCCCGGCGAGCGGCCACCGCGGCCAGCCCAAGCACGAACCCAGTCCCGACCAGCAGCACGGCGTCGCGGGCGACGTCGGTGGTGAAGTACCCGCGGACCCACACATCGGCCAGCGCGACGGCGACTCCGAACAGCGCCCCCGTGATCGGGCCGGCGTGCACCGCGGCAGCGACCACCGGGCCGCAGGCCCACACGGTGGTGAGCAGCGGGGCGCCCGTGGTGACCGCGGTGAGCTGCTCGGGGGACAGCACCAGCGTCGAGGAGCCCATCAACGCCAGGGTCACCAGCAGGTCAAGCACGATGACGTGGATCCGGCGGGTTACGTCGTAGCTGTAGGCCAGGCAGGTCAGCACGGTCCACACCGCGATCCCGGCGAGCACCGCCCACCCCAGGCCCGGCCGGGCGTAGCCGTCGTGATGCCCGATGATCACCGCGATCGCGAAGGCGGCCGTGACGATCCGCAGTACCACCACGCCGCGCCACAGCGGGGTCATGATGTCGATGGCGGCCGCCACGGCGGGGGATCCTGCCAGGTGTCGGGGTGGGTGCCCGCTCGGGCCCACCGTGCATGGTCGCCGGACACACCATGCCTCGTGGCCATCCGCTGCGCAGCCTCGCCCGAAGCCTTGCGGCGGCTGGCTCGGCACAAGCAGCGCTGCCACCATCGGGCGGGGACTCTGATGGGAGTGGGTGCCCGGTGAGTACGCCTGAGGAGACTTACCGGGCAACGATGCGGGTCCAGGCACTCAAGCAACGGGAGTCTCCGCACCAAACCAGACCCTCACGGGCTCCCCGCACCGCACTGAGCTTCCCGAACTCGACAGCAGAGCTGTCGACGGTCGACCGAACAGCCCTGGGGTCGAGCTCGGGAGGCAGGGAGCAGCTGCCGTCGGCGGCGAGGAGCACACTGCGGGCGCGGGTTCAGCCACCCATTGGGAAGATGAGGGTGATGCGGAGCAGTTACCGGGAGCAGCCTGCCCCTGCTGGGCTGGCCGGGGTGGTGGCCTGTCTGTGGCACAACGAGACGAGCGCGACCCGGGAGCAGCGGGTGCTACCCGACGGGTGCATGGATCTGATCTGGATGGACGGCGCGGTGCACGTCGCCGGCCCGGATACCCGGGCGTTTCTGGCCACCATGCACCCCCATCAGGTGGTTACCGGCCTGCGGTTTCGGCCCGGCGCCGCCCCCGGCGTGCTCGGGATGCCCGCGTGTGCGCTGCGGGATCGACGGGTTCCGCTCGAGGATCTCTGGCCGGGCACGACACTGGCTGATCGGGTCGCCGAGGCGGCCGACCCGGCCGTCGCACTGGCCGCCGCGGTCGCCTCCCGGGCTACCGAGCCAGACCCAGCGCTGGGTGCAGTGCTGGCCCAGCTGCGAGCCGGCTCCAGCGTGGCGGCGACGGCGCAGGCACTGGGCTGGACCGATCGGACGCTGCACCGGCGGTGCCGGGATGCGTTCGGCTACGGTCCCTCGGTATTGCGCCGGATTTTGCGGTTCCGGATGGCACTGCGGCTAGCGAGACGCGGGGTGCCCTTCGCCGCCACCGCAGCCCGCGCCGGGTACGCCGACCAGGCGCACCTGGCCCGCGAGGTGTGCGCGCTGGCTGGGGTGCCGTTGGGTCACTTGGTCCGGGTCGGCTGATCCGGGCACACCGGGCACATCTGCCGGACACACCGGGCACAGGAGCCCGACACACCGGGCAGGTCAGCCGGACACGCCGGGGAGGGGGGCGAAGAGGTCGACGGTGAGGGCGTCTGGGTCGTGCACCACTGCGTAGCGCTGGCCCCAGAAGGCGTCCCATGGTGGGTGTTCGCCGTGGTAGCCGGCCGCGGTCAGCTCGGCGTAGGCGGCGTCCACTGCCGCCGGATCGGCGAGCCGGAAGGCCAGGCTGGTGCGGCTGCCACCCTTGGGTGCGGTCCAGTCCGCAGCGAAGGATCGGATCGTGTCCTCGGTATCCCAGAGCAGCCGCAGGCCGCCTGGCAATGGGACCTCCACATGCGGTGCGGCGTCGGCGTCAGCCGGGATGTCCAGGCCCAGCCGCCGGTAAAACGCCAGTGAGGCGGCCATGTCGGCCACCACCAGTCCGATCACATCCAGTCGCGCGTCAATGCCCATGACCCGCGACCCTAGGGGCGCAGCGCGCCGCTGTCTTGAACGGATCGGACACACCGCACAACTGCCGGACACACCGGGCACGTCAGCCGGACACACCGGGCACAACTGCCGGACACACCGGGCACGACGGCCGGACATGCCGGGGGTGGCGGGGGTCAGAAGACGCTGTGGCCGTACATCTCGCCTAGCGGGTCGGCGATCAGCTCTACCCGGGCACCGTCGGGGTCGCGGAAGTAGATCGACGTGCCGCTCTCCAGCAGGTACTCGATCCCCTGCGCGTCCATCCGGTCCCGGATCTCCTGCCAGCGCTGCGGCTCCATCGAGATGGCCAGGTGGTGCAGCCCACCGAGCACCTCGGCGTACGGGCCGACGTCCACGCCGGGCAGGTCGAAGAACGCGACGGTATTACCGTTGCCGACGTCGAAGAAGAAGTGCGTGGAGCCGGGGAGATCCCGGTTCTCGAACATGTCGATGAGCGGGAAGCCGAGCAAGTCCTGGTAGAACTCGACGGTCCGCCGCACGTCGGAGGAGATCAGCGCGGTGTGATGGATGCCCCGCGCGCTGCTGGGCGGCCGCTGGTCTCGGGGCAGCATCGTCTCCGCCCGGATCCGGTCCCGCCGCTGGGTCAATTCCTGCACTGAATCTGGCGTCACTGTCACCGGTCAAGCATCCCGCGACGGCGCTGCCGCGGCCAGCCCGAAGCGGGCGAACTCGGCCACCATCGCCGCCAATGACCAGTGCGCGTTCAGCCCGCTCGGGTTGGGCAGGGCCCACACCAGGGTGGCACCCAAGGCGGGTTGCGGTCCGACGACGGCCCGCGGCGCGGCGAAGGCCACCCGGTAGGCGGTGATGCCGACGACACCGAGGGCGACCGGACGCAGCTCATGCACAAGATCCCGGAGTCGCGCACCGCCTGCTACCAACTCCACGGAGCTCAGTTCGTCGGCCCGAGCGGTGGCCCGGGACACGATGTTGGTGATCCCCAGCCCGAGCGAGGGCAACAGATGCTGCTCGTCGGGTCGTAACCGGCGCGGGGTGAAACCACAACCGTGCAGCACCGGCCAGAAACGGTTGCCCGGCCGGGCAAAGTGATGGCCGGTAGCGGCGGAGACCAGGCCCGGGTTGATCCCGCAGAACAGCACCCGCAGCGGCGGATCATCCGGCCCGGGCAGCAGATCGGGGATCGTGCGGTCGGCGGGCTTCACAGCGGTGGGGTGCTCGACCTATCGGTGGACTCCGCAGTGAGCGGGTCGGGGGGCTTCGCGTCGGCGGGGACGTCGGCCGGTGGGAATGCCGAGCCTGAGGTGCCCACGCCGTCGGCGTCGTCGGGGTTGACGTTATCGCTGACCAGTGCCCGGATACCGGCGTTGAGCATGGCCAGCAGCGGCACTGCCAGCACGGCACCGGCGATACCGGCGACCACCGAGCCCACCGCGACGGCCAGCACCACCGCTACCCCGTTGAGCTTGACCGCACGGCCCAGCAACAACGGCTGCAACACATTGCCCTCCAACTGCTGCACACCGATCACCACCCCGAGCACGATCAGCGCCGGCACCGGGCCATTGGTCACCAACACCACCAGCACCGCAACCACCCCGGACACCACCGCGCCGATCACCGGGACGAACGCCGCCAGAAACGTCAACGCAGCCAACGGAAACACCAGCGGGGCACCTACCGCCAGCAACCCGATCCCGATCCCCACCGCATCCACCACCGCCACCAGCACGGTGGCCCGGATGTACCCCACCAGCGACTCGAACCCCCGCTGCCCGGCGACATCAACGCGGTCGCGGGCCCAGCGTGGCACCCCACGGAGCAGGAACCGCCACATCGACCTGCCGCTGTACAGGAAGTAGATCAACGTGAACAACGCCAACGCAGTCCCAGCGAGGTACTGCCCCACGGTGAACGCGGTAGACACCGCACCCGACGTGATCGCACTGCGGTTGGCAGTCACCGACCGGCTCAACGAGTCCAGCAGGTTCTGCAGGTTCACCGGGGGCAGCCCGAACGGCGGATCCTGTAGCCACACCCGGATCTGCTGGATGCTGTTGACGACCTGGACCTGCAACGCGGGCAGTCCGGCCACGAAGGCCTGGATCACGAACCCCAACAGCCCGCCGATCATCGACAGCCCGGCGATCAGCACCACCAGGGTGGCAAGCCCCCTGGGTATCCGGTGCCTGGTCAACCGGTCCACCACCGGCCCCAGCAGCGCGGTCAGCAACAACGCCACCGCCACCGGGATCACCACCACCCGCAGGGCGACCAACACATAGCCCAGCACCACGACCATCCCCAGCACCGCCAGCGCCCGCCACGACACCGCCGCCGCCACCCGCAACGGGTAAGGCACGGCGGACTCCGCATCGCGGCGACCCGGACCGGGGTTCACGTCGCCACGCTATCCGCTCGACCCGGTAGCGGCCCTGCTCGTCGGCGCCGGGCGTGCCGGTTACGCCGACAGGCCCGGCACCGCCGCGGCGACGCACGGTAGTGTCACGCTCCGCGATCGGTCGGACTCGCTCGGTGATTGAGTGTCGGAGCTCGAAAGAAATCTACCGAGTTGGCCACCGCTAACGAAGGGATGATCGGGCATGGCCGGGCATGCCGCGACGTTGGAGTCGCATAAGACTGTTGACGACCTGCGGGTCGATTTCAGATCCGAGTCCACACAGGTAAGTGAAAGACAGAAGCAAGTCGACCGAAATTCTACTGTCGACGTCCCCGATTACGCCGCCTTCAGCCGCCTCGCGGGTAGCCTTGCCTACCTCCCGAAATGGGCAGAATATCGCGTCCAATATCGCAGCGTGTTCCGCTCCCGCCGATGCCGACTGCTCGCCGCTGCCGTCGTCCTCGCCGATCTGGGCTTCGGGGTCTTCTACTTCGTTTGGCTGGCCGGCCGTTCCGGCCATTATCCGGATAACCAGCACCATTGGGCACTGGCCACGCTTTACTTCCTGCCGGTGGCCTCGATCATTATCATCGAGCTCTTCCGGTTGGTCAACATCGCCACCTTGTGTATATCGACGGCACTGGCCCGCGATCCCATACCGGTCGAGCCCCAACCGGGCACGCGCGTCGCGTTCCTCACCACCATCGTGCCGGGAAAAGAACCGCTGGACATGGTCGAGCGCACGCTCACTGCCGCCCGGCTCATCCGCCATGCCGGCACAATAGACATATGGCTCCTCGACGAGGGTGACGACGAGATAGTTAAAGCGATGTGCCGGCGGCTGGGGGTGCGCCACTTCAGCCGCCGGGGCGTGGAGCGCTGGAACCAGGCCAGCGGCCCGCACAAAGCGAGAACCAAGCACGGCAACTACAACGCGTGGCTCGAGGCGCATCACGAGGAGTACGACTTCTTCGTCTCGGTGGACCCCGACCATGTTCCGCAGGAGAACTTCTGCGAGCGGTTCCTCGGCTACTTCCGGGATCCCGATGTCGCATTCGTGGTCGGACCACAGGTGTACGGGAATTACTCGTCTTTCGTGACCCGGGCCGCGGAGAGCCAGCAGTACCTGTTCCACAGCCTGCTGCAGCGTGCTGCCAATGTATACGGTTGCGCGATGCTCGTCGGCACCAACAACGCTGTCCGCATCGCAGCGCTGCGCGGAATCGGCGGGCTCCGCGACTCGATCACCGAGGACATGGCTACCGGTCTCGCGCTGCACACCACGCGCAACCCGGCAACCGGCAGACGCTGGAAATCGGTCTACACCCCGGACGTGCTCGCTGTCGGCGA
This sequence comes from Pseudonocardiaceae bacterium, assembly GCA_050700115.1. Classification (GTDB taxonomy): domain Bacteria; phylum Actinomycetota; class Actinomycetes; order Mycobacteriales; family Pseudonocardiaceae. Next base: position 27,739 of record JBOHGG010000041.1, read on the forward strand.
GGGACCTTCCTCGTGGACCGACTATTTCACACAGCAGTACCGCTGGTCGAGAGGGACCAACGAGGTGCTGTTGAAGAATTTCTGGCGGTGCGGGCACCGCCTCACGCTCGGCCAGATGCTGCATTATCTGCTACTGACGTCATACTATCCCATGACCGCGATAGCGTGGATACTGGGGTCGCTCATCGCCCTTTCCTACCTGTGCTTCGGAGTCTCCGGCCTCGCCGTCGACTACGGATCGTGGTTGATTCTCTACACCAATACGGCCGTCCTGCAGCTCACTCTCTACTTCTGGAACCGGCGGCACAACGTCAGCCCGCACGAGAGGCAAGGTTCCTCCGGGATCCCCGGAATGTTCATCTCGCTGCTCTCCACGCCGATCTACGTGGCGTCCTTCATCAGCACCGTCACATTCCGGAGGACTAGTTTCGTAGTCACGCCGAAGGGAGAATCAACCAGCCCTGACAGATTGGGGACGTTCCGCCTGCACCTGTGGTGGGCCATGTTTTTCGCCACCGCGCTGCTGGTATCCGAACTGCTCGGCAACACACAATCGGCCATGCGCGTCTGGTCGGTCCTCACATTATTGGTGACACTGATCCCGATCGTCCTGTGGCTGGACGAAAAACTTAGTAGCGCAGGCGTGCGACCGTCATGAGCGAATCAGTGATCGGGATGCCACGACGACCGCGCATGCAACGGCGCAACCGTATCATCACGATGGTGGCCGCAGTCGGCGTGCTCGTCCTCAACGCGGGGCCGTGGAGCCCGGTCGGCGCCGCTGCGATACGTGAATGGGACGAGTTTCACACATCCCGGCCAGAATACATGGCGACCTACGGCCACTGGAGCATTCTCGACGTCCCGGGTGAATTCAAGGTCAATGCAGTTCACGCCGCGCTGTTGCCCACCGGAAAGGTGTTGATCATCGCAGGCTCCGGGAACAGCACCGAGAGCTTCGAGGCCCGCAGCTTCACGACGCTGCTCTGGGACCCTCGAACGGACGAGTTCAGCCTCATTCCGACGCCCGATGACATGTTCTGTGGCGGCCACACGTTCCTGCCCGACGGCAAGCTGCTGGTCGCCGGCGGCACCGGAAAATATGAGGTGCTCGAAGCGAACGTCACGCGCGCGGCCGGACCGATGACAGTACGAAACGAGTCACCCGATGGTGGCCCGGTGCGCCTGCCGAAGGGCACCAGATTCGTCTCCCCCGAGGGCGTCGCCTTCACCAGCGCCGAGGATGCAACGGTGCCGCCCGCGCACAAGATGACCGATCCTGATGGCCGGACCGTGGTGCACAGCTCCAGCGTCGACATCTGGGTCGACGCCCCGGCCGAGGGCACCGGATCGGTGATCGCAGAGTTCACTCAATATCACATCGACGGCGTCTCGAACAACGTCTACGGCGTCGCCGAGAAGCTCACCCTGGAAAAGCAGGAGTACCGCGGTACCGCGCACTCTTATGAGTTCGACCCGCAGACCGAACGTTACCAGCGGGTGGCTGACATGAACCACGCACGCTGGTACCCCACACTCGTCCCACTGGCCGATGGAAACGCCCTCGCGGTATCCGGCCTTGACGAATTCGGGCGGATCCTGAGCGGGCAGAACGAACTGTACCGGCGCGACACTCACCAGTGGGACGAAATATCCGCGCTGAACCGGTACTTCCCCACTTACCCGGCGATCTTCCCGATGGCCGATGGCCGGCTGTTCTACTCCGGTTCCACCACCGGCTGGGGGCCCAGCGAGGGTGACGGGCGGGTGCCTGGCATCTGGAACCTGCAGGACAATTCGTTCCTGCCGGTCGGTGGCCTCCGTGACCCGCACTTGACGGAGACCAGCGCCTCGATACTCCTGCCGCCCGCGCAAGACCAACGCGTCATGCTGCTGGGGGGCGGCGGGGTCGGCGAGTCCTCGGTGTCCACCGCCCGCACCGACATCGTCGATCTGCGAACACCGCAACCGCACTTCACCCCGGGCGCAGCCCTCGCCGAGCCAACCCGTTACCTCAATGCGGTCATTCTCCCGAACGACACCGTGCTGACCACCGGTGGCTCCCGCGACTACCGCGGCAAGGGCTCATCCGACAACCACATCACCCGGATTTATGATCCCACCGTGGGCGCCTTCCAGGTGGCTGCGTCACCTCGGGTCGGCCGCAATTATCACAGCGAGGCATTGCTGCTACCCGACGGCCGCGTCGTCGTCCTGGGCTCTGACCCGCTGTTCGGGGACAAGGCCAACGGCACCCCCGGCACATTCGAGCAACGCATCGAGATCTACTCACCCCCTTATCTCTTTCACGGCTCCCGACCGGAACTCACCGATGGCCCAACAGTGCTGCAACGGGGCGGGAACGCCGAGTTCCGCACACCAGATCCGGATTCCATCGCCACCGCGAGGTTGATCCGCCCGAGTGCGGTCACCCATGCGACGGACGCCGGGCAGCGCTCTGTCGCGTTGGATATCGTCCGGAAGGACCGGACGATATCGATGACCGTCCCTACCCAAGCCGGTCTGGTGCTGCCCGGGTGGTACATGCTGTTCGTGACGGACCGCACGGGCACACCGTCAGTGGCCCGCTGGGTTCACGTCCAGTAGGAGCGGCCCGAATCATGATGAAACGTTCTGTTGCGGCCCTTTTCGCACTGGTAGGCCTGACCGCGCTGAGCTGCGGGGCCGGTGCGGCGCCGACCGATCCGTCGAATCCGCTCAGCGGCCTGCAGTTCTATGTGGACCCGGAGTCTTCGGCTGCCAACCAGGTCAGGCAGTGGGAGCACGCCGGACGTGCGGCGGACGCGAACGCCCTGCGCCGGATCGCCGAGGCGCCCAACGCGCTGTGGGTCACCGGCGACCCGACGGCCGTCGAGCAGGAGGTCCGAGGGCGAATGAGGGCCGCGGCCGGCAAGCAGACGGCCGTGATCATCGTGGCCTACAACATCCCCGATCGGGACTGCGGCAGCTACTCCGCCGGCGGGGCACCGGATGCCGCGACGTATCGCACCTGGGTGACCAACCTGGCGCGCGGCCTCGGCGACGACCGTGCCGTCGTCATCCTCGAGCCGGACGCCCTGTCCCATGTGATCGACGGCTGCTTGCAGGGGGCACCGGCTGACGAGCGTTTCGCGCTGCTGGCCGGCGCCGTCGAGACACTGGCAGCGAAGCCCAAGACCACCGTCTACCTCGATGCCGGAAATCCCAGCTGGATCACCGACACCGCAGCCGTCGTCGAGGCACTGCGGCGGGCCGGCGGCCACGAGGCGGCGGGCTTCGCGCTTAACGTGGCCAACTTCAACACCACCGACGCCACGGTGACCTACGGCCGTGCACTGTCCAGCGGGCTGGGCGGGGCCCACTTCGTCATCGACACCAGTCGCAACGGGCGCGGCCCCTACCCGGATCCGCAGGTCAACGGAGCGCCCAGCTGGTGCAACCCCCCGGGGCGCGCACTGGGGTACCCACCGACAACGCAGACCGGCCGCCACGGGGTGGACGCGTTCCTGTGGGTCAAGGAGCCGGGCGACTCCGATGGCAGCTGCCGTCCCGGCGAGCCCGCCGCCGGCCAGTGGTGGCCCGACTACGCCCTAACCCTCACCCAAACTCCCTGACCCGCGTCAGGACGCGTGGGTTTCGGCGAGTAGGGAGGCGGGTGGGGTGAAGCGGGGGCCGTAGCGGGCGGCTAGCTCTTGCGCGCGGGTTACGAAGCCGGGCAGGCCGCCGGGGTAGCCGTTGATGAACTGCACCACGCCTCCGGTCCAGGGTGGGAACCCGATACCCATGATCGAGCCGATGTTGGCGTCGGGTACCGAGGTGATGACGCCCTCGTCGAAGCACTTCACGGTCTCCAGCGCCTCGGCGAACAGCAACCGCTCCTTCATGTCCTCGAACGGGATCGCGTCGGGGCGCAGCGGACCGAAGTGCTCGGCCAGGCTGGGCCACAGCCGGGTGCGCCTGCCGTCGGTGTAGTCGTAGAACCCGGCACCGCCGGAACGCCCGGGCCGGGAGAACTCCAGCACCATCCGATCGATGATCGCGTCGGCCGGGTGCGGGGTCCAGGTGCCCCCCGCCGCCTCGACGCCGCGCTGGGTCTCCGCGCGGATCTTGCGGGTCAACGTCAGGTTCAGCTCGTCCAGCAGCTGCAGCACCGGGACCGGGTAGCCGGCCTGTGACGTGGCCTGCTCGATGGACGCCGGGGGCGCACCCTCGGCGAGCATCGCGACACCCTCGTTGAGGAAGGTGCCGATGACGCGGCTGGTGAAAAACCCGCGGCTGTCATTGACGACGATCGGGGTCTTGCGGATCTGCTGCACGACGTCGATCGCAGCGGCCAGCGCGGCATCCGACGTCTGGCGCCCGCGGACGATCTCCACCAGCGGCATCTTGTCCACCGGCGAGAAGAAGTGCAGGCCGAGGAAGTCGGCGGGGCGATCTACTCCGGAGGCGAGGTCGGTGATCGGCAGCGTCGAGGTGTTCGAGCACAGCAAGGCCTGAGGATCGACCACGTCGACGATCTCAGCGAAGACCTTCATTTTCAGCGCCGGGTCCTCGAACACCGCCTCGATCACCAGGTCGCAGCCCTTGAGATCCCCGGTGTCGGCCGTCGGGGTGATCCGGGCCAGCACCTCGTCGCGCTGGTCTGGCGTGGATTTACCCTGGGCAACGGCCTTGTCCAGCACCCTGGCGGAATAGCCCTTGCCCCGGGTCGCTGCGGCGAGGTCGGTGTCCTTGAGCACGACGTCCATGCCCGCGCGGGCGCAGGAGTAGGCGATGCCGGCGCCCATCATCCCGGCCCCGAGCACGCCGACCTTGGTGAAGGTGCGCCGGGGGTACCCGTCGGGCCGGCTACCGCCCTTGTTGATGTGCTGCAGGTCGAAGAAGAACGCCTGGATCATGTTCTTGGCGACCTGGCCGGTGGCGAGGTCCAGGAAGTAGCGGCCCTCGATCTGCATCGCGGTGTCGGTGTCCACCTGCGAGCCCTCGACGGCGGCACACAGGATGTGGTGCGGTGCGGGCATCGGCGCACCCTTGAGCTGCTTGCGCAGCGTGGCCGGGAACGCGGGCAGGATCTGCGCCAACGCTCGGTTGGATGGGATGCCGCCAGGAATCTTGTAGCCCGGGGCGTCCCATGGTTGCCGGGCCCGGGGGTTCGCCGCGATCCACTCGCGGGCCTTGGCGAACAACTCTTGCGGCGTTGCGACGACCTGGTCGACAATGCCGATCTCCTTGGCCTGCGCCGGGCGCACCTGCTGGCCCTGCACCAGCAGCTGGGTCAACGCCGTGGCCAGGCCCAGCATCCGCACCGTGCGGACCACCCCACCGAGGCCGGGCAGTATCCCGAGGGTCACCTCCGGGAAGCCGATCTTGCTACCGGGGACATCCAGCGCGATCCGGTGGTGGCAGGCGAGCGCGATCTCCAGCCCACCGCCCAGCGCTGTGCCGTTGAGGGCGGCCACGACCGGCTTGCCGAGCTTCTCCAGCCGTCGCAGCTGGTTTTTGAGCAGCGCGATGTGCGCGGCGAACTCGCGGGCACTGTCGGGCGTGACGTTCCTCAGCATGTTGAGGTCAGCGCCGGCGAAGAAGGTCTTCTTCGCCGAGGTGAGGATGACTCCGGTGATCAAGTCCCGCTGCGCCTCCAAGCGGTCCAGCGTCTGGCCCATCGACGTCACGTAGCGATCGTTGATCGTGTTCGCCGAGTGCTCCGGGTCGTCCATGGTCAGCGTGACGATGCCGTCAGCGTCGGCGTCCCAGCGAATGAACTCAGTCATGGCAGTCACACCCGCTCGATGATGGTCGCGATGCCCATGCCACCGCCGACGCACAGGGTGGCCAGGCCGTAACGCAGGTCGCGGCGCTCCAGTTCGTCGATCAGGGTGCCGAGGATCATCGCGCCGGTGGCGCCCAGCGGATGGCCCATGGCGATCGCGCCGCCGTTGACGTTGAGCTTGTCGTGCGGCACGTCCATCTCGCGCATGAAGCGCAGCACCACCGCGGCGAAGGCCTCGTTGAGCTCGACCAGGTCGATCTGGTCCATGGTCATGCCGGCCTTGTCCAGCGCCTTGCGGGTCGCCGGTGCGGGGCCGGTGAGCATGATCGTCGGCTCTTCACCGGTCACCGCACCGGCCACGATCCGGGCCCGCGGGGTCAGCCCGAGATCCCGCCCTACCTGCTCGGAACCGACCACCACCAGCGCGGCGCCGTCCACGATCCCTGAGGAGTTGCCTGCCGTGTGCACATGCTCGATGCGCTCCACCCAGTGGTAGCGCTGCAGTGCGACGGCGTCGAATCCGGCCTGCTCACCGACGTCGGCGAAGGACGGCTTGAGCGCGCTGAGGCCTTCGAGGGTGGCGTCCGGGCGCAGGTGCTCATCGCGGTCCAGCACGGTCATGCCGGTGCGGTCGCGGACCGGGACCACCGAACGGTGGAAGTACCCGTTGCTCCAGGCCTTGGCGGCGCGGTGCTGCGACTCCAGGGCGTATGAGTCGACGTCGTCGCGGGTGAAACCCTCGATGGTGGCGATCAGGTCGGCGCTGATGCCTTGCGGGACGAAGCGCGCGGCGTAGGCGGTCTCGGGATCCATCGCCAAAGCGCCGCCGTCGGAGCCCATCGGGACCCGGGACATCGACTCGACGCCACCGGTGAGCACCAGGTCCTCCCAGCCGGAACGCACCTTCATCGCGCCGAGGTTGACCGCCTCCAGGCCCGAGGCGCAGAACCGGTTGATCTGCAGCCCTGCCACGGTGTCGGGCAGCCCGGCAGCCAGCGCCGCCGCGCGCGGGATGACGCCGCCCTGGTCACCCACCGGGCTGACCACCCCGAGCACGATGTCGTCGATCCGCGCCGGGTCCAGCGTCTGGTGGCGGTCGCGCAACTCGGCGATCAGCCCGGTGATCAGGGAGATCGGCTTGACGCCGTGCAGCGCACCGGTCGGCTTGCCCTTGCCCCGCGGGGTGCGCAGGGCTTCGTAGAGAAATGCTTCAGTCATGACTGGCTCCCGATTGTGGTGCTGGTCTCGACAGACGTCGCGGATTCGCGGATCGCACGGTTGACTGCAAGTTGGAAATTGGTCACGACGCCCTCGACGGTGATCGGTTTGAGCCGCTCCAACAGGGCAATCAGCCGGTCGCGCAACTCGTGCGGGCGCCCACGCTCGCGGTACTCACGTAACACGGTGTCGTGGAACAGCGCCACCAACTCGGTGGCCATCGCGTTGGTGTGCCGTTCGATGATCTGCTTGGAGGTCAGCTGCACCGCGAAGTCCATCTCGGTGTCGAGCAGGTTCAGCCCGTAGCCCAGCACGTCAGAGCTGGTCAGTGTCCATGCCTCAGCACCGTCACGCCGGGCCACGCCCAGTGTCACCAGCCGGGTCAGCTCGTCGTCGGTCAGGCTGCGCCCGGCCCGGACATCGAGCTCGGCGCGGTCCACCGTCTCGGGCTGTTCGGGCAGCCACGGAGCGAGCAGCGCCCGGTGCAGGGCGAGGTCCTCGGGGGAGCGGTCCAGCGGGATCCGGGCCAGATAGCCCTCGATCGCCGCCAGCGTGAAACCCAGTCCCTGCAGGTCACGGACCAGTTCGAGACGCGCCACGTGCCGCTCGTCATACAGGCCCAGCCGACCCCGCACCGCCGGTGGCGGGATCAGGTTCATCCCGGCGTAGAAGCGGATCGTCCGCACGCTGATACCGGTACGGGCGGCCAGCTCCGCGATGGTGAGCGCATCAGCCACGACCGACCCCTTCCTCGATGTGACAGTGAAACTGTCGTAACAGTACCACTGTAACGTACTCTCGCGGTGTCGCACCGCCCGCCCCAACGCTGCCGATCGACCGAAACTGAGGACGGGAGGTCCAGATGCTGATCAACCTGCACTCCGATACCCAGACCCGGCCGGTCGAAGCGATGCGCGCGGCGATGGCGTCCGCCGAGGTAGGTGACGAGCAGCGCGGCGAGGACCCCACCGTCAACGCCCTGTGCGAGCGGGTCGCGGAGTTACTCGGCAAACCCGCCGCGGTGTTCCTGCCGTCGGGCACGATGTGCAACGCGATCGGTTTCCGGCTGCATGTGCGGCCCGGCGGTGACGCGGTGCACCTGCACCCGACCTCCCATCCGATCGTCGCCGAGGGGGGCGGTCCATCGGCGCTGTCCGGGGCGGTGCTCGCCCCGGTGTCGGGCGAGGCTGGCATGTTCACCGCCGACGCGCTGGAGGCGGCGCTGTTCCCGGCCGGGAACCGTTATCAGCCGCGCTCCCGGCTGGTGTCGGTGGAGCAGACCACCAACCTGGCCGGCGGGCGGGTATGGCCGCTTGCGCAGGTGCGCGGGGTGCTGGAGGTCGCCGCGCGGCACCGGCTGCGTGCCCACCTGGACGGGGCGCGGCTGCTCAACGCCGTGGTCGCCTCGGGGGTGCCGGCCGCGGAATGGGCACGCGGGTTCGACACCGCGTGGATCGACTTCACCAAGGGCCTGGGCGCGCCGGTGGGTGCCGTGCTGGCCGGCTCGGCCGAGCTGATCGAGCAGGCCTGGCGCTACAAGCAGATGACGGGCGGCGCGCTACGCCAGGCCGGCATCGTCGCGGCCGGCTGCCTGTGGGCCCTGGACCACCACGTGGACCGGCTCGCCGAGGACCACGTCAACGCCCGGATCCTCGCCGAGGGGCTCGCCGGGCTACCCGGCATCACGCTCGACCCGGACACCGTCGAGACCAACATCGTGGTGTTCCGGCTGCCCGACGCGCCCGGATTCTGCCAGCGGCTGGAAGCCGAGCACGGGGTCCGGATGAGCGCCCTGGGACCCGATCTAGTCCGCGCAGTAACCCACCACGACGTAACCACCGCCGACGTGCACCGCGCGCTGGCCGCAGTCACCGGAACACGGTGATCGACCGCCATTCGGAGCCGAATTGCACTTCTGGGCACCTCGCAACGCGCCATTCGGAGCCGAATTGCGGTCGTCGTCACTGCGACGCGATCAGGCTGGCCGGGACGATGAGGTCGGCGTGGGATCGGGTCGAGTTGATGAGGACGGCGTTGCGTTCATCAGTAACAGTGGCCCAGGCGGTCGCCGCGGCGGGGTCCTTTCCGAACCGGACGTGGCGGGCGATGAGCCGGCGCATGCGCTCAGCCGCGTCGAGGTCGACGTACCAGACTTCGTCGAGCTGGGGCCAGACGCGGCCCCAGCCGTGGTCGTGGAAGAGCAGGTAGTTGCCTTCGGTGATGATCAGGCGGGCGGACGGAGGTACCGGAATCGCACCCGCGATGGGCTGTTCGAGGCAACGTTGGAAGCGGGGGGCGTAGACGATGTCGTCGCTGTCTTCATGCAGGCGCCGCAGCAGGGCTGCATAGCCGGCAATGTCGAACGTGTCGGGAGCGCCTTTGCGGTCGCGGCGGTGCAGCCGGGCGAGTTCATCGTCGGCAAGGTGGAAGCCGTCCATCGAAACGTGAGCGATCCACTGATCAGGGATGAGCGCCGGCGGAGGTGCGGGTGCCAGCGTCTGGATGAGTTGCTCGGCGAGGGTGGTCTTACCCGCTCCCGGGGGACCGGTGATGCCGAGCAGGGCCCGTTTGCCGTCGGCGACGAGCAACCGGGCGCGGTCGGTGAGCTGGTCGAAGGTGATCACGTGAACTCACGACCGCCCGAAGCGCATCGTGAAGTCGCGCAGCGAGGTCGAGAATACCGGGCGAGCATCAGCCAGCCACCCGAGCGGACCACTCGCCGCGAACTCCCAGCTGATCCGGATCAGCCGCACCCTGGACGTGCAGCGGACCGGGCTGAGCATGAGCTCGCCGGCGCGCTGCTGTGCCACCGTGAATCTGGCGCGGCAGCGCCCCGGTAGCGCTCCGAGCGGTTGGACGGTGGCGCTGGCAATAAGCTCGCCGTCAACGTCCACCGCTGCGCAGGTGACCCCGTCGACGTGGAAGGACGCTGACTGCTTGGGGATACCCCATAGTTCGCGCCCGCCGTGCAGCGAAGGCGCGCTGTCCACCCAGATGTCCGTGATCGTCACCAGCGGCCAGCCGCCCCCGTGCGCGAGGACGGCCACGAGCAGCTCACGGTAGGACAGCACGCCGCCCGGCTCGTAGATCACCCACGCGGTGCCGACCAGCGCGGTGCCGCCGGCTCGCACCGGTTCCAGTGTCGCGCTGAGCCGGGGCAGATGGGCCGACGGCACCCGCCACACCGTGAGGTGCAGCTGACCCCGCAGCTCCCAGGGCTCCGCCGGGTACCCGGTCACCAGCTGGACACTACAGCGTGACGACGTCCAGCCCGGGCACCTCGTCGTAGTCGTCGTCCTGGGTGGCAACCGGCAGCCCGTGGGCGATCAACCGCGAGCGCTGTGATCAGCGTGCGGAGACACGTGGCGCCGGTCTCGGTCATCCCAAACAGTGCGCCCTCGGCTGCAGCAGTGCTTGAACCTGTGGATGCGCGGGAGGTGCGTACGGTCCCCGGTGATCGAGTGAAGGTCTCAAGCAAGTCCGGTGCGCTAACGCTGGTGGGGAAGGTACGGCCCGATGCTTGCTGTAATCCCGGAGTCCGATGGCGACGCTGACCGCGTGGGCGGCGATGCTGGGGCGACAAGCTCGTCGAACGACCCGACGAACACCCCCAACCCACCGCAGCCTAAAAGATCTTCATCCACAGGTCTTGACAATTGCTCGTCTCCGGACTGTCCGGGGCGGTTCAATGGGAGGTGTGACAAACTGCGGGTTGCGGACGATATTACTGGTGAGCGCCGACCGCGGCGCGGGGAGTGCTGTCACACAGCACCGCAGCGGTCGGCTGTCGCGGAGAGTGAGCGGAGGTACCGTGTTTGCGACACGAACGTGGCATGTGGTGATGAGTGCTGCGGGGGCTGTCCTATGACACGAGTGTTTCTCAGCTATGCGGCGGAAGACGGGACGACGGCCGACCGTCTGGTGTCCCGGTTCACCGGTATGGAAATTGAGCTCTTCTGGTGGCAGGACACGGAGCAGCGGGGAAAGCGTTTCGTCGGTGAGATAGAGGACGGGATTGGCAGCGCCGACCTTTTTGTCATTCTGATGTCGCCGAACTATCTCAGCTCCCCGTGGTGTCGACGCGAGCGCGACCTGGCCATCCTGCGTGAGACGGATCTACGTCGTCAGTTCATCTACGTCCTCAAGCTCGTCGAGACCAGCTATTCCGAATCTGGTTTCCTGAGCAGCTACGACTGGCTCGACCTGACCGCGCCGCTCGGCAACGAAAAACTGAACGAGGCATTGGCCGCGCTGCCGCTCGATCAGGTGCCGCTGCCCGATGCGAAGGCGGCGCAGGCTTGGCGAGGAGGGCCCAGACCGGTGTTCCGCAATCGGTACGAAGAGCTTAATGCGATCGTCAACGCGCTTATAACGACAGGTGGTCGCGATCTATGGGTGGTCGTTTCGCCGCCCCGGATGGGCAAGTCGTGGTTCCTGGACCGGCTGCAGAGGGAGCTGACCGACAGAGCTGCTAATTATGCTGTGCGCCTGCTCGATCTGCGGGATCACCCGGCGGATCTGCGGGTTAACCCGACCAAGCTGCTCTGCGCACTGCTCAACGTGGACCGTCCGGCGTTCCCGCTTTCTGATGCCGCACGACGTGACATTGCGACAGAGATCAGCAAGCGCAGGCGGCCGCAGATTTACCTGCTGGACAGCGCAGACTTGCTCGATGCCAAATGTGCTGCTGAATTCCGGTCCGCGGTGACTGGGATATATCAGTTGGTGAAACGGACCGGAACCCAGACAAGCCGGCTCAGCGTGGTGATTGGGAGTCGACGCCACGACGACTGGAAGGGCCTCGGCCGTGATGCCACCCCCGGAGCGCGGTTTTACTTGGTCCCGCTGAGCGAGTTCGACGTCGATGTGGTGCGCCAGGCATTGACCGAGCTGCCTCGAAACTTTGGTGCTGACCAGCTGTGGGATTACTCGAACCGCCTGCACCGGTTCAGCGAAGGGCTACCCGCGCTGCTCATCGAAGGTCTGCGCTGGGCTGAGGACACGGAGTTTCTCCAACTCAGTGAGAAGAAAGACGACGAGAGAACCTTCGAAGGCGTCGTTGCCCGGCCGTACATCCGCGATGACCTGTTGTCAGTCGAGAGTCTGCTGCCGTTCGGCGGCTATAACCTCGCGGAGGAGAGAGGGCTGCTCGAACGGACACTCCGGGTGCTCGTATCCTACCGCCTGTTCACCCAATCGCACCTACGCTTCCACGTTGAAGCCGATCCCGACTTTCAGAGCGCGCTCCGGGCAGCAGGTTGGTCACTCAACGACCACTGGAAGGCGGTGAGCCGCACCGCGCTGCTCAAGCAGCCGTCAGAGGAGTTGTGGCAGGTTATCCACCCACCGATCCGCCGACTGCTGTACCGGTACTACTACGACTCTGACCGGGCCCGGCGCGAGGCCCATGCCACCGCCCGGCGGTTCTACGAAGGCTGGATCGAACACAACGCCGGTAAGGAACAGGCTGCCGTGCTCGTGGAATGCCTATGGCACGAGGCTGCGCGGATGGTCATTGAGCAGCCGTCGGACGTCCCTAGCCTCCTGCCTCGCGTCGCGGCGAAACTCGCCGACGACTTCGTCAAGTCCCCGATCTACGAGTCGGTCGAGTTCAGTGAGTTCATCTCCCAGCGGTTGCGGGATGATGAAGAGTTTCAAATGATTTTGCACAAGTACGACGGCCTTTTCGATGAGATCATCGACGCGGTTGTGGTGACCATCTCCGGAGGCTCGTGATGGAATCGACTTCCCAGCATCACGGCCCCTACATTCGGCGCCGCGAGGAAACGGCCATCCGGAAACAGGTCGACCTGGTACGGAGCGACGGCAGGAGTCGCGCTGTTCTGCTCTACGGTGCTGGGGGTGTCGGCAAGACTAGACTGGTTCGCGCCCTGGCCAGTGAACATGACTCGGCTCACGGTGACGCTACTTGGGTCCAGCCGATCGATGTGGACGATTCCGAATACTGGCTGCTCTCCAACCTGGAGCGCGTCGTCGCCGAAACTCTCGACCCAGGTCGGGATTACTTCGGCCCCTATTTTGATTACGTATCATGGCTGCCGCTCTATGTTAGCGACCGCGTCGGGAGCGAAACCGTGGTTAGCCATCTTGGGCGCATCAAACAGAAATTCATCGAGTGCTACCGGTCCTTCGCGTTAGGAACTGGCAGCACGGTGGTCATCACACTGGACACGGTTGAGGCTGTCCGCAGCATGTACCTACTGCTCACCCTCACCCAGTGGATGAAGGCGTTGCCGGCAACACTGTTCATTCTGTCCGGCCGGCCGTTGACCAGCCGGGAGTACCGGGATCCCATTCACGACCAGCTGGACGATCCGCACCAACCGCTGGAGTGGACGGAGATCAGGCTGGAGGGATTCGACCGAGACGAGGGGCTGCGCTTCCTCGACAACAGCGTGCTGCAGCCTTCGCTAACCCCGATCGAGAGGGAGCAACTGGTCGACCTCACTGAGGGCCACCCGCTGTTGTTGGCCCTTTCCGTCGACTTCCTGGCACACTCCGACCCGCCGCCCGAGATGGTCAAACCCACGGTGGAGGGAGCCCGGCCGAGCGAGGCGTTCCGGCGTCGCCTGGTTGCCCCCTACCGCAGCACCGAATTCTGGCCAGAGGCGATCAAGCGGCTGGCCGTCGTGCGACACAGCGTCAACCAGCAGGTGTGGCAGCGCCTCATGGACGACCGCGAGCTGCCGCAGGACGTCGACAGCTGGGACCAGGCGTGGGAGCTGCTGCTGCAGCGGCCATGGGTCCGGCCCCGGGCCAACGGGCGCTACGTCACGCTGCACGACGCGCTCGCCGAGGAGCTGGCGCAACGGCTCATCCCGCTGCACGACCAGGACGAGACCTGGCGGCGCGGGCTGTGGCGCAAGGCCGCGGGCATCTACGCCACGCTCACCGCCGGCGAGGACCAGCGGCTGCGGCAGGAGCGAGAGCGGCTGGACGAGACCCTCCAGCCGTTAAAGAAGCAGAAAGACCTCGGGCTGATCCGCCGAGTCGCCAAGCTCGCCGCCGAGAAGCGGGAGCTGGACCAGCTCAAGACTGCCCAGCTGCACTACCGGCTGCTTGATGACTTCCAGGCCGGCAGCGACAGTTTCATCGAGCTCTACCGGCAGGCGTCAGCACGCCAAGACCTGCTGTTCCAGGAACTGATCTGCCACGAGCTTGAGCGCTTCCTGCCCCATGGCGGGACCGCCGAGCCATTGGAGAACGTGCTGGGTGTCGTGGTGGAACGATTCCACCGTTGGCTCGTGACCCAGGCGCCGACCCGGTACCTCGAGATCGGGTTGAGCATCGCGCACTTCCTCACCCAGAACGAGCAGCCCGGCCAGGCCCTGGAACTCCTCCTTGACCTGCCGGAGTCGGCGGCTGGACCCGATCTGCGATACAGGCTCGCCAACGAGCGGGGCAACGCCTGCATGCGCATCCCCGGTCAGATCGACAAGGCCGACGAATACTTCCAGCGCGCGCTGGAGGAGACCCGCAATTTCGATTCGCCAGAGCAGGAGCGTCGCGAGGCCGAGGCGCGCAAAGAGTTTGGCTTCTACTTCCGCAACCTTGGCCGCTGGCAGGAAGCCAATGAGGCCTACGGGGGCGCGCGTAATGTGATCTCCAGGCTCCTCGGACCTGGCTGCCCCGACGAGGACCGCGAGGAGATGGCGTCGATCCAGACGAACTGGGCCTACCTTAAGGCGCGGCAGGGCAACTACGAGGAGGCTCGCAACCTGGTGGAGAGTGCGATCGCCGTCCGCCGCCGGCTCGGCCGGCTGCATGTCGTGGGAGTGTCGCTCAGCGTGTTCGGAGAGGTGTACCGCTACGACCAAAAGTTCGTCAGCGCATGGAAGACGTACGAAGAGGCTGAAGGGATCTTTCAGGAGCTCAAGAGCTGGCCGTGGCTGGGTGTGGTGTACCAGGAGCAGGCGATCTGCCTCTATCAGGCCAATCGGCAGGGCACCCACGTCGTCGACGAGCCGCTGGGCCGGGCTCGTACCCTGATCCTTCACGCTCTCGAAATCTGCCGCGAGCTGGCCATTAGGTTCTACCCGTCGGCACTCAATCGGGCCGGCCGGATCTTCGGAGTCGACGACACCGACCTGGGGCTGCGTTACCTCAATGAATCTATCGACGAGGCCCGCAGGATCGCAGATGGCTGGTTCCTGTCGGCCAATCTCATCGAATACATCGAGCTGAGCTGCCGCGCCTGGATGAGTACCGGAAAGCAAGGTTATCGAGACCTCATCGACGGTCGGATCGCTGAGGTTGAGCAGGCTATGAACGCCTACAACTTTCCGGATCTGCGGGGTAGATGGGAGTTGCTGCAGGGTCACCTGATCGTACACGATGCGCTTAAAAACAGTCGGTTCGTTGAGCTCGACGACGCCTTGGAACACTATTCCCTCGGTTTCGCCACGCTTGCCGATGAGCGTGTTGGTTCACATAGACCGGCGTCAATTTCCAGGGAATTCCATAAGTTTCGCGGCATGTTCACCAGGCTGCCCAACGATGTGCAGAAGGCTTGGTATTCGCAGTTGCGGTCGGACTGGTCTGACTCGGAATCCGGGAGCCGATCCACGTCGTTGTTGGCCCGTCTGGAGGAGCTGTACTAGACCGATGCAAACCGCCGTGAGAGGGCCTCCGCAGTGAGTTCGACTGATACGCGCGCGGTAGCACTATCCAGCTTTGACGTGCCCAACGGGTCCGAGCTGAAATTGCGTAGCTGCGAGGACTGTGCCTGTCCAGTGAGCTCCGAGCGTGGTGAACGGCGCCAGTTGGCCGACGAGCCGCCCACCGGGGAATTGGCGCAC
Source organism: Pseudonocardiaceae bacterium (assembly GCA_050700115.1). Classification (GTDB taxonomy): domain Bacteria; phylum Actinomycetota; class Actinomycetes; order Mycobacteriales; family Pseudonocardiaceae. The sequence goes on from JBOHGG010000041.1 coordinate 43,546, forward strand.
GCAAGGGACGTCCTTGAATTGCCCCTGGACAACGAGCACTCCGTCCTTTTCGGTCCGCTGGGTAATGGCGGCGTCGTCGTGGTGAACGAGGCGGCGTGCGACATATTTCGCACCTTTCGGCGACCCTGTACGGTCGCCGACGTGGTGCGTGCCGGGCACGATCCGGAGGTGGCAGCGTCTGTCATCGGACGACTGGTGGAGCAGGAGTTGATCCACCCGCCAAGAAGCGCACCAACGCCGCAGTTCAGGCCCAGCCGCGAACTCACAGCCTGGTTGCACGTAACGAACGCCTGCAACCTTCGGTGCCCTTACTGCTACGTGCACAAGTCGAACGAGGGCATGGACCACTCCGTTGCCCAGGATGCGGTCGATTCGCTGGTCCGCTCGACTGTCGACCACGGTTTCCGATCACTACGGCTCAAGTACGCGGGTGGCGAGGCCAGCCTCAATGCCGCGGTGCTGCTTGCCCTGCACGACTACGCGATCGCGCGATGCGACGAGACCGGGCTGGGGCTGAGCGCCGTGCTGCTCAGCAACGGAGTCGCGATCTCCGATGCGCTGGCCCGCGATCTCAAGGCGCGCGACATCCGGGTGATGATCTCACTGGACGGTATCGGCGCCGCGCACGACGCGCAGCGGCCCACGGTGGCCGGCAGACCATCCTCGGCGATGGTGGTGCGCACCGTCGACCGGCTGCTGAGCGCCGGTCTGGCATCGCATATCTCGATCACCATCACCAGCCGCAACGTCGCGGCGGTCGCACCGGTGGTGCGGTTCGCGTTGGAACGCGAGCTGACTTTCAGTTTTAACTTCTTCCGGGACAATGACTGCGCAGCCAGCTTCGCCGACCTGCAGTACGACGAGCACGCGATGGTGAGCGGCCTACGTGACGCGTTCGCCGTGATCGAGGAGCTGTTGCCGCCGTGGAGTGTCCTCGGGTCCGTACTGGATCGCGGGCAACTCTTGGAGCCGCGCCGGCGTTCGTGCGGCGTGGGCGACGACTACGTCGTGATCGACCAGAACGGGCAGATCGCGAAATGCCACATGGAGATCGGGGCGACGCTGGGCGACGTGCGCACCGTTGACCCCGTCCGTGCCATCCGCGACGATACCACCGGGGTACGCAACCTTCTGGTCGAAGACAAGGAGGGATGCCGAGGCTGTACGTGGCGGAATTGGTGCTCCGGCGGTTGCGCCGTGGCGACCTTTAGAGCGACCGGCCGCTTCGATGTGCGGTCGCCGAACTGCAATATTTACAAAGCGATCTACCCCGAGGCGCTTCGGCTGGAGGGCTTGCGGGTGCTCAGGTTTGCCACCCGATAAACGCGACGCAGGACACCGGATCCCGGCAACACAACGGTATGCATGCAGCACCTGGACAGTGCCAACCTACTGCGACAATGACACCGATCGGCTAGCCGGTGCGGACGCTGCCCAGGAGCTGGAGGCATCGATCACGTGCACGTCGATCACGACGGCCCCGTTGGGGGTCATGTCCGCACCCGGGGCTGGCCCGACCGTGCGGGGCGCCGGCGTCCCAGCGACCTCGATCGGAGTCTGCGAATGAGCCGCGCCGACGGCTTCGACGCGGTGGTCGTCGGCTCTGGCCCCAACGGCCTGGTCGCCGCGGTGACGATGGCTGCGGCGGGGCGGCGGACGCTGCTGGTCGAGGCGGCCGACACGATCGGTGGGGGACTACGCACCGAGGAGCTGACCCTCCCCGGGTTCCGACACGACGTCTGCGCGACGGTGCTTCCGCTGGCGGTCGCCTCGCCGGCGTTTCGCGCACTCGAACTCGAGGACGACGGGGTGCGCTGGGCGCATCCGCCGGTGGCCACCGCCCACCCGCTCGACGACCGCGACGCCGTCCTGGTGCACCGCGACCTCGACGCCACCGTGGCCGGGCTGGGCAGCGACGGGTGGCGCTGGCGGGCCACGGTTGGCGCGGCCGCCGGGGCCGGCGACCCGCTGGTCGACTCGTTGCTCGCGCCGCTGGACCTGCCGCCGCGGGCTCCGCTGACGCTGGCCCGATACGGGGCGCTGGGTGCCTGGCCGGCGACCTGGGTGGCGCGGGCGGCCTTCCGCGGCGCGCGGGCTCGGGCGGCCTTCGCCGGCATGTCAGCACACTCCATCCTCGACCTGGGCGCGCCCATCACGGCCGGCTACGGGTTGCTGCTCGCGGCGCTGGCGCATCACGTCGGCTGGCCGGTCGTCGCCGGCGGATCGCAGGCTCTGGCCGACGCGCTGGTCGCCCGGTTACGACGGCACGGCGGTGAGGTCGCGACCGGCACCGTGGTGCGGGATCTCGCCGAGCTGCCGCCCGCCGGGTCGATCCTGCTCAACCTCACCCCACGTCAGGTGCTCGCCATCACCGGGGACCGGCTGCCCCATCGTTACCGGCGCCGCCTGGAGCGGTTCCGGTACGGGCCGGGCGTGTTCAAGCTCGACTGGGCGCTGGACGGGCCAGTGCCCTGGCGCGATCCGTCGGTGGCCGGCGCCGCGACGGTGCACCTCGGCGGCACCCTCGAGGAGATCGCGGCCAGCGAACACGACGTGGCGCACGGCCGGCATCCGGACCGCCCCTTCGTGCTGCTCGTCCAGGCCTGCGTCGCCGACCCGACCAGGGCGCCGGCGCCCGCGCACACCCTCTGGGCGTACTGCCACGTGCCGAGCGGCTCGGATGTCGACATGACCGCGGCGATCGAAGCCCAGATCGAGCGGTTCGCCCCGGGTTTCCGGGACCGCGTGCTGGCGCGGCACGCGATGGGACCCGCGGCGCTCGAGGCGCACAACGCGAACGAGATCGGCGGCGACATCGGCGGTGGCGCGGCCGACCTGCGCCAGTTCATCGCCCGGCCGGTGCTCTCGCGGCGGCCGTGGCAGACCCCCCTTCCCGGTGTGTACCTCTGCTCGGCCAGCACCCCACCGGGCGCCGGCGTGCACGGCATGGGCGGCTGGCAGGCGGCCCGCCTCGCCCTGGCGCAATGAGACAGCCCGGTCCGCGCCGTGCGCCCGGAGTCGCGGCGTGGACGCCTTCGCGGGCCTCAGAGGTACGGTGAGCGGCGTGCTGCCCTGGTCCGCCGCGCTTGCCGGCCGGCTCGACGAACACGTGATCGACAGTGTACTGCTGGGCGACAACCCGCTGGGTGATCCCGCACGCCGCCCGCTGTGGGTGTATGTCCCGCCTGGCTACGACGGCTCGCAGCAGCGCTATCCGAGTGTCTATGTGATCCAGGGCTATACCGGGCATCTGGCCATGTGGCGCAACCGCAGCCCGTACCGCCAGCCGTTCACGGAAACCGCCGACGCCGTCTTCGCCACCGGCGACGTCCCGCCCGCGGTGATGGTCTTCGTCGACGCCTGGACGGCCTACGGCGGCAGCCAGTTCGTCGACTCCCCAGGCACCGGGCGCTACCACAGCTACCTGTGCGAGGAGGTCGTGCCGTTCGTCGACGCCCGCTACCGGACGCTGCCCGACCGGGCGAACCGGGCGATCAGCGGCAAGTCCTCCGGCGGGTTCGGCGCCATGATCACCCCGATGCTGCGGCCGGACCTGTTCGGTGCGCTGGCCAGTCACGCCGGGGACACCTTGTACGAGCTGTGCTACCTCCCGGAGTTCGGCAAGGCGGTGCGCCACCTACGCGACTACGACGGCGATATCACCGCTTGGTGGTCAGACTTCCGGTCCCGACCGGCGTTCAGTAAGCCCGCCGACGAGGACCTGCTGATGATGCTCGGCATCTCCGCCTGCTTCTCCGCCGACGACGACGGCACCCCGCAGCTGCCGTTCGACCCGCACACGGGGGTGCTGTGCCCGCAGGTATGGCAGCGCTGGCTGGACTGGGACCCGGTGCGGATGGCGCCGCGGTACGCCGACGCGCTGCGCTCACTGCGCGCGGTGTGGCTGGACGCCGGCACCCGCGACGAGTGGTATCTCGATCTGGGCACGCAGGCGTTCCGCGACCAGCTGCGCGCCGCCGGCCTACCCGACGAGCGAGTGCACTTCGAGCTGTTCGACGCCGGGCACCGCGCGATCGACTACCGCTACCCGCTGGCGCTGGCGTGGCTGTGCCACCGGATCGCTGACGGGACCCCTTAGGCGGCGGTGGCGGCTAAGCGGTCGCGGAGCTCGGCGACACCCGCGCTGGTGTGCAGGGGTTCCAGCGCGGTGTTCAAGACGCGCAGCCGGTCGTACGCCCTGGGCGAAGACAACGCCGTAACCGCGTCGACGGCTTGGTGGCCGACGGTGACAGCAGTGTCGGTGTCCCCGGCGATCGCGTGCGCCCCGGCTAGATCCGTGAGGTAGCTCGCTCGAATCCGGGCGTAGTCGGGGCCGAGGTGGTCCACGGCGTGGCGCAGCAGCGGCACCGCCCGCCCGGCAGCGCGAGGATCGCGCTCGGTCAGGGCCAGGATGTGGTGGGCGGCACCCTGCTTGCCGGAGATGACAGCGCCACCGACGTGCGCGACCAGCGGTGGGGTGGTCGCCGGATCAATGCTGCTGAAGTGCTCAGCGGCCTGGCCGAGCGCGCGGTCGCAGGCCGCCGCGTCGCCCAGGGCGGCGTGCGCCTGGGCCTGAATGCTCGCTAGGCAGCAACTGGTGGCCGCGGAAACGGAGTGCGAGCCGGCTGCGGCGGCGTGGCCGAGGTGAACCAGACGCAGCGCCTCGTCAGGACGATTCAGGTGTACGGCCTGTAGAGCTACGTCATTCAGCAGGAAGGTGGTGAGGTCGCTGCCCTTGGGGTGGTCGGCGGCGCGGGCAATGTCCAGTCCGATCATCCACAGTCGCCGGGCAGCGTCATGTTGGTTGACCTCGAAGCTCATCCAGCCTGCCTGCGTCGCGAGTTCCGCGGTGGCAACCAGCAGCCGGGACCGCACCTCAGGGGCAGCCTGGGCGTCGAGAAGTGGGAGCACCGAGCGAAGCTGCGCCACGGCGATATCTCGGACCGGCTCTGCTCCGGTGGCAAAGTCCTGGCGCATGAACGCGGCGGTGGCCTGCTCGATGACCGTTACGTCGGCAGCCCCGATGTGGCGGGTGCCGGTGGGATCGGCATGGGGTAAGAGGGCAGCGAGCCGGTCGATATCCAGCCCTGCTACGCCTGCCGTGCCGAGTGTCAGGGCCGCGATGTGCTGCACGAAGTCTCTGCGGTCCACCCAGCTCACCACCTTGAAGCCGTCAATCTCCTCCTCTCCCACGGTAGCGCCGAATCCGAGCAGAACAGGGGGCATGCACAGCCCGGTAGCGACCCGGGCGACCAGGGCCACGTCCCGCAGCCGGCGCTGGCCGCGTTCAATCTCCGAGATCCGGGTCTGGTCCAGCCCGACCAAATCCCCCAAGGTCTGCTGCGACCAGCCGGTGATCGCCCGCACCCGGCGAAACACGAGGCCGAAGTCATAAGCGGCCAATGCGGCCACGATCGGGTCCTGGAAATAAAAACCCGCCGGCAGCTCCCGGCGTGGATCCGGTCCCACCCGGCGGCACGGATCACACAGCTGCGCCGCGCGCGGCCGGGCCCGACGCAGCCGAGCCCCACACCGCGCACAGCAACCCCGCCCCGTGACCGTCACTCGCACCCCTCCTCCTGGGGACCCGGAGGACATCCCCTGCACAGTGGCCTCACCCAGCGATAGCGCCGGGCACCGTGTCCCTACCACGACCTGCCGCCACGAACCAGACCAAACCCAGCTACCGCTGTCGCTGCGACCCCGTTGCGGTAACGCGGTCGCCGGTTCAACGACACCCGCACCGGCGGTGTGATCAGCACTGATCGCGCATGCGGCGGCGATGTCGCGATCCCTGAGCGGCGACGGCCCCGCCCGTGTCTCCCCGAAAGCCGGGTGGGGCCGTCGTCTTCCACGAGGGACTAGTGCAGCACCGCATTAGTCCTTCGGGGGGTTGATCCAGGCGCTGGGATCGGCGAGGTAGAGGCCGAGGGCGCAGTCGAGGGCCTGTTCGGGGGTGCCGGATGGGTTGCCGTTGGGTAGCAGGG
>JBOHGG010000042.1:0-48901 GCA_050700115.1 Pseudonocardiaceae bacterium
CGTCAGACTGCATCACGGGCTCTGGGCACCACAGAAAGAACCGACGGGTACCACAAGCGACCAGCCCCCATTTTCATCCATCAGGGTGCGCGGCGCAGCCGCGCATGGAGACTGCATCCAGAACGCGTCATGTTCCGCCTTGCCACTCACGGGGCACGCGTAGCGTGCCCTCATGACTGTGCTGGTCGTCGATTTCGGTGCGCAGTACGCGCAGCTGATTGCTCGTCGGGTCCGCGAGGCGCAGGTGTACTCCGAGGTCGTGCCGCACACCACACCGGTTGCGGAGATCATGGCGAGCAAGCCCGCGGCGATCGTGCTCTCCGGTGGCCCGGCCAGTGTGTACGCCCAAGGCGCCCCCCGCGTCGACCCCGCCCTGTTCGAGGCCGGGGTGCCGGTGCTGGGCATCTGCTATGGCTTCCAGGCGATGGCGGACGTGCTGGGCGGCACCGTGCAAAAAACCGGCACCCGGGAGTACGGGCGCACCGATCTGCACGTGCTCGCCGGTGGCGGCGTGCTGCACCGCGAGCTGCCCGCGCGCGGTCCCGTGTGGATGAGCCACGGCGACGCCGTCACCGCCGCGCCGGCGGGGTTCGCGGTCACCGCGCGGTCGGTGGGTGCCCCGGTAGCGGCGTTCGAGGACACCGACCGGCGGCTGGCCGGGGTGCAGTACCACCCGGAGGTGGCGCACTCCCCGCATGGCCAGGAGGTGCTACGCCGGTTCCTGCACGAGGTGGCCGGTATCCGGCCGAGCTGGACTACCGCCAACGTCATCGACGAGACGGTGGCCGCGATCAGGGTTCAGACCCAGGGCGGCAAGTTGATCTGCGGCCTGTCCGGTGGGGTGGACTCCGCGGTCGCCGCCGCACTGGTGCATCGAGCCGTCGGGGATGACCTGACCTGTGTGTTCGTCGACCACGGCCTGCTGCGGGCCGGGGAGCGTGCTCAGGTGGAACGAGACTATGTGGCCGCGACGGGCGTCCGGCTGGTCACCGTCGACGCCCGGGAGCGGTTCCTCGACGCATTGGCCGGGGTGGTCGATCCGGAGCAGAAGCGCAAGATCATCGGGCGGGAGTTCATCCGGGTATTCGAGGCTGCGGCCCGGGACGTCGCCGCCGAGGTGGGCCGGCACGGCCAGGAGATCCGGTTCCTCGTGCAGGGCACCCTGTACCCGGACGTGGTGGAGTCCGGCGGTGGCTCGGGTACCGCGAACATCAAGAGCCACCACAACGTCGGCGGGCTGCCAGAGGACCTGAAATTCGAGCTGGTCGAGCCGCTGCGGGCGCTGTTCAAGGACGAGGTGCGCCGGGTGGGGCTGGAACTCGGGCTGCCGGAGACGATCGTGCACCGCCAGCCGTTCCCGGGACCCGGGCTGGCGATCCGGATCATCGGCGAGGTCACCGAAGCCCGCTTGGAGACGCTGCGCGCCGCGGATGCGATCGCCCGGGAGGAACTCACCGCGGCCGGGATGGACCGCGACATCTGGCAGTGCCCGGTGGTGCTGCTGGCGCAGGTGCGCAGCGTGGGCGTGCAGGGCGACGGGCGGACCTACGGTCATCCGGTGGTGCTGCGCCCGGTGTCCAGTGAGGACGCGATGACCGCGGACTGGTCCCGGGTGCCCTATGACGTGCTAGCCCGCATTTCCGGTCGGATCACCAACGAGGTGCCCGAGATCAACCGGGTAGTGCTCGACGTGACCAGCAAACCCCCCGGCACCATCGAATGGGAGTAGGGGGCTGCGCCCCCCGTGAGTGGCGATGCGAGTGATGGCCTGTATCGCCACTCACGGCTTATCCACAGCCGTGCTCGCCACTGACGGCGATACATGCCCCTCGTAAGATCGCGTGACCACCTGCGTGCGGTGCGCGGGATGACCGGTTCGGAGGGGCGGGGATGACCACGCTCGACTTCGAGCTGGAGATCGGCCCGGGTGCGGCGGGCAGCTACCAGGTGGTCGCGCGGGCGCCGGGCGGGGAGGCTGCCACCACCCTGCAGTGGTCGGTGACTCTCGCTGAGCTCGACCACCAACTCGTGGTGATCAAGGACAAGGTGCTGGTGTCCTCGGTGGTGGTGCGTCGTGCGCCCACCGAGCGCGAGCAGCCCGTGCGGGAGCTGGGCCGGCGACTGTTTGAGACCGTGATCATCGACGATGTTCGGGCACTGTATGTGGCCAGCAAGCAGCGCGCCCGCGATCAGGGCAGCACACTGCGGTTGGTGTTGCGAGTGCGCCCGCCGGAGCTGGCGCGGCTACCGTGGGTGTTCCTGTCCGATCCCGGCCAGGGGGACTACCTGGGCTTGACCATGCCCCTGGTGCGCTACCCCCAGGTGCTTGCCCCGCGCCAGCCGGTACAGGTCGCGCCACCGCTGCGGATCCTGGGCATGGTCGCCCGCCCGGGCGACTTGCACGCGCTGGATGCTGGCGAGGAGCAGCAGCGCCTGCAGACCGCACTCGCGGATCTGCAGCACGAGGAGTTGGTGGAGCTGGAGTGGGTGGCCGGGCAGACCTACAACGATCTGGAAGACGCCCTGGACGAGGGCCCGTGGCACGTGTTCCATTTCATCGGCCACGGCGGGTACGACCGGGCGGCCGATGAGGGCGTCTTGGCCTTGGCCGACGAGACCGGGCGCACCCACCTCATCGGCGCCGACGACATCAGCCGGCTGCTCGCCGAGCACCACCCGCTACGGCTGGTGGTGCTCAACGCCTGCGACACCGGGCGGGGCAGCGCCGCAGACGCGTTCACCAGCGCCGCTGCGGCACTGATCCGCCGGGAGATCCCGGCGGTGGTGGCCATGCAGTTCGGGATCACCGACTCAGCCGCGATCCGGTTCACCCAGACCTTCACCAGCACGTGGCCAAACGCCGACCGATCGACGACAGCGTCATGCGCGCCCGGCGGGCCCTGCGACTGGCCAAGAAGGACACCCTGGAATGGGGCACTCCCGTGCTCTACCTGCGCGCTCCCGACGGGCGCATCTTCGACGCCACCATGGCGCCGCCACCGCGGTCCGCTCCATCCCCGGATCCAATGCCCACACCGGAGGTGGCAGCGACCCCGCGACCCGCCGCGCGCCAGGAGCTTCCTGACCCGCCAACACCGCCACCCGCCGAGCCGCGCATCGTCCCTCACCCCAAGGTCGCGCACACCCTGCGGCACCGTAAAGCGGTCACTGCGGTGGCGTTCAGCCCGCACGGGTGTCGGTTGGCGACCGCCAGCGCCGACAAGACCGCGCGGATCTGGGTGCTGAGCGACGACGAGTAACTCTGATTCCGGACCGGCGTGAGCGCTAGTCTGGCTCCGCTCGCTGCACGATTCTGAGCGGCTGCTCCATCCAGAACTGTGCGGTGACAAAGATATGGCAAGTCCGCGATTTCCGCCACGGTACCCCTCGCTGTCGCGAGCATCCGGGCAACAGGCACCGACCCGCAACGTCGATCGTATGCCGTTCGAGTAACGTCAACGCCAATTCGGCCAACCGTAGGAGCATCTCCGCGTTGCTATCGGGGGACAGCCCGACGGATACCCGTCGCTGCGCCTCGTGAGACACCTTCCTCAATCGTTCGCGGAGCAACCGCCATCGCACCTCGTGGACGTTCACGGTTCCCGGTACGGCTCGACAGTATTCGCGGGAAGAGCGAGCGGTTCCTCGGCGGCGACCTCTCCGGCGACGACGAACCGGCCGTTCTCCTCGGCCCGGCGGCACAGTCGTTGTCCAGCAGCGATCAACCGCCGCCCGTAGTGCTGCTGCTCGGCGGCACCGGCAGAGCCTTCCATGATCCGCATCGCCAACGGCGCCAGGTCACGGTTCACCCGGGCCAACTCATTCAGCAACTCGCGGTCCTCGCGGATCATGACCGAACCTCATTGCGGCCTGCCTCGCTCGCCACGCCCGCACCTCGTTCGTGCTCGTCTGTTCGTTGGGTGGCCCCAGGGCAGGGGAGCTGTCGGGGTCTGCGCTCACGCCCCGCCCTGGGACCTTGGGCAGGAACTCAAGCCGGTGGGATGGTCAGTGGGTTAGTGATCACACACCGTGGCTACCTGGTGGCCACGGTTACGCTGAGGGCTTCAGCACGATGAGGAGCGGCGGACGATGGGGCGTGAGCCGGAAGAGCTGGTCGAGATGCGCCGGGTGTTGGGTGTGCAGCTGGCGGCGTTTCGGCAGTCGGCGGGATTGACTCAGGGGCACCTGGCCAAGGTCACGTTCCGCGATCGGTCCACGGTGGCGCACATCGAGACCGGCCGTTCCCGGGCCGATGAGCGGTTCTGGACGGTCGCCGATGATCGCTGCGGTGCCGATGGCGTGTTGCTCGCCGGTTTTCACGCCTGGGCAGCGGCCAAGCAGGACCATGAGATACGGACTCAGGAAGCGCAGCTTGCGCAGGCCCGGGCAAAGGCGGAATCGCTGCGCGCGACCGCGGCTCCCATATTGCTGCACGAGGCTGACGCGCGGGAGGTGGCAGTCGGCGAAGGAGACCAGGTAGCCGAGCAACTGGTGAGTTTGCTGTGTGGATTGGTGGGTGCGATGAACCGTCGAGAACTACTCCAGCTACTGGGGTGGGCGGTCGGTACCGTCGTTGCCTCGCCGACTGTGCGTGATCTGGACACTGAGGAGCAGGAACGCCTGGCCAGAGCGGTCGTCTCGCCGAACCGAGTAGACGAGCCGGTCATCGACCACATCGATGCCATGTTCCGGCATTGTCAGCGGCAAGAGGATGCGCTGGGGTCGCGCGCGATGTTGCCTACCGTTCTCGGGCAGAGCAATCTAATCCGTGATCTCCTAGAGGAATGTCCAACCAATCTTCGATCACGCCTTCTTTCGATCTACAGTGATATGTCCACTTCGATCGGGTACTATTTCTTAGAGCTAAATGACACAGATAGCGCGAAGTGCTACCATGAACAGGCCCGCACCGCAGCACATGATGCAGGCAATGTTGAGCTCGGTATCTACGCGCTGTGCGAATGGAGCTACACTGCATCGTGGCAGGGTCGAGCCCCGGCTGGGCTTGATCTGGCAGCCGCCGCGCAGAGTCTTGTGAGCAAGACTCAGGATCCACTTATGCGCGTGGGCGCAGCGCAACGGGCGGCCACGGCCTATGCATTCGATGGCCAGTATAAGGAGTGCATGTTCGAGCTGGAGAAGGCCCGGGACGGCTTGGCGTCAGCTGGGCAGTTGTCTTCCGAATCGCCATTGTATTTTTACAACGAGGGATATCTCACCAGTCACGAGAGTGAGTGTCTATTGCGGCTGGGAAGGCCGCGGGAAGCTGCTGTGAGCGCTAGCGCCGGGTTGGCGTTGTATGACAAGTCTTTTGCGGACGGTTACGCAGTCTGCACCCTTCATTTGGGTAATGCTCGTCTGCTATCCGGTGAGATCGACGAGGCGGCGCGGGTACTCGGCGATGCAGCAGAGCTTGCCACGCAGACCCGGTCAGCGCGGTTGGTGAAGGAACTGCGCACGACTCGCGCCCGGATGCAGCCGTGGCGGGCCACCCAGGCCGTGTCGGTGCTGGACGACCAGTTGGCGGCTTGCGGCCTGGGGTCGACAACGGGTTGATTAATCGGTGGATGTTGTCCCATGAGAGTGCCACCGAGACGGGAGGTCCACCGTGATGACCGATGCGAGGCAGCGGTTCGCGTTGTGGAAGAATGATCAATCGCTATTGGATGACGTTATCTCTTTCCTGGAGCTGGAGATAACTGGCTTCTGTCAGTTGAAGTGCAAACACTGTTACGCTGACAGTAGTCCTGAAAGCGATCACGGCACCATGTCCGCCGACGGCTGGGAACGTGTCATCGATGAGGCACACATGCTTTCGGTTGATACCGTTCAGTTCATCGGTGGGGAACCGACCCTTCATCCTGAGCTGCCTAGGCTCGTCCGCTACGCGCTCGGCAAAGGGCTCAAGGTCGACGTGTACACCAACCTCGTCCACATCACGCTCAAGTTATGGGAATTGCTCTCCCTGCCCGGAGTCTCGCTCGGCACCTCGTGGTATTCGGCGGACCCTGACCGGCACGCTGACGTCACCGGAAGCAAGGGTAGTCACGCTCGAACCAGGGCGAACATCGTTGAGGCGCTACAGCGCGGCATCCCGATCCGGGTCGGGATTGTCGATGTCGTCGACGGTCAGGACACCATCGGCGCTCGTGGGGAGTTGCTGGCCTTGGGTGTGACCGATATCAACATCGACCGAGCACGCGGAGTCGGACGAGCAGCACGCGGCATCCCTGACGTCTCGGAACTGTGCGGGCGGTGCGGGCGCGGTCGTGCCGCCATCTCACTCCACGGTGACCTGTCCCCGTGCGTGATTGGGAGGTTCCTGGTCGCGGGCAACGTGAAAGACAGCTCGCTGCGTGACATCCTGGGCGGGCAGCGGTGGAGTGAGATCGTCGGCTCGATTCCGGCGCAGGGCAGCTGCACACCATCTGACAGCGACGATTGTGATCCTTCGAGGGAGCCCCGGTGGACTGGAGGTCCCACGCTGAGCGGCTAGCGAGCGAGGTTGCTCATCCGGTGTCGCGGTGGCGGCCGGTGATCGCCGCCCTTCCTCGGCATCTGTTTGTGCCCCGCTGGTGGTCCTGGTCGGCGCCTGGGACTGGATTTGGTTCCGATGTCTGGGAGCTGCGCGATGGTCCGGCTGACGAGGAAGGCTGGGCGCTCGCTGCCTACAGCAACCAATCACTGGTCACCCAGGTTGGTCCGCGTCATGCTGATCACGCGGGGCCGGGTGAGCGGCCTGTGGGGATGCCGACTTCGTCGGCGACCCTGCCCGGCCTCATCGTGCGGCTGCTGCGCCACGCGCACGTCTATGACGGTGCTGACGTCGTGGATGTCGGTACCGGTTCGGGCTATGGGTGTGCGGTCCTGGCTCGGCGGCTCGGTGCGCAGCACGTCACGAGCGTTGATGTCGATGCCTACCTGACCACAGTCGCCGGCGAGCGGTTGGATGGTATCGGGCTGTGCCCGCGGATGGTGACGTGTGATGCGACGGGCCCGCTGCCAGGCACTTATGACCGGATCGTGTCCACGGTGGCGGTCCGGCCGATCCCGGTGAGTTGGCTCGACGCGCTACGACCCGGTGGCCGTCTGGTCACCACCATCGCCGGCACAGCTCTGATCATCACTGCGGACAAGACCGACGACGGCGGCGCCGTCGGGCGCATCGAGTGGGACCGGGCGGGGTTCATGCACACCCGGACGGGTGCCGACTACCCCGGTGGGTTGAGGGAGGTGTTCATCGTTGTCCGCGAGGTTGATGGTGATCGGGTCAGCGTGGGCCGCTTTCCCGTTGTGAATGTTGTGCAGGCGTGGGAGATCTGGTCCATGCTGGGGATCGTCGCGCCCGGCATCGAGCACCATTATCAGCAGGACGACGATGGGCGGCGTACCGCGTGGATGCTGCACCCGGATGGGTCCTGGGCCAGGGCCACCAGCGTGGACGGTGACGCGCCGACCGTCCACCAGAGTGGCCCGCGTCGTTTGTGGGACATCGTGGATGATATCCGGTATCGCTGGCTACGGGATGGCTCCCTGCCTGTCTACGGAGCAACCGTCACCATCACCCCAGACGGCGTCTGCGACCTGACACGCGGGCGCTGGCGGGTGACCGTCTCGTAGTTGGGGCTGACGAGACTCAGCTCAGCCAGGACAACGGAGTCGTCATGTCGTCATTGCAGCATTTCAGCGCGTCGACTGGCGCAGGTGGTCGCTGTAACCGAGTGATGATCGGGACCGGAACTGCCCGTCGAGGCAGGGCTGGTCGAGCAGATCGGCTGAGAACCAGGCACGACATGGAGCAGACAGATCGGTATCGTCAACCCATTGCGGCGAACGAGGAGGGCGGAGGTGTCTGATCTCCAAGCGCACCGGGTCAGCGCGCTGGTCGACGCCGTCGCGGCGTACCCGCAACTGATCACCGGTCCAGCGTCAGCCAAGATCGTGCAGCCAGCCGGAGACGGAGAAACCCCGTGACCCTCAACACCGTTGCACTCGAGCTCGTGCCGCCCAACATCGAGGACGGCACGGAGCGGGCCCTAGAAGAGGCGCACAAGGTGCTCGAGCACTCCAAGGCGTTCGGCATCGAAGGCCGGATCGGGCACGTGATGATCCCGGGGCTGATCGAGGAGGAAGACGACAGACCGGTCCAGATGAAGCCGAAGCTGGACGTGCTCGACTTCTGGTCGGCCCTCGGGCCGGAGCTGCCCGGGGTGAGCGGTCTGTGCACCCAGGTCACCGCGTTCATGGACGAGCCGACCCTGGCCGAGCGGCTGGCGAATCTGCGGGCCGCCGGCATCGACGGCATCATCTTCGTCGGCGTCCCCCGCACGATGAACGACGGCGAGGGGTCGGGCGTCGCACCGACCGATGCGCTGTCGCTTTACGACCAGCTCGTGCCCAACCGCGGCGTGATCCTGATCCCGACCCGGGACAGCGAGCAGGGCCGGTTCACCTTCAAATGCAACCAGGGCGCCACGTTCGGCATGACCCAGCTGCTGTACTCCGATGCGATCGTGGGCTTCTTGACCGACTTCGCTCAGCAGACCGAGCACCGGCCGGAGATCCTGCTCTCGTTCGGGTTCGTCCCGAAGTTCGAGAACCGCGTGGGCTTGATCAACTGGCTGATCCAGGACCCGGGTAACGACGTCGTCGCGCAGGAGCAGGCCGTCGTCACGAAGCTGGCCGACAGCGAGCCCGACGTGAAGCGCAAGCTCATGGTGGACCTCTACAAGCGGGTGATCGACGGTGTCGCCGGCCTCGGGTACCCGCTGAGCGTCCACCTCGAGGCCCCGTACGGTGTCTCCGCGCCCGCGTTCGAGACCTTCGCTGAGATGCTCGCCTATTGGGCCCCCGACAAGAACTGAGCACGGCTGTGAGCGGGCGTGCCCTGGCGCACGACCTGGATTGGTCCACGCTGCTCCGCGAGGTCACCGAGCAGGGGGCGGCCTTCGCTGCTCGCGCCGTCCGCCGGCCGTTCTGTGACCGGCTGGCGGCCGAGCTGCGCGACGGTCCGTACGAGCCGGTGGAGCCGCTGATCGGGCAGGTCCGGCAGGAAGCAGAGTCGTTCGAGGTCGGTGTCGGGGAGCTGGACCGCTATCCCGTGCTCACCAGCCTGTGCGACGAGCTCGTCGTACAGGTCCACCAGCACGGGGTGCCGGATTGGGTGCCGAACGAGGTCGCGGTCCAGCGCTACCCGCCGGGTTCCGTCGGCATCACGCCGCACCGCGACCAGCGCCGGTACGCCCAGCTCGTCGCTGTGATCACGGTTGCCGGATCGGCGCCGTTCACGCTGTGCCGCAACCGCGACGGCGACCCCATCCGGACCTGGCAGGCCGACGAGGGCAGCCTGGTGCTGCTACGCGGACCTGGGCTGGCCAGCGACCCGGACGGCCGGCCGATGCACCTGGTTGGCGGACCCACCGGCACACCGCGGACGTCGATCGGGATCCGGATGGACACGGCGTAAAGCAAGGTCGCCACCGCTCACTCGCTCCTCGCCAGCCGGTGCAGACGTACCTGGCCGAGTTGCCCGTCATCGATCTCGGCAGTCATCCAGCTGCAGGTCGGCTGGCGGCGCCGGTCGGTTGGGGAGCCAGGGTTGAGCAGCCGCAGACCGTTCGGGCTGTCGGTGGGAGCTACAGTGTCCCACGGGATGTGGCTGTGTCCGAAGACCAACACGTCGGTGCCGGGGAAACGGGCGGCGCACCGCTTCTCCCGGCCGGATGCCGCTCCAGTCTCATGCACGACCGCCAGCCGCACGCCGTCCAGTTGGGCCGTCGCGATCTCCGGCAATCTGGCGGACAACGGCGGCCCGTCGTTATTGCCGACCACCCCGATCAGCCGGTTCGCCCGCGCCAGCAACGCGTCCAAGAGCTCAACGCAGACCCAGTCCCCGGCGTGCACCACGACGTCGGACTGGTCTACGGCATCCCACAGCTGCTCAGGCAGATCGCGGGCGCGGCGCGGGATGTGCGTGTCGGCCATCAGCAGTAGTTTCACGGATCCATCGTGCCTGTCTGGGCGCTGCCAACCGGGTCAGCGGCTGGCGATGTCGGGCAGCTGCCGAGCCAGCGACTTCGGTGCGACGAGGCTGTAGGAGGTGCGGATCCACTCCTCGATCTGCTTCCACCGGTCCTCGTCCTCGTCAGGGTGGACGGTGAGCGCGACCCAGCCGTGCCGTCCGAGGCCGTAGCCGGCGGGGGAGGCGTTGCCATCGGTTGCCACGACCGCCTCGGCTTCCGCGAGCGGCAGCTAGCGTGGGCCCGCGGGAACCTGAGATCGACCGTTCCGGGCGCTACTCAGGTCGGCAACAACGAGCTCGGTGTCCCGTGCCAGGAGACCACCAGGTTCTCGCGGGCACGGGTGCAGGCGACGAAGAGCAGGCACCGTTCGCGCTGGATGTCGAGGTCGTGCCTGCGCTGATCGTCTGTAGCTGAGGTGACGGCGGACGGCGCTGGTACGTGGCGCTGGCTGACGCCGGCCACAGCGACACAGCGGAACTCCAGTCCCTTCATCCGGTGCATGGTTGCGACCGCCACCTCGCCGTCCGTCGTCGCACGCTTCGCAAGCGAGACAGCCGGAATGCCCGAATCGGCTAGCGCGGCCACCGCCTCATCGACGAGCACACCGGACCGGGCCGCGATCCCGACTTGCCCGGGCTGGACGCCCTCGTTCAGCCAGCTCCGCACGACGGACACGAGGTGCTCCATCTCGGCTGACCGGCTGCTCGCACCATGCAGGCTGGGAGGTGCGCCGTGGACCTCGGAACGGCACCCAGCCAGGGTCTCCAAGTCCTCGTTCATGTCATCGATGCGCTCGCCGCGCAGCAGTCCCAGGCTCCACCCCAGGATCTCTGCGGTCGTCCTATAGTTGATCTTCAAACGCTCGGACCGGCCTGCGATGTCGATCCCGATCTGCTTGAGCGAGACGCGGTGGTCGTAGATGCGCTGGTGGGTGTCGCCGACGAGGAAGAGGTCGTCGGGGCCGCAGCGGACGGCGGCCCGCAGCAGCCGCCACTGCCACGGGCTGAGGTCCTGCGCTTCGTCGACGATGATGTGCCGGTACGGCTTGGCCTCGTCGAGTTCGAGCAATCGCGCGGCCTCCACGCAGATCGTCTCGTGGGTCCACACGCCCTCGGCGCGAAGCTCCGTCTCGAAGCCGGCGAGCGCCGGCCAGATCTCCGCTCGTGCTCGCGTACCCAGCGGTCGGCCGCGGCCTGACCGGGCCGCAGCGAGGTACTCCTCGCGAGTCGCGATCCCCTGTGCCAGCACCACGTGGCGCCATTCCTGGCCGAGGAATGTCTCGGTGTAGCTGAGGCCGAACCGGTTGATGAGCTGCCTCCAGCGGTCCCTTTGATCCGATTCAGGCAGCACCGGCAGCCTGCCGTGCCGGGAAGCGGTGATCTGGTAGGCGATCTGATCGATGTGCCGCACGTCGACCCGGCGCAGCAGCGCCTCGTCGTCGATCAGTAACCGGAGGCCGTCCTCGAGGGATCCGGCCAGCGTTTTGGTGAAGGTGGTCACCAGGACCGACCGGTCTTCCGGCGAGGACTCGGCGAGATGCTGGGCGCGGTGCAGGGCGACCACGGTCTTGCCGGCAGGCCCAGTAGTAGGCGTCGTCGTGCGGCAGCACCTTGAGCAGTGTGTAGGAGTCACCCGACTCCGGAGCGAGCACGATCCCGCGCCAGGACTGGTCGATCCGGATGGAGCGCAGCCGAGCGTCGCGGACGTTGTTGATCTTTTCTAAGTGCACACCAGCATGGGTGGCTTGCTCGAACTTGCCGAACGCGGCGTGCACCTTTTCCTGGATTGCGCGCTCCAGCTTGCCGAACTCCCACAGGAAGTCCCGGTCGATGCCCAGCCGCGCCACGCGATACTCCTCTCAGGCTGCTGGCGAGCTCGCCACCAGCTCGTCGGCGATGTCTCCGATCTGCGCCAGCAGTGTGGCCGGGGGCTGCATGAGGTCCAGCGCACGGCAGACGATCTCGATACCCGAGTACCGCACGACGTGGCGGGTCGGCTCGGCGTTGCCCCGGGCATAGATGAGATACCCGCGGCGCAGGTGTAGCGCGGTGCAGTAGGCCAGCACCTGATACAGGTCCGCATAGGGGTAGCCGCTTGGCTTCTCTGGTTTGTACTTGGCGTCGACGACCGCAACGGGCTGCCCGTTCACCTGCCAGACCAGATCAGGCTTCATCTCAACCGCGCAGTTCTGGTCGAGGTGGCACGGATGGGTGTGCCGCACTCCACCGTGGCGGGCCTGTAACTCCTCCGACAGCGCGGCGACGAGGAAATCCTCGAAGATCTTCCACAGGTTGAACAGGAATCCGTTGGCGAGCAGCGAGCCGGGCACGTGCTCCGGAGAGGTGGCCTGCCAGATGACCTCGGCGAGGCGCAACACGCTGTGATAGCGCTGGTTGAGCCGGTTCGGGTGCCAGGACGGCAGGCTCGCACCACGCTTGGAGGTTGAGACTCCACCCAGGGTGGCCCGTAAGGCGGCGAGCCGGCGCCGGTGATCGTCACGCACTTGGGGCACGCCGGCCATCCTCGTGATCGCGGCGAGCAGGATCTGGTTCTCCGGCACGTCGATGGTGAAATCGTCATGCCGGATCTCCATCGGGATGGCGCGTCCGTGATGCCTACGCAGCTGATCGGCTTCTCGGAGACGACCTCGCAGCACCGCGGACGACTCCTCGACGGTGCGGTATCCCTTCAGCGGTCCCTGCCGAAGGGCCTGCTCGGCCTGGTTGCACAGGAACCGCGCGACCGCAGGCACTAGCCCCTCGGCGACGTCGAGTTCGACGTTCTCGTCGCGCCATCCACGCGGCTCCTTCGCGTAACCCGCCAGGAACAGCAGCCGGGCGATCGGCAGCTTTGGGGTGATCCAGACCTCGATATCGCCCACCTGCGCGACGCCCACCAGTCCGCGGCTCGGTTTGATACTCCACCTCTCGGAATCGTGCGGCAGAGGCGACGCGGTCACGACGTCTGACGCGGCCAGCATGCGACCCTGCTCGGAGGTAAGTCGTAGTTCGACTAGGCCGTTCTCAGTGACCTCCACACGTTTCATTCCTGAGCATCTCCGGGAGCGGGCTGCTGCATAGCCGCTGCTCGCAATGCGTCTAGCCGGTACTTGTCGAGCGCTACGGGCGGTGCGCCGCAGTGGTGGTCGGCCAGCAGCGGCAGGATCGAGGTTTCCCACACCCGGGCCAGCCCGTCCTTGCTGCGGTAGATCTGCGGGCGCATGAGGTAGGAGGGGCCGACCGCCAACTCGCGGTCGTCAATGCGTGCATTAAGGGCGTCGAGCAGGGCGGGAGAATCCAGATTGTGCTCGACGTCGTCGTCCTTCGTGAGCTTGTCGAGCCAGGTGGTGAGGAGGTCCGCGATCGGGGGTTTTGACGGATGCAGCTCGACGAAGGCGAAACGCCGCCGCATCGCCGCATCAATCAGCCCGAGTGAGCGGTCCGTCGTGTTCATCGTGCCGATGACGAAGACGTTTGGCGGCATGATGAATTCCGACTCCGGCGAATACATCAGGCCGATCGGGTACTCCCGGTACTCCAGCAGGAAGTACAGTTCACCGAACACCTTGGACAGGTTGGCCCGGTTGATTTCATCGACGATCAGGACGTAGGGATCCGACGGGTGCTGCCGAGCCGCCTCCACGAGCAGCCGGAACGGTCCGGGTTCCAGCTTGAACGTGAGCTGGCCATCGTCACGTTGGACGGGACGGAAACCCTCGAAGAAGTCCTCGTAGGTGTAGGACGGGTGGAACTGGACGAACTTCATCGCGTTCGGCTCGCAGAGGTGCTCGGCGAGCTTGCGAGCAAGGTAGGTCTTTCCCGTGCCCGGTGGGCCGTAGAAGATCAGCTGTTTGCACTCCCACAGCAGGTCGGATTGTTGCTGCAGCCACTCCTGGTCGATCAGCAGCTCCTCGGCCAAGTCTCGATCGACCTGGGGGAACCGCAGCTCCCTTGCCGCGGCCGGGTCGGGTTGCCGGTCAGCAACGCCAAGAGTTTCCAGCAGCTGCTCGATCGCCGCGATCTCATTGGTCAGCTCGACGACGTCGGCCTGGCTGTGCAGTTTCGCAGGCAGCGGCTGGGGAAGGTTCGCGAACGGCACGGGCCGGGTGGTGTTCAACCACTCGACCTTTCGCCGCAGGTTGGATCGCCGATCAGACGACAGGGTGTACGTAGCGTCCCCCGCGACCCGGCCCAGGTACGTCTTGCCCTGCGAGGTGGTGAGCAGGTAGTCGTCCACCCGCATCCGGTTGCAGAAGGCGTCGAACTCGGCGACCTTGCTCTCCCGGACCGCGTAGGACTTGTGCTGGTAGTCCTGCTCTACGGCCGCCTTGAGGATGACGAGCGGTACCGGAGGGTCGATCTCGCGCAGGCTCGCGGCAGCCAGCGAAGCGGACCCCTTCTGCAGCCACACCGGCACCAGGTCATGACCATCCACCGAGGATCCCCGCACCAGCCAGGCCCGGCGGGTGGGGGACTCGGTCTCACCTTCGGCGCCGAGCTCGGCCAGTTGGTCCCGCAGGTCGTCGGCGGTGATTCGCTGATCCGGATGAGCATGATCTGACTCGTCGAACCGGAGTCCCTCACTCTCCAGCACCTGTCGCAGGTCGTCATTGCGGTCGGGATCAGGCCAATGGAAGCCCGGCGCGATGGTGCCGTCGGCGCGCAGCACACGGTGCGCGTTGTCAACCTTCTCAGTTCCGAGGAACCGTCCGACCGATTGTGGGGAGAGCCCGGTCAACTCGGCGAGATCGCCGTAGGTCGTCCACCACCCGGGCTCCACGTAGCCCAACGCCCGGACAACCGCTGCCCAGCGGGGATCCCCGTAGCCGGACTGCTTCTGCTGCTTCTGCTTGCGGTGCAGCCGATAGCGCCGGGTCAGCTCGCTGGCGAACTCGTCACCCGCGAACTCCGCGAGCGCCTCCACACCGGCTTCGGTGATCGACCAGCCACCGCGCTTGGCCATCCAGCCGATCGCGCTGCCCCATGTCGATACGAAGCGCAGGTAAGTCTCGTAGCGCGGGAACCCGCTGGCGTTGTGGCTGAGCTCTTGCGGGTTGAGCGGCACCTGGCTGGTCACGCGGGTCAGGGCATCCTTGGGTGCCAGCGGCTCGCCCGCTTCCCGCAGCGTCTCGAACAGGGTGCGGGCGAGTAGCCCACGCCGCACCTGCGGTTCCGGGTTCGTCAACGTCCTCTCCTTAGCATGAGGGTGCGGCTCCCCTCCCCACGACGTTGCGGGCGTTTCTGGTTCCGGCCAGTATCCGCCCCATGGTCATCCCGTTCGTCAGCCGGCCGGGCTCACGATCTCGCGACCTGGTTGTGGCACGTCATCCGGTAGCGGCACGAGCCGATGGACATCTTGACGCTCATCTCATGAGCCCCTCCTACCTCAGGGGGAGGTGTGTGGATCCGTTGCGGATGTGCCAGAGACGGCAACTTTGGGTGAGAAATTGCCGTCTCTGGCACGTGTTCCGGCACGCCGGGTCGTCTTCGCCGTCACGACTCGATCGGCAGTTCTCGCACGCGGATCCGCGTGGTCTCGACGGTGATGACTGCGCCCCGGTGCAGTGCTTCGCTGACGACGTCGAGGATCGTGAGGACGATCTGCGCGCGCTCAGTGGACCGGCGGCCGGGCCGGCGGAGCAGGATCACGCTGGGTCGGGCGGCTCCGCTGAGAGCGAGCAGCGTGCCGAAGTCGGTGTCTGCAGTGATTAGGACGCGGCTGTCCGCATCGGCGGCGGCGAGGACTGTCTCGTCAGGTGCGCCACGAAGCCCGATATCCGACACATGCACGGCGTTGTGCCCGTTGTCGACGAGCAGGTTGGCGACGTGACGCTGCAGGGACTCGTCGACCAGGAATCTCACGCTGACGCGGGCAGCGGCAACGTGGCCTGATCGACAGCTGCAGCGGCGAACTGGAGCGCTTCGCGCACATCATCGGCTGTGAGCTGGGGATAGTCGGCGATGATCTCTCCGGTGGTCATACCCTCCGCGACCATGCCAATCAGGGTGGCAACCGGGATGCGCGTTCCCCGGATGCACGGCACGCCCGCCATGACCCGATGGTCGGCGACGATCCGCTGGAAGGCCATAGAGTAATGGTAGCGGGGCCGCTCACCACGGCTTTCTGGCATGTTGGTCAGGTTCCACGGTGTCCAGCGGCAGCCTGAGGTTTGGCCAGGGCGACTCAGGTGCATGGAGGACAGGTGAACCTGGCCGTCAGCTGGGTGGACGTGTCTAGGCCCGCGCGGGCGCACACGCGGTCAAGATCGTGACGGTCTAGGCACCGCTCGGCTTCACGCGAGATCCGCCGTGCGTGGATCTGAGTGGTCCGAGCTGAGAACCACCGAATAGTCGGTCGTGCTTCGTTTGCGCACCGCGGTATCGACTGCAAGGTTGTTAGATGAGCCGGTCGGTGAATCCGGCGTCGACAAGCCGCTGGTAGGCTTCCTGCACCTGTAGCGGCATTTCCTGGTCGATCGCGAAGCCGCGTCTGGCGTACTCGGTGATGCGCTGCGTGTCACCCACGAGCATGTTGATAACGCGCTGGGTATCACCGATACTTGCGATGTACTCGTCCAGCGGCAATGGGTGAGAGGCGCAGAGGACTTCGACTTCGGGCCAGAGTTTCTTGCAGGTGGCGAAGGCGCGTCTCTGCTGGTATGGCCGGGAGATGAGCAGGACTGAACTTACCTTCACTCCTTCGTCGGCTAGCATCCGGCGGGTGAACTCAATGTTCTGGCCGGTGTTGGTGGCCGCGGGCTCGACTCGGATGGCCTCGGGCGGTACGCTGAGTTCGATCGCGTGGTCGCGGTAGTGGATGGCCTCGCCGCGGGGAAATCGGTCGGCCGTCGTTGGTGCATTCGCGCCGGTAAAAACGATGAGTGGGAACATTGCGCGATGGAACAACTCGGCGATATAGATGGCCACACCAGGGTCATGGCTTCCCAACCCGATGCCGACATCGCACGAATGCAGGCCATGGTGCATATCGTGGTAATCCCAAAGGAGTTCAACATCTGAGCGGAGGAAACTGGGAAGGGCACTCGCCTCAGCGACCATCGAATAGATCACCTCTCAAGCTGCGCAGCAGGATTTCGACTCCGCTACGGCAGGCTACCTGGGTACTGCCCAGAGAGAGCTCTACGGTCTGTCCGGCGGTCGGTTCGGACCCCCATGCGTGCGGCGAGCTCGATCGCCCGGGACGGCGGCCGGGGACGGCGTAGCATCTCCTGGACAAGGATGCGGGACAACCGGTGATAGCGGACCTGTTCGGGGGCCTGGAATTCGGCGTCGAGCAGCATGTCGAGCACGGAGTCGACGCGGTTCCAGCGGGCGAAGGCGCGCGCGGTTTCGATGGTGTGGCGCACCTGTCGCTCGGTCGGCAGGCCGGTGGTGTCGATGCGGGGTCCGAGATCGATTGCGACCTGAACGTCGCCGAGTTCCATCGCCGCACCAACCCGGTGGATAGCCACATTGGTGGGGCCGAACGCGGTCCACAGGTAGTTCGCGTCTTGGCCGAGCCGGTGCGCGGACTCTTCGGCCTCAGCGAGGAACGTCGCAGCGTCAGCCCGGTTGTCGTGCCGGGCCGCCGCCACGACACCGACGAGCTGCAGCGTGCCGTACACCGACAAGTACTCGGGTGTAGCCGCACCAAGACCGGGCTGCAGACGATCGGACACGGCACGCGTCAAGGCGACGGCTTGTTCGTACTCGCCAATGGCCAGCAACGCGTGGGCAACCGACCGGTACAGCGACCCGATCATCAACTCGCTACCGGAGGCATGCGCGGCGCTCAGGCCCTTGGTGGCAGATAGCGAGGCGAGATCCGCCTCCCCGACTTTGGTCAAGAACCCGGTGGCCAGTTGGTACGCCGAGGCCAACAACCGGTGGGCGTGCAGGCCGTCGTCGGTGTCCGCACCATACTGTCGAGACGCGGTCAGCGCGTCGGTGACCAGCGGCGGCAGCCGGCGACTCAACCGGGAGTATCGGGACTGCTGATAGCTCTCCCACTCGCTCGCGACCTCCCGCTCCAGTCCCTCCAGACGGATCGGCTCGTCGGATTGATCTTCCTGGAGCAAGAACTGCCGATGGCCCATCAACGCGACCCGCAACGCTGGCACCGTCTGCTGCCCTGGCTCCTGGGTCCACTCCATCAGGGTCGGCTCACCGATCAGATCCCCCAGGGACACATCGAGGGCGGAGGCGAGGCGGCGGATGACAGACAGCCGGTCCAGCGAGATGCGGTTGTGCTCCACCTTGCGCAGCCAGTCCGCGGTCCGGCCGACGAGACCGGCCAGGACTTCCTGGGACATCCCCCGCCGGTTGCGATAGAACGCGACGCGTTCCCCGATCGTCATGTCGTCCGTCATCCCGCGCACCACGGCAGCCTTCCAGAGCTCACGGCAACAACCCCAGAAAATCTCTCCCGGTCGGTGATCGACTGCGCGCTTACCGTCCCACCTATGCGGATCGACAACCTTGACCACGCTCCACCGGCACGGCCGCATCGTGCTCACCCGACAACCCGAGCCCGCCCTGCCGGGACAGGTTGTCGGTGCCGGCAGGAGACATGACATGACAGATGTGACTGGCGCCGCGGATGGTGGCCGGGCGTGGCGGACGATTGCGGTGCCGGTGGTCAGTGCTTGGGACGGCTTTGAGCACCTGGTGGCCGATGCTGCTATGACACCCGGAAGCGCAGGCCGGTACGTGGCCTGCTGCGGGCGTGTGGTGTGGGCAGCGGCGCTGGCCTGTCCTCCGGGTCCGCGGTGTCCGGCCTGTGTCGCGGCGCGCACTTCCGACCCAGCGAGGCAGCGACGGCGCCACCGCCAGCACCGGCCTGGAGTCTGGGCTTGGCTGAACCCGGTCCGGAGCCGCCAACGCCCGTGCTGCGGGGGCTGTCGCGTTGCCGGACGTCGCGCTGCCGGTGTACCAACCGGAGTTTCCCCGGCCCGCGCAGGGACTAGCACCACCTCCCCGCGCACCGGAGGCTGCCACGGTGAGCACCGTCGCCGGACATGCCGGGGCAGCATCCCGATGACCAATCCCTGCACGGGCGGCGCAACGTTGCTTACGCAACACCACCGCCCGGACAGAGGGGGCGCCGGATGCGGACTGATAGCCCGGATCTGGTGATCGCCATGCGGCTGCTCGACCATGCCAAGCTGCGCGGCTTCAAGTTCCGGCGTGGCTCCCCAGGCGAGGACGGGCCACTGGTGGGACACCGAGTGAACGGTAACTGGGTGGACACCATTCATATTCAGGGATTCAGTCGCGATTGCACGCCGCGCCGTCAGCGGACATCGTCGCTGATCGTTCCCGGGAATGGACTGGTAGAGCGCCGGGTGGATGGCAGTGCACTCGAGGTGCTCAATGCGGTGCTGACCTGGGAGACCGGATCCTGAACTCACGATCGGAGGGGACGAAGAAGGCGGGACGCATCTCACTAATCGCTGGCAACCCCAGGGAACAGCGCGCCGCCCTGTGACTGCTCGGTGGAACGTGCCACACTGGACAGGGCAGAACCCAACGGAGGCAGCAGTGACCAGCAACCCAGACCATTCCCCGCTGCAGGGGGAGCACCCCGGCCTGGTGTCCGTGGAAGAGTTGGCCCGACGTAAGGGCATCGAGCACATCAAGACCATCGAGGAACTCGCCTGCGATGGTGTGTTCGACACTGACCAGGAAGTTGATGATTTCCTGGTGTTCGTGGCCGAACAACGCCATGCGAACCTTGCCTAGCGTATGCCCTACGTCGTCCTGGATACCGATGTAGCGTCGTTGAGTTTACGCGGTCGTGTGCCGTCTGGGCTGCTGGCGAGACTGGCTGGCATGCCGACCTGCATTACGTTCGTAACGTTTGCGGAGATGACCCAGTGGGCGGTACCGCGGCAATGGGGACCGGCCAATCGGGAACGGCTCACGCGGTGGCTGACCGGAGTAGTGGTGCTGCCCGGCAGTGAAGCCGTGGCCCATGTGTGGGGTGAAATCTCAGCCTATGTCAGGCTTCATGGTCGCCCACGCCCGCAGAATGACACGTGGGTTGCCGCCGCCTGCCTCTTTCATGAGCTTCCACTCGCGACGCTGAACATCAAAGACTTCTCAGACTTCGCCGAACACGAGGGGCTAACCATCATCACCGACTGAGTGTCGCAGGCGAGATGCTCGTCGGTGCAAGCTACTGGCCGCCCGCACGTAGCAGCGTTTGTGGTGTCGCCACAAATGAGCAGCCCGCGATTTCGTGCTGGTACCCGGTTGTTCTGCCCGACGTCCACCCGTTCACTGGTGGTGTGTGGTCCTGCTCACAAAGGGCCGCTGCAGCCCCGGACCGACGGTGGTCGTCAGGAGCGTGAGATGCTGCACGAGCTCAACTGCCCGCATTGCGGTTGCCCGCTGCCGGCCACCCAGGGCACCGTCAGCGTGCCCGATGCGGCCGCAGTCGAGCTCCTCCGCCAGGAGATCGACCACCTGCGAGCCACGATCGCACGGCTGCGCGGGTCCGGTTTCAACGGCATCCAACGGGCCCCAGATGAGAAGCGGGCGGCATCCTGACCGGGTCGGTGCGAGCGGGGCATCCCGGAGGTCCTCGAGCGAGGCTGGAGTCGGCCCCGCCCGGATCAGCCCGCCCGGTTCAGGCAGCAACCACAGAAGGTAGAGGCCGTGCTGGTTGATTTCCGTCCCACCGGCAAGCTCCGCGGTAGCAAACCCGTGGACGTGACGGCAGCGCTGGGCCCGGTGGTGGACGCACTCGCCGAGGATTCGGTGGACCTGTCCCGGGTCCGCGTGGTGTGCGACTGGGTCCAATATCGCAGCAGCTTCCGCGACGTCGTCGACATCCGGCCGATCCTGGCGGCCCACGGCACCGATTCGGCGCTGGCGCCAGTGCCCCTGGCTGCGGTGGTGACCGAGGACGAGTTGGAGGTGGCGATCGACGTCCGCCGCAGCGGCGACGTGCCCCTCAAACAGCTCACTGGCGAACTCCTTCGGGCCTGCTACGGCGATGCCGAACCGTCCCGGATCCACCTCGAGCCGTGGCTGGCCACCAGCGCAAGCGTGATCTGGGAGTTCAACGCGCTGTACTGGAAGGCCCTGGACCTGTGGGAGCAGGCCACCGGCCGCCGCTACGAGCAGGCCCTGCCCGGTGGGGAGAGCGACGCCCGCAACCGGGACGCGGTACGCGAGATCATCACCGGTCTGTTCGCGCTGTGGGACTCACTGGCGCAGCGCAATGCGCTGCCCGAAGAGCTGTACGTGATCGAGCTCGGGGTGGGTAACGGAGGTCAGGCCAAGACCTGGCTGGACGAGTTCGTCGAGCTAGACCGTGATCACGGCAGGGATTACTACCGGCGGCTGCATTACCTGATGTGCGACTACTCGCCGCATGTTCTGGAACTGGCTCGGACCGCGGTCGCCGGCCACGCCGACCACGTCAGCTCGTTCGTGCTGGACGCTACCCAGCCCCGGACCGCGCTGGGTTTCCTGCGCTACAAGGTGTTCCTGGTCTACATCTCCAACGTCTATGACAACCTGCCCACCGATGAGGTCGCGCAGATCGGCGGTCACACCTACATCGTTGGATCCAGGGCCTATCTACCGTTGGACGCCGCGGCCGAGATCGGGCAGCTGATATCCACGCAACCCGGCGGGGTACCGGACCTCATCCGCAAGCTGCTGCGGCTCGGTCCGGCCCTGCTCGCCGAGGCTGCGCCAGCGCATTTCCCGTCGGTCGAGGTGGCGGTGGAGTTCTGGCGCCAGACCTGGGCGGCGGTGCGCTTGGAGGAGCGGTACCAGCCGCTGACCGGCCTGGACCTCTATCAGATCGCGCCCACGGTGAGCGGGGAGATGCTGCGCCCCTTGCTGGAGTCCGGCGCCGACATCCGGATGCACGTCAACAACGGCGCGGTGGCCAGCTTCGTGGACACCATCCCGCTGCTGCACCCCTACGGCCGGCTGATCTGCCACGACCTGTTCGTCACCGACGTGCATGCCTACCGCACCGGTTTCCGCGGGCCCGGCAAGTACGACGGCTCGATCGTGAACTGGCTCAACGGGCCGCTGCTGGCGCATATCGGACGCCGGAAGGGCTTCGACGTGGACTACCAGCGGTTCGCCCACCGCACGGGCACCAACATCATCACCATGACCGCCCAGGTGAGGGACTGAACATGACTGTCCCGCTGTTGCCCACGACCGTCGTGGGGTCCTACTCGGTCCCCGAATGGCTCGAGCGGCTCAAGACCGACTACTACCGCAACCGGATCAGCCGCAGCCATCTTGGCGAGATCCACGACATGGCGATCAAGGCGGCGCTCAAGGACCAGGAGAATGCCGGGATCGACATCGTCTCCGACGGGGAGCTGCGCCGGGACAACGACATCGACTACCTGCTGGCCCGGATACCGGGAGTGCAGATCCCGGTCACCGTCAAGTCGTTCTACTACGACTACTACGACACCGTCGTCGCCGACCCGCTGCCGACCGATCCGCCACCGCTGGGCCTCGCAGACGAATACCGCTTCACCCGTCAGTACACCGACCGCCCGGTCAAGTTCTCGTTCACCGGGCCTTTCTCGCTGTCCCACCGGATCCAGAACAAGGCGTATTCCAAGCCCGCCGACCTGGTCCGGGCGCTGGCGCAGGTGCTCAACGCCGAGGCGCGGGCGCTGGCCGAGGCCGGTGCGGAGCTACTACAGATCGACGAGCCGTTCCTGGCCGGCTATCCGGAGGACGTGGGGGTGGCGGTCGAGGCGATCAACATCGTGACCCAGGACGTGGACGTCACCTGGGGGCTGCACGTCTGCTACGGCAACCGCTACGCCCGCCCGTCCTGGGAAGGGCATTACGACTTCCTGTTCCCCGCGGTGCTCGACGCGAACGTGGACCAGCTCATCCTCGAGTTCGGCCGCAAGGGCTACGAGGACCTGCACGTGATCCAGCGGTTCGGGTGGAACCGCGCGCTCGGGCTCGGTGTGGTGGACGTCAAGAGCGAACAGATCGAGTCCGCGGAACTCATCGCCCAGCGCATCCACAAGGCGCTGGAAACCTTCCCGGCCGATAAGCTGATTATCAACCCGGACTGTGGCCTGCGCCACCTTCCCGCCGATGTCGCCAGGTCGAAGCTGGCAGCGATGGTGGAAGGGACTGCTGCGGTCCGCCGCACCCTGCCGATTCAGGTGGGGCCCACGGAACACCCAATGACATCGTCGGAGCCGACCGTCGAGCAAGGAGCGTGATCTGCGTGACCCAGCTGGAGAGCATCGAGTACCTGTTCACCTCTGAATCCGTGACCGAAGGCCACCCGGACAAGATCGCTGACCAGATCTCCGACGCTGTACTGGACGCGGCGTTGACAATGGACCCGAACTCGCGGGTGGCGTGCGAGACCCTGATCACCACCGGGATGGTCGTGCTGGCCGGTGAGATCACCACACCGGGCATGCTGGATTACACCCAGATTGTGCGTGACACCGTCTGCCGGATCGGCTATGACAACGGGAGTTTCGGCTTCGACGGGCACAGCTGCGCGGTGCTGATCGCATTGGACAAGCAGTCGCCGGACATCGCTCAGGGTGTCGACCTGGCCCACGAGCGGCGCGGGAAAATGTCCGAGGACGAACTGGACAGCGCCGGTGCGGGTGACCAGGGGATGATGTTCGGGTACGCCACGAACGAGACTCCCGAGCTGATGCCGATGCCGATCGCGCTGGCCCACCGGCTGTCCCAGCGCCTGGCTCAGGTGCGCAAGGACGGCACGCTGCCCTACCTGCGGCCCGACGGCAAGACGCAGGTGACCGTCCGCTACCGGGATCACGTGCCGATCGGGGTGGAGAAGGTGCTGATCTCCACCCAGCATGCCGAGGAGGCCACCCTGGAGCAGATCCGGGCGGACCTGTGGAAGCACGTGGTGCTCGCGGTGCTGCCCCGCGACTTCTACAACGAGAGCGAACTCGCGCGCAATCTGTTCGTCAACCCGACCGGGCGGTTCGTGATCGGCGGCCCGGTCGGTGATGCCGGGCTGACCGGTCGGAAGATCATCGTGGACACCTACGGCGGATTCTCCCGGCACGGTGGCGGCGCGTTCTCCGGCAAGGATCCGTCCAAGGTGGACCGTTCCGCGGCGTACGCGGCCCGCTACGTGGCCAAGAACGTCGTGGCCGCCGGCCTGGCGGACCGGGTCGAGGTGCAGGTGGCCTA
The DNA here is from genome assembly GCA_050700115.1 of Pseudonocardiaceae bacterium. GTDB lineage: Bacteria > Actinomycetota > Actinomycetes > Mycobacteriales > Pseudonocardiaceae. The sequence continues at coordinate 24,215 of JBOHGG010000042.1, forward strand.
CGCGATCGGCGTCGCCCGGCCGCTGTCGGTGTTTGTGGAGACCTTCGGCACCGAGCAGGTACCTCGCACGACTATCGAGAAGCTGGTGGGTGAGCACTTCGACCTGCGCCCCGCGGCGTTCCGCAGCTACCTGGGGCTGCACCGGCCGATCTACGCTAAGACCGCCGCCTACGGTCACTTCGGGCGCGACGACCCGGACTTCACCTGGGAGCGGACCGACAAGGCGGCGGAACTGCGCGAGTCCGCCGGGTTGCCCGCCAGTACGCAGCCAGCAGCGGTCTAAGGAGGCTATGGTGCGCATCATCGTCACGGGGTCGATCGCCACTGACTACCTGATGGTCTTCCCGGGCCGGTTCGTCGAGCAGATCGTGCCCGACCAGCTGGACAACCTCTCGGTGTCTTTCCTGGTGGAAGACCTTGCGATTCATCGCGGCGGGGCGGCCGCCAACATCGCGTTCAATCTGGGCTGCCTCGGGCTGGCGCCGGTGCTGGTGGGCGCAGTCGGTTCCGACTTCGCCGAGTACGGGCAATGGCTGTCCGCGCACGGGGTGGACACCAGCGCGGTGCACATCTCGCAGAACAAGCACACTGCCCGGTTCCAATGCACCACCGATTCCGACCAGAACCAGATCGCGTCGTTCTACGCCGGCGCGATGAGCGAGTCCCGCGATATCGAGCTGAAGCCGATCGTGGACCGCTTGGGCGGGACCGATCTCGTGGTGGTGGGCCCGAGCGACCCGGTGGCCATGCTGCGGCACACCCAGGAGTGCCGGGACCTCGGCTACCCGTTCGCCGCGGACCCCTCCCAGCAACTCGCCTCGGTCGACGGCGACCAGATCAAACAGCTGGTCGACGGCGCAACCTACCTGTTCACCAACACCTACGAGCGAGGCCTGCTCGAACTCAAGACCGGCTGGTCCGACGAGGACATCCTGGCGCGGGTGGGCGTTTCGGTGATGACCCGGGGCGCCAAGGGCGTGACCGTGCAGCGGCCGGGCGAGCCGGTCATCTCGGTGACACCGCCGCAGGAGCTGGTCAAGGCCGATCCCACTGGCGTGGGTGACGCCTTCCGGGCCGGTTTCCTGGCCGGGGTCGCCTGGGGCGTGGGTGACGAGCGGGCCGCCCAGGTTGGTTGCATGCTGGCCACTCTGGTGATTGAGTCGGTGGGGACCCAGGAACACGAGCTCGAGCCCGAGAGGTTCATGGAGCGATTCAGCGAAGCCTACGGACCCGACAGCGCGGCCGAGGTGGCCGGCCACGTGCGTCCGTGACTTCCAACTTCACCGACAGCGTTTAATTTCTAGGGAGTGTGTTTCGATGACTGTGGCGCCTGCCGCTGAGACTGGATCCACCGACGGAACTCGGCTACAGAGCCGCGCTGGTATTGACTTCGCTGTTGCCGATCTGGATCTGGCCGCCTTCGGTCGTAACGAGATCCGGTTGGCGCAGCATGAGATGCCGGGTTTGATGACGCTGCGGCGCGAGTATGCAGACGTGTTCCCTTTGCGCGGGGCGCGGATTTCGGGATCGCTGCATATGACGGTGCAGACGGCGGTGCTGATCGAGACCCTGGTCAGTCTCGGTGCGGAGGTCCGGTGGGCGTCGTGCAATATCTTCTCCACCCAGGATCACGCTGCGGCGGCCGTGGTGGTGGGTCCGCATGGCAGTGCGGAGGAGCCGCGGGGAGTGCCGTGTTTCGCCTGGAAGGGCGAGACGCTGGAGGAGTACTGGTGGTGCACCGAGCGGATGTTGACTTGGCCTGACGGGCCGGGGCCGAACATGATCCTGGATGACGGGGGAGACGCGACCCTGCTGGTGCACAAAGGAACCGTCTTTGAGAAGGCCGGGGTCGTGCCGACTGCCGGCGAGGACGACTCGGATGAGTGGAAGGTGTTCCTGGATGTGTTGCGGGCCTCGTTGGCCGAGACGCCGGGGAAGTGGACGGCGATCGGGGAGGGCATCCGCGGAGTGACCGAGGAGACCACCACCGGAGTGCACCGGTTGTATCAGCTGGCTGCGGCGGGGGAGCTGCTGTTCCCGGCGATCAACGTCAACGATTCGGTGACGAAGTCGAAGTTCGACAACAAGTATGGGTGCCGGCATTCGCTGGTGGATGGGATCAACCGGGCGGTGGATGTGTTGATCGCCGGGAAGTTGTGCCTGGTGTGTGGGTACGGGGATGTCGGCAAGGGGTGCGCGGAGTCGCTGCGCGGCCAAGGGGCTCGGGTCGTGGTGGCCGAGGTGGACCCGATCTGTGCGCTGCAGGCGATGATGGATGGTTTCACCGTCGACACCCTGGACAATGTCGTCGGGCGCGCCGACATCATCGTCACCGCCACCGGGAACAAGGACATCGTGACGGTCGACCACATGGCGCGGATGAAGCACCAGGCGATCCTGGGCAATATCGGGCACTTCGACAACGAGATCGACATCGCCGGGTTGGAGCGCCGGTCGGGTGCTCGCCGGCTGGTGATCAAACCGCAGGTCGACGAGTGGACCTTCAAGGACGGGCATTCGATCATCGTGTTGTCCGAGGGGCGGTTGCTGAACCTGGGTAACGCCACCGGGCACCCGAGTTTTGTGATGTCGAACTCGTTCTCCAATCAGGTGATCGCCCAGGTTGAGCTGTTCACCAAACACCAGGAATACGACCGGGAGGTCTACACCCTGCCCAAGGCACTGGATGAGAAGGTCGCCCGGATCCACGTTGAGGCCCTGGGTGGTCAGCTCACCAAGCTGACCAAGGAGCAGGCCGAATACATCGACGTGGACGTCGAGGGCCCCTACAAACCACCGCACTACCGGTACTGAACCGCGGCTGAGCCGAGAAACGCGACGGGAGCACGTCGATGGCCTTCCCCAACGATCTCGAGATCGCTCGTGGTGCCACCCTCACGCCGTTGGCGGACATCGGTGCCGCGATGGGGTTAGGTCCGCACCTGCTCGAGCCCTACGGCGAGCACGTCGTGAAGGTCAAGCCGGCGGCCATCGAGGAGCTGGCCGGGGCCCCCCGGGCGAAGTATGTGGTCGTCACGGCTGTCACGCCTACCCCGCTCGGCGAGGGTAAGACGACCACAACGGTGGGGCTCGGCCAGGGCTTGGCGCACATCGGCAAGCGGGCCACGGTGACGATCCGGCAGCCGTCGATGGGCCCCACCTTCGGGATCAAGGGTGGGGCGGCAGGTGGCGGATACAGCCAGGTCGTGCCGATGGAGACGCTCAACCTTCACCTGACCGGGGACATGCACGCGGTGACTGCGGCGCACAACCTGCTCGCCGCGATGATCGACAACCAGCTCCACCAGCGCGATGGCGCCGACCTCGACCCGCACAGCATCACTTGGAACCGAGTACTCGATGTCAACGACAGGGCTTTGCGCAACATCGTGGTCGGGCTCGGATCCCGCGCCGACGGGATTCCCCGGCAGAGCGGGTTTGACATCACCGCGGCCAGCGAGGTGATGGCGGTGCTTGCGCTGGCCACGTCCCTGCAGGACATGCGGGCCCGGTTGGGCCGGATCGTGGTCGGTCAGACGCCTGCCGGCCAGCCGGTGACAGCGGAGGATCTGCACGCTGCCGGGGCGATGACCGTCATCATGCGCGAGGCGATCAAGCCGAACCTGCTGCAGACGCTGGAGGGCACGCCGGTGCTGGTGCACGCCGGGCCGTTCGGCAACATCGCGCACGGCAACTCCTCGGTGATCGCCGACCTGATCGGCATCCACTGCGGTGACTACCTGGTCACCGAAGCCGGTTTCGGGGCCGACATGGGCGCCGAGCGCTTCTTCAACATCAAGTGCCGCGCCTCAGGACTGCGGCCGGACGCGGCTGTGTTGGTGGCCACGGTGCGCGCGCTCAAGACGCACTCCGGCCGGTACAAGGTTGGAGCAGGTCGACCGCTGCCCGATGACATGCTGGTGGAGAACCCCGACGACGTGCACGCCGGCGCCGCCAACCTCCGCAAGCAGATCGAGAACGTGCGGATCCACGGTGTGTCACCGGTGGTGGCGATCAACGCCTTCCCCACCGATCACCCGTCCGAGCATGCCGCGATCCGCGAGATCGCCGACAGCGTGGGTGCTCGTTCCGCGCTGTGCACGCACTTCGCCGAGGGCGGCAAGGGAGCCGCCGAGCTGGCCACAGCGGTCGCCGAGGCCGCCGAGGAGCCGTCGGAGTTCGCCTTCCTGTATCCCAATGACGCGACGCTGCGGGAGAAGATCCTCACCGTGGCGCTGCGGGTGTATGGGGCGCAGGGGGTGGAGTATGACTTCAAGGCATCCCGGCAGCTCGAAAGCTACGAGCGCAACGGTTTCGGACGGCTGCCGGTGTGCATCGCCAAGACGCACCTGTCGATCTCGTCGGATCCGACGCTCAAGGGCGCGCCCACCGGATGGGTGCTGCCGGTGCGGGAAGCGCGGGCCTCGGTGGGGGCTGGGTTCATCTACCCGATCTGCGGCGATATGCGCACCATGCCGGGCCTGGGCGCCAGCTCTGCCGCGACCCGTATCGACATCGACCGCAACGGCGAGATCGTCGGGCTCTCGTGATCCCTACTCGAAGCGCCCCGCTGCTCGACTGCACGGTCGGTGACCTGCTCGACCGCTTCGCCGCCAAGCAGCCCGCGCCGGGGGGCGGCGCCGCGGCGGCGATCACCGCCGCGATGGCCGCGGGGTTGCTCGGGATGGCCGCGCGGTTCTCCACCGCGCAGCTGATCGACTCAGCAGGGCGGGCGGCGCATGCCGACCGGGTCCGCGACCGAGTCGCTGCGCTCGCCGAGCGGGACGCCGAGGCCTACCAAGCCGTGCTCGGCGCGTTCGCGCTACCGAGGGAACCCGACCCGGAAGTTCGTCGCCGGCAGATCCGGCGCACCTTGGAGCGTGCGGCCCGGGTGCCGACCGAGATCGCCGAGGCGGCCAGTGGTATTGCCACCGAGGCGGTAGAACTCGCCGAGCAGGGCAACTGCAACCTGCGTGGCGATGCCTACACGGCGGCCACCCTGGCAGCGGCCGCGGCGCGATCGGCCGCCGAACTGGTCCGGCTCAACGTCGAGCTCGGTGATCTCGGCGGTGATCTGGCCGACCGGGCGGCCCGAGCCGCCGACGTCGCCGCCAGCGCGCTGGCCGTGCTCGGCCGTTCGTGAACAGGGCGGCACTCATGACGGCAGACGGTTTCGCGCTCTTCGACACCGACCTGGGCCGATGCGGCATCGCGTGGGGCGCTCGCGGCATCGTCGGTGTGCAGCTTCCCGAGGCCAGCGACGGCGCCACCCAGGCACGCATAGTGCGACGGTGCCCTCAAGCGGACGAGGCACCGCCACCGCCGGCCGTGCAACACGCGATCGACGGCATCGTCGCACTGCTGCACGGTGAGGCCGGCGATCTTTCCGCCGTCGATCTCTCCGCCGTCGAGCTCGACATGGACGCCGTCCCACCGTTTCACCGCCGTGTCTACGAGCTTGTCCGCACCATTGCGCCCGGCGAGACGGTGTCCTATGGCGAGATCGCAGCGCAGCTGGGAGCCGCTGGTTCGGCACGGGCCGTGGGCCAGGCCCTCGGGCGCAACCCGTTCGCGATCGTCGTGCCCTGCCATCGGGTGCTCGCCGCCGGCGGCAAGGTCGGTGGGTTCTCCGCCGACGGCGGCATCACCACGAAGCTGCGGCTGTTAGCAGTCGAACGGGCGCGCACCGGGGACACACCCACGCTCTTCGACCGGCTATGAACCGAGAGGCCTCACGCGGGTGGGTTTTCGCAGCTTGGCTTGAGAATCGCCTGCACCTGGGGGTCGTTGATGTTCTGCTGGGTGACGAAGGTGACGCCGGTGTCCTCGCTGGCCGCAACCTGGCCGGTCCGTACCGTCTGCACCATTGCATTGACCGAGTCGAAGCCCATCCGGAACGGGTTCTGGACGACGAGTGCGGTGATTGCGCCCGATGTGACGCCCTTGACCTCGTCCGGTGATGCATCCCAACCGATGAGCTTGATCTTTCCAGTCTTGCCCGCCTGGTTCAGGGCGTTGGTGGCGCCGACGACACCGGGCTCGTTCGCCGCGAAGATGCCGTCCAGGTCGGGGTTGGCGGTCAGGATGTTCTCCGTGACCGAGAGCGCGGTGTTGGGGTCGCTGTTGCTGGACTGCTCGGCCACCAGCTTCAGGTTCGGGTGCTTCGCGAGCCCCTCTTTGAAGCCCGTGGTGCGCTGGTCGTTGGTCACCGTTCCGGGCTGAAACGGGATGAAAGCGATTTTGTGATCGCCCGGGCCCAGTGCATCGGCGAGCAGGTCAGCAGCTTTTCGCGCCGCCGCGATGTTGTCGGTCGCGAACACGGGCACGTTGTCGGGCTGCGGGCTCGTTCCGGAGTCGATATTGATCACTGGAACGTTGCGGCTCACCGCGTCCTGGGTGACTTGAGCGAGCACCCTTGCGTCGGTGGCCGCATAGACAACACCGTCCACCTGCCGGGTCAAGAAGTTCTGCAGCAGGTTGACCTGGCCGGTGACATCGGTCTCCGCGGTGACTCCGTCCCACTGGACCGTCACGTCGGCCATCTTCGACGCCGCGCACTGTGCCCCTTTGCGGACGCTGTCCCAGAAGTCGAACCCGACCGCCTTGGGGACTACCGCGATGGTGATGGGGCCGCTGGACTTCACCTTTGGAGTTCCGCCAGCGCCCGAACCCTGCACGGTGACCGCTGAGCAACCCGTGGCCAGCAGAATGACAGCGGCCGCGCAGGCCAGTGCTGCCGAGAGCCTGACAGGCATGGCGCCTCTCTTCCTCAGAAGGTGTCTCGTCACGCTTGCATTAACCTCGACGCTGCCCGCCGCCGGTACCGGTCCCAGAACACGGCGATCCAGATGATCACTCCGATGATGACCTGCTGGTAGAAGGTATTGATGTCCAGGAGCACGGACCCGTTGCGGATCAACGCGATCAACAGGGCGCCGAGCAAGGTACCGATGACCTTTCCCTCGCCGCCGAAAAGGCTGGCCCCGCCGATCACGGCAGCGGCGATCACATCGAGCTCGAGCCCGATACCGAAGTTCGGTTGCCCGGAGTTGACCCGGGACGCGGCGATCATGCCGCCGAAGCCCGCAAGAACGCCGGAAATGATGTAGACGATCGTGAGGTAGCGCTTGACCGGAATGCCGGACAGCCGCGCGGCCTCGACGTTCGACCCCATGGCGTAGGAGTATCGCCCGAGTTTGGTCCGGGTCAGAACGAAGTGTCCGGCCAGCGCAACGACGACAAGAGCCAGAATCGGGATCGGTAGCGGCCCGAGTTTTCCCTGGCCCAGCAGCTTGAATTCCTGTGGCGCACCGGAGACGGCGACGGAATCAGTCACGATGTACACGAGGCCACGGGCCACGCTGAGCATACCCAGAGTAGCGATGAACGGCGCCATTCCTGCCTGCGTCACGAGCAAGCCGTTGACCAAGCCTGCGATGGCTCCGATCGCTGCACCGCCGACGATCGCCAACGGAATTCCGACGCCGTACTCCACTACCATCATCGCGCCGAGCACACCTGACAGAGCGGCCACCGAGCCGACGGACAGGTCGATTCCGGCGGTGATGATCACGATGGTCATACCGATCGCGATGATAGCCACCACCGCCGACTGGACACCGATGTTGAACAGGTTGTTCGCGCTGAGAAATGCATCGGAAGCAAAGGAGAGGTACACGAAGAGCACCACCACGGCGCCGGCCGCCGCCAGCTGGGACACCGCGGAACGAACTCGGTCGCGCCACCCGTCGGACATCGGGGCTACCCCACCGACCCGGTAGCCAACTGCATGACCCGCTCCTCGGAGAACTGCTCGCGAGCCAACTCCCCGGCAATTCGTCCAGCGCGTAAGACAATGATGCGATCACACATGTTGAGCAGCTCCGGGAGGTAGGAGCTGATGATGACGATGCCGCGCCCCTCGCCGGCCAGCCGCCCGATCAGGTCGAACATCTCGGCCTTGGCGCCCACATCGATGCCCCGCGCCGGCTCGTCGAAGAAGAGCACCTGGCCTGTGGTCTCCAACCACTTCGCCACCACGACCTTCTGCTGGTTACCGCCGGAGAGCAGCCGGACCGGACGCGTGATCGACGGCGTCTTGATGCCCAGCTGATCTCGCCGGGACAGCGCGGTCTTGCGCTCTGCGTGCAGGTCGATGATGCCGAAGCGGGACGGAATGCTCGCCAGGGTGATGTTCTGATCGATCGGGAGCGCCATGGCGAGCCCCTCACCCTGGCGATCCTCCGTGAGGTAGCCCAGGCCGGCCTCGATCCCCTGCCGAGGCGACCTGATGTGGACCTCGTGTCCCCGCAGGAAGATGCGCCCCGCATCCGGAGTGTCCGCGCCGAAGATGGCCCGCGCGAGCTCGGTCCGGCCGGCGCCGACCAGGCCGGCGAACCCGACGATCTCGCCGGCCCGAACCGCAACTGTGCAGTCGACGAGGTCGACGACCTTGCCACGCCGGGAGATGCCTTCGGCCCGGAGCACAACGTCCCCGATCTCGACCTTTGGTTTGGGATAGAGGCTGGCAATGTCCCGACCGACCATCAGCCGGATCAGGAGTCGCGGTGACACCTGTGCCGAGGGCAGCGTCTGGACCACCTTGCCGTCGCGCAGGACGGTGACCCGGTCGGCAAGGTGGGCCACCTCGTCAAGGCGATGAGAGATGTACACGATCGCGATGCCGTCCGCCTTCAGCTGCGCGATCACCTCGAACAGATCGCCGATCTCTGCCTCCGTGAGCATCGCGGTCGGCTCGTCCATGATCACGACTCGAGGAGTTCCGTTGAGGGCCTTCGCGATCTCGACCCGCTGCCGATCGGCGACCGGGAGTGTGCCCACGAGACGGCCCGGGTCCACCGCGAGGTTGACCCGGGCGAGCAGCGCGCTGGCGCGCCTGCGGTCGGCGCGACGAGACAACACACCCAGTCGGGCCGACTCGTCGCCCAGGCACAGGTTCTCCGCCACGGTCAGGTGCGGGGCGAGCGCCAACTCCTGGTGCACCATCGAGACGCCCAGCACCAGCGCAGCGAAGCGTGGACCATGGAACTCAACCGGCTTGCCCCCGACGAGAACAGCACCGTCGTCCGGTCGCTCGATCTGCGACAGCAGCTTCATCAAGGTCGACTTGCCGGCACCGTTCTCACCAGCAATGACGTGGATCTCCCCGGGCAGCACCGTCAAGCTGACCCGGTCGACCGCGAGCACCCCCGGATAGCGCTTGGACACCTCGCGCATCTCCAACACCGGCTCGACCATAGCGGCGTCCCAGCGGCAGCGAGTTCGGAGTTCGAGTCGCTGCGGTGCATCCGGGGCAGCCAAGCTCGCCACGAGCAGCGCAACGGCCCCCCGATCCATCCGCTCTCAGATGCATTTCAGTCCTGTCAGACGTCGCTCTCGTCGAGCTCACGGGGTGCGGGGACGGCCGTGCCGTGTTTCCTCCACTGTCAGGAACTCCGAGATGGAGCGGTGCAGTCCGGTGGTGTCCAGCCCGTGCAGCACGTCGTGTTGCTCGGGCGTGCCGTACCGGCGCTGCTCGGCCCGGCCGACGCCCAGCGCGAGGGTCCGGTGTGGACGGTCCGACAGTGCCTCGTCGATCAGTCGGGTCGAGGTGCCGGCCAGGTACGGTTCCACCAGTACTACGGTGTCGGCCGCCGCTAGGTCGCGCAGGCCGCGCAGGTCCAGTGGCCGCACCGTGTTCGTGTAGGCCACGGTCACGTCCAGGCCAGCGGTGGCCGCCAGAACCGGGTCGAGCATCGGCCCGATCGCGAGAACCAGGGCGCGCCCGCCCCGCCGCGTCACGTCCAGCCGCCCGTCGAGGGCCGCCGACTGGGGTGCGGTGTTGCTCCGGTTGGACAGTCGCAAGTAGACCGAGTCGGTAACGCCGCTGCCGCGCACTGCGGTCCGCAGTAACGGCGGCACCTCGTCCGGATGGCCTGGCACGTGCACGGTCCAGCCCGGCAGCGAGTCCAGCAGCGCCACGTCGCCGGGGGATTGGTGAGTCCGGCCGCCCTCGGTCCAGTCATAGGAGGCCCCGACGCTGACCAGCACCGCGGACACACCCTGGTGAGTCAGGTCCAGCTTGATCTGTTCGAAGGATCGCTCGACCAGGAACGGCGCGTAGGTGTGGATGATCGGACGCAGGCCAGTCAGCGCCAGCCCGCCGCCCACGCTGACCATCAGCGACTCACGGATTCCCACGTTCAGCACCCGATCCGGGTGCCGTTGGGCCTGCTCGGTGAACAGGTCTGCCGAGATGTCCGCCAGAACCAGCGTGGTTGCGGGTTCCTCAGCCAGCAGTTCGGTGACGGTCTCGACGAACCTGGTCCGCATGGTGATCTCTTCGGTGAGCATCGACGTGTTCACTCCTTCGGTTCCACCACGGCCACCACGACGTGCGGGCGGCCCGGTGACGGCGTGGTCAGGGCGGCTTCCAGGGCCTCATGGTCACGACCGTCCACAGTGGCCGTGGACCAGCCATTCGTGCTGAACCGGGCGGCGATCCCGCCGGGCCAGCCGTGGGTGGCGGACTGGTTGTCGACCACGATCGCGGTCAGGCTGTCCAATCCGGTGGCGCCGGCGTAGGCGATCGCCTCGTGGTTGGTGCCCTCGTCCAGTTCGGCGTCACCGACCAGGACGTAGGTGCGGGCGCGGGAGCCCCGGGTGCGCTGGCCGAGCGCGACGCCGACCGCGATCGGCAGCCCGTGCCCGAGCGACCCACTGGAGATCTCAACGCCCGGTACCAGCACCCGGTCCGGGTGGTAGCCCAGCGGCGAGTCGAGCTGGCCGAAGGTGCCCAGCCACGTGACTGGGATGAACCCTTTGGCGGCGAGCACGGCGTAGTACGCCATCGGACCGTGTCCCTTGGAGAGCAGGAACCGGTCCCGGTCGGGATCGTCCATGGTGGACGGCACGACGCGCAGTACCCGGTCGTAGAGGACCCAGAGCACGTCCAGGGTGGAGGTGGCGCTCGCGGCGTGCTTCTCATCGCCGGTCATCCGCGTCATCAGCGTCCGAAGGTCAACGTAGCGGTACTGGTCGGCGACCCCGGTCCGGTCCGGTTCGGTCATCGTGAACATGACACCAGCGTGCAACCTGAAGTAAGCTTCAGGTCAAGGGAGCCGGTGGGAAACCACTGTGATCCGAATCTCGCTACGGGACCTACCGGCGACGTCGACCACTGGCTCGCCGCCGACCTGATTGATCCGGTTCCTGTGCAGTCTGGATGCAGAACGCTGCTATTAAGCCCGAAATTACCGCAGTCTGCATCCAGACTGCGCTGAAGAGGGTGGACGAGGTGGCCGCTCACGAAGCAACGGGAGGTTCCTCGGTTGCCGCCTCGATGATGCGGGCCCGCAGATCCGCGTATGGGAGCGTTCTTTGGACGTCAGGACGGCTCGACGGCGGAGAGGTCGGCGGGCTCTCCTGCGTTCAGGCTTGCTGTGTGGACTCTGGCTGAGGCGATCTCGTGGCCGCGCTCGATCTGGTGGTGGTCGATCTCGAAGGTGGCGCTGGCGAAGTATCCGCGCGGTCCCTTGTCGGGATCAGGGTGCGGGTTGTGGTAGAGCCGCTCGGCGAGGTCGCGTAGGCGCAGCATCGCGGGCACGCCGAGGATCATGACGCGGGGCCTGCCGTTGAAGGCGATCTCCAGGTGGGCGAGGAGTTCGGCGTAGGCGTGATTGAAGGCCACCGCGTGCTTGTACACCGCTTTGTCTTGATACCGGGCGTAGTCGGCGACAGAGGCATTCGGATCGATCCGGTAGGCATCCTTCCAGCGCACGTCGATCTCGGGGCCGGTCGGCGGCGCGTCGGGGGTGTCGTACGGGCCGTAGGTGCGTCCGGTGAGGATCTCGTTGAACCGGAAGTAGTGGGCGACCTGGCGATCCTCGCCGAACAGCTGGTCGTCGCTGTCGAAGATGGAGTCGTGGAGCCCTTCGCCCTGCTCGGTGATTACCCGCAGCGCGAGGAGCGCGGACGTCAGGTCGGTGACGGGCAACGCCTCGCCACCGGAGTTGTAGAAGTCCTCCGGACCGATCTGCCGCTCCCAGCGTCCGCGGAGACCTTGTCCTCGCCGAGCTCCTCGACCAGTGTGAGCAGTCCCCTGCGGATGAAGTCGTAGAACTGCCCGACCGAGGTCCAGCCTTTCCCCGATGGGAGCGGATCGTCGTCGAAGTGCTGCGGGCGTTCAATGAGCAGGAAGGCCCGCATCGCCTTCGGGGAGAAGTGCTGCAGCGGGATCTCGACGTCCAGGGCTACATCGCCGTCAGATACGGCGGGATCGTGAGGTGCTCGATCTCCAGCGCGCGCTGGAGGTATCTCCGCAGTTCGGCGAGGTTCTTGGGGAGCTCGAAGGGTAGCTCCTGGTCGCCGAGGACAAGGCCGTCTGGCTCGTTCCCGGTCATGGCTGGACCTCCGCAGTGCCCATGCCGGCTCTCGCGTGGGCGCCACTGAGGTTGGCTGGGCGGTGCAGCTCGACAAGGTCGCGGTGGATCTGCTCGGCGCTGCGCAGCGCGAGGGCCGCCATGGTCAGCGAGGGGTTGGAGGTGCCCATGGACGGCATGCTGCCGCAGCCCACCGCGTACAAGTTGGGATGGTCCCAGCAGCGCTGAAAGGAGTCGACGACCGAGCTGTGAGGCGAGCAGCAACCGGGCGTTCTCGATCGAGTGCGCGGCCACGACGAAGACGTCGGCCTCGGCCGTGTACGGGCGGCTTGCCGCCGACGCCGGGTCGTCATACGTGCGGTACTCGACGCCCTTGATGCGCCCGTCGCTTCCGTTGATCACCCGGGTGAACACGCAGCGCGGGGCGAGCGTGACGCAGCCAGCGAACTACGCCTGGGTGCGCAGCGGCGTCCACCGGGCCTGCATGGGGCAGAACGGCACGTAGTTGGCGTTGCCGACGCAGCGTTCACTGTAGTTCGGTAGGCCGACGGCGCCCTGGGGCCGGTAGCCCAGGCCGCCAGCGTAGCGGGGATCGGGGGTGCTATTGCGGCCGTGCGGCACGCTGAACACCTTCAGCGTGCCGCACGGCCGCCACCGGGTCGTGGACCGTCCGCCCGTCGAGGCTGCGGCAGACCTCGTCGATGTAGCTCGGCGGGATCTTGTGCATCGGGTAGACGTAGTGCGGGTTCGACGGTATGCCGAGCGCACGCTGCTCCTCGGCGTCGCCCGCCACACCGATCTCCCGCTCGGCTGCGGTGTAGTACGGCTCCAGGTCGTCGTAGCCGATCGGCCAGTCGCGGCCGTGGCCATACCGGGTCTTGGCGAAATCGTCGGGGTGCATGCGCAGGCACAGACCCATCCAGTGCATGCCGCTGCCACCGACCGCGCGTAGGTAGTCGGTACCGTAGGGAAGCTCACCGTTCTGGACGAAGTAGCCGTTGGCCGTGAAGCCTAAGCCGTCAGTGGCGAGGTCGAGGGACGTCGGGGAACGGTGCGGCAGCGTTGCCAACTTGAGATGATCGATTGGGTTCAGCAAGGCGGCCTGCCGGGACTTACCGATACCGGCACCGCGGCGTGAGCCAACCAGAGGGTGGCGGCACGGCCACCTATGGGAACGGGCCACGCAGTGAGTCGGTGACGCCGACGGTTGCGGACCTCGGTGGCAGTACTGCATGGCTATACTCTGGGTATGGCCAAGGTGATGGTGTCGTTGCCCGACGAGGTGTTGGAGCGGGTGGATGCCGAGGCGCGGCGGCGTTCGACGAGCCGGAGCGCGTTGTTGACGCTCGCCGCGCGGCGAGAACTCGAGCGGCGGGATCCCGCCGCGGTGCAGGCGGCGATCGCTCGATCCCGGGAGCGGTTTCGCACCGCGGGGGCGTTCGAGTCTGCGGACTTGGTGCGCGCTGACCGCGACGCCCACTCGTGACCGTCGTCGTTGACACGTCGGTCATCGTGAAGTGGTTCCATGCCGACGACGAGGCCGAGGTCGGCGAGTCCAGAGCCATCCTTGCCGCACACCGCGACGAGATCCTGACCGCCCATATTGTGGACCTCGGCATCTATGAGTTCGGAAACGTGCTGCTCCGTGCACTGCGCTGGTCCGCCGACCATACGGCCGACCAGATCGACGACCTGCTGGTGATCTGTGGCCCACCGCTGACGCCCACGCCGCAGTGGCGACGCCAGGCTGCCACACTCGCCCACCAGCATCGGTTGACCTTCTACGACGCCCTGTTCGTCGCAGCCGCGCAGGCCGTCGGCGCGCCGCTGGTCAGCATGGACCGTCAGTTGCTCGCCGCAGACCTGGCCGAGACACCCGCAACGTTCGCGTCGCGCGTCGGTCTCGTTCGGTGAGCGTGCGATGCGGCTTGCCGATCGGGTCGTTTCGGGGCAGCCATCGACACTAACGCCATCCGGCCAAGCCGGGCACAGCCACAGTGGCCGGCAAGCCGAGTGAGACGTTGCGGCCGATGACCGAGAAGAGCATGGTGCACAGCCAGCTTTGTCCTGCGCAGCTGCCTAGCGTTCGCGGGCGACCGGGACGCGCAGCCGCACCACGGTCCCGCGGCCGGGGGAGCTGTCCGCGGTGAGCTGCCCGCCCAGGAGTTCGGCGCGCTGCTGCATGCCCTGCAGGCCATAACCCATCGGCCCGGTCCGCTCGGTTGCGGTGGCGGGATCGAAGCCAGTGCCGTCGTCGGAGATCTCGAGCAGCACCGCGTTGGGGGCCACTGAGAGCCGGAGGGCAACGTGCTGGGCGCTGGCGTGCTTCATCACGTTCTGCAGTGCCTCTTGGGCGATCCGGTACACCGCTGTTTCGATGTGCTCGGGCAGGCTGGTCGACACGGTGTCCACCTGGACGTTGGGCAGCGGGGTCGACCGCGCGAGGCTCTCCAGGCTGGCGGCCAGCCCGAGGTCGTCCAGCACGGGCGGGCGCAGCCCAGCGATCGCGTGCCGGGTCTCATCCAGCGCCCCCGCGGCGAGCTCTTGGGCGCGGGCGATCTGTTCGGCGGCCCCGGCCGGGTCGGTGGCAACAGCGTCCGCCGCCGCCGAGAGGTGAAACGACAGGCTGACGATGCGCTGGCTGATTCCGTCGTGGATCTCGCCGGCGAGCCGCCGCCGCTCGGTCTCGCCGAGCAGCACGATCTGCTCGGCGAAGCGCTCCATAGCCTCCTCCCGGTCGGCGAGCTTGCTGTGCAGGCTGGCGTTCTCGATGGCTCCGGCCATCAGACCCGCCACCGTGCCCAGCAGCTCCACGTCGGCCATGGTGAACTCGCGGCGGTCGCGGGTGTGCACGTTGAGCACACCGACGAGATCGCCGGGCCGGGTGATCATCGGCACCGAGGCCATCGAGGTGAAGTCTTCCCCGCGCAGCTCAGGGATGTAGAGGTAGCGCGGATCTGCGCGTTTGTTGTCGGTGATCACCGCGGGTTCGCAGTGTGCGGCGACCCACCCGGACACCCCGTCGCCGACCTGCAGCTCGATCTGCCGGGCGAACTGATCGAACGGGGGTGTGGCGCCGCGTAGTTGGAGGCGCCCACGCGGCTTGTCCAGCAGGTGCACGAAGCAGACGTCGGTAGAGGTGGTCTCGGTGATCAGGTCGGCCACTCGCTGGACGACCACGTCGAGGTCGAGACCCGCCGACAGGATCTCGATCACCCGATGCAGCAGCTGGGCGTCAGAATCGGCGTCGGCCAGGCCCAGCCGCGAGCGGATCACTGAAACACTCCCTCCCGCAGCGCCGCGGCGACCGCGCCGGAGCGGTCCGGGACGTTCAGCTTGCGGTAGATCCCGCGGACGTGGGTCTTGACGGTCTCCTCGCTGACGGTGAGCCGACCGGCGATGGCACGGTTGGACAGCCCGGCGACCATCAGCGCGAGCACCTCGCTCTCGCGCTGGGTCAGCCCGAGACGGGCACCTGGCCAGAACTCCCCACCGCGCAGATGAGCCACCGACATTGCGACCTTTGCGGCCAGGCTGGGATCGATCAGGATCTCGCCTAGGCGGATCCGCTCCAGGTGATCCACCAACTCGGCACCGCGCACCCGTTTGAGCAGGAATCCGGCGGCACCGAGCCGCAGCGCCTGGTAGAGATACTGCTCGTCGTCGTAGACAGTCAGGAACACGACCTTGCAGCCGGGTTGCCGTTTGCGGATCTCCGCGCACAGGTCCAGCCCGCTGGAGCCGCGTAACCGGACGTCGAGCAACGTGATGTCGGGCTCATGCTCGATGATGATCTTCATCGCGAGCTCCGGTTCGGTGGCCTCGCCGACGATCTCGACCCGGTCGGAGTAGGCAGCCAGCATCGCCCGCAGTCCATTGAGCACCATCTGGTGGTCATCCACGACGACGATGCTGAGCGGTCCCTCAGTCCGCCTGCTCATGGCGGCAGCCTACGCATCGATCGTTGCACTACCGGTACGACCGGTTGCGGCCCGGCAGCCAGCGCGGCGGCCGGCATTCGGCTGAGGAAGACGCTGAGCAGCGGGCCAGTCATCGCGGTGGTGATCAGGGCCACCATGACGGCCCCGGCCTGCATCGCGGGCGTGATGACTCCGTTCTGCAGACCGACCAGGGCGACCACGAGCACGATCACCCCGGGGCAGTTCATCAGGATGCCCAGCACGTTGCTCTCTGACCAGGACAGCCCTGATGCCCGGGCCAGGACCGCCCCACCCACCCATTTGCTCAGGATCCCTCCTGCGAGCAGCAGCACGAGGCCCCCGTATGCCGCGACCGGCACCGCCGTAAGGTCGGTCTGCAGCCCGGAGTAGGCGAGGAAGATCGGGAGCAGCATGGTGCGGGTGACCACGGTCAGGTGACCCTGCACGTGGTGAAGCGCAGGGTGGGCCGGCAGCACCAGCCCGGCGACGAACCCGCCGACGATCACCGTCAGCCCGGCGAGGTGCGCGGCCAGGCCGGAGGCGAGCAGCAGCACGAGGACGGCGGCGAACAGACCTTGACCCGCGGCGTCGGATGGTTCCTCCGGCCGGACAGTCAGTTTGGCCAGTAACGGTCGCACCACCAGCAGCATCAACGCGAGGTAGCCGGCGGCGAGACCCAGCGCCCGCAGCACCCCGCCTGCACCGGACCCAGCAGCCACCGAGGAAGCTATCGACGCCGCAACGAACAAACCCACGGTGGCCAACGCCGAGGCGGCGATGCCAGTGCACCCCAGTGGGGACCGCGACAGGCCCCGCTCCTGCAGGATCCGCGCCATCACGGGTAGTGCGGTGGACGCCATCAGCACACCCACGAACAGCGTGAACCCAAGTGTGGCGGCCGCCGCCGGCTTGAATACCGGTGTCGCGAGAACCGGCCCGAGCGCGAACCCCAGCGTGATCGGGAGCAGTACCGAGCCCGGGCCGACCAGTGCAATACCCCGGGACCGGCTCCGCAGTAGGGCCCGGTCCAGTTCCAGTGCGGTGAGGAAGCTGAACAGGAGCAACCCGATCTGGCCGAGCTGGCCGATCACAGCGCGGGCTGGTGCCGGGAAGATGCAGGAGCTGGGGCTCGGCGCCGGCATCCCCGAATCGGGGGTGCAGTCCAGAAACGAGTGCAGGAACGCTGGCGCGACGAAGTCCGGCCAGAGTACGGGACCCAGCAGGGTTGGCCCCAGCAGAACACCCGCGATGATCTCGCCGACCACTCGCGGCTGGCCGATCTTGGTGAATAGTGAGCCGACCAACCGCGCCGCCACAAGGATGATCGTGAGGTCGAGCAGGACGAAACCGAGCAGGTGGTTGGCCGGCAGCACTGACATGTCGCTAGACCTGCAGCATGTAGATGCAGAAATTCAGGTCCAGGTGCGTGAACTCCCGGTGACGGACGAAACCGGCGCCCTCGTACAGGGCCCGCGCGGCCACCATCATCTCCGCGGTGTGCAGGCCCACCATGGGCGCGTGATCCGCCCGGGCCAGGGCCAGGCAGTCGGCGGTGAGGGCGCGCGCGACACCGCGGCCGCGTAGCGCCGGGTCGACCGCGAGCACCCGGATGACCGCCCACTCCGGTGGCACCCGCTGGTAATCCTTGGGACCGGGCGGGAGGTAGGTGACGGTGCCGACCAACTGATCTTCCAGTTGCGCGACCCGTAGCAGGCCGGGAGCTCCGGGCTCGACGACCTTGGCGATGTTGCTGGTCATCCGGGCCCAGTTCGCCGGGGTCAGCCACGGTTCGAACTCGGCGTAGGCCGCGCTGACGATCCGGTGTACGGCGGGCAGGTCCGCCGCAACGGCCGATCGGACCTCGATAGCCTGCCGCGGCCTGTGGTCAGTGGCCACCCAGGGACCTCCTCGTGCTGGCCGTTCCGCGAGCCGGGCGACGGGTAGACTCGGTTAATTGTCCACCACAGGGTTGGTAACCGTGCCCCAGAGAGCCGAGAAGCCCGCCGACGACGTCGTTGTCGCCGTTGTCGACGGTGCGGATCACGAGAGTGGTCGCGAGCGGGTGATGCGCGCCGCTTATGACCTGTTCAGCCGCCAGGGCACGCGCACCGTCGGGGTGGACGCGGTGATCGGTGAAGCGGGCGTCGCGAAGATGACCCTGTACCGGAACTTCGCGTCGAAGGACGCTCTCATCATCGCCTTCCTCGAGCGCCGTGAGGCGCTCTGGACCCATGGCTGGGTGCAGGCCGAATCGCGGCGGCGAGGCGACACCCCGGTACGGCGCCTGCTGGCCATCTTCGAGATCTTCGGCGAGTGGTTCGCCCGGCCCGACTTCGAAGGTTGCTCCTTCGTGACCACGCTGCTCGAGGTGACCGACCGGGACAGTCCGGTCCGGCAGGCGAGTGTCAAACACTTGGCAAACATTCGCAGTTATGTGTGCGAGCTTGCGATTGAGGCGGGGGTGGCCGATCCCGATTCGTTCGCCCGCCAGTGGCACATCTTGATGAAGGGCTCGATCGTTGCCGCGGCCGAGGGCGACATTCACGCGGCCGCCCGGGCCCGAGAACTCGGCATCCTCCTGCTCAATCATCGCGGCATCCCCACCTCGTAGCCCGGCGCTAGCGGGCAACTTCTCCGCGACAAGCAACGTGCGCGCTCAGCGCGTGTCCACCTCGGCCCACCCAGTAGCCTTCGAGCATGGAAACCGTGGTTGTGGGAGCCCGTGGCAGCCGTCTCGCGCAGGCGATGGTGGCTGAGTTCCTGGCCCGGTTGGGCGGTCCGTGTCCGGTGGTGAAGTTCAAGAATCGGGTCGTGATGACGGACGGGGACCGGGACCGCAAGAGCTCGCTGCGCGAGGTCAGCGGCGTGAGCGGAACTGGCAGCGGCGCATTCTCCAATCAGCTGGGGCAGGAGCTGCTGAAAGGCCGGATCGACGTCGCGGTGCACAGCCTGAAGGATCTGCCGACCGCCATGCCTGCGGGTTTGGTGCTTGCGGTGACGCCGCCGCGGGAGGACATCCATGACGCGCTGTGCGGTTCGACGCTTGCCGGGCTCCGGCGGAACGATCTATCTAGGTTGGTGGACGTACACTGATTGCCGATGCCCGAGCTCGCCCCGTCCCGCAGGATCGCCGCTGATCTGCGCCGAGCCATCCGCAGCGGCGAGTACGGCCCTGGCCACCAACTTCCCAGCGGCAGCGTGCTGATGGCCCGCTACGGAGTGGCCCGGCAGACCGTGCAGAACGCGATCGATCTGCTGCGTGTCGAAGGGCTCGTCGTCGGCCGTAGTGGCGCTGGCTGGTTTGTTCGTGAGCCGCCGGTTGTCCAAAAACGCCTCGCCCGGATCAGACTGAGCCGGGACGAGCGCTCCGCTGGACGAGGCACCTTCATCATTGACGCCACCGACGGCGGCTGGACGCCGAGCGTGCAAGTCTCGGTCCGTCGCGAATCCGCCGACGAGCGCACCGCAGCTGAGCTGCACATCACTATCGGGGACGAGGTCCTGGTGCGGGAGCGCGCCATGAGCGCCGATGGCCAGCCCGTACAGCTCGCGACCAGCCGGCTACCTCGCACACTCACCGCGGGCACCGCCATCGAACGCGAGAACACCGGGCCCGGTGGCATCTACGCCCGGCTCGAAGAGGCCGGACATCAGCTCCATCACTTCATCGAACGCGTCACCAGTCGAGTCGCCAACGACGTTGAGTCCAGCGTTCTCCAACTCACTCCCGGCAGCCCTATCCTCGCCATCACGCGCACCGCCTACGACACCAACGGCACGCCCGTCGAGATCAACGACATGGTGCTTGCTGCAGACCGTTACGAACTGATCTACGAATTACCTGCCGACTGATCCGGTCTCTGCTCCTGGTCTGGGTGGTTGCCCCGGGAGGACAATGAGAGCCAGGAGGCGACGCGATGGAGGGACGGGATCCCCGCACGGTGCTCGAGGAGCTTCGCGCCGGTCGGGTGGTGGTCTGCGATGGCGCGATGGGCACGATGTTGCACGCGGCCGGGGTACCGCTGGACCGCTCGCTGCCCGAGCTCAACCTGTCGCGCCCGAGCCTGGTCCGGGACCTGCACGCGGCGTATGTCAGTGCGGGCGCCCGGATCCTGCAGACCAACACCTTCGGCGCGAACCGGCTCCGGCTGGCCGGAGCCGGGTTGGAGGACAGTGTCTCCGAGATCAACATCGCGGGCGCCAGGCTGGCCCGGGAGGCAGTGCAGCACACCGGGCACCCGGTGCTGGTCGCTGGGTCGGTCGGACCGGCGGTCAGCGCCCCAGCGGTGCGCCGGGTCCCCGCGAGCGCTCGGGCCCAGACCTTGCGCGAGCAGATCGCGGCGCTGTGCGACTGGGTCGACCTGCTGATCCTGGAGACCTTTGGCGATCTGGAGTCTCTGGTCCAGGCGGTCGAGGTCGCCACGTCGTGCAGCGACCTGCCGGTCGTGGCCCAACTGACTTTCGGTGACGACGGACGGACACTCCGCGGGGAGGATCCCGCGGAGGCAGCCGAGGTGCTATCCGGCCTACGGGTCATCGCGCTGGGCGCCAACTGCACGGTCGGCCCCGCGGTCCTGGTGGATGTGGTCGGTGAGCTGGCCCGCGGCACCGATCTGCCGGTGTCCGTGCAGCCCAACGCGGGCGTGCCGCACCGGCTCGGCGGCCAGCTCCGCTATGCCCGTAACGCGGCGTATTTCGCCGAGGCGGCGCCACGGTTCGTGGCCGCTGGGGCCACCCTGCTGGGCGGCTGCTGCGGGACGACCCCCGCCCACGTGCGGGCGGTCTCCCAGGCCGTCGCCGCGCTGCCCCCGGTTCAGCGCGCAGCCCAGCGTCCAGCCGCGACCGGCTCAGCCGTCGCGCGGGGCGGGTCCGCAATGCCGACGGCGCAGCCGTTCGTTGGCTGGCCGTGGGAGGGCGAGCTGGTGGTGGCCGTTGGGTTGCAGGCCCCGAATGGCCCGCAGGTGCCGGAGTTCCTCGAGCGGGCGACGATGCTGCGGGCGGCTGGCGCGGGAGTGCTGGCCATCATCGAAGCGCCGCCACCAGCTGCTCGGATCAGCCCGGTCGGCGCCGCCGTGGCGGTCAGCCAGCGGGCGGGCACCGAGGTGCTGTTGCCGGTGGAGGCCACCGACCGCAACCTCGCTGCGCTGCAGGCCGACCTGCTCGGCGCGCACGCGCTCGGGCTGCGGCTCGTGGTGTGCCGCACCGGCAGCCCGCGGGTGGCCGGTGACTATCCCAGTGCCGGTGGCGGATCGCCCTGGGACGTCGATTCCGTCGGGCTCGTCGCCATGCTCGAGGCACTCAACGAGGGCATCGACTGGCGGGGTGTCGCCACCGCGGAACGTACCCGGTTCGTGATCGGTGGCACGTTGCACATCGCCGCCAGCGATCTTGGGCCAGAGCTGGACAAAGCCGAGGCCGAGCTTCGTGCCGGGGCGCATTTCCTGGTCACCGACGTGATCTACGACGTCGAGGAGGCGACCAGGGTGCTGGCGGCGTTGCGAGCCCGCGGGGTGGCGCTGCCGGTGCTCGCGACACTCGCCCCGTTCGAGGACATCCGGACGCTGCAACGGCTGTCCTACGAGGTGCCGGGGGCATCGATCCCGCTGTCCGCACTGGCCGCCGCCCGGCGCAACCGGGACAACCCTGAGCAGACCGTCGAGCTCTCGGTTGGTGCCGTGGAGAAGCTTCGGCACCTGATCTCCGGTGTCGTGGTGCACGTGCCCAGCGGGACGGACGAGCAGGCAGAGCAGCTGGTGCGAGCCCTCGTGCGGCTGCGGGCTGGCCCATGACCAGCCCGGGGGCACCCGAGCCTGCACCCGCATGGGGCGGCGACACCGCACTGAGCGGTCTGTCCCGGCAGAATTCGATCTACCGGCGGACTATGGCGGTCTGCGACGAGCTGGCGGACGCGGCGCTGGGAGGGGCCGATCCGGTGCGGCTCACCGAGGTGTTCGCCCGATTGGTCGGCAAGCGGATCGTGTTGCTGGACAACGCATTCCGGCTGCGGGCCCAGGCCGGCCGCCCGGACTCAGCACGGGGGCTGCGGTGGAACCGCACCGACCCCAGCGTCGATCGGTTGCTCCGCGCCCTGGAGGCCTCCCGGCGGCCGCTGCGGATCCCGGCGATCCCCGGGTCGCTGCTCGACGAGGCCTGCTTGGTGGCCCCCGTCGTGGTCCGCGAGACCAGCCTGGGCTACCTGCTCGTCCTCGATGAGGCGCCCCCAGCAACCGGATACGAGACGCAGCCCGACGACGCCGAATTCCTCACCGTCACCTATGCGGCCACCCTGTTCGCGTTGACTCTGGCCCATGAGCAGACCAGCGCCGAGCTGGATCTCCGCTATCGCAGCAGTGTGGTCGACGCCCTGGTCTCGGGTCATTTCCTGGACGCCCAGGACGCCCGGCGCAAGGCCAGGTCGCTGGGGCTGGATGATGACGTACCACTGCGCATCGCGATGCTGCGCCCGGCGCCGTCGGACGCGGCAGCGGGCCCGCCAGGGTTGCCGGGGCCGGGGAGCTGGGCGCAGCAGATCGCGGCTGTGTTGCCCGGTGCGGCCGCGGCCGTGCGCGACGGTGCGCTGGTTGTGATCTTCCCCGGCGACCCGAGTGCCGAGGCGCTGACTGCCCTGTGCCAGCTCGGTCCGGGTGTCACCTGCGGGGTGAGCGAGCAGGTGGACTCCCCGGAACTTGCGCCTCGCGGGGTTCGCCAAGCCGAGCGAGCGATCGACCTCGGGCTGCGGCTGGGTCGGGCCGGTCAGCCGGTCCGCTACGACGAGCTGGGCATCTACCGGTTGCTGTGCACGATCGGTGACATGCAGCAGTTGATGGGTTTCGCCCGTGATGTGCTCGGGCCGTTGCTGGACTACGACGAGGAGCACCGCACGGATCTGGTGCACACCCTGTCGGTGTACCTGCACCACCATGGCAGTCACAAGCGATCCGCCCGGATGCTGCACCTGCACACCAACACCGTCGCCTACCGCGCTGCCCGCATCGAGGCGATCACCGGCCTCGACCTCGACGATCCCGATGCGCGGCTACTCGCGCACGTCGCCGTGAAGATCATCGAGTCGCAAGGCTCAGCCGCAATGTAGAGTGCGGCAGCCACGGGTGGTGTTCGCTGTGCTGGCATCACAGGGCGGGAATCTCCCCCGTGCCTACCCGAAACGGCACCAACAAGATCAACAAGCGAGAATCAAGAATCACTGCAGTCGGCATGAAGCGTTGAGGATAGCTCGCACCTTCCCTGTACGAGTATAGTATGCTGACTTCCGACGCGACGAGAGAACAACATGAGCGAGAATAGTAGTCTCCGAATGTTTGTCGCCATGCCTGTTAAAACCATGGGTAAAGGTGCACCGTGGGGAGACGTTAAGGAAATTCGCCAAAAGCTGCTAGCGCCGGCTGCATCTGAGATAGGGAGGCGTCTGGGCCTGGCCGTGGAGCTTGTTATCGAGGATGAGAAGAAGATCGCCGCCCACATACCAACGTCGATGTTCGCCGAAGCTTCGGATGCCGATGTTTACATAGCAGATCTCACGGGGTTCCAGTGCT
This sequence comes from Pseudonocardiaceae bacterium, assembly GCA_050700115.1. GTDB lineage: Bacteria > Actinomycetota > Actinomycetes > Mycobacteriales > Pseudonocardiaceae. The sequence goes on from JBOHGG010000042.1 coordinate 48,089, forward strand.
CGGAGTTGGTTACGCTGACACCGACGTGCCACTCACGCCGACGTAGTGAGGAGAACATGGACGACCAGGCACAGGCCATCGGCCGGCGCGTCCGTTACTGGCGTGAGCGGCGCAATCTGGACCGGCAGCGGTTCGCCGACATGGTGGGTCGCTCCACGTCGTGGGTGGACAAGATTGAAAAAGGTGAGCGTCTTCTGCTGCGGCTGCCGATGCTGGAGCGGGTGGCTGCAGCGCTTAGCATCGACCCCACAGCGCTGACCGACAGTTCGGCTGCTCAGCGAGCAATAGTCTGTGTTGATGCCGTTGAAGTGCGGGCTATTAGGGCGGCGCTGGGCCGATATCCGTCCGTCGCTGCACCTGATACCGACCGGCGCTCGGCCACTCTGAACACAGTGGAAGGGCAACTGACCTACGTCGAGCATGCCTGGTTGTCGTCACATTTCACGGTAGTGTCCCAGCACCTGCCAAGGCTGCTGGGTGACGCCCAGGTCGTCGTCTTGGCCACTTCGGCTGCTGATCAGGCGGCCGCCCATCGAGCTCTTGTGGCGGCCTACCGGTTGGCCTCGTCCATGCTGCTGAAGTTCAACGCCAACGACATCGCGTGGCTGGCGGCCGACCGGGCGATGCATACGGCGCTGGCCGTCGACGACACCGTGGCCTTGGCACGTGCGACGCGCAGCGTAGCCCGTAAACATTCAGCCCTTTCTCTGACGTGCGGGTTTGAGGTCGACGGTGGTGTGGGCGTGTCGGTCACGGTGTGATCGTCTGGTGTGCGGTTTGATCTTCCGGTGTCCGCGCTGGAGGAGATGTCAC
>JBOHGG010000043.1:0-48254 GCA_050700115.1 Pseudonocardiaceae bacterium
GTCAGACTGCATCACGGGCTCTGGGCACCACAGAAAGAACCGACGGGTACCACAAGCGACCAGCCCCCATTTTCATCCATCAGGGTGCGCGGCGCAGCCGCGCATGGAGACTGCATCCAGAACGCGGTTCAGGCGCCGCGATGGGCACCAGAGCACGACACACCGGGCAGGAGAGCCGGACACGCGGGGTTAGGACTTGCGTTGGGTGATCGCTTCGGCTAGTTGGGGGGCGATGGTGAACAGGTCGCCTACTACGCCGAAGTCGGCGATCTCGAAGATCGGCGCTTCGGGGTCCTTGTTGACCGCGATGATGGTCTTGGACGTCTGCATACCGGCCCGGTGCTGGATGGCGCCGGAGATGCCGAGCGCGACGTAGAGCTGCGGGGAGACGGTCTTGCCGGTCTGCCCGACCTGGAACTGATGCGGGTAGAAGCCGGAGTCGACCGCCGCCCGGGACGCCCCCACCGCGGCACCGAGCGAATCGGCGAGCTTCTCGACCACGTGGAAGTTGTCCGCCGAGCCGACCCCGCGGCCACCGGAGACCACCACGCTGGCCTCGGTGAGCTCCGGGCGGTCGCCGCCCTCGATGGGTCTGCGCTCCACGATCTTCGCCGCCTTCGCCGCGCTCACCACGGGGACCTCGACGGTCTGTTCGACAGCCGCGCCCTGGGCCTCGACCGCGTCGATCGAGCCCGGCCGGACCGTGATCACCACGACCGGGGTGGTGGCCTTGGACTTGGCGAGGTAGGAGCCGCCGAACACCGAGTGCGTGGCAGTGCCGTCGCCGGCCAGCTCAACGGCGTCGGAGAGCAGGCCCGATCCGGTGCGGACGGCGAGCTTGCCGGCGATCTCCTTGCCATCCGGCGAGGAGGCCACCACAACGGCGGCCGGCTGGGCCGTTTCCACGAGCGCCGCCAGCACGCCGACGGCGGGAGCGGTGAGGTAGCTGTCCACCTCGTCGGACTCCGCGACGTAGACCTTGGCTGCGCCGTAGACCGCCAGCCTGTTGCGCAGCTTGCTCGCGGTGCCAGGCGTGCCCACCACCACGGCCGACGGCTCACCCAACCGCGCGGCAGCCGTCAGGAGTTCGTTGGTGACCTTCTTGACCTCACCGGCGGAGTGCTCGACGAGGACCAGGACCTCTGCCATGACTGGAGTTCTCCCCTCCGAGGGTCAGATCAGCTTCTGGCCGATGAGAAACTCGGCCAGCTTGGCGGCGCCGTCGCCCTCGTCGGTGACGATCTGCCCAGCCTCGCGCGGCGGGCGCGGTGTGGACTCGGTCACCCGAGACGTGGCGCCGGCCAACCCGACATCGCCAGGCTCGATGCCCACATCGGCCAGCGACAGCGTGCTGACCGGCTTCTTCTTCGCGGCCATGATGCCCTTGAACGACGGGTAACGCGGCTCGTTGATCTTCTCGTGCACACTGACCACCGCAGGCAGCTCAGCCTGCAGGACCGTGATCGCGTCATCGGTCTCCCGTTCGACGGTCACAGTGCGGCCTTCGACGGTGACCTTGCGGGCGTGGGTCAGCTCCGGCAGCCCGAGCACATCGGCGATCATCGCCGGGATGGCGCCCATGGTGCCGTCGGTGGCCTCGTTGCCGGCAAGGACCAAGTCGACGTCACCGAGGGTGCCGATGACCTTGGCCAGCGCCCTGGCGGTCTGCACCGCGCAGGACCCGTGCAACCCCTCGTCGGACAGGTGCACCGCCTTGTCCGCCCCCATCGACAGCGCCTTGCGGATGGCGTCGGTGGCCCGCTGGGGACCCATGGTGACGACGGTGACCTCGCCCTCGCCCGCTTCTTTGATCGTGAGTGCCTCCTCGACGGCGCGCTCGTTGATCTCGTCCAGGACGACGTCCGCCGAGCCGCGATCAAGGGTGTGGTCGGAGCCGGCCAGCGTGCGCTCGGACCAGGTGTCCGGTACCTGCTTGATCAGGACAACGATGTTCATGGTCGCTTCGGCCTCCTGCCCGCGGTGGAGCTACTCACCTAATTCTGCAATGTTACCGGTGGGTAGCTCCACAGCGCACGGCGAGGCGGTTCAGCGGGTGACCTTGGTCTGCAAGCCGGCGAGGATGAGGTCGAGGCCGTAGTCGAATCTTCCGGGCCGGTGCAGGCCGCTCAGGTGCGGGCTCACGGCCTGAAGGGAGGGAATCTGCTCGGGGGGAAGCGCTGCGTAGTACCCGATCTCGTCTTGTGATGTGGTGTCGCGAAGTGGAGCGATGTGGCCCATTTGGTGAAAGCCGGCGGTGTAGGTGTACAGGGCGAAGAAGGCGTCGGCGGCTTCGGCCGACGAAAACCCGCCCTGCAGGAGGAGCTCGATCGTCCGCTCGATGACGAACAGACCGTGCGGGCCGATCCTGACCCGGGAGCTGTAGACCCGGGCCAGCTGGTGGTGGGTGGCCAGCGCCTGGTGGTAACTGTGCACCAGCGCCCGGAGCTGGGTCACCCAGTCACCTTCAGTAACCGAGCAGTCCACCTCGCCGAGCATGAGGTCAACCATGAGGTCGACCAGCTCGTCCTTGTCCCGCACATGGTTGTACAGGGCCATCGGCGAGACCTCGAGTTCGGTGGCCAGCGCTCGCATGGTCAGGGCGGCAAGCCCCTTCTCATCGACAAGTTGCAGCGCGGCCCGCACGATCCGCGGCCGGGACAGCGGCGGTGGACGGGTGTAGTCCTTGCTCGGGTCGACATCGACCCAGGTCGGACGGTTGGGGTGAGTACGAGAAGCACTCGGCTGGTCGGTCAACGATGGTCCCTTCTCGCTCGCCGCTACCGCCAGAGGTCGTACGACGTGCGTGGCTGCACCCGATTGGGCGATGGCGGAGCCCTGCGCACCCTTCAACACTGTACGCGTCGAGGACAATGTATCATGGATCTACAGTGTACAGACGCCGAAGTCATCCTTGACCCGGTCACACTGTGCCACGGGTCGAGGCCCGGCGCAGACATGGTAGGGCAGTATCGGGTGTTGCAGGCCGCTCACCGCCGCCGGCTCAAGGCGGGCCAGTCATCGCTGGCATCGCCTACCGCAGTAACAATGTGCCTGCCCCTGACGAGCACTCCGACAACCGTAGGGAGATGCCATGACCGATCAGCCGCCACAGCCCGTACAGAATCCGTTGACCGCGGTGATGACGGCGAAGTCTCCGGAGGACTACGCTGCGCTTCGGCAGCTTGTCGAACACCTTCAGACCTTGCCGCCGGATCAGAACCCGGTCACCGTTGCGCTCAACAAGCTCGGCACCGTGCACTTTGCTAGATTCGCATTTCTGGACAACGACCAAGTCGCGGTGATCACGACCTACGACGGCGACTTCGACAGATACATCAACGAATTCATCGATGAGATCGGCGACGTGTTCAACGCCCTGCTCGCGCACGTCGCGGATGCCCCGCCGTTGCCGGTGCAGACCTTTCGCCAGGAGTTCCTGGACTACATCCGCGCCATCGACCGTCGCTGCGTGGGGACGTTCTACAGCGCCTATCCCGAGCGCACCGTGCTCGACATCTTCGACCCGGCCAGCGCCTCGGGCTGATCTGACCACACGAAGGGGATATTGCGATGGTGGCTGTCGACCTGGCGGATGTGCAGGGTCTCATCCTGCGCGGCTACACCATGCCGGTGGGCCGGTACATGGGTCTGAATGTTCGCGAGCCCCGGGCCGCCCGCACTTTCCTCGCCAAGCTCGCAGGCAGCGATCCCGATATTCCCGCTGTCACCACTGCACAGCCCTGGGCGGTGAAGCCGGAATGCTGTGTCAACCTGGGCATCGCGTTCGGGGGCCTGGCGGCATTAGGGTTGTCGCAGGCGTCCCTGGACAGCTTTCCTTCGGATTATGCCCAAGGCGCCATACAGCGCGCCGCCGACGTGGGTGATGTCGGTACCAGTAGCCCGCAGCATTGGCTACCGTGGCTGGCCGACCCAGGACCCCACCTGCTGGTGTCGCTGCACGCCGAGTCGTCCGACGCCCTCGAAACGGCGACCAAGCAACTGGAACAGGCCTGGTCTGACGGCTGCGTCGAGCTGGGGCGCCACGATGGCGCGGCGCTGCCTGGCAACGTCGCGCACTTCGGCTACCGGGACGGCTTCTCCCAACCCACCATCGAGGGTGTCCCCCACGTAGGGCTGCCGGATCACCTGCCGCGGGCCCCCGCCGGCCAATTCCTACTCGGGTATCCCAGCCAGCACGTCGGATTCAGCTATCCCGTACCAGGTCCTCCGGAGCTGGGCATCAATGGCAGCTTTGCCGCGGTCCGCGTACTCGAACAAGACGTCGACGCGTTCGCGGAATTCCTCAGCCAACAGGCGTCGGCGACCGGGTTGCCGGAGGAACTCATCGCGGCAAAGCTGTGTGGACGCTGGCGCAACGGCACGCCGTTGGTCCTGTCACCGGATACTGACACTCCCAACCCGCCGATACCGCCGGACGCCCTGAACGATTTCGACTACGTCGGTGATGAGCGAGGTTACCGGTGCCCGGTCGGATCGCACACCCGCCGGATGTATCCGCGCGGCCAACGCGTCGCCGGTAATGGCGGCCACCTGCACCGCATCGTCCGGCGGGGGATCCCCTACGGTCCGCCCTATGACCTGGCACACCCGCGCGACGGGCAGGCCCGCGGCCTACTCGCCATGTTCATCGGGGTCAGCCTGCACGATCAGTACGAGTTCCTCATGGCCCAGTGGGCCAATGACGGCACCTTCACCGCCGGACTCGGACGCACCAAGGATCCCGTGATCGGTGCCCAGCCCGACGCAACCGGAACCTTCTCGATCCCACGTCCGGAGGGGCCAGTCGTCCTGGCTGGCCTCGCCCGGTTCGTGACCACTCGCGGTGGCGCCTACTGCTTCCTGCCGAGCATCACCGGGATCCGCTACCTGGCCAACCTATGACCCGGACACGAACTCCACGAGCAGCTTGTTGAGTGTGTCCGGCGCGTCCAGCGGGATCCAGTGGCTGGCCCCTTCGACGCGCACGTAGCGCCATGATCCGGTGACATGCCGCTGCGAGGCCTGCATCTGGGCCTCGCCACAGTAGTGGTCGCCGTCGGACCACACGCCCAGTACCGGGATCTCCACAGGTGGTAGCGGCTGCGGGTTGAGCTGCCCGAAGGCCTCGGCGGAGATGTTGGCGCGATACCAGTTGAGCGCGGCGGTCAGCGCGCCGGGACGGTCCAGGTCAGTGAGGTAGCGCTCGACGTCGCCCTGCTCGCGCAGGAACGTGCGCAGTAGTGCCCACCCGTCGCGGGGCAGAGCGTCCTCGGCGACCCCGGGAAACAGGAAGAACAGCATGTACCAGGACTTTTCCCGCTGGGCTATCGCATCGGTGAAATAGCCGGCCGGATGGCCGACAGACAGTGCCGCCAGCCGCTCGACCCGATCGGGCGCCAACCCCGCCAGCGCCCAGCCCAGCGCGGCGCCCCAGTCGTGCCCGACGACGCTGGCGCGTTCGACACCCAGCGTGCCGAGGATGCCGAGCACGTCGCCGACCAGCAACTCCATGCCATAGGCGGCAACGCCCTCTGGCCGGTCCGACGCACCGAAGCCACGCAGATCGGGTGCGATCACCCGATGGCCTGCCGCGACCAACGCCGGGATCTGGTGCCGCCACAACACCGAGGAGTCCGGGAAGCCGTGCAACAGCAGCACGGCGGGCCCTTCCCCCTCGTCGACGACGTGGAATGACAGCTCGTTGACGGTGATTGTCACGTTGCGATTCTAGGTCAGGGCGAGGATTCGGTGGAACGTCTGCGGCTCGAAGGCCTCGGCGGCCACCTTCTCCGGGCCCAACTGGAGGGCAAGGCGGGAACCGGCCAGCGCCGGATCGGTACGCCAGACGCGGTTGTAGGCCTTGCGGCGGGCGGCGCCGTCGGGGGTGAACGTCGCGGCGATGTCGGTCCGGATCTGGGCAGCCAGGCGCAGCCTGCGCATCCGTTCCCTGCGTTCCTCGCCGTAGGGTTCGAAGGCCGCAGGCGACCAGTCCGGGCCCGAGCGCAGGATCTCCGACACGATTCGGACGTCGCGCAGCGCGATCGACAACCCCTGGCCGATGATCGGGTCATTCCAACCGGCGGCATCGCCCAGCAGCACGCCGCCCGGGGCGTAGGGCGTTTCGGTCCAGGAATCGTTCATCGGATAGAAGGCGCACGGTCCGGCCGGGCGCGCGGCGCGGAACATCTCGCTGCCGGGAATGCAGCGGAACTGGAAGGCGGCCAAGAACTCATCGTGCCGGTCCGGGCCGGTGAAGCGGCCCTTCTGGGCGATGTCGTGGAGCAGATACAACCGCACCCGCCCGGTTGCCCGCGGGAAGGCGAAGAAGAGGAGGTCCCCCTCGGTGCCGATCGAGATCCAGTTAGCCGGCCAGGCGTGCAGGTCGTCGACCAGCAACCCACCGCCCAGGATCCGCGGGGCGGTCTGGACGAGCGGGATACCCAGTTGGCGGCGCACGGTGGACTGTCGCCCGTCGGCTCCCGCCACCAGCCGGCAGGAGACCTGGCGCTCGACGTCGTCGTGGGCGTAGCGGACCGTCGGGCTCGGCTCGGGCGTCACGACCACATCGCCGACACCACGCAGCACTGTCGCCCCGGCCGTCTCGGCGGCCCGGGTGAGTGCCTCGCAAGCCTCCGGATGCCCGACATCCAGTACGCCCGGCACTCCGGGCAGCAGTTGGTCCAGCTGCACAGCGGCGGCCGCCGCGTCGGCCGGGTCGGTGCTCTCGTCGAAGCCGACGGAACGGTCTGCGTAGCTGCCGCCCGCGTCGAGCAGGGGCTTCTCCAGGTCGAGCCGCAGCATCTCGGCCACCCCCCAGCAGACGATCGCCTCGCCGCGGATCTTGTCCCGGTAGGCGGTCTGACGCTCCAGCACCAGCACCTCATAGCCGTCCCTCGCCAGGACGGTCGCCAGCGCGGTACCGGCGATCCCACCGCCCACCACCACCACGTCCACCCTGGTCGTCATCGCGGGCTGCCGGTGAACCGCAGCGGCATGGTGATGGGTCCGGTGATGCCGACATGGGGCCGCGACGCCACGGGCCCGTCCAGTGCGATGTGGCCTAGCCGGGTGGCGAGGATCGGCAGCGCCTCGCGCATCTCGATGCGGGCCAGCCACGCGCCGAGGCAGTAGTGAATACCGCCGCCGAAGGTCAACTGCGCAGTGCGCTGCGCGGTGATGTCGAACGGTGCGTCGTCGAAGGTGTCGGGTTCGGTGTTGGCCGCGGCGAGGAACAGCGCGACGTGGGTACCGGCCGGGATGTCGACTCCCTGAAAGGTGAAGTCCTCGGTGGCCACCCGGCCGACGGCCGGGACGGCGGGGTTGACTCTCATCAGCTCCTCCACCGCGGTGCTGGCCAGCTCGGGTCGCGCGGCGAGCAGCCGCCACTGCTCAGGGTGCCGGGTGAAGGTGTCCATCGCCAGCCCGAGCTGGTTGCGCGTGGTGTCCTGGCCGGCGAAGACCAGGGTGCTGACCAGGTGACGCAGCTCGTCTGCGGTCAGGCGCCGGCCGTCTTCCTCGGCCGTGATCAGCATCGAGATGAGGTCGTCGCCCGGGTGCTCCCGACGTTGCGCGGTCAACTCGTCGCAGCAGGCGTGCAGACCCGCGACGGCTGCGTCGATGCGGTCGCGCTGCGCCGCGGCGGCCGGGCTGAACCCGAGCCCGATGTCAGTGGCCCAGCCGAGAAAGGCGTCGAAGCGTTCGGCGGGGATGCCGAGCAGTTCGGCGATCACCCAGGCCGGGTAGGGGTCGGCGAATGCGGTCATGAATTCGCAGCTGCCGGTGCCGGTGAAGCTGTCGATCAGCTCGTGCGCCTTGGCTCGCATGAAGGGCCGCAGCCCATCGACGCTGCGCTGCGTGAACGCCTTACTGACCAGGCGGCGCCGCCGCTGGTGCGGCGGCCCCTCGGCATTGAGCAGCGATGCCCGCAACCAGTCGACGAACAGGCCTTCGGTGACTCCGTAGGCGGCCACTGCGTCCAGGCTGCCGTGGCGCAGGCGTGGGTCCCGCAGCAGCATCAAACACTCCTGGTAGCGCAGCACCGCCAGCCCGATCGGGGTCCGGCCCCACCAGCAGGCGTTGGCCGCCGCTCTGACCGCGGGCGAATCGACCCGGAACGTCGGGTCGAGGATGTCGAAGAAGGCGATGTCGGCGTCGGTGGATGCAGTCATCGCGACCTCACTCCCCCGTGGGCTGTCGCGCTGGCCTCGCGCACCACTGTCGCTGTCATGCAGACAGTTCTACGAGCGAGGACGGGCCGCCACATCGGAGGCGGCCACCCATGTCGGCGGCCCGGCCACCTATCTTGGCCTCAGCGGTCGCCGCGACCTCGGTGCGCGACTGCGCCCCCAGCTTGGCCAGGATCGCCGAGACGTGATGCTCGACCGTGCGCACCGAGAGCACCAGCCGCTGCGCGATCTCCTCGTTGGTCATCCGCTGCTCGATCAGCGCGAGCACGTCGAGCTGCCGCGCGGTCAGCCCGGCTGGGTTGGCCCGAGTCGCCGGCTGCGGTCCGCGGGGCACCCGCCGGATACCCATGTCCTGAAGCCGTCGCCGGACCAGGCCGGCCACCGCCGCGGCGTTGAGCCCGTCGAGCACCCGCAGTGCCTCGAGCGTCGGTTGCGGCTCACCCGACTCGGCCAGCTCCAGGGCCCGCTCGTAGGGATCACCGATGCGTTGCCACTCGCTCGCCGCAGCCCGCCAGTCACCGCGCAGGCCGGCCGCGTACGCCTGCGGACAGCCCGCGAAGTCCGTGCTGGAGTCCGTGCTCACGAGGCCGGCCCGGGCCAGGTACCGCAGCAGCTCCCCGCGAAGCGCGGCCGCACCGGGCCGTTGGGTACGGGCAAGCAGCACGTCGCGCACGGCACCTGCGCGGTCCGTCCGGCCGGTCAGCCACGCCCACTCGACCAGCGCGATACCGGCGTGGGCCAAACCCAGCAGCGACCGCTGGGCCACGGCCCGTTCCCAGGCGGCAGTGAGCAGCTCCTCGGCGTCGGGCCGGCCACGGCGGGCGAGCAGCCGGCCCAGCGCCGGGACACTGTAGACATACAGCCTCCCCGGGTCGTCGGTGCCGTGAACGAGCTCGCGCAGGCCCTCCTCGGCAGCTGACCACGCGCCCTGGCGAAGCAGCAGCAGGCAGCGGTGGACCTCCAGGTTGTAGGCGTGCGACCAGAAGCCGCGCTCCTTGGTGAACGCCAGGCCGGCGTCAAGGCACTCGGCGAGTTCGTCGTAGCGGCCGAGCCGGTAGAGGGTCTCCCCGAGATTGGTGTATGTCCGGGCGGCGTACTCGTGGAACCCACCTTTCCTGGCCATCGCGAGGCTTTCCCGCAGGTGCACCAGCGCGACCGGCTCTCCGAGGTCAGCGCACGCCACCCCGAGGTAGTTGAGACACAGGGCGACCAGATCGGGACGGTCCAGATCGGTCGCGCGATCCCGCGCCTGTTCCAACGTGGTCACCGCGTCCTCGGACCGGTTGGTCAGCGCCAGGGTCGCGCCGCGGTAGGCGGATGCCTGCGCGAGCGCCTGCGGGCACCCGGTGGACGTGAGGACCGGCATGGCGCGGTCCACACCTTGCGCGGCTTCGTCCGTGCCGCCGGTCATGTACACGTGCCACGACAATCGGACCAGCGCCTCGCCGAGCGCCACCGGATCGTCGAGCTCCCGGTAGCGGGCCACCGCCTCGCTGGCCGCCACCACCGCCTCGGCAAAGCGGTGCGCGTTGGAGAGCTCCCACGCGTAGGCGTCCAGGACCTGGGCTCGCTCCCGTACCCCGAGCAGGTCAGCGTGCCGCAGCGCAGCCTCGTAATGCGCGACTGCCTGGCGGCGCGAGCCGACGCGGGCCGCCTCCCGCCCGGCCCGCGGGGCGTACTCGGCCACTGTCGCGGCGTCCGCGGCGGCGACGGCGTGGTGCACCAGCCGAGCCAGGTCCGGCTGGCTCAGGTCCGGTTGACGCTGGGCCAGCAGTGCCCGGACCATCTCGCGGTGCAGCGCCCGGCGCCGGATCGCCGGCAGGCTGTGCTCGACCGCGCGGCGGGCAAGCTCATGGCGGAAGGCGATGCCGTCGACGCCCACCTCGATGATCCCGTGCTCCTCCGCCTCGGCGAGCGCGTCGAGCAGGCCGCCCAACAGCTCCTCGACCAGCTCGAGGGTCACCCGGGTGGGCGCGACCGACAACTGCTCCAGCGCCGACCGGCAGTCCGGGCTCAGCCTGCACAGCCGGGCCAGCACGGTGTCGGTGATGGTCGGTGGGACTATATCCGGTGGCGCGGCGAGGGCCTCGGTGACGTAGAACGGGTTGCCGCCGGTCAGCCCGTACATCGCCGCGCCGTCCCGATCGGTCCCGGCGCACAGCACGCCGACCGCGGCCGCCGACAGCGGGAGCAACGGGACCCGGTGCACCGGTGCGCCGGCGAGCGCGCCGAGCAGGCGCTGCAGCGGGTGCGCAGCGTCCACCTCGACATCGCGGAAGGTGAGCACGAGGACCGCTCGCAGGCCCGCGAGCCGGCGGGACAGATAGCGCAGGACGTCGAGGGTGGCGTCGTCGGCCCAGTGGACGTCCTCCACGACAACCACGGTCAGTGCGGTGCCGGTGAGCTCCTCGACGATCGCGCCGAAGACCGTGTCCCCCGGTTGCGGCCCGACCAGGGCGCGTTCCAGCGGCCCGCAGCTACCCCGAGCGGCATCGCGCACCGGGCCCAGGGTGCGCGGTGCCAGCAGGTCGTCGCACGCCCCGGCGAGCACCCGCACGCGGTGATCCAGCCCGGCGAGGAACGCGCGGACCACGCTGGTCTTGCCGATGCCGGCCTCGCCGGTCAGCAGCACTGTCGAACCGTGTCCAGCCGCCGCCTCGGCGACCGCCGCTCTGAGCACGTCCAGCGCAGGTTCGCGCTCCAGCAGACCCTGTCCTGCGGGCTTCATCACCCCACCGTTCGCCCGGCGTCGGAGTTACCGGAGCTACCGATGAAGAGCGTTCACCGCGGCGACTAAATACAATTGCCAACCATGCCGCCACCGTCGTGCATGGTGATCCACTGCACCGCTCACCAGAGCGACCCGAATCACGAGGTGAGTGTCACCAGTATCGCCACCGACGGTGACGAGCCGAGCCGAGTACCGGTGTGCTCCACTCACCGGCGGCGAATCGATCAGGGTGAACCGTGGCTGTGGGTGCCGGGGCGCCGGCTCAAGGGTGTCGGCTCCGACATGTCTGAGGGTTGCATCCTGATGGGCGACGAGTTGGCCGGTTACGGTCTCGTCGTCGACGCCGACGTCCGGATCAGCAACAGCCATGTGTTCAGCCCCGACCTCGCCGACGGGCGGGAGATGACGACGCTGGCGATCGATGGTCGGGTGTTCGGTGCCAACCAGCATGTCTCCATCGAGCTGGTCCTGGCGCCGGAGACGGTGCAGCACCTCCAGGAGGCGCTGCGCTTCATCCGGCCCTGACCAACCCGGCGTGTCCGCATCTTGTGCCCGGTGTGTCCGCATCTCGTGCCCGGGAGGACCGTTGACCGTCCCCGACCCGACCCACCCCTACCCGCTGCCTGAACACGAGCGATTCTGCGTCTTCGTCCGCCCCACGATCACCTCCGAGAAGGTCAGAGTTGGCGAGTACACCTACTACGACGCCTCCGAGGACACCGGAAGCTTCGAGGAGGAGCGTGTGCTCTACGGCTACGGTCCTGAGCTCCTGCTGATCGGCAAGTTCTGCTCGATCGCGGCCGGGGTGCGCTTTGTCATGGCCGCCGCCAACCACCTGAGCAGCGGTCCGTCCACGTTCCCGTTCACGATCTTCCCTGGCCGCTGGCAGGACGCGACACTGGAAACCTTCCAAGCGCGCGCCATCAGCAAGGGCGACACCGTCGTGGGCAACGATGTCTGGTTCGGCCGCGACGTGACTGTGATGCCCGGTATCACGATCGGCAATGGCGCCATCATCGCCACCGCATCCCTGGTCACCCGGGACGTGTCGCCCTACACCGTCGTCGGCGGCAATCCCGCCCAACTGATCAAGCAACGGTACCCAGCGGCCGACGTCGAACTACTCCAGCGGGCAGCCTGGTGGGACTGGCCCACCGAGATCATCAGCGCGCACGCCAGCACCTTGATGGCAGGCAACCCGGCCGACATCGCCGCCATCGCAGACCAGCACCGCGGTTGAGCGCTTCATGGATGCTTGTCGCAGTGCGGGCTCCCCTTTAAGCGCTACATGGATGCTCGTCGCAGTCATGCGGCGTGGTGGGATGGGGGGCGTGGGCGTGACGGTGGTCGGCAGCGTCAACCTCGATCTGGTGGCGGCACTGCCGCGGCTGCCGGATCCCGGTGAGACCCTCACCGCCACCGGCTTGACCCGCGTCCCCGGGGGCAAAGGCGCCAACCAGGCGCTGGCCGCCCGCAGGCTGGGACTACCCGTCCGGCTGGTCGCCGCGGTGGGCACCGACCCCGAGGCCGACACCGCGTTGGAGCTGCTGCGCAGCGAGGGGGTCGAGCTGGACGGGCTGCAGCGCGTCACCGAACCGACCGGGCTCGCGCTGATCACCGTCGACGCTGCCGGCGAGACCACCATCGTCGTAGTACCGGGTGCGAATGCTTCGCTGCAGGTGTGCGCCGACGACGTGGCCGGCGCCGACGCGGTGCTCACCGTGCTGGAGGTCCCCGACCATGCGGTCGCTGCCGCTGCGCAGCACGCCACCGGGTTGTTCGTGCTCAACGCAGCCCCGGCCCGCCCGGTGCCGCCCGAGGTGCTCCGGCGCGCCGACCTGGTGGTGGTCAACAGTGCCGAGCACGCCGCATTGCCAGGTCTAAGCGCTGCCCGAGCCGTCGCCGTCACTTACGGAGCTCGCGGCGCGGTGCTGCTCCGCGGCGGCCAGCAGGTGGCGGCTGCGGCTGCACCGCCGGTGCACGCCGTCGATGGCACCGGCGCCGGTGATGCGTTCGTCGCTGCCGCCGTGGCGGGCCTGCTGTGGGGGCTCCGGGACGCCGACCTGCTGGCCCGGGCCTGCGCTGCGGGCGCGCTGGCGGCCACCCGGCTCGGCGCCCAACCGTCCCTGCCCACCGCCGCCGAGATCGACGAGGTGCAAGCCCGGTGAGTGTGCCGATGATCATCGACACGGACCCGGGAGTGGACGACGCGGTGGCGCTGCTGCTAGCCGCTGCCAGCCCGGAGGTGCAGCTGCTCGCCGTGACCACGGTGTTCGGCAACGTCGGTGTGGACCTCACCACCGGCAACGCGCTGCGGCTACGGGCCCTGGCCGGGCTCGGCCACCTGCCGGTAGCCGCTGGAGCCGCCCGTCCGCTGGTGTATCCGCGGGACCGGCGGACCGATTCCTGGCACGGCCTGGACGGCTTCGGTGGGCGTGGCGACCTGCTGCCCGAACCCACTGGACCGGTCCATGAACGCGGCGCGGTGGCTCTGATGGCCGATCTGCTGCGGGCCGCGTCCGCCCCGGTCACGCTGGTGGCCATCGGACCGCTGACCAACATCGCGCTGCTGCTGGCCGCGCACGCCGAGGTGAAGCCTCGGATCGAGCGCATCGTGATCATGGGTGGCCATCTCAGCGGTCCGCCGGCCGAGTTCAACATCCGGTCCGATCCCGAGGCGGCTCACCGGCTGCTCGTCGAGGAGGACGTGCCGATCACGCTGGTGCCGCTGGACCTGACCCAGCGCGCCGCGGTCGACGCTGCCTGGCTCACCGAGTTGGCCGCGGCAGGTCCGCGCTGTGCCACGTTGGCCGGCGCCATCGAGCATTGCCGGGAGACCACGGGACGGGGCCGGGTGGCGCTGCACGACGCGCTGGCCGTGCTGGAGGCCACCGTGCCGGCTACGTTGCGAACGATGTCGATGCCGCTGGAGGTGGTCTGCGACCGCGGGCCCGACCGCGGTGCCGTGCTGACCGGCAGCGGCCAGTGCGCGAACCGGCGCGTCGTGCAGGTGGCGCTGGACGCGGACCTGCCGACGATCAACGCGGCGATCCTGGACCGGCTCCGAGATCTGCGGTGACGCCGCGGGATCGCCGCGCCAGCCGTAGCGCCACCACGGCCAGCAGCACCCCGAGCGCGCCGCCGGCGGAGTTGTGCACCACATCGAAGGCCTGGCAGGTGCCGCCGCCTGTGGCGCCCTGCAGAAGTTCAACCGACCCGCTGATCAGCAGGCAGGACACCGCGATGGCAGCCGGGCGACGCGTCGCCAGCGTCCCGAAGAACGCGAACGGCACCAGCATCACGACATTGAGCTTCTCGTAGGTCCGGGCCAACGACAGGCTGCCGACCCCGCATTCGCGCAGGATGACCAGCGGGTTGGGCCCCGCAGCGGCGAAGATTTCAGTGGGCCGCACGACGGTGACGGCCAGCGCCAGCGCCAGACCGCACCCGGCGAACACCGCTGGCAGCTGGGCCCATCCCCAGCGCGGCGCCAGCCACCAGGCCGCACCACTGAGCAGCAGGGTTCCCGCGGCGAAGGCGGCGGGTACCTCGGGGTAGTGCGCCGTCAAGTAGAGGATGGCGTGCAGGTCAAGGTCGGACACACTGCGCACGCTAGCCGGGCCCGGGGCGAACAGGCCTCCCGCCTCAGCGACGGTTCAGCAGCCTCACCTGGTCGCGAGAACCGCACCGAAGACGAGGGTGATGACGAACAGCCCGAACCCGATGATCCCCAGCAGCATCAGCCCCTTGACGATAGCGACGGCGCCGATCAAGAACCCGATGGCGAGCAGCAGGATAATCGCACCCATCATGACAGCGTCCCCTCCACGGTCCACGTTACGTGCAGTCATGATAACCAGGAAATGCGACTTTCTGTTATCAACTAGACACGTCCGTGGGAAACTCCGGCCAGCGGGCGCTCAGCGCCCGAGGAACGTCGCCTTGCCGGGGCCGTGGTCGAGGAACGAGCGCATCCCGGTCACGCGGTCCTCGGTGCCCGACAGCGCCGCGAAGACCTGAGTCTCCAGTTGCAGCCCGTGATCCAGGTCGACGTCGAGCCCGTCATCGATGGCCGCCTTGGCCGCCGCCAGCGCACGCGCCGGCCCTGCGACGAACTGCTCGGCCCAGCGGCGGGCCGCGCCGTACACGTCATCAGGGGCGACCACCTCATCGACCATCCCGATCCGTAGCGCCTCATCGGCCGCCACGAAGCGTCCGGTGTAGATCAGCTCCTTGGCCCGGGCCGGGCCGATCAGCCGGGGCAACCGCTGGGTGCCGCCGGCGCCAGGGATGATCCCCAGCAGGATCTCCGGCAGCCCGACCTTGGCGTTATCCCCGGCAATCCGCCGGTCACAGCACAGCGCGAGCTCGTAGCCACCGCCCAGCGCGAAACCGGTGATCGCGGCCACGGTCGGTTTCGGGATGGTCGCCACAGCGGTGAACGACGAGGACAGGTCTTGCGCCTGCGCCGCCACCTCCGGAGCGGACAGCGCCGCCATCTCCTTGACGTCGGCGCCGGCGGCGAACACCTTCGCTCCCCCGTAAACGATCACCGCGCGGATGTCGGCGCGGCCAGCCGCCTCCTGCGCCGCAGACCGGATCCCCTGCTGCACCTGCCGGCTCACGGCATTCATCGGTGGTCGGTCCATCCGGATCGTGCCGATGCCGCCGTCCACCTCAAGCCGAACGAACTCGCTGCTCTCCGTCATGGCTTCGCACGTTACCGGCGGTGCGCGAAGAAACGATCCCCGGAGCGCCGCAACACGAGATCGACGCCGAAGGTCTTCGCCAGGTTCTCCTCGGTCAGCACCGCAACAAGCAGGCCCTGGGCGACCACCGCGCCGTCGCGCATCAGCATGGCGTGGGTGAAGCCGGGCGGGATCTCCTCGACATGATGGGTCACCAGCACCGTCGCGGGGGCGTCCGGATCGACGGCCAGCGCGCCCAACCGGGTCAGCAGATCCTCCCGGCCACCCAGGTCCAGCCCGGCGGCGGGCTCGTCCAGCAGGAGCAGCTCCGGATCAGTCATCAACGACCTGGCGATCAGCACCCGCTTGCGTTCCCCCTCGGACAGGGTGCCGAAGCGCCGCCCGCCCAGCCCGGCGACGCCCAGTGCGGCCAGCAGCCCGGCGGCCCGCGCGTTGTCCAGCTCCTCGTAGCGTTCCCGCCACCGGCCGAGCACCGCGTAACCGGCGCTGACCACCAGGTCGGACACCACCTCGTCACCAGGGATCCGGCCGGCCAGCGACGCCGAGGAGAACCCGATCCGCGGACGCAGCTCGAACACGTCGGTGCGGCCCAGCCGTTCCCCGAGCACGTGCACCAGCCCGCTGGTCGGGTGCAGTTCGGTCGCGGCCAGCCGCAGCAGGGTGGTTTTGCCGGCACCGTTGGGCCCCAGGACCACCCACTTCTCGTCCAGCTCCACCCGCCAGTCCACCCGATCGAGCAGGACCGTGGCGCCGCGCCGGACACCCACCCCGTCCATCCGCACCACGAGATCGGTCAGGTCGACCGGTAGGTGCCCATTGCGCGCGTCCACCCTGCCATTGTGCTGGGCCCGGGTTGGATGTCGGATCGGGCAGGCAAGATTGCGTTCGTGACCCGACTGCTACTCCCCCAAGTCGGCCGGCCGTTCCCGCTCGGTGCGCATACCGAGGGCGGCGGGGTGCGCTTCGCGGTGGCCTCCTCGGTCGCTGCGGCCGTCGAGGTGTGCCTGCTGTCGCCGGACGGCACGGAGCTGCGAGTGCCGCTGCCCGAACGCACGTTCGGGGTGTGGCACGGGCTGCTGACCGGCCTGGGTCCCGGGCAGCGCTACGGCTACCGGGTGCACGGGCCCTGGGACCCCGCGCGCGGCCTGCGGTGCAACCCGGCCAAGCTGCTGGTCGACCCGTACGCGCGGCGGGTCGAGGGCACCGTGACCGACCTGCAGGCCGCACTGGGCTACCGGGGCGACCCCGCCGGGCCCCGCTGCGACGTCGACTCGCTGGGCAGCGTCCCGGTATCGGTGGTCACCGCACCGGGTGGCCCGGACACCGGCACCCGGCCCGACGTGCCGTGGGAGCAGACCGTGCTCTACGAGCTGCACGTGCGCGGCTTCACCCGCACCCACCCTCAGGTGCCGCCCGAGCACCGCGGCACCTACCTGGGCCTGGCGCACCCTGCGGTGATCTCCTACCTCACCGGTCTGGGTGTGACCACCGTGGAGCTGCTGCCGGTGTCCGCGTTCTGCGCCGAGCCGTCCCTGCTGCGCACCGGTTCGCGAAACTACTGGGGTTACTCCCCGCTGGCCCTACTTGCGGTGCATCCCGGCTACGCCGCGGTACCCGGCGCTGAGGTTGCGGAGTTCCGCACGATGGTGGCCGCGCTGCATGCCGCGGGCATCGAGGTCATCGTCGACGTGGTGGCGAACCACACCTGCGAGGGCGGCGTGGACGGCCCCACCCTGGCCTACCGGGGGTTGGACGCGCGCGCCTACTACCTCGACCACGACCTCACCGGCTGCGGCAACACCCTGGACAGCGGTTCGCCCACGGTGGTCCGGCTGGTCACCGACGCGCTGCGGTACTGGGCGGGTGAGCTGGGTGTCGACGGGTTCCGCTTCGACCTGGCCAGCGTGCTCGGCCGACCCAGGGGCGGGCCGTTCGACCCGGGAGCCCCGCTGCTCACGGCTATCGCCGCCGACCCGCTGCTGTGCACCCGCAAGCTCATCGCCGAGCCCTGGGACGCCACCGCACACGGGTACCGGGTCGGCGATTTCCCGCTGGACTTCAGCGAGTGGAACGGGCGCTACCGCGACGTCGTGCGCGACTTCTGGCGTGGCGTCCCCGGCGTGAGTGAGCTCGCCTCCCGGCTGGCAGGTAGCTCGGATCTCTATGCGGCACGGGGGCGCAGGCCGTGGGCGTCGGTCAACTTCGTCACCGCCCATGACGGGTTCACCCTGCGGGACCTGGTCTCCTACAGCCGCAAGCACAACGATGCCAACGGCGAGGGTGGGGCTGACGGCACCGACGACAACCGGTCCTGGAACTGCGGCGTCGAAGGGGAGACCGACGATCCGGCTGTGCGCAGCCTGCGCGGCCGCCAAGCCCGCAACCTGCTGGCGACCCTGGCGCTGTCCACCGGTACTCCGATGCTGCTGGCCGGGGACGAGCGCTGGCGCACCCAGCGCGGCAACAACAACCCCTACCGGCTCGACGACGAGACCTCGTGGCTGGACTGGTCGCCAGACCCCGAGACCGACACGGCCGAGATGCTGACCGCCTTCACCCGCCACCTGCTCGCCCTGCGCGCCGCGACGCCCGCGCTGCGCCAACCCGAGTTCTTCGAGGGCCGCACGACCCCCGGCGGAACCCCCGACCTGGTCTGGTTTCGGCCCGACGGCCGGCCCATGGAACTCGACGACTGGCGAGACGGCCACCGGCAGACCCTTGGCATGTGGATCGACGGCACCGACGTGCGCTCCCACCCGCCGCCACCGGCCACCGACTCCTGGCTGCTGGTGTTGCACGCCGGCGCGCACCCGATCATGGTGACACTGCCGGGCCCGGACTATGGCGAGCACTACGCACCGGTGCTGGACACCGGGTCCCCGGACGGAGTGCCCACCCGGAGGCGCAGCCGGCGGCCGGGCACCCGGATGGCGGTCCCCGCCCGGACCCTCATGGTCTTTCGAGCAGTGCGGCGTTAGCACCCATTCCCGGCTCCGACCGACCTTCACCCGGATATCGATTCTCCGCGGCGAAGCGCCGCACACACCCAGTACGACCGCACCGGCCCTGGCGAAGCTGGCGTCGGGTTGAGGATAGACGAGAAGCCTGCTAATCTCGAAAGGACATCTATAACATTTGTCAGGTTAACCCGCAATGATGGGGAGGCCCTCGGTGACCATCGTCACTGAATTAACCGTGTCAGAATCGCCGGAGCGCTGGGAGCCCCCACTGCCGACTTCCCGTGGACCCATTACCAAACTACTCTTCGATGCCTTGGCAGGCAGCCCCGGAGGTCTGGGTAGCATTCCTCCCTTTGAAGGCGACCCCCTCTCGGATGATGACCTTCACCTTGCATTGTATGTCTGTTACGAGATCCACTACCGGGGCTTTTCCGGCGTCGACGCTCGATGGGAATGGAACCCTGCACTCCTCAACTTGCGCGGCCAGCTTGAAGAGGTGTTCGAGTCGGCCTTACTTGAGCGTTTCGGCGGCGAGGCCCGACCAGACCCCTCAGACGTAAAATTGAAGCTGAACCAGATTGCAACCCAGCCCGGGCCGCCACTGTCCAAGTACTTGCGAGACAAGGCCTCGCTCGCCGAATTCAGAGATTACATCATTCACCGATCGGCCTATCAACTAAAAGAGGCGGACCCGCATTCCTGGATGATCCCACGCTTAGAGGGTAAGGCCAAGGCGGCCTTGGTTGAGATAGAATTCGACGAGTACGGATGCGGGAGGGCCGAGCGGATCCATGCCGCCTTATTTCGGATCACAATGGATGAAATGGGCCTCGACAGCCGGTACGGCGCATACCTGAACTTAATCCCGGGAGTAACCCTTGCTCCTATAAATTTGATGTCCATGTTCGGGCTCCACCGCCGCCTACGGGGAGCCGCCGTCGGTCATCTAGCCATTGCCGAAATGACGTCTGCCCTCTCGAACAAATTCGTGGCTGAGGGTCTTCGCAGGCTCGGATACGGTGCCGATGCGACTGGTTTCTTCGATGAGCACGTGATTGCCGACTCGATTCACGACATGGTCGCCTTGCACGATCTTGCAGGGGGGCTGCTCGAGCAGGACCCCTCTTTGGCAGGAGACATCTTGTTCGGAGCCTCAGCGTGGGCCGGGATCGACTCCGTCTTCGCTCAGTACATGCTCGACTGTTGGTCGCGCAACGAGCCTTCCCTGCACACGGGCAGCAGAACTCGGTTGCCTCGCTAGTCGCCTCCGAGTTGGGAGCGGGTCTTCGCCGGGTTCCTGAAATTTAAGGACTTATGCGAGCTGTCGCACCAGGGTTTCTGGCTTGAACGGCCACACCGGCAAAGGGCTACCGTCCTGCGTGTCAATTCGATCTCGTCTCCGTTCGCGTCAACGATTCGGTATGATCCCCTGACCAGATAAGGTCCATCCGGATATGCGGTGATGACAACTTCGGGCTCTTGGCTCATATCGGTCCTCCTGGTTGATGCTTCCCTGCCTTGGTAGTCGTACAGCTAAAGAATAGCCGTCTCTCTCACCAGGAGGTCGACCACATCCTCTAGCCGGTTGGTTTCGGAGAACACTCGCCGCTGACGCTCGGCCGATGAACCGAAACATTTAGTACGCGCAACGATCTTGGTGGTCACGTCCCAATCCCCGGCCTCTTCCAGGGGACGGCGCACATACCTCAATAGTTGTTCGACAAGCGAATGGGCCGGTACGAGCTGGGCTGAAATTGGATCCAGGAGGCTGTCAGTGAGGCCGAACCGCGCGGAACGCCACTTGGCCGCACGCAGCAGCTCAGCGCGGATATCTGGGGAAGGATCTCCGCGCTCGAGTTCATTCAAGCATTTTTGCACGAGTGCGCGAGACAACCCTGCTTGGACGATGGTCTCGTCGATGGTAGAGCACGAATCCGCGATGCGGAACTCAACGGTTCCGTACCTGGTACCGGGACGGATGTCCCAGAAGACCTGGCCGGCGTCGGCGCTGGTTCCAGTATCGATGAGCAACTTCACCCCCTTTTTGTAGTGATCGAAAGATCGGAACTCAGGGGGTATCCCCGCCATCGGCCAGCGTTCCCAGATCATGCTCCGGTAGCTGGCGTAGCCGGTGTCCTGCCCCATCCAGAAGGGGGAACTGGACGACAGAGCACAGAGGACAGGTAGCCAGGGGCGAACTCGGTTCATCACCTGAATTGCTGTTTCGCGATTCTCGATTCCGACGTGAACGTGGCAGGCGCAGATGACGTGTTCGTCGGCCAGCTGCGCGTAGGTTTTGGCGATGTGCTCGAACCGCGGTTTCGGGATGAAGCCCTGGGTCCGCCAGTCGGCCAGCGGAAAAGAACCGGCCGCAGCGATCCAGCTGCCCGTTTCCCTGGCCGCCTGAACCAGGCCACCGCGGAGGTCGCGGATCTCAGCACGTACTTGGTCCAGGCTTTGACAGATGCCTGTTCGGCTTTCGATCATGCATGGTCTTAGCTCTTCGCTGTAGCTCGGGTTCTCGTGATCAGCCTGTCGAGTCTGAGCAGATTCGAGAAGCGGCCGCGTATCGGCCAGCAGACCGCGGGTAGTTGGATCAACCGCAAAGAATTCCTCCTCGACTCCTACAGTCAATGGTTGGTACACTGCTGGGACCCGCCCTTCCATTCATCACG
This sequence comes from Pseudonocardiaceae bacterium, assembly GCA_050700115.1. Lineage (GTDB taxonomy): Bacteria > Actinomycetota > Actinomycetes > Mycobacteriales > Pseudonocardiaceae. Next base: position 21,262 of record JBOHGG010000043.1, read on the forward strand.
ACACTAGCAATGGTGGCGCAGAGGTTCATCAGGTAGGGCCAGTACTCGGATAGGGACCGGCCATGTGATTGGGCTGGTGTCGAGCGCCTCCAAGACCGGAGTCCTCGACTCGCAGGCCAACTGGAGAAGCGCCAGCAAATCGCCGAGCACCGGCGCCAGGTTCGATGCAACGCCAGATGTGCCCACGAGTCGCCGGCAGGAGAGCCCCACAATGAGGTAATAGACGATACCGTCGTCGGCCCGGAGTAGCGGGCCTTCGCCGCTAGCCTCCAGACTGAGCACCGTCTCGATGTTCCTCAAGGTGTGATCCCCAAGCCGCAGCGCGCTCAGTGTGACGCTCGAAATCCCGTAGCCGGATTCATGAAGAAGAGACGCCGCCGTACGCGGGGAAGAATAGCTGCCGATGGTGATTCCGAGGTCCGATCCCATACCAGCTGCGTGACGCACGACCAGCCGGACCCATTGAAGGCCATCGGGCCCACCATCGATGGACACTTTCTTTGAACTCGCCGGAAGCGGTAGCGGAACGTAAGGAGGATTGCTGGTGACAATAGCGGGCGGGGAACCAAACGGGCAGCTGTCCAACAACCGGGAGGGGGAGGAAAGGGCATAGTCAGCAATCCCGAAGGTCACTCGCCTGCCCTCGGTCTCCAGGGCATAGTGCTCGGATGCCCAGAGAACACTGTCCTCGGAGATGTCGAGACCATGGACATGCCCAGCGCCCGCCCTGGCGACCGCTGACGCCGCGGCACCGCTGCCCGAGCCCAGGTCAAGGACCGTACACCCTGGCTTGATGAGATCGACGGTGGCCCAGATGCCTACCTCCGTGTCCGCTGGGTCGAAGAATACATTTGGTCTTCGAGGCGGACGCAGGTCCGCGAGCATGAGGTGGCAATACTCGAAGATCCGTACCGGACGCGTCTCGGTCAAGGTCAGTATTCACATCCAGCGCACCATTCAAGGACAGCCATCGCACTGTGCAGCTTGTTCTCGGCTTGCTCGAATACGATGCTGGCCTCGCCGTCGAGAACTGAAGCGGCGACTTCCTCGCCGCGATGGGCAGGCAGGTCATGCATAAATATGGCATCCGGGTATCTTGCCATCAATGCTGAATCGACTCGGAACGGATCGAAGGCCTCTCGCCAGCGGGCGTCCTTTTTCTCCGTCCCGGTGGTCTGCCAGCGGGTGGTGTAGACCACGTCAACATGCTCTGGTAGCCGATTCAGGTCGTGCCGTTCGTCCAGCACCCCACCGGAGGCGTTCGCCCAAGCTGCGCCACGCTCGATAACGAGGTGTTTCAAGCCGTAGCCTGGGGGGGTACGGAAATACAACGCGTTTCCTGGGAAGCGTGGCAAGGCCAGAGCAAGGGCTGCGGCGGTATTGTTTCCCTCGCCAAGATAAAGCACCGTCACTCCTTCAACCCTGCCCAGTCGCTGCAGAATCGTAGTCAGGTCGGCAATCGCCTGCGTGGGATGCTCGTCAGCAGTCATCGCATTGACTACTGCCATCTTGTCCTGTAATGCCAGCACATCAAGCTCGGCCGGGTCGCTCGCGGTCCGGGCCACGAAGACATCCAACATGCCGGAGAGAACTCGTCCGGTGTCATGCAGGGTCTCGCCGGTGTTCAATTGCAGATCATCTGGCCCGTAGGCGATGACTCGCGCCCCAAGCCTCAGGGCGCCACTCGTGAATGCGGTGCGCGTTCGGGTCGACGTCTTGGCAAAGAAAGTTCCGAGGACGCAATCCTTCAGTTGGCCATCCGGACGGATCGCCCCAGTTGAGTATCCGAGACCTCGTTGGACGAGAAGCCAGATCTCCTCGTATGACAAATTAGTCAAAGAAAGAAGGTGGCGTCGCTTGGGGCGCCACCTTCGACAAGCGCTCGACACGGAAAGTCCCATAGATCCGGCTGCACATCCCACGAGCGGCGTCATCCGTCAAAGCGAAAGCTTAGGTTGGTATTGTGGGAAAGTCAACTCCATTTTATCAACGCTGCTGATCAAGAGGTGCGCATGGAACCCACCCGAGAACGCCGAATCCGGTGGACACACGGCTTGGAGCGTGTCTGGTGGACATGCACCCCAATCCAGATCAGTTCGCTCCCGCACTGCGCCGCAGGAAAAGTTCGGCCCAGCGGTGAGCCGCTGCGGCTGCGTGGACGCACTCAGGTGGCCAGGTGGAGCAGGCCGAACTCGGCGGGGCTGGCCATCAACGGGTGCCGAGGCAGGACCCGCACGGTGTACCCGAGCAACCCGGCATGCGGCAACCGCAGGCTTGCCTCGAATCGCTCCCCGTCACCGTCGCCGTCAGAAGAGTCACGAGTGCGGGCCGGCTGCATGGCCACCACCACCGCGTCCCGCAGCTCGTCGCGGTCGTCGACCCGACCGACGACGGCCTGAACATCCACGTCGCAGGGCTGCAAACCGGCCAGCACGACGGCGGCCCGGACGGTCATCTCCGAGCCCAGCTCCGGTGTGTCGGGCAGACCGGAGGTGTCCACCTGCGCGACCCGCACCCGAGGCCAGGCGGCGCGAACCCTGGACCGGTACTCAGCCAGCGCGCGGGCACCGGCAAAGGAATCGGCGACCACCCTCGCGGCCGAGCTCGCTGCCGGTGCATAGAGACGCTCGACGTACTCCTGCACCATCCGGCAGGCCTGGACCTGGGGGCGCAGCGTGGCCAGCGTGTGGCGCACCATGGACACCCAGCGGCTCGGCACGCCATCGGAGCCACGGTCGTAGAACGGCGGGGCGACCTGCGTAGCGATCAGCTCGTAGAGCGCGTTGGCCTCCAGGGTGTCCCGACGGTGCGGATCCTCCACACCATCGGCGGTGGGGATCGCCCAGCCGTTCTCTCCGTCGTAGAGCTCGTCCCACCAGCCGTCCCGGATGGACAGGTTCAGGCCACCGTTGAGCGCGGACTTCATCCCCGAGGTGCCACACGCCTCCAGCGGCCGCAGCGGGTTGTTCAGCCACACGTCACAGCCCCAGTACAGGTAGCGGGCCATCGACATGTCGTAGTCGGGCAGGAACACGATCCGGTGCCGCACGTCGGGCGCGTCGGCGAACTGCACGACCTGCTGGATCAGCGCCTTGCCGCCATCGTCAGCGGGGTGCGACTTGCCGGCGATGATCAGCTGCACCGGGCACTGCGGATCGAGGAGCAGGCAACGGAGCCGGTCAGGGTCGCGCAGCATCAGGGTGAGGCGTTTGTAGGTGGGTACCCTGCGGGCGAAACCCATCGTGAGCACGTCCGGGTCGAAGACCTGCGACGTCCAGCCCAGCTCCGGCGCGGAAGCACCGCGTTCCAGCCAGGCCGCCCGGACCCGCCTGCGCACCTCGTCGACGAGCTTGGTGCGCAGCGCGCAGCGCAGGTCCCACAGCAGGGTGTCAGCGACCGGCGGGAGCCCAAGTCCATTGTCGGACTCGCCAAGCAGGCCGGCGATCTCCCGCGCCGCCCAGGTCGGGCCGTGCACGCCGTTGGTGACCGACCCGATCGGCACCTCGTCGACGTCGAACTCAGGCCACAACCCGCGGAACATCGCCCGGGACACCGCGCCGTGCAGCCGCGAGACACCGTTGGCGCGCTGGGCCAGCCGCAATCCCATATGCGCCATGTTGAACGTGCCGGGGTTGTCTTCGGCGCCCAGCGCCAGCACCCGGGTGATGTCAACGCCGGGCAGCAGCTCGGTCCCGTCTGGCGAGCCGACGAAATGGTGCCACACCAGATCCACCGGAAAGCGGTCGATCCCGGCGGCCACCGGGGTGTGCGTGGTGAACACGGTGCCGGCCCGCACCGCAGCCAGCGCCTCGTCGAAGCTCAGCCCCTGGCCGCGGATCACCTCACGGATCCGCTCCAGGCCGAGGAAGCCGGCGTGACCCTCGTTGGTGTGGAACACCTCGGGTTCGGGATGGCCGGTGAGCTGGCAGAACAGCCGCACGGCGCGAACCCCGCCGATCCCGGCGAGGATCTCCTGGGTGATCCGGTGGTCCTGGTCACCGCCGTAGAGCCGGTCGGTGACCCCGCGCAGATCATCGGGATTGTCCTCGATGTCACTGTCCAGCAGCAGCAGCGGCACCCGGCCGATGTCAGCCCGCCAAATCCGCGCCGACAACACCCGCCCACCGGGCATGCTGACGTGCACCAGCAGCGGCGCGCCGGCCGCGTCGGCCACCAGGTGCAGCGGCAGGCCCTGCGGGTCCAGGGCCGGGTAGTGCTCCAGCTGCCAGCCGTCCAGCGACAGCGACTGCCGGAAGTAGCCCGAGCGGTAGAGCAGCCCGACTCCGATCAGCGGCACCCCGAGGTCCGAGGCAGCTTTGAGGTGGTCGCCGGCCAGCACGCCCAGGCCACCCGAGTAGAACGGCAGCACCTCCGACACGCCGAATTCCATCGAGAAGTAGGCAATCGAGGACGGCAGAGTAGGCAGATCCTGCTGACGCTGCTGGTACCACCGGGGCTCGTCCAGGTAACGTCGCAGCTCCTCGGCGAGTGCCCGGGTGCTGCTCACCACGGCCTCGTCGGTGGCCAGCGCGGTGAGCCGCTCGGTGGGGATCTCACCGAGCAGCCGAACCGGATCCCCGTTGACTGCCTCCCAGGTGCGCTTGTCCAACGAGGCGAACAGGTCCTGGGTAGGCGGGTGCCAGGTCCACCGCAGGTTGGTGGCCAGCATCTCCAACGGGGCCAAGGTGCCCGGTAGCTGGGCGCGAACGGTGAACCGGCGCAGTGCTCTCACGGAGGGACTCTATCCCGCGGCGAGACCGACCCGTTGACTCTCCGGAGTTCACCGTCGCTCTGGGCGGTTAATTTACGGGTCGTTAACGGCCGCCGTTACGGTGTGCCCGCACAGGCCCGGTGATATCCATCGCGCCGACCCACATCGAATGCATGCTCGGTGACGCGATGGCTGCGGCCGTCGACGGCGCAGGTCAACTGTATTAGGCGTGGTCGGATACGCTGCTCGCACATTGGTGCTCCTTCACCGAGGGGACTGGTGTGTCGGCCTCGGCGGGCCGCAGTGCGGCTACACCGCGGGTTCTCCCGCCGGGGCCGTTCGCAGCTAGAGTGGCAAAGACCAGCGATTCTCACTGGTCGGTTCGTCGAGCCAGACCACTTGTTGTGTCACCGCCTCAATGTTCACCCACAGTCGACGGGGGCCGCCTTCCCACACTTCGCGGGTCCCGTCCGCGCTCGCGATCGACAGCTCGCACCATGAGCCGTCCTGGCTGGAAAAGAACACCGGGCCAGGAGCACCGGTGCCGGGGTCCATTGCATACCCGTGCTCCACCCGCCCGCCCTCCCACAGGTGCAGGAGGAACCACAGCGGGGCGTTCTCCCAGAGACGTTCCGTCCGGAGCGTGGTCGTGCGTCTCTGTGCCTTGTCGTGGTTTCGCGAGGGCCGCGCCGTGGGTTCGGTGGGGAAGGCCGGGGTGCGCATGTGCATGAACGTGGCGTAGCCGTAGTCGAAACGGCCTTCCAGCCGGTCGGTCTCGCAGCGCAACAGCACCAGGTTGCCAACGGAGGCGCTGGGCTTGACGTCGACCAGGATGAGGCCGCCGTCAGTGGTCTGCTCGGCCCAAGACCAGGGCACCCGGGAGACCGCGCAAGTGGCGATGATCCGGTCGTAGGGAGCGTGCTGCGGTAGTCCGGTCACGCCGTCGGCTGTGGCTAGCGTCGGTCGGTAACCCAGCGCCGCGAGCCGGTCGCGGGCGCACTCCACCAACTCGGCGTCCACGTCGATGGAGAACACATTCCGGTCGCCGAGGCGATGGCTCATCAGGGCCGCGTTGTACCCGCTGCCGGTGCCGATCTCCAGGACCCGGTGCCCGTCGCGGATGTCGAGCGCTTCAAGCATGCGAGTCATCAGCGACGGCGCCGACGACGAAGAGGACAGACCGGTCACAACCTGCCGTCCCCAGCGACCTACCGGGCCCAGTTGCGTCACCAGGGAGGTGTTTGCCCACACCTCATTCCACCAGCGTTCGCGGGTGTCTGGTGACGATGCGGACACCAGCTCCCAGTTCATCGGCCCAGGATCAGTGCCTCGCAGGTAGAACTGAGGGACGAATGCGTGGCGAGGTACCGCCAGCACCGCCCCTTGCCAATCCGGCGAGGTCAGCTTGCCGACGGCAACCAACTCATCGCGCAGTGCTTCGGCGCGCTCAGTCCAGTCATCGACGGCGCTCATGCGGTCCCTTTCATCAGCAGGTCCGCCAAGGCAGCCACCATCGGGGCACCGGTCGCCGCCTCCAGCCAGCCGAACTGCGGACCCGAGTTCGCTTGTCGCACTGCTCGGCGCATGCGTCCGAGACGTGCCGCGCACTTCAATCGAGGACAACGGATCGTCGCTCAGAATGGCGATCATGTGGCCTCCCTCCGCACGACCCGGGTAATCATGGGTACCCGTGAATTGTCCCAGATCACTATGGGTAGGGTCAAGCTCACGAGGCCGTGCCGTCGCGGACCACTGCGCTAACCACGGGGAACCCCGCCGAACGGGCGTGGATCGGTGAGGCTAGTTAGTGCCTCACCCGGGTAAGGCACACGTCGGGTCAGCACCCGGACTGCGCGCGCAGCACTCCCTCGCGAATCCGGCGCAGCAACTCGTCAGCCTCGGGCCCGTACAGCGCAGCCTCCCGCAGCTGAACGAACGCATCCCGGTAGAACGCCACCTCAACCGGATCGGTGGTACTCACCTGGCTGGTCTGGGTCTCGACATGCACGACTGGATCGTCCTCGGGGCGGCCGTCAACGAGGTTGAACCCGTGCTCATGCCAGGTGTCGACCTGAACGTCCAGCGGAATCAGTCCGACGGCCACGGTCTCCAATCCGGCGAGGGCGGTAATCCGGTCGAGCTGGGCGAGCATGACGTGCGGTGGACCAACGCGCCAGCGCAGCGCCGCCTCGGCAATGACAAAGTCAGCCCGGGTCGTACCCTCGTAAAGCACGAGCTGGCGGTCCATCCTGGCTGCCACAGCAGTGGCAATCTCCGTTGGCCCATGTGCCGGATTGCCCGCAGCGAAGATCCGGCGGGCGTACTCGGGAACCTGGAGCAGGCCTGGCACCAGCACAGGTTGGAAGGAGAGGAGTGCCGCGGCACCCCGTTCCGTCTCACGGGCCTCCTGCTGCAGCCGGGCCAGACCGCGTCCCATGGCCGTCCGCCACACGACCGCCTCGGTGCCCGCGGCCTCGGCTAACCCGACCAGCTCGTCGCGATCCTCCGCTGCCCCGGTCACCTCTGCCCAGTGGCGCACCAGATCGACTAAGGCGGCCTGCTGTCCCAGCTCGATCCGGCTGACCCGGGACTGGGAGATGCCGAGTCGTTCGGCGATCTGCTCACCGGAGAGCCCAGCCTTGGCGCGGACCGCACGCAGCGCCTCGCCGAGCCGCCGACGCTGCGTTGACAGCTCGCCGAACGGGTGCATCAGGTGAGGCTAACCCCCCGGATGAACTCCGCGTACGGGACGGCGTGCGCCACCGCCAGATCGCGGTGCCGCCGGCAGACTTCAATGTCCGCTGGGTCGTGACTGTGGTCCCTGGCAAGCAATTCGTCGCTGTTGTTGTAGCGGTACCACACCACGCTGGCATGATCGGTGTCCCCGTCGAGCAGCATGAAATCCTCGGTTAGCTCCGCAAGACCGGGGTGCCAAGCCCGGTCTGCGACAAGGATTTCTTCACCCATCTCGATACTCTCCGCGTAGGCGCTCAGCTCGTACCGAAGGTACGGGGTGAGGGGCAACTCCAGCACATGAACCCGGTAGTCGCGCTTGCCCGCCAACCGCAACGAGCTGACCGACGCCATGTGCCGGGTAATGGACTCGTTCTCCGGTTGTGGCCTGCCCTCCTCAAAAGCACGGACGAGCGGTTCCTCATAAGGCACGTTGTAGCGCTGCCGCGTCTCCAGCCGGAACGCTTCCTCAGTGACCTCTTCGCACAGTGCGAACACGTCTACCATGCTCACGCCAGCATCCTCCGCTCCAGCTCACGAGCGGCCTCTAGGAAGATCCGCACCGACACGGCGTTCAAGGTCTCGCCAGCAGGGACCGAGACCGACGCGAAGTCCGGATGGCCGAGCACCGGCACGCCCTGCACGACGACGCGGTCGCCGGCGAGGATCACCCGGTCGCACCCATCCTTGCCGTGCGAGTCACTGCTGAGCACCACCAGTTCCATTGGCCCTCCCTGGGTATGACATGGGTACCCGGCCAACATCCGCACCTGCATGGGTAGAGTCAAGGCTGCTGGTGAGTGCGCAGCCCCGCTCGAGCGAGCTGACCCAGCACAAGCTCCCCCCGTTCTGGATGCAGAACGCGGTTATGGGCGTCCGATTGCCGCAGTCTGCATCCAGAATGAGGTCACGCGGTCCGGTGACGTGAGCTGGTTGCGGTCACGAGTCGGTCACATCGGGCGCGCGCCAGACCGCCGCTACCGGCAGACTGGGGTGGGGTCTGGGAGCCGACGGGGAAGAGGGCAGCCGGTGAGTGGTCGGATTGCCATCGACGATGTGACGCCTGCGGTCGCGTGCGGGAGATATCCCAGCAAGGCGGTGGTCGGGGAGCACGTTCCGGTCTCGGCCGTGGTGTGGCGCGAGGGGCATGATGCGGTGGCCGCCACGGTGGTCTGGCGAGGTCCCGGCGACCGGCCGGGCCATCAGATCAGGATGCAACCCGGGGAACCGGGCACCGACCGGTTCGCGGCGACCGTGGTGCCCGACCAGGTGGGCTGGTGGACCTTCCGGGTAGATGCCTGGGCCGACCCGTGGACGAGCTGGCGGCATGCGATCGACGTCAAGATCGACGTCGGCCAGGATGAGGCCGAGCTGGACAACGACTTACACGTCGGCGCCCGGCTGCTGGATCGAGCGGCCCGCCGGGGCAGCCAGCGGCCCAACCGGGCGGTGCTGACCGACGCGGCGGCGGCGTTGCGGGATGCCGGACGTCCCCTCGACGAGCGGGTGGGGCCTGCGCTTGCAGTGCCGGTGACCCAGATTCTGGACGCCGACCCGATCCGTGACCTGGTCACTCGAGGCAGCACGCACAAAGTGTGGGTGGATCGCCCCCAGGCGCTGTTCAGCTCCTGGTACGAGCTGTTCCCACGATCCACCGGCGGCTGGGACGCCCAGGGCAAACCCGTGCACGGAACCCTCGCGACCGCAATCCGCGAGCTGGACCGGATCGCTGGGATGGGCTTCGACGTGGTGTACCTGCCGCCGATCCACCCGATCGGAGAGGTGAACCGCAAAGGCGCCAACAACACCACTGACGTAGGACCCGATGACGTCGGTTCGCCATGGGCAATCGGTTCGATCGACGGCGGGCACGACGCGGTGCACCCCCGGCTGGGCACCCTCGATGACTTCGAGGCGTTCGTCGCCAGGGTCCACGAGCTCGGCATGGAGGTCGCACTGGACTACGCACTGCAATGCGCCCCGGACCATCCGTGGGCCAAGGAGCACCCCGAATGGTTCACCGCCCGTCCGGACGGGACGATCGCCTACGCGGAGAACCCGCCCAAGCGCTACCAGGACATCTACCCGCTCAATTTCGACTCCGACCCCCGCGGCGCCTACGCCGAGATGCTGCGGGTGATGCTGTTCTGGGTGGAGCGCGGGGTGCGGATCCTGCGGGTGGACAACCCGCACACCAAACCCCCGGACTTCTGGCACTGGCTGATCTGGCAGGTCAAAGACCGCCACCCGGACGTGCTGTTCCTGTCCGAGGCGTTCACGCGCCCGGCCCGGCTCTACGGGCTGGCCCGGCTGGGCTTCACCCAGTCCTACACCTACTTCACCTGGCGCACCGGCAAGCAGGAGATCACCGACTACGCGATGGAACTGGCGTCCAGAGCCGACGAAGTGCGGCCGAACTTCTTCGTCAACACTCCCGACATCCTCCATGAATCGCTGCAGCACGGTGGTCCGGGCATGTTCGCCATCCGCGCCGCGCTGGCCGCCACGCTGGCCCCCTCGTGGGGGGTCTACTCCGGCTTCGAGCTCTTCGAGGACAAACCGGTTCGCGCGGGTAGCGAGGAGTATCTGGACAGCGAGAAGTACCAGCTGCGTCCCAGGGATTTCGCGACCGCGCTGGCCCAAGGCCGATCCCTGGAACCGTGGATCACCCGGCTCAACGCGATCCGCCGGGCGCATCCTGCGCTGCAGCAGCTACGAACCCTGCGCTTCCACCACATCGACCACGATTCGATGCTGGCGTACTCCAAGACCGACCCGGCCACCGGCGACACCACCATCTGCGTGGTAACGCTGGAGCCCTACACGACCGTGGGCGCGACGGTGTGGCTGGACCTGCCAGCGCTGGGAATGGACTGGCAGGACCGATTCGTGGCGCACGACGAGGTCAGCGGCGAGACCTACTACTGGGGCCAGGCCAACTACGTGCAACTTGAACCCTGGCGAGCCGTCGCCCACATCCTGCGCCTGCGGCGCCCGTGAGTGGCCCTGCTTGTTGCGGACAAGCCGGACTCTGCATCGCCACTCACGGGTTGTCCACAGTTAGGCTGCCTCCCGTGACGATCGACGTGCCGAGCGAGTTCGACGCTGCCGCAGCGAGTTACGACCGGCTGGTCGCGGCCAGTCCGGGTTATCACGAGAATCTGGCCCGATCCGCCCGCCGGATGGAGCTTCCCGGGGACGGGGCCGGGTTGCACCTGCTGGATCTGGGCTGCGGGACCGGGGCATCGACGGCCGCGCTGCTCGCGGCGGCACCCCAGACCACGATCACCGCGGTGGACGCGTCGGCCGGCATGCTCGCCCGGGCCCGGCAGGCCAACTGGCCGCAGCGGGTGTCGTTCGTGCACTCGAGGGCTGAGGAGCTGGCGGCGGCCGGGGTGCATGGCCCATTCGACGGGATCTTCGCCGCCTACCTGGTGCGCAACCTGCCCGACCCGGACCCGGTGCTGGCCGGGCTGCGCGACCTGCTCGCACCAGGGTCGCCGCTGGCGATCCACGACTACGCGCTGGACGGCCGGCTGCGCAGCCGGGCGATCTGGACCGCGGTGAGCTGGACAGTGATCATTCCCGCCGGGAAGGTGGTCACCGGCCGGGCCGCGCTTTACCGCTATCTGTGGCGCAGCGTGCTGCGCTTCGACACCGTTGACACGCTGGCCGACCGGCTAGGCGGGCACGGCCTGGTCGATACCCGGATCGACACGATGCCGGGGTGGGAACGTGGCATCGTGCACACCGTCGTGGCCAGGCGAGGAAAGTGACCTCCCGAAACGGCAATGGTCCACTGCCCGGACGCGACCGTCGAGCTGTGCTGCACCCACCGCGGGGTGGCCGGCTTCGACCCGACGGGCAGCCGCCCCGAGTTGCTGTGGTGGGCGGCGGGATCGCCGGCATCGCGGCCGCTGTGGCGCTGGCCGAGCGCGGTGTGCAGGTGCAACTGCTGGAGCGCGAGCAGCAGCTCGGCGGCCGGCTGCGCGGCTGGCCGACCACGCTGGCCGATGGATCCACGGTCACCATGAGCCGCGGGTTCCATGCCTTCTTCCGGCAGTACTACAACCTGCGGGCGCTGCTGCACCGGGCCGATCCGCTCGACCGGGCGCTGACGCCGCTGACGGACTACCCGTTGATCGACGCCGACGGACATCGCGACACCTTCGCCGGCCTGCCCCGCACACCACCATGGAACGCGCTGGCATTCGCGCTGAACAGCCCCACCTTCCGGTGGCGGGACCTGATCACCCGGATCGACGCGGTGGCCGCGCTGCCGCTGGTCGACGTGTCCGTGCCGGAGGTCTACCGGCGGTTGGACGACCAGGATGCGATGACGTTCCTGGAGCGGGTGCGGTTCCCGGACGCGGCGCGCCATCTGGCGTTCTCGGTGTTCTCCCGCAGCTTCTTCGCCGATCCCCGGAAGCTGTCGGCAGCCGAGCTGGCCACGATGTTCCACATCTACTTCCTGGGCTCGGCCGAGGGCCTGGTCTTCGACGTGCCCACCGAACCGTTCCCGCAGGCCCTGTGGGATCCGATGGGCGACTACCTGGCCGAGCTCGGTGTGGCGGTGCGCACCGGCGTGGCCGTCGAAGAGGTGGCCCCCGAGCAGGACCGCCGCTTCGCCGTCCACGCTGGCGGCGACGTGTCGGAGATTGACGCCGTAGTGCTCGCCGCCGACGTGCGCGGGCTGCGGGAGCTGCTCGCCGCCTCGCCCGAGCTCGGCGAGCCCGGCTGGCGGGCACGCATCGCGCGGCTGCGCACCGCGCCGCCGTTCCTGGTCTCCCGGTTGTGGCTGGACCGCCCGGTCGATCCCGGCCGGCCCGGATTCCTGGGCACCAGTGGCTTCGGGCCGCTGGACAACGTCAGCGTGCTGGAGCGATTCGAGGGCGAGGCGGCCCGGTGGGCGCGCCGCACCGGCGGCTCGGTGGTGGAGCTGCACGCCTACGCGCTGACCGGCGACCCGGCGCAGGCCACACGCCAGCTGGTCGAGGAGCTGCGGCGGATCTATCCGGAGACCGCCGCCGCCACGATCGTCGACGAGCGCCACGAACTGCACGCCGACTGCCCGCTGTTCGCGCCCGGCACCTTCGCCGACCGGCCCACCGTGGTCACACCGGACCCGGCCGTGGTACTCGCCGGGGACCTTACCCGGGTAGACCTTCCGGTCGCGCTGATGGAACGAGCCGCGACCAGCGGGTTCCTCGCCGCCGACGCGCTGCTGGGTAGGTGGGGACTGCGCGGGCACCCGCTGTGGACGGTGCCCATCCGCGGCCGGCTCGCCCCACTGCGGGCCGCCGCAGCCCGCTTCGGCTGATCGGCGCTGGGATCAGCCGGGCCAGCGGCCGGTGGTGCGGAGGTCGTAGCGGCGTTGCGCGTAGGCCAGGTCGTCGCGCCACAGGCGGGCGGCGGCCCAGCGCATCGCCGGGCGCATCAGCGGCGCCCCGCGGCGGGCGACGGCGAATCCCGGGCGAGGTGAGCTGGCGATGGTCGCCTCGATCACCGCGGTCCGCGGATGACCGGCGTCGTCGACGCCTAGAGGCACGGCGTGGGTCTCCACGACGCTCCCGGCACCTTCCCCTTCGAGAATGTCCATCACCACCGTCCGCGGTTCGGGGCAGCTGAACGCGGCCCGCACCGGAACCCCGAAGCGCCGGGTGAGCCGGAAGGCCACCTCCACCACGAACCGGTCGACATCTTCGGTCGGTTCCTCGACCACCCGCAGCCCGACGAAGGAGTATGGGTGAAACCAGCTGCCGTGCCACGGGTCGAGCCGGTTGGCGATCACGTCTTCCGGCTCGCAGCGTCCGATCCCGGTGAACACCGCGTCCAGACTGGTCTCAGGGTCAGGCCGACGGTGCAGCAAAGGCGCGGGCAGCGGGTCCTCCCCGCCCGCGGCGTCCAGCCGCACCCAGGCCAGCACGCCATCGTCGTGGGCCGGGAACGGGTCCCATCCCGGCACCCCGCGGGCGCCGATCGCCAAGCCGTGCCAGCGACACACCAGCTCCCCGCCCGCCACCGCCCCCCGGCACAGTGGTGCACCCAGGTGCGGGCACTCACCGGGTCCGGCGTGCAGCGCACCGTCGGGCGTGCGCCACGCCACCACCTCGACACCCGCGATGGTGCGCCCGAAAGGCCGGTCGTCGCGGACCTCCCGGCTCGCGGCGAGCACGTACCAGTTGCCCGACGGCCGAGCCTGCGCCCGCTTGAGCGCCGCCTCGATCAAGCCAGGCCTGGCCTCTCGCCAGGTAGGGCTCTGCCCAGCCCACGTCCACGCCGGCAGACGCCGCACCGGCACCCGGTCACCTACCACCCCGCGCCCTCCCAGTCACGTCCAAACCGCCGTTCGGTTCCACTCGGCGGTTCGGTTCGGCCTCCCGACCGCCATTCGGGTCCACTTGGCGCACCCAGGCCCGCAGCACGGTAGCGAAGTTCCTTTTGCGTTGCCGGGCCCGGACCGGTACGACTGGTGCGGTCGGTTGAAACTTCCTTGCAGCGCGGCACACCTCGTTCACCCTCCCACGAAGGTCGTATCAGATGTCCGCCGATCTCCGCATCGAGTCCAACCCCGACCTGGAAGGGGTCCCGCACACGGGTGAAGCGGTGCTGCCCGATGGGCACCTGGTCGAACCGCAGGCCGACGACTTCGAGCACGCGAAGGCCGCCCCTGCCGACCCGCACTGGTACAAACGGGCGGTCTTCTACGAGGTACTGGTGCGGGCGTTCAGAGACCATGACGGCAACGGCACCGGCGACCTGATCGGGCTGACCAGCAAGCTGGACTACCTCGAGTGGTTGGGGGTTGACTGCCTGTGGCTGCCGCCGTTCTACGCCTCCCCGCTGCGCGATGGCGGTTACGACATCTCCGACTTCCGGGCTGTGCTGCCCGAGTTCGGCACCGTCGACGACTTCGTGGTGCTGCTCAACGAGGCGCACAAGCGGAGCATTCGAGTGGTCACCGACCTGGTCATGAATCACACCTCCGACGCCCACCCCTGGTTCCAGGAATCCCGCCGCGATCCGAAAGGACCCTACGGCGACTTCTACGTCTGGAGCAACAAAGACACGGCCTACCCGGACGCGCGGGTCATCTTCGTCGATACCGAGGTGTCGAACTGGACTTATGACCCGGTGCGTGGACAGTTCTTCTGGCACCGGTTCTTCTCTCACCAGCCCGACCTCAATTTCGAGAACCCTGAGGTCGGCGAGGCGATGATTGACGTGCTGCGGTTCTGGCTGGGTCTGGGCATCGACGGCTTCCGGCTGGACGCGGTGCCCTACCTGTTCGAGGAGGAGGGGACCAACTGCGAGAACTTGCCGCGCACTCACGAATTCCTCAAACGCTGCCGCAAAGTGGTCGACGACGAATACCCCGGGCGGGTGCTGCTGGCCGAGGCCAACCAGTGGCCGGCTGACGTGGTGGAGTACTTCGGCGATCCTGCCGTGGGCGGTGACGAGTGCCATATGGCGTTTCACTTCCCGCTGATGCCACGCATCTTCATGGCCGTCCGCCGGGAGTCCCGGTTCCCGATCTCGGAGATCTTGGCCCAGACGCCACCCATCCCGTCCGGCACCCAGTGGGGGATCTTCCTGCGCAACCACGACGAGCTGACCCTGGAGATGGTCACCGACGAGGAGCGCGACTACATGTATGCCGAGTACGTCTCGGATCCCCGGATGAGGGCCAATATCGGCATCCGGCGGCGACTGGCGCCGTTACTGGACAACGACCGCAACCAGCAAGAACTGTTCACCGCGCTGTTACTGTCGCTGCCTGGTTCCCCCGTACTGTACTACGGTGACGAGATCGGGATGGGGGACAACATCTGGCTTGGCGACCGGGATTCGGTACGCACGCCGATGCAATGGACCCCGGACCGCAACGCGGGTTTCTCCAGTTGTGACCCGGGCCGCATCTACCTGCCGGTGATCATGGACCCGGTGTACGGGCATCAGGCGATCAACGTAGAGGCGCAGTCGAACTCGTCACAGTCGTTGCTGAACTGGACCCGGCGGATGATTCACGTGCGTCGTGAGCACCCGGCGTTCGGGCTGGGCGACTTCACCGAACTCGGTTCGTCCAACCCCAGCGTGCTGGCCTACCACCGCAATCACGTCGGCAACCACGACGCCGGCGATGATCTCGTCATCTGCGTGAACAACCTGTCCCGCTTCCCGCAGCCGGTGGAGCTCGACCTGTCCGAACACGCGGGCGGCGTCCCGGTCGAGCTGACCGGCGGCGTGCATTTCCCACCGATCGGCGACCTGCCCTACCTGCTCACGCTGCCGGGACATGGCTTCTACTGGTTTCAGATCATCCTTCCCGACAGTGAGCGTGACGCATGATCAGTGCGGCTGACCTGCTCGCGCGCATTGCCGACTCGCTGGCGGTGATGCTGCCCGAGCAGCGCTGGTTCGCCGGCAAGGGCCGCCCGGTGCTGGCCGTCACGCCGGTACGCGCCACCGATCTGGGTGGGGCGGATCCCCGGCTGGTGCACGCCGTCGTCGAGGTCGATCAGGATGAACCGCACCCGGATCGCTACCAGCTGCTGCTCGGGGTGCGTCGCGAGCTCCCGGATACCCTCGGGCACGCCTGGGTCGCCTCGGTCGGGGGGTACGCGGTGTACCAGGCGGTGCACGACCCGGAGCTCACCGCCGTTCTGCTGGACCTGATGGCCAAGGGCGCCGAGGTGGATGGGCTGCGCTTCGCCGCTGAGCCGGGCGTCACCCTGGACACCGAGCTGCGCTCCCGCCCGGTCGGGGGCGAGCAGTCCAACACCTCGCTGGTGTACGGGCAGACCTACATCCTCAAGCTGATCGGCAAGCTGGCCGCCGGCGCCAGCCCTGACCTGGAGCTGCATCGCGCGCTGGCCACCGTGGGCTGCACCCACATCGCCGCGCCGCTGGGCAGCATCGAGGGTGAACTGGAGTCCGCCAGCGTTACCTACGGGATGCTCACCGAGTTCCTGCGCGGCACCGCCGACGGCTGGGCGATGGCGACCGCGAGCTTGCGGGATCTACTGGCCGAGGACCTGCGGTCGGACGGGGCACCCGGCCAGGCAGAGCACCCCCAGCCCGAGGACGTCGGCGGCGACTTCGGCTCCGAGTCGTACCGGCTGGGTCAGGCGGTAGCCACCGTGCATGCCGACTTGGCCACCGCGCTGGGCAGCTCCCTGGCACCAGCCGGTTACCTCGACGCGCTGGCCGACCGCATGCACCGCAGGCTCGACGCTGCACTCGCCCAGGTACCCGAGCTGTCCGCGTTCAGTCCTGCGCTGCGGGCGACCTTCGACGCGGTGCGCGGGCTGGCAGGCCCGCTGATGATCCAGCGAGTGCACGGCGACCTGCATCTCGGCCAGGTGCTACGCAGTGTCACCGGCTGGGTGCTGATCGATTTCGAGGGCGAGCCGATGGCGCCGCTGGCCGAGCGGATCGCCCCCGATTCACCCCTGCGCGATGTCGCCGGGATGCTGCAGTCCTTCGAGTACGCCGCCCATCACCTGTGGCTGGGCGACGCCGACCCGCAGCAGCGCGCCCCTGTGGCGCTGGCCTGGACCACCCACAATCGGGACGCGTTCTGCGACGGTTACGCCCAAGTCGCGCCCGACCCCCGGGAGCAGGCCATCCTGCTGCGCGCCTTCCAACTGGACAAGGCCGTCTACGAGGTCCACTACGAGCACAACACCCGCCCCCTCTGGCTACCGGTCCCCCTAGCCGCCATCTCCCGCCTCACCGCTCTCTGATCCCCCGCCCCCTCCTTTCCCGACCTTTCCCGCATTCAGCGGGCTCAGCGGGGTTATTCGCACCCCGTTTACCCCGCTGAGCCTGCTGAATGCGGATGGTCCTCGGTGGCGGTTTCGAATGCGGTGAGGGCGTTGGTGAAGGTTGTGATGCAGTGGCGGAGGGCGGCTTCGCTCATCTGCAGGTCCAGGCCGTGGCCGCCGCCCAGTGAGATCTCGACGGTGTCCGCGGCCGGGTAGACCCGGTAGGTGATCTCGCTCTTGGCGCTCACCGCCGCCCAGGCGCCCACGTGGACCGTCGAGCTACTGACGTACGTCATGTCGCTGCCCTCCCCGGGTCAGTCCGCCGAGTACGATCACGGCGCTACATCCCTTCCGTACAGCGAGACCGTAAACTACGTACGCGACTCAACGCAAGAAGGGTGCCCCATGGGACAGCGTCAGATGAACACCGAACGCGTTCAGGTGGCGGCGACGCTGCGCCGGATGCGGGAGGAGGCTGGCCTGACCCGGGAGCAGGCCGCCCAGGTACTCAGCTGTACCGCGTCGAAGATCGGCGATCTGGAGACCGGCCGGTCCGGCGCGAAGCCCATCGAGTTGGCGGCTCTGCTGGACCGCTACGGCGTCACCGGCGACGAGCGCGACGACCTGATCGAGTTCGCCCGCTCGTCCCAGACCCGCCGACCCCGGGGCGGTCACTGGATCACAATTCCTGGTAGCCACCGCCGCTTCCTCGACCTGGAGCGTCAGGCCACCTCAGCAATCTTCTACTCCGGCGAGGTCATCCACGGCATGCTCCAGACTGAGGGCTACGCCCAAGCCCTGCTTCGCTGGAGCAAACTGCACGAGCCACAGGTTGTCGAGCGCCTCCTGAAACTGCGGCTGGGACGCAGCGCTGTGTTGAGCCGCACCCATCGACCGCCGCTGCGGTTGTGGTGCATCCTCGGCGAGGCCGCGCTGCGCTCCGGTGTCGGCGGCGTGGCGGTGATGCGCGAGCAGTTGGAACACCTGATCACCATGGCCACGCTGGACCAGAACGTGGTGGTCCAGGTGCTGCCGCTCGGCTCCGGCGCGCACGCCCTCATGGGCCTGACCGCGACGCTCTATGACTTCCCACCGCCCGCGCCGCGAATGCTGCTCTTCGACGCCTACGGCACCTGCGCTTTCCAGGACCGGGAAGATGAGGTATCCGACGCCGCGCATACAATGGATCTGCTTCGGGCCAAAGCCCTGGGCCACGAGGAAAGCACCGAGTTCATCCAGGCCATCCTCAGGGAGATGGAGGAAAATTAGCGCCATGCCCCGCATCACCGGCGAGTGGTTCCTGCCGCGACGGTCAGCTAACAACGTCAACTGTGTGCAGACCAAATTCACCAAAGACGCAGTTTACGTGCGCAATAACCGGCGTCCGGACGCGGGAACCGCCGTCTTCGACCACGCCGAGTGGGCCGTGTTCGTCGCCAGCGTCAAAGACGGCGACTACGACCTCTAGAACCGGCAGCGTCAACCGCCACGGAAACCCAACTGCCGCAGATGCGCAGGCAGTGCGGCCAGTTCCAGCGCCTCGCGGTTCCGCCGCCCTCGGAGCCAGTGCAGGCCTCGTTCCGGCGCACTCAGCGTCCGGCGAGCTCAGGACACGGCCGTGAACTCGACGTAAGCGACATTTCAGTCCTGCTAGATGTCGCTCTCGTCGAGCTCACGGGGGGCTAGACCCACATCCTCGACCCTCGAAGGACCTCATCGCTAACGAGATCATCTCACCAAAGATCAAGTCAGTTCAAGAACGGGTTGTGCAGCCGCGCCCCGGTGGTGGCGATGTCGCTGATGTTGCGGGTGACGAGCGTCCAGTCGTGCACCTTCGCGGTGGCGGCCAGCAGGCCGTCGACGACGGGTACCGGATCGGGGACATTGAGCCTGCCCCATTCCTCGGCTACCTCGGCGGTGACCGGGACGACACGGTCGGAGTAGCCGCGCAACAGACCCGCGAGCCACTGGTCGAAGACCGCGGCCTGGATCGGGTCACGCCGGTGCAGCCGGCAGATTCCCTGCCGGATCTCCCCGACGGTGAGCACGCTGAGATACAGCTGCCAGGAGTCGACCGAGTCGAACCAGGCGGCAACTCCCGCGTCGGGTGTAGGTTTGCGCAGCTCCGACACGACGTTGGTGTCGAGCAGGAAACTCACCACTGATTCGTGAAGTCGATCGAGCGGGCCGGTTCGCGGGGTCGGACGATCTCCAGCGCATCGAGGTCCGGCGCTGACCGGAGGTAGTCCTTGAGGTCGACGTCGGCTCCGGACATCCTGCGGTACTCGGCATAGCACTCACATTGCTTCACCCGGCGCGCCGGCGCGGGAGCCGACACACTGGAGGTCAGACACAACCCGGGGAGGATGTGACCGTGCACGCGGCAGACCACGCGACTTCGGCACCGCCGGCCGGCGAGCAGCGCAAGCTGCTCGCCGGTACCCACCACGACCCGCATTCGGTGCTCGGGGCACACCCGCACCCCGACGGCACCGTGGTCCGGGTGCTGCGACCGCACGCCGACGCGGTGACGGTGCTCGCCGACGGCGAGGAGTACCCGCTCACATGCGACGGCGAGGGCCTGTTCCACGGCGTGCTGCCCGGTCCCCCCGGCGACTACCGGCTACAGGTGCGCTACGGCGAGCACACCGAGATCACCGACGACCCCTACCGCTGGCTGCCGACGCTGGGTGAGGTCGACCTGCACCTCATCGGGGAGGGCCGCCACGAGCGGCTGTGGGAAGCGCTCGGCGCGCACCTGCGGATCTACTCCACGCCGGGCGGCCCGGTCGAGGGAACCTCGTTCGCGGTATGGGCACCCCATGCCCGGGGGGTGCGGGTGTGCGGGGACTTCGACGGCTGGTCCGGGGTGGCGACCCCGCTGCGCTCGCTGGGCTCGGTCGGAGTGTGGGAGGTATTCCTGCCCGGCGTCGGTGCCGGCACCCGCTACAAGTTCCGCCTGCTGGGCCCAGACGGGAAGTGGCACGAGAAGGCCGACCCGATGGCCCGCGCCACCGAAGTTCCGCCGAACACGGCCTCGGTGGTCGCGGCCCCATCAACCTACGAATGGGGCGACGCCCAGTGGCTCGCCGAGCGGGCAGACAAGCAACCGACGGCGGAGCCGATGAGCATCTACGAGGTGCACCTGGGCTCCTGGAAGCAGGGCCTGGGTTACCGGGAACTGGCCCACGAACTGGTCGAGCACCTGACGACGACCGGGTTCACCCACGTCCAGCTGCTGCCGGTGGCCGAGCACCCGTTCGGTGGTTCCTGGGGCTACCAGGTCACCTCCTACTACGCGCCGACGTCCCGATTCGGCTCCGCGGACGACTTCCGCTACTTCGTCGACGCCCTGCACGCGGCCGGGATCGGTGTGTTCGTGGACTGGGTGCCCGCGCACTTCCCGCGTGACGAATGGGCGCTGGCCCGCTTCGACGGCGCGCCCTGCTACGAGCACGCCGACCCGCGACGCGGGGCCCACCCGGAGTGGGGCACCCTGATCTTCGACTTCGGGCGCACGGAGGTCCGCAACTTCCTGGTAGCCAACGCGCTGTACTGGCTCGAAGAGTTCCACCTCGACGGGCTCCGGGTGGACGCCGTGGCGTCCATGCTTTACCTCGACTACTCCCGCCAGCCCGGCGAGTGGCTGCCCAATGTCCACGGTGGACGCGAGAACCTGGACGCGGTGGCATTCCTGCAGGAGATGAACGCCACCGTCTACAAGAGACACCCCGGCGTCGTGACGATCGCCGAGGAATCCACCGCCTGGCCCGGAGTCACCCGACCCACCCATCTGGGCGGTTTAGGCTTCGGCTTTAAGTGGAACATGGGTTGGATGCACGACACGCTCGACTACGTCGGCCACGACCCCGTGCACCGCACCTATCACCACAACGAGATGACCTTCTCGCTGATGTACGCCTGGAGCGAGAACTTCGTGCTTCCGCTGTCGCATGACGAGGTGGTACACGGCAAGGGCTCGCTGTGGGCCAGGATGCCGGGTGACAACTGGAACAAGGCCGCCAACCTGCGGACGCTGCTGGCCTACATGTGGGCCCATCCCGGCAAGCAGCTGCTGTTCATGGGCGGCGAGCTCGGGCAACCCGCGGAGTGGGCGGAGAGCCGCTCACTGGAGTGGTACCTGCCCCACCACCCGCTGCACGGCGGGCTGCTGCGGCTGGTCGGCGACCTCAACGCCATCTACCGGTCGCACCGCGCGCTCTACAGCCAGGACACCACCCCGGCCGGTTTCGAGTGGATCGACGCCAACGACGCCGCCGGCAACGTGCTGAGCTTCCTGCGCTGGGGCGACGACGGGTCGGCGCTGGCCTGCGTGGCGAACTTCGCCGGAAACCCACACGAGGGCTACCGGATCGGGCTACCCCGTCCGGGACGCTGGCGCGAGGTGCTCAACACCGACTCCGAGAGCTACGCCGGCTCCGGAGTCGGGAACCTCGGCGAGGTCGTCGCCAGCGAGCAGTCGTGGCATGGGCGGCCCTACTCCGCGCTGCTCCGGCTGCCGCCGGCTGGTGTGCTCTGGCTCACCCCCGCGGCTGACCCCTGCGACTCTTAGGCCGGATGGACTCAGACTGGTGGTGCCGACAGACGGTAAGCTGGTGCGTGCCGGTTTTATCGGGTACGCGATCGGTGGGTTGACAGGGTGAGACATGACCACACAGGGTCACCTTCTGCTCTCGCCCAGGAGTGGGCCCGCGCCATCGTCACCACCGCCTATGTGCCGATGTCGCTTCCCGACATCAGGCACTACCTGCAGGATCTCACCGAGCGGCTGGTGGCCGCTCTGTCCGGTCCTTCGGTGGACACCCAGGCCGCATCCGGCGTTGGCGCCCGGCTGGTAGCCGCAGGGCTCACCGGCGAGCAGAGCCTGTCTCGGACGATCGATTTTCTCGGCCGGGCCTTGCCTGGCGCCATAGACACCACAGACACGACGGAGGCCGACCCTCGCTGCGGCCGGATCATCGAGCTGCTCGGTGCGCTGGCCGCCGGCTACACCTGGGCGCTGCGCAACCGTGTCTTCGACCAGCAAGAAGAGATCAAGCGAGCGCTGTCACAGGCCTGGCAGGACGTCGAGCGGGAGCTGCGGACCAGCGAGGCACGGTTTCGCGAGGTGTTCGACTCCTCCCCGATGGGTATCGCGATCAGTACACCCGGTGGGCGGATCGTCCAAGCCAACCCGGCGCTCGGGGACATCCTCGGCCATGTGCCAGGCGAGCTGCCCGGACGCCAGCTGAGCGAGCTGTTCTCCGTTGCTGACCGGCCCACGGTGCAGGAGCACTACCAGGGCCTGCTGACCGGCCGGACTTCGCGGTTCCGGGCTCGCTGTACGCTGCGCCGCGCAGACGGCGAGGCCGCGTGGGTCTACCTGGCCGCTTCGGTGCTACTCGACGCCGACCAGGCGCCCCAGTACCTCGCCACGATGGTCGACGACATCACCGACCTGCACCTGCTTGAGCAGCGGCTGAACCACCAGACACTGCATGACCTGCAGACCGGTCTGCCGAACCGGCAATACTTCGTCACCCACCTGGAGGCCGTGCTCGGGCAGCTCGAACCGTCGGCCGTGGTCACCCTGCTGCACCTCGATCTGGACGGCTTCTCGGTCATCAACGACGGGCTGGGCCACGATGCCGGTGACCGGCTGCTGGATGTGGTGGCCAGGCGGCTGGAAAGCGTGGTCGCCGATCAGCAGGCGATGGTTGCCCGACTCGGAGCCGACGAGTACGCGATCCTCATCCAATCCAAGTATTCAGGACCGGACGTCAGTGCCTTGGTCGAGCGCATCAACACCGAACTCGCCGAGCCGGTGTACCTCGATGGCATCGGGGTGGCGGTCACCGCGACGATCGGCGTCGCGCAACGCCGGTTCGGCGGGTCCCGCAAGCCTGAGGAGCTGATGCGCGCAGCCAGTGCCACGCTGCGCCGGCTGCGCGGCAGGGGCAAGCGGCAGTGGGACCTGTTCGACCCAGACATCGACGCCACCGAGCGCGCGGAGCTCCGCCTGGCCGCGGCGATGCCGGGCGCCCTGGAGACCGGCGAGCTGCGAGTGACCTACCAGCCGGTGGTCACCCTGGACGGCCACCGGCTGGTCGGCATCGAGGCGGCACTGTGCTGGCAGCACCCCGAGCTCGGCATGCTGTCGAACGAACGGTGCGCGCAGGCCGCGGAGCGGACCGGGATCGTGCATGAGGCCGGTCAGTGGCTGCTGCACTCCGCCGCTGAGCAGGCCGTGTCCTGGCGGCAGCGGATGGCTGGCGGCATGCCTCCGGTCGTCGTCAACCTGACGCCGTCCCAGGCGCAGGACCCCGACCTGGTGGCGAGGGTCAGAGCAGTTCTGAAACAGACCGGCCTGGCACCGGCTGAGCTGGAACTGCGGGCGCCGGTGGCGGCTATCCGCATGGTCAGTGGTGAACTCGCAGGCGAGGGCGGTGCCCACGCCGAAGACAACATGCGGGTGCTGGCCGAGCTGGGCGTGCGCGCCGGGCTCTACGACTTCGGTGGTGGCATCGGCGGCCTCCGCTGTCTGGCCGACCTCTCGGTGTGCGCGGTGCGGATCGCCCAGCCGGTGTCCCAGCAGGTAGCCGACGATCCGTCCCGGATCCTCTCCCAGGGGGCGCAGGCATTGGTGCACATCGTGCGCGCCGCCGGGATCAACGTGGTCGCCTTCCCGGTAGACAGCGAGGAGCAGGCCGCGTGCTGGCCGTGGATAGGCGCCAACTGGGCAGTCGGCGCTCTGTATGGCCAACCAGGCCCGCCGCAGCACATCGAGCTACTGCTCGACAAGCATTCCGACTCGTGAGTCAGAACAATGCGCGGGCCAGTGCCCGGCGCGCCGAGATGACGCGGGGGTCGTCGGGGCCGAAGAGCTCGAACAGCTCGACCAGGTGCGCCCTGACCCGGTCGCGGTCGTCACCGGTCAGCCGCCGCACCGCGCCGACCAGCCGCTCAAAAGCCCGCTCCGGCAGCCGATCGGCCACCTCGGCATCGGCTGCGGCGAGTTGCGCGTCGACGTCATCGGGTGCGGCGTTGGCCCTGGTCACCGCGGAGGGGTCGGCTGAATCGGCACGGGCCAGGAAGCGCACCTGGGCCAGCGCGGCCCTAGCCTCCTCGTTGGCCGGCTCGACATCCAGAATCTGCTGGTAGGCCACTTCGGCAGCGGCGTAGTCGCCAACCTGGAGCGCGGCTTCGGCAGCGGTGAACCGGACGTCCTCGGGCTCGTCGGGTCCTGGGGTCTCGTTGCCGGGCGCGGCCTGCTCGGCCGCCCGGATGCCAGGCATCCGGTCACGCAGCGAATCGAGGATCGAGGTGATCCACTGCTGCACCTGCGCCTGCGGCAGGGCACCGGAGAAGGCATCGACCGGTTGGCCGCCGGCGATGGCGACGACGGTGGGAATCGACTGGACGCCGAAGAGCTGGGAAATTCGGGGATTGGCGTCGACGTCGACCTTGGCCAGCACCCAAGCGCCACCCGCCGCCTCAGCAAGCCGTTCAAGCACCGGGGACAGCTGCTTGCACGGACCGCACCAGGTCGCCCACAGGTCCACCAGCACAGGTACCAGCATGGACCGGTCGACAACATCGGCCTGGAAGCTCTGCTCGGTGACGTCCAGGACCTGCTGGCTACCCCCGGGACCCGGGCCGGCACCCGGGCGCTGGCCCGCCGAATCAGCCCGCGCCTTGAGTGCGGACAAGTCGACGGCGCCGGCAATGGCGCCGGAGATGGCTGCGGTCGACTGCGGGCTGGGCCTGCTCACGCCGTCTATCCTGGCATGGATCCGGGGCGGGCTGCGGCTGGAGGTCACGTCAGCGGGTCAGAATCGGGCCGGCTCGCGGTATTCACCCCACTGCCCCTTGAGCGCCCCGCAGATCTCGCCGAGGGTGGCCTCGGCCCGCGCCGCGTCGAGCATCGGCTCGATGAGGTTGCCGTCGCCGCGGGCTACCTCGACCATCGCCGATAGGGCACGGTCGACGGCGGTCTGGTCGCGCTGTGCGCGGCGCTGTTGTAGTACCCGGTTCTGCTCGAGCTCCACCTCGTGGCTGACCCGGAGGATCTCCAGCTCGCCGGTGACCGAGTCGGTGAGGGTGTTCATCCCGACGATCTTCTTGTCGCCCTTCTCCAGCGCCTGCTGATAAGCAAATGCCGCGTCGGCGATCTCCCCGGTGAACCAGCCGTCCTCGATACCGCGCAGGATGCCCGACGTCATCTCGCCGATCGGATGGCGATCCGACGGTGCCATGTCCTTGATCCGGTTGAAGATCCGCTCGGCGTCGGCCTCGACCCGGTCGGTCAGCGCCTCGACGTACCAGGAGCCACCCAGCGGGTCGGCCACGTTGGCCACCCCGGACTCCTCCATGATCACCTGCTGGGTGCGCAGGGCGATCTCGGCGGCCCGCTCGCTGGGCAGCGCAAGGGTCTCGTCCAGCGCGTTGGTGTGCATCGAGTTGGTGCCGCCCAGCACGCCCGCGAGCGCCTCGATCGCGGTGCGCACGACGTTGTTGTAGGGCTGCTGCGCGGTGAGCGAGACCCCTGCAGTCTGGGTGTGAAAGCGCATCCACAGCGCCTTGTCGCTGGTCGCGCCGTAGACGTCGCGCATCCAGCGGGCCCAGATCCGCCGGGCGGCGCGGAACTTCGCGATCTCCTCGAAGAAGTCCACGTGCGCGTCGAAGAAGAAGGTCAGGCCGCTGGCGAAACGATCGACGTCAAGGCCGCGGGAGCGGCCCAGCTCGACGTAGGCGAAGCCGTCGGCCAGGGTGAACGCCAGTTCCTGGGCGGCTGTCGCACCGGCTTCCCTGATGTGGTACCCGGAGATCGACAGCGGCTTGTAGTTCGGGATCTTGTCCGTGCAGTACTCCATCAGGTCCCCGATCAGCCGCAGGTGCGGTTCCGGGGGGAACAGCCACTCCTTCTGCGCGATGTACTCCTTGAAGATGTCGGTCTGCAGGGTGCCGTTGAGCTTGCTGACATCCGCGCCTTGGCGTTGCGCGGCGACCAGGTACATGCAGAACATCGGCACCGCCGGGCCGGAGATCGTCATCGACGCGGTGACCTGCTCCAGCGGGATGTCGCTGAACAGGACGTCCAGATCGGCGGCGCTGTCAATCGCCACGCCGCAGTGCCCGACCTCGCCCCGGCTGCGCGGATCGTCGGAGTCACGGCCCATCAGGGTGGGCATGTCAAAGGCCACCGACAGCCCGCCCCCGCCGTTGCGCAGGATCTGCCGGTAGCGCTCGTTGGTCTGGGCCGCGTTGCCGAACCCGGCGAACTGGCGGATCGTCCAGGTCCGCCCCCGGTAGCCGGTGGTGTGGATGCCTCGGGTGAAGGGGTACTCACCCGGCCAGCCGATCCGCTCGAAGTCCTCGACGGTCTCGCCGCTGCGCGGCCCGTAAACCGGGTCGACCTCGGCGCCCGACAGCGTGCTGAAATCCGCGTCCCGAACCCGTCCGGCTGCCTTGGCCGCGGCGTAGCGCTGCCGCCAGCGTTCCCGCCCACCCTGCGGGTCGGCGTGCTGCCCACCGTAGAACGTCATCCGACCCTCCCAAATGGTTGCCCCCCCAATAGTAGGACGCCCAACTAAATCCCACCACCACAACCCCGCGCAGTCTGGATGCAGAACGCTCCTAAACAGACCCGTTTTAGCGCGTTCTGCTCAGAAAATAACGGTGAGCGAGGGCTGGTAGCTATGCGGCGGGGTGTGTCTGCTCCAGGGTGACCTTGTAGCCGAGCTTTTCCAGGTTGCGGATGGCCTGGCGGCGTTGGTGGTCGT
>JBOHGG010000044.1:0-48216 GCA_050700115.1 Pseudonocardiaceae bacterium
ACCATCGCAAACTTCAAGACCTGGAGAATCATGCACACCGACTACCGTCGCCCCCTTGCAACATTCGCGACAACCATCTCAGCTGTAATCGGCCTGCACTTCTACACGGCCGCCTGAATAACCCTCCGGGTGCCAGACTTTGAAGTTTATCGAGCTGCCGCGTTCTTCGGTGCGGATGCGCAGCCATTCCGAGATGGCTTCGGGGGCGAGGAAATCGCGGTGGGGGGCGTTGTAGTAGGCGTCGATCTGGCGGTTGTGCGGGCTGGGTTTCGCGCCCAGCTCTTCGAGCCTGGTTTTCAGTGCGCCCGCGTCGGGCAGGGCGTACTTTTTCTCGACCTCAATGTATCTCACGAAACGGGTTCCTTCCTGGTGGCGGTTGGGTGGAGCGTGGCGCGGATACCTGCGATGTCGTCTTCGGTGAGCGGGTCACCGAGGCTGGTTACGGTGGTGTGGATTTGGTCAGCATTGCGGAACCCCACAAGCACGGGAGAGTCGGGGGCAGTCTGGAGTACATATCGAAGAGCGACGCGGGCCATCTCGGCGGGTGTGTCGCCGAATCGGGCGCGGATCGGGGCTAGTCGCTGCCTCAACGCGGTAAGGGCGTGGTGGTGAAATTCGGGGTCGCGGGAGCGGTGATCGGCTGCGCTGAATGTGGGCAGCGCGTACAGGTCCGGTTTCACCAGAAGCCCTTGCCTGAGGGCTTGTTTGATGATGACTCCGGCGCCGTGGCGGCGAGTGAAGGCGAAAATATCGGTTTCGTCATGCCCGTATAGAGGGCTGAGCAGGTTATAGCGGGCGGTCACTACCTCGGGGTGGATGGTGTGGAACAGGCGCAAAAACCGCGCCGTCTCCGCCGCGTTCGCGCCGTTGCTGGCTGCCCATTCTTCGGCGAAGATGTGCGGGGCGCGTATCCCCACAGCGCGGATAAGGCCCTGCGCGCGTAGCTGTGCGATGATCTCTACCGCGCCGGGTAGGTAGCGGTCGTCTTCGCCAAAGTCGGAGCTGTGTAGGTAGTAGATGTCGACGTAATCGGTGCCGAGATTGTCGAGTGTGGTGGCGAATTGGTGCCGCATCTGTGCGGGCATGTAGGGGTGGTGGGCGGTCCCGGCGAAGTACCCCACCTTGCTGGACACCACAACAGAGCCCCGGTTGAGGGTGCGCAGCAGGCGGCCTAGGAGCCGTTCGGAGGTGCCCAGGCCGTACACGTCGGCGGTGTCGAACAGGCTCACGCCCAGCTCGTGGGCGCGCACGAGCCCGGCGTAGGCGGCGTCGGGGTTCACACCGTCCCAGCCGATCGGAATCCCGCCGTTGGTGGTGGCAGGGCCGCCGATGGTCCAACACCCAGCCCCCAGGGCGGATGCTTCGGCGCCCAGGCCGGGCAGGACCCGGCGCGGCAATGCGTCCATGTGCGCGTGTCCTTCCCGGTCAGGTGCCGCATGGGTCGGCGGCGTTGATCAGCCGCCACGTGTCGCTCCTGGCCCACTGCTGGTGCTGCGTGTGGAGCCGGTCGCGCTGCGCAGGCGGCAGCACGGACCGTACTGTGGTGATCGCGTGCTCTATGTCGGCGTGGAGCTGCCGTATGCGGTCTTCTGCCAGCTCGGTGCAGCGCACCTCCAGGTTGTAGCGGTTGCCGGTGAGGGTATCGACGTGATCGAGATGGTCGAGCATCGCGCCGAAGAACCGGAACGCGCCTTCTTTGAGCACGCGCCGCAAGCCCCGCAGCGCCTCATACGGCCGTCCGTCGATGATCTTCTCTAGCGATTTCAGGGTGTAGTCGAGGGCGAAGTTCCGGTCGATCCATAGTTGTCCCCAGCGCGCGAGAATCCCAATCCGCCAGTCTGAGTATCGGGCTTGCATGCGCCCCATAGAGGGGTCCGGTTTTCCGGTGAGCCCCGCGGCTTCGGCTTTACGGGTGTAGGCCGCGCCGATGAGACATTCCATACCCACCAGCATGTAGCTAATAGCGGAGTAGAACGGTTGGCCGGTTGCATGCTGCGCTACCCACGCATAATCGCGCACACCGTCTACGATCCCGTCCACGCTCAGGCCCGGCTGCGGCTTGATCAGCAGATCCCTACGGCCCTGAAACGCCGCCGTTTCGCGTAGCTCGGTTTCGGTCATGAGGTGATCGAACGTGATGTAGGTAAAGCGGGGCGGCACACCCAACGCGGTCAGGGTGCGGATAGCGAGCGCGTTCTGTTCTCCCGTGGTCTCTTTATTGAATCGGTCGAGGATCGAGGTCACGCCGGATTCCACGCCGAACAGGCAGCGCCGTAGGCCACGCTCGACCAGGCCCCGCCACAGGCCCGCCCGCTCGATGTGCCAATCTCGGTCCCGGTCGGTCCGTACGACTTGATCGACCCGGCACGAGGTCTCCCACGAAAACCCCGCACCGGCTAAGGCATCGGCGACCGACAGGGCGCGGCTCACCGCGTCCGGGCCGCGCCCGATGAACTCCTCATCCACCAGATACATCGTGCGGGAGACGTGGGGGAACAGGTCGAAAACCTCTCCCATCTCTGTGAGAATCCAGGGGAGCGCGTCGGGTGCTGCTCCGGCCCACTGTCCTTTATGGCCACGTGGGCAGAACGAACAAAAGTTCGTGCAACCCCGCGACGTCTCCAACTGGGCTACGCCGCCGTGCTCGAACGTGGACCGCAACAGGTCAAGCTCGGGCCACATATCGGTCTGAACGCGGTTGGCCACGGTGGCCGTGCGCCGGGTGGTGGGCATGAGGGTTCCCTCACCGCGCGAAGCGCCCCGATACCCGATCCCGCGCACCTGCTGCAGGGCGATGTCGTTGTGCCAGTGCGCCAACACGTCGGCAATCGTGGGCTCACCTGCGCCCCGACCAATCAACAGCTCGGGGTAGCGCTCAAGGAGAATCCGCTCAATACGCGCCGTCAACGAGCCGCCCGCGATCACCAACGGTGGCGCATCACAGCCATACACCGCATCCAACAGCGCGGTAGCAAGGTCATGCTGCCCGAACGTCACCGACACCCCGAGCACGTCCACCGTCCCGGACGTGGCCTGGGCGATGATGTCGGTCAGGTCGACGCCGAGTTGCATGTCCGTCAGCTCGACACGCCCCAACAGCGTCGATCGCGCCGCCCGCGCCAAGTCCGAAATACCGAGCGGGAACCGGGGCAGCGGGAAGTTCTCCGGGTGATACAGCGACGCCAACAACACCCGGGGCCGCAACAGGCGGTACCGGCCCTCCGGCGTGATCGCCGCCACCGACAGCCAACCATCCGGCTCGGCAAGCCTGATGTGGTCGTGTGTCCACTGTGGCCAGATACGGGAGGCGTGGGGCTGACCGGACAGCTCCGCGACCGTCCACGTCTCGCCCGATTCGTGTTCGATCAGCACGAGCCGGCGGTCCAGCGTCCCCGCCACCACCACCGCACGATC
This sequence comes from Pseudonocardiaceae bacterium, assembly GCA_050700115.1. Lineage (GTDB taxonomy): Bacteria > Actinomycetota > Actinomycetes > Mycobacteriales > Pseudonocardiaceae. The sequence goes on from JBOHGG010000044.1 coordinate 3,415, forward strand.
AGCGCCCACGCACTCAACCAACGCGGCGTGAACGGCATGCGGTTCAGCCAGCAGCACCGACCACACCGCCGCCCCCAGCTCCGGGGCGGTACCGGTGGCATGCGCGACCGCCAACAGCACACGATCACGAGCCGACACAGCTAACGCGCACATCACAACGACCTCCACGACTTCGGGCACGGCTCAACCACGTGCGATGAGTTGATGTATGTCGTCGTCAAATCTGTCCACGGTGCCCCCTGTCGGTGTCGAGTCCGTGGAGGCCATCAAGCACACCGCGCAGAAGATCGACGTTGTTTAGTGGCTCTACCGCTCATCGGGCTCAAGAAAGTGGAATCGTCCCGCTGCGCGGTGGGATAGTGGCGCTGGCCGTTGCGGTTGGCGGGGTGCGAGTTCGGCCCAAATGATTTTCCCGCCGCCGTCTGGCCGGTACCAATTCCACCGCTGCGCTCGCTCCTGCACGGCCGTCAAATGATCGTCTAGGTACGAGCCCTCCGCAGGAAGCGGCGAGGTCGGGTCGCTGTCCCACACTTCAATGAGCAGGCCGCCATTTTTCAGGCTTATACGGATGCCGATAAGCGGCGGCGGCTTGAGCAGGCCGATATAGCTCAGGTGAGGGTCAGGATTGCCGGTGGTCTCCACAGCGCGAGTTATCAGCTCATCCGCTAGCCGTTCGGCATCATTAGCCAGGTAGTGAAAGCCCCAACCCCGCGCGGTGCCACTGGCGAACAAACCCGAAAACCGCTCAGCGCTGTTGAGCGCTACCAGCGTCACATCCTCCGGTGGTGTCCGAGGATGCCCAGGTGGGGATACAGCGTAGCTCGGATACAGGGCATGTGCGGTAATCATGACGTCCCCCGAAGATGGGGACGGTTTTCGGTGATCCCGGCAAGCACGAACCGTTCAGGCTGACGCAAAGCCAGATCCAGGGCGGCGTGAACCGTGCATGTGGTGCGTTTCGGCCACAGCCGCCACCACTTCCCAGAACTCCGCCTACAAATCGAACACCGGCCGCGCTGATCTACCCGGTGACGCCGGAGCAACGACATAAGCACGCCGACCAGGCGGATCGACAAACGCTCGGCTGTTGCCTGTTCAGAAAATGCCGCACCAGAGCGGACCAGCTCCACAAACCCAACAAGCTCCCGCTCGTACTCCTCATGCAATGCGCGGGAATCGGGCACGCTCACAATGCACCCCCGCCGCTCGTATTGGCGTCCATCTCCTGTAAAGCTTCAGTGCCAAGCTTCAGGAAATGGCGGAGGGCTTCGGCCTCGAAGCTGAACTCGAAGTCCTCGTTGCCGAACACGAACACGGCCTCGCAGCCCTCGCCTGCCAGGTAGTACCGGACAGGGAATCCGTCATGCGCATTTGCCCAGCTATGGATCTTGAACCGCTCGAACATGCCGCCCTTGCACCCCGCTCCCTCTCCCTGGTCGCTTCCGCCTTGGGTGGTGCCCAGCGCTGGGAACGTGACCGATCACAGGACGGCTTCCGGTGCTGGGTGTCTGACCACTAGCTTTGTGTGCTTCACTGGTCGCAGTCGATCAATTGCAGGCGATTGTGAAGAACTGTCAAGAGGTGGCCGCGATGCCCGGCAACGCCCAGCTTGGAGCGGTACTTCGTGATCTACGGACGGCGCGGCGCTTGACCCTGGCAGCGGTCGCCCGCCAAGCAGGGTGCGCCGACTCGCTCGTGTCCTATGTAGAGTCTGGCGGCCGCCAACTGCACCCTTGGCTTGCCGCCCAGCTTGATGACATCTACCGCACCGGGGGTGTTATCGCCACCCTGATGCGTGGCACCAACCACAGGTCTAACGGCGGTGCTGGTGGGGTACTCCAGAGCGACATCCTCATTGTCGAGCTGCCCGGAGGAGGTGTTTCGATGCCGATTTCGCGGCGGGAGTTGCTGGCCTCCTTGGGCGTCGGGATCGTCGGAGGGCAACTACTCGCCCAGTTTGACAAGGCCACCGAGAATATCTCGGTTGGTGACGAGACCCTGCAATCCTTCGAGGATGCCTATGCCGGTTTCCAAGCCGCCGCGCGTACCTTGCCACCGTCCAGCCTTATCGACGGATTGACCGGTAACGTGGCTGTCCTTGATCGATTGCGTCGCCGTACCAGCGGCCGTCAACGGCACGCATATAGCCGGATGCAAGCCCGTTATGCCGAGTCTTTGAGTTGGCTAAGCGAAGAAGCCGGAGACCTCACCTCCGCGATGTACTGGATTGACCGCGCCAGTCAGTGGGGACAAGCCGCCAATTGGCGGGAAATGTCTGAGTACGGCTTCGTGCGTCGCTCAATGGTCGTCATTAGTTTCACTGGCGACGGCTACCGGGCGGTAGACAACGCCAGCGCCGTCCTGGATATGCGCGATTCCTCGCCCCGGATGCGAGGCTTGGCCGCCAAGCAAATGGCCTACGGCCACGCACTGACCGGCGACGAAAACGCCAGCAGCCGGGCGCTTGACCGAGCCATGCAGTTGCTCTCGAAACCGGTGCGTGAAGATGATGCGGTACTCGGCCAACGCAGCGTGGTCGATGACGACTTGTTTACCATATTCCGTGCTACATGCGACATTTACCTCGGCCGGGGTCAACGCGTTGTTCCGATCCTTGAACCGCGCTTGGCCTCACTGTCGGCCTCATCAATCCGCACGGCCACCATTACCCGCGCCAAGCTCGCCCGCGCCTACGCCAACGCTGGCCAACCGCACGAGGCCGCGCAGTTGTCGCTCACAGCCTTGGATGATATCGAGCGCATCGGGTCGTTGTCGGCGCGCAGTGAACTACGGCGAGTGTTGCCTATCCTGCGACAATGGCACGGCCATGATGACGTCCAGGCCGTGATGCAACGTCTAGCGCCTACCGCTTGAGTCGCGTTACGTCGAGGGCTTCTTCTTTGACGGTGCCGTCTGCCTGGCGCGTTATTTTATACGCCCCGGCATTCTTCCGGTCGCTGATCGCGGCCACAAGGTCGGTACCTGCAAAATGCAAGCCCGCGCCTGCATCGGTAGCGTACCCGTCCGGCAATGTGCCACATAAGACACATTCCCGGAATTGCTCCCGCCGGTCGCCGAGGTGCACCGCGTTAGCAAAAGGTAGGAAACTAAGCCCGTCCGCGAACGGTTGCACTTCGCCAAAGGAATCTGTGGTACCGCCGCTGAACCAACACAGCGACCCGGCCGACTCGCCACTCAAAACAACGCCCTGTCGCCAGCAATCCCGGAGAATCTTGTCCACGCCATGCGCCCGCCATACGGCCAACAAATTAACCACGCTGCCCCGGTCGATCCAGATGACATCTTGCCCATGCAAGTGCGTGGCGATGTTTGGCACGTTCGGCTTGTCGAACAAGGCCAGGTGACTCGTCGTCACGTCGCTAGCTGCAAAGGCAGCGTAGAAGGCGTCAATGCTGGCCTGTTTGTCGCCGGTGCCGGTTGAGATAAAGCACAACCTCGGCCGTGACGGCTTACCGGCCAGCCCAAAGGCATAGCGGAAAACCGGCGATGGCTGCCACGGGTCACGCGCCCGGTTGAAGCCCATGGAGGTGGCAAGGATGGTGGGATGCTCAACTGGCATAGTCGCTACCACCTACTGGCTAGGGACGTCCCACGTACATAAGGGATGACCCTACCAACGTCGAGTGGACGGCGCCATGAGACAGAAAAGCGCCAATCAAGGGGGAGCGCTGTCCGTCGGCGGCTTGAGGCCTTGTACGAGACTTTGGCGGCCACTGAGTATACCGTCGCTCTGGCGCGTGCTTCACCCGGACACTCCACGGTGAAGAAGGCACCGAGTCCCGCAAGCGGGTTGAGCCTCGGCAGGAAGTCTGCTGAGGCTCAACGCTCCGCGGCGACTCGACGCGTACCCCTCGCTTACGCAAGGTCCTTTTACGGTGTTCTGGCTCATGGCGAACCGCTCCGCAAGCTCCCGCACCGTTGTGTGCGCCTGGAACTCCGACGCCAACCGGCACAGCTCCGACTCGCCGACCGCGCGTCTGTCCATGTCCGCACGCTCGCCAGGAGGTTCCGCCACGAGGTCGGCATGCCCTGTAGCGCCGACGCCGACGTGAAGGAGCAGCACGTCAGCGAGGGCGTCGGGCGGGGCCGTTGTCGCGGTTGGCCACGTTGAGCGGCCAAGACAGACCCGCACCGGTGGCACCGCGCCGGCGACCGAACCGTGGGAGGAAGACTGTCGTTACTCCCTGTGGCGTAGCCGTGTGCATAGGCGATCAAGGGGAGAACGGCATGACCATCCGATCGGCAGCGAAGCACCGGAAGAGCAGGCCAGCCGGCCGGGTTCGGGTCGGGCCCCGACGGTGGGCTGGGCTGTTGGTACCGGCGTTGGCGGCCGCCACGGTTGCTACCGCGGTCGGCGGGATCAGTCCGGCCGTCGCCCAGCCCAACCCGAACCCCACCGTGACCGTCGGCGGCGATCCGCGGGGGGTGGCAGTCGACTTCGACAACAAGCACGCCTACGTGGCCAGCTTCTCCGACAACTCCGTACGGGTGATCGATACCGCCACCGAGAAGGTGATCGGTTCGATTGGCGTCGGCGCCGGGCCGCGCGGCGTGGCGGTCGACCCCGACAGCCGCCACGCCTTCGTGACCAACTACCTCGAGAACTCGGTGAGCGTGATCGACACCGCGAACGGGAAGTTGATCCGCAACGTGCCGGTCGGCACGAACCCGTCCGCGGTAACGGTCTTTCCCCGCGACCATTACGCCTTCGTGACCAACTACTACGCCAACTCGGTAAGCGTGATCAACAGTAAGACACTTGAGGTTGTCGGTGTCGTTCCCGTCGGCGCCGGTCCGGACGGGGTTGCCATCGACCCAAGAGGCGAGTTCGCCTACGTGACCAACAGCGCCAGCAACACGGTTACCGTGATCGACATCAAGAATCGGGAAGTGGCCCGCACCATCATCGTCGGCCGCGCCCCGCAGAAGGTGGCGATCGACCCCGACGGCCGCCACGCTTACGTGACCAACTTCGGCGACCACACGGTGACCGTGATCACCCTGCCGACCCAGCTCGGCTTGGATATCTATAACGCACTCCTGCAGGTCGAAACCATTCCCGTCGGCATCAACCCGCGCGGGCTGGCGGTTGACCGCAGCAGCCGTCGTGCCTTTGTGGTCAACGTCGGCGACGAGACCCTGAGCGTGATCGATACCGAGACCGCGACGGTGATCGATACCAAGTTCGTCGGTTTCGCCCCGGACGAGGTGGCGGTGGGTCCGGACAGTACCGCCTACGTGACTGCCAGGGGCGACGGCACCGTGACGGTCATCCGTCCGCCAGGACGGTAGCTGTTGAGGGGTCAGCGAACTGCATCGAGCATGTGGTAGAGCAGCAGCAGCTGGGTGATCGCCAGTGGTTCGCTGCGGGTGCCCTCACCGATCTGGCCCAGCGACGACGGCAGTTCCGATTCCGTATCGAGTTCCGCCCAGATCGCCTTCTCCAGTAGCTGGCTCTCCTCCCGTGGCACGTATCCGTGCACGTGTAGCGCATCCACTGGCCTGCTGTCCTCGTCGCGGAGGAGTTTGAATTGCATGGTGCGCCGGTCGGACTCGCGGAAGACCCCGGTGAGATCTGGGTGCCGGATCGTCGAGCGGAGCGTCAGCTCGGCTGACAGCGGGGTCTCCGGCGGATCATCGCGCCCCTCGATGGGACCGAACCGGACGACGATGTCGGCGGCACTGCGTTGCGGGCGGATGAATTCCGAAGACTCAGGTTCCCGCTTGTCGAGTTCGGCCAGCACCTGCTCGGGTGTGTAGCCGCGTTTGGCGGTATCCCGCTTGACCTTCCAGCCACGGCGGATCGCCTCCGGCGGGTCGAGGTACACATTGATGTCGAAACACGCCCGGGTCAACCGGGTGTACAGCGGCAGCAGGCCTTCCACGATGACGAACTCGGTGGGCTCGATGAGTTCGGGTCGGGTGAGCTGGCCGGTGTCGTGGTCATAGACCGGCTTGAGCACCGGCTGACCAGTGGCCAGTAGCTGCAGATGCTGCTCCATGATCTGCACGTAGTTGCAGTCCGGGTGCAGCGCGGTGAATGGCAGTCCCTTGCGTTCCTGCCGGTCGTAACGGTGGTAGTCGTCCACGCACAGGGAGGTGATCCGGTCTGCCCCCAGCGCATCCACCAGCCCCTTGGTCAGGGTGGTCTTGCCGGCCGCGCTGTCCCCGGCGATCGCGAGCATCACCGGCCGCCTATCGCTGGACCCGGCGCGCTCCATCCGCAACAACTTATCGGGCACGGCACACCTCTTTCTGGATCGTCTTTCTGGGAGCGGCGCTCCACGATTCCGGGTCGATCCGTGCGCGCCTGGCGTCCGCTGGTGCCTGACAGTAAGCAAGCCAGTCCCCACACGGCGTCCCCTCCCAGAGGGAAAGGCGAGGGGATACCCGCCCACCCTGCCTGTGTCCCTTACTGGGGCACGCGGGCCGATTACACTCAGCGAATGGACAGCCAGCCGCTGCGTGTGGTCTTGGTTGACGACCACGAGATGGTGCGCACTGGCCTCAAGGCGATGCTCGCCCGGTTCACCGGGCAGGTCCGGGTGGTCGGCGAGGCCTCAGATGCGGCAACCGCGCGGCGGGTGGTGGCCGGGCTGGATCCGGACATCGTCATCGCCGATGTGCGGCTGGGCGGGGAGAGCGGGCTGGACCTGTGCCGCGACCTCGTGCAGGACTCTGCCGGACGCAAGGTCATCCTGCTTACCGTCTACGACGACGAGCAGTACCTGTTCCAAGCCATGCAGGCCGGGGCGGCGGGCTACCTGCTCAAACGGATCGACGGTCCGGAGCTGGTCGAACAATTGCAGCGGGTGCACGCCGGCGGGGTGGTGCTCGATACCGCACTCGGTGCCCGGGCCGGGGCGTCGGCGGCCCGGCTCAAGGCTGGCGAGTTCTGGCCCGGGGCGCACCTCGGCCTCACTCAACGAGAGAGTGAGGTGCTCTCGCTGATGGTGTCCGGCTCGTCCAACCGCGCCATCGCCTCCGCGCTGGTGGTCGGCGAGGAGACGGTCAAGAGCCATGTGCGCGGCATCTACCGCAAGCTGGAGGTGACCGATCGGGCGGCCGCGGTGGCAACGGCGCTGCGCGAAGGCCTGTTCCGCTGACGCGGAACAGGCCTCACGAGTTGCTACGCACTCACCAGCGCTACTGCGGCCGAGTTGGGACCGACGCGGGCGGCCAGCGCTTGCTGGCCCTCGGTGACCAGCGCGGGATCCCCGTGCCAGGCCTTCAGCGCCGGGTCGACCAACGCCCGCCCGAAGGAGAAGGTCAGCGGCCACGGAGTGGCGTGCTGCTGCATCGCAGCCAGGTTCGCGGTGGCCACTTCCGGAGACTGACCGCCGGACAGGAACGCGACGCCGGCCAGCGTCTCGGGCAGCACTGCCAGCAGGGTGGTCACGGTCCGTTCGGCGACCTCCTCGGGACTGGCCTGCTGGCCCAACGTCGAGCCCGGCACGACCATGTTCGGCTTGAGCACGGTGCCGGCGAGGTCGACCCCGGCGTCTTCCAGCTCGAACAGCAGCAGCTTCAGGGTGGCGGTGGTGACCTCGGCGCACCGGTCGATGGTGTGGTCACCATCCATCAGCACCTCGGGCTCGACGATGGGCACGATGACCGATTCCTGGCACAGTGCGGCGTAGCGCGCCAGCGCGTGCGCGTTGGCCCGCAGCGCGCGAATGGATGGCCTTGCCTCACCGATAGTGATCACGGCGCGCCACTTGGCGAACCGGGCACCACGTGCGGCGTAGTCGGCCAACCGCTCCCGGAGCCCGTCGAGACCTTCGGTTATCTTCTCGCTGGGCGCCCCGGCCAGCGGCTTCGCACCGGTATCGACCTTGATTCCAGGCAGGATGTCCAGCGAGTGGATGGCGAGCGGGAAGGTGTTCCCGTCGTCGAGCTTCTGGTTGAAGGTCTCGTCGGACAGGATCACTCCGCTGATCCCGCGGTGCAGCTCCGGGGTGGTCACCAGCATCTCGCGGTAGGACCGTCGATTCTCTGCGGTGGCAGCGACCCCTACCTTCTCCAGCCGGGATGACATGGTGCCGATGCTCTCGTCGGCCGCAAGGATGCCGCGCGGTCGGCTCACCATCGCCTGGGCAGTCGCGTGCAGCGCCTCGATCATGTCTCTCCCTCCACTGGGACCTCTACTGGGCCCTCCACTGGATCCGCTACTGGGGCGAGCCGGTCCACGCCGCCACCGCTGACCCTAGCCCGGGACCGGCGCGGCATACCTCCCCCAGTGGGTGGAGCGGGCGGGGGGATCAACGACGCCCCGACCGACGCCCCCGAGGACGCAGTGGGTCCGGAGGGCGCACGGCCGTGTGGTCGCCAGCCGGACGCCCGCAGGTGCCGGATGAATAGCCAGGTGGCGGCGGCTGAATAGGCACCGATGACCGCGTGCCACGGTCGCCGCATCGGGGTGCCCGGAGTGGGCACCTCAACCAGCCGCCCGTCGGCCACCAGGTCTGCGATGGCGTCCCGGGAGACCAACGTGCAACCGAGCTCGGCCACCGCGCCGGCCACCACCGCCCCGTTGGAGCCCAGCACCAAGCGGGGCGGCGCGACGTCCTCGGCCTTCAGGTAGGCCTCGACCGTGGCCCGGGTGCCGGAACCCTGCTCGCGCAGCAGCCACGGGGTCGTCGCCCAGTCGAACGTCTTGGCGACCGACGGCGCGGCCGCGACCACGAGCGCGTTGGGCTTGGTGGCCACCACCTGGGTTTCGACACCCGAGGGCGGACGTCCGGCGATGACCAGGTCCACCTCGTGAGCGCTGACCAGATCCCACACCTGCGCGCTGGGCGCCACCTCCAGCGCCAGTGCGACTCTCGGGTGCCGGAGGCGGAACGCGGCCAGCAGGGCCGGCAGCAAATGCTCACCGGCGGTGGTGACCGCGGCGAGTCGCAGCCGGCCCTGCTCCGGGTCCAGCTCCTGGACGGCGGCCGCCGCACCCTCGTCGAGCAGTCCCAGTACCCGGCGGGCGTAGCGGGCGTAGACGGTGCCGGATGCGGTCAGCCGCAGCCCACGGCCCACCGGCTCGACCAGAGGCACGCCGAGCTCACGCGCCAGTGCCCCGATCGAGGCCGACACTGCGGACTCGGTGACCGTCAGGCGGCTGGCGGCGCCGCGAACCGATCCGGTGGCTGCCAGGGCCACCAACGTGCGCAAACGAGACTCTGTCATCACATCGCAACCTCTGTGTCACGGTAACCTCTGAGCGATCACTACATGGTGATCGGCAAAGACTTGATGGACAGACTGATTGTGTACCGCCAAGCTTGGTGTTGACCAGACAGCGGCCCCCAAGGAGGCCCAGCGTGACCGACACCGAAGTCAACGGAGCGCAGAGGAAGAAGGCAGATCGCTGGTCGGCCGGGGTCATCCCCTATGCCGAGATGGGCTACTGGGAGCCCGACTACCAGCCCAAGGACACCGACGTGCTGTGCGCATTCCGCATCACCCCACAGCCCGGGGTGCCGCCGGAGGAGGCCGGTGCCGCGGTAGCGGGAGAGTCATCAACCGCGACCTGGACAGTGGTGTGGACCGACCGGCTCACCGACTACAAGACCTACCAGGCCAAGTGCTTCAAAGTAGACGCGGTCCCCGGTGCTGAGAACCAGTACATCGCCTACATCGCCTACGACATCGACCTGTTCGAAGAAGGGTCGATCGCCAACCTCACCTCCTCGATCATCGGCAACGTGTTCGGGTTCAAGGCGCTCAAGGCGTTGCGGCTGGAGGACATGCGGATCCCGCTGCACTACGTCAAGACCTTCCAGGGGCCCGCGCACGGGATCATCACCGAGCGGGAGTACCTGGACAAGTTCGGCAGGCCGCTGCTCGGCGCCACCACCAAGCCCAAGCTGGGACTGTCGGCCCGCAACTACGGCCGGGTGGTCTACGAGGCGCTGCGCGGTGGGCTGGACTTCACCAAGGACGACGAGAACATCAACTCCCAGCCGTTCATGCGTTGGCGGGACCGGTACCTGTACTCGATGGAGGGGGTCAACCGCGCGTCGGCGGCCACCGGCGAGGTCAAGGGCCACTACCTCAACGTCACCGCGGCCACGATGGAGGACATGTACGAGCGCGCCGCGTTCGCCAAGGAGCTCGGCAGCGTCATCATCATGATCGACCTCACCATCGGCTTCACCGCGATCCAGTCGATGGCCAAGTGGGCCAGGGCCAACGGCACGATCCTGCACCTGCACCGGGCCGGGTACGCCACCTATGCCCGGCAGAAGAACCACGGGGTGAACTTCCGGGTGCTCGCCAAGTGGATGCGCCTGGCCGGGGTGGACCACATCCACTCTGGAACGGTGGTCGGCAAGCTGGAGGGTGATCCGAACGCGATCGCCGGCTACTACGACACGCTGCGGCTGGGCCGCATCGCGGCGAACCCGGTCCGGGGCCTGTACTTCGACCAGGAATGGGGGTCGATGCCGGGCACGATGCCGGTGGCTTCGGGCGGGATCCACGCCGGGCAGATGCACGACCTGCTGCATTTCCTCGGCGAGGATGTGGTGCTGCAGTTCGGCGGCGGCACGATCGGCCACCCGATGGGCATCGCCGCCGGCGCCACGGCCAACCGGGTTGCGCTGGAGGCGATGATCAAGGCGCGGAACGAGGGGCGGGACTACCGCAAGGAGGGTGAGGACATCCTCAAGGCGGCCGCCAAGAAGAGCCGTGAGCTGGACATCGCGCTGTCGACCTGGGGCGACATCTCCTTCAACTACGAGTCGACCGACGTGCCCGACGTGGTCGAGACCCCGACCTCCACCTAGTTTGGGACCCGACCGAGGGAGCCGATAATGCGTATCACTCAAGGAACTTTCTCCTTCTTGCCCGAGCTCACGGACGTTGAGATCACCGCGCAGATCCAGTACGCGCTGGACAACAACTGGCCCTGCTCGGTGGAGTTCACCGACGACCCGCACCCCCGCAACGTTTACTGGGAGATGTGGGGACTGCCGATGTTCGACCTGGCCGACGCCGCCGGCGTGCTCGCCGAGGTCAACGCCTGCCGCAAGGCCAAGCCCGAGCACTACATCAGGGTCAACGCCTACAACGCGAGCTACGGCAAGCAGACCGTGGCGCTGTCCTACATCGTGCAGCGACCAACGGATGAGCCCGGCTTCCGGCTGGAGCGCCAGGAGTGGCACGACCGCACCATCCGCTACACGTTGCATTCCTACGCGGCTGACGCGCCGCACGGCCGCCGGTACAACGGGCAGCAATGAGCAACAGCCGGCAACCGGGAAGCAACCGGCCACCCGACGCCGAGGCACCCGCCCGGATCGGGTTCGGTATGTCCTCGCCCGGCCGCGATGCGGCCGGGCCGGAGGCGTCCGAAGAAGACGACGAAGCCACCGGCCAGGAAGAGACGTTGGCGCCGGATGCCCGGGTTGATCTCGCCAAGGAACGCGAAGCCACCGGTATCGACGGGGTCTTCGATTCCCTGGACGCCGACCTGGTCGGTCTCACCCCGGTCAAGACCAGGATCCGCGAGATCGCCGCGCTGCTGCTGGTCGACCGGGCTCGCGGCAAGTTCGGCCTGTCCACTTCCACGCCCAACCTGCACATGAGCTTCACCGGCAGCCCGGGCACCGGCAAGACCACCGTGGCCCTGCGGATGGCCGACATGTTGCACCGGCTGGGCTACCTGCGCCGGGGGCACCTGGTCTCGGTGACCCGTGACGACCTGGTCGGCCAGTACGTCGGGCACACCGCGCCCAAGACTAAGGAGGTCCTCAAGCGGGCGATGGGCGGCGTGCTGTTCATCGACGAGGCCTACTACCTGTACCGCTCGGACAACGAGCGCGACTACGGCCAGGAGTCCATCGAGATCCTGCTGCAGGTGATGGAGAACCACCGGGAGGACCTGGTGGTGATCCTCGCCGGCTACAAGGACCGGATGGACTCGTTCTTCGCGTCCAACCCCGGGATGAGCTCCCGGATCGCGCACCACATCGATTTCCCCGATTACACCCTCGACGAACTGGACGATATCGGGAAGCTCCTCGTCCGCGCGGAGGGTTACGTCCTCACCTCGGAGGCCAAGAAGACCTTCCGCGAGTACCTGGAACACCGCAAGGCGCAGCCACGGTTCGCCAACGGCCGCAGCGTGCGCAACGCGATCGAACGGGCCAGGCTGCGCCACGCGAGCCGGATGATGGCCACCGATCAAGCGGTCGGCAAAGATGAGCTCACCACCCTGACCCCCGAGGACTTCCTCGGCAGCCGCGTCTTCACCGACCGCAACGCCGAAACACCGACAGCTCCTTCCACCTGACCGGCACGTGTAGTCCCGCTGCTGGCGGGAAAGGCCCATGAACTCGACGTCAGGGACATTTCAGTCCTGCCAGATGTCGCTATCGTCGAGTTCACGGGGCGATCTTTGCTTACAACAGCTCGGCAGGCTGGGCAGCGTACTGTTCGCGCAGGACATCTACGGCGGGGTGCTCGTTCGGCCACTGGATACCGTCGATAGCGGTGATGGAGCGGATGCCGACTGCCGCATTGGTGGCGAACACGGCATCCACATCGGTTAGCTGACCGAGGGTGACCGGTGCAGCGGTGACGTGTCTGTCGCAAGAGTCGCTGATCAGCCTCATGGTCACGCCAGTGAGGCAGTCTGCCTGGGGCCAGACGATCCGGTCACCGTCGATGAAACCGATGTTTGACGTGGCCGCCTCGGAGATGGCGTCTTCGGCATCGATAAACAGCACATCATCGAAGCCATTGCGTTGCGCGATGCGGCGGTGCCGAAGCGAACCGAAAAGCCCGACATGTTTGACGTCAGGCATATCACGACGGTAAATGGTCGACTGCAGGCGCAGCGCGGGAAGCGGCGTATGCGCGATTGGCCGGGTTGTGACGAGGAGTTGTGGTTCTGCTTCCGCGCCGAGATGCGCGAGTTCGAGGGTCGGGTCGAACACGGTCACCCGGACCACCACCGACCGGCTGGCGCCGACCAGTGCGTGGCGAAGGAGGTATCGGATGCGGTCGGGGTCCAGGTCTGCGTCGAACACCTGGCGGCAGTCACGCATCAAGCGTTGCAGGTGGAGGGAGAGGCCGCGTACTCGCTGGTCGTCGACTCGCATTGAGGTGAAGTGACCGTAGTTGGTCAAAGCCAGGGCCGTGAGCTCGTCGAGGTCGGCTGGCATGCCGTTGCACTCCGCCACGGGCCGGCCCGTCTCAGCGCCGCGCTGATGGGGGCGGAACGACGGGGCCGCAGTCTCCGTCCGGTGCCTCGTCGAGGTCCACGATCACCGGCGCGTGGTCGCTGGGGGCGCTGCCCTTGCGGGCCTGGCGGTCCACCCATGCCGCGCAGGCCCGCGGCGCGACGTCCGCGCCGGCGAGCACCAGGTCGATCCGCATCCCCCGGTCCTGGTGAAACATGCCGGCCCGGTAGTCCCAGTAGGTGAAGATCCGCTCGCCGGGCCAGCGTTCCCGCACCACGTCGTGCAACCCGAGGGCGCGCAGCGCGGCTCGTTCCGGCGGCGTCACGTGGGTGGAGGTGGCGTATGCGGCCGGGTCGTACACGTCCTCATCGGCGGGCGCGATGTTCAGATCGCCACAGACCATGGTGGACGCGGGGTCCCCGGCGGCCACCGTGGCGGCCAGCGCGGCCAGCCAGTCCAGCTTGTAGCGGTAGTGCGGGTCGTCGGGAGTGCGCCCGTTTGGCACGTACACCGAGCTGACCCGCAACCCTGCGCAGGTGGCGGACACCGCGCGGGCTTCGGGGTCCGGGTTCGGGTTCAGCGGATTGCGCGGCTCGTCGAGCAGCCCGGTGACGACGTCAGCCAGCCCGACCCGGGAGGCGATCGCCACCCCGTTCCAACGCCCCTCCCCATGATGTGCGACGGCGTACCCGCGCTCAGCCAGCGCGGGGCCGACCAACTCGTCGAAGGCATCCACCGGCAGCTTGGTCTCCTGCAGGCACACCACATCCGGCGCGCGCGCATCCAGCCAGGGCAGTAGCCGCGGCAGCCGGGAGCGCACCGAGTTCACGTTCCACGTCGCCAGTCGCACGCCACTTACGCTATCGCCCAACCCGGTCCTGACCGCATTCAGCGGGCTGAGCGGGGCTATTGCGCCCGATTAACCCCGCTGAGCCCGCTGAATGCGGGTGCGGCGCGGGGTTAGCGCCAGGCGAAGACGGGTTCTTCGAGGTGGGCTACGCGGGTGCGGCGGTGACGCAGGACCACCTCGCGGAACTGGTAGAGCACCGCGGCGGTCGGCGCGTGCAACCATTCTCCGTGCAGCGGCAGGCGGATCACCGGACGGTCGGACTCCGGGCTGGCCACGAACACCGGTTCGACGTCGAGGTCGGCGAACGCAACGGCGACGACGTGGGCCTCTGGGAGGTGCGGCGGTTCGCTGTGCTCCCCGGCCCAGACCACCACCGGGGTGATCACGAACCCGACGCGGGTCTCGTAGTCGTCCAGCAACCCGAGCACCGATTCCGGTGGCAGCCGCAATCCGAGCTCTTGGGCAAGTGCGCGCCGGGCCGCGCCGGAAGCTGACTCACGGAGGTTGGTGCGCAGGCCAGGCAGCACGTGCTGCCCTGGGTGCTCGTGCAGCCCACCAGCACGTCGGGTGAGCAGCACCGCCGGGCCGCTACCGCTGGTGACGACGGCGATAGCCACCGCGGCCGGTAGGGACCCGCCACGCCAGGACCCCCACCGCCTGATGCCGCGCCGGGGAAAGCGCCGCAGCGCATCCCGGATCTCCTCCGACGAACTCACCCAGCACCTCCAACGCATGACACCACCCCATCGTGGTGTCACCCACGTGGGAAGTCACCACCGGACGATCCAGTGCCATGGGGACGTCGCGATGGCGGCGCAGATTAGCGCGCAGCACCCGCAACACCAGAGTGGGGCTCAAGCAGGCGCGGTAGCGGGTCGAGGAAGTTGGACACTCGTAGCGACACGGACAGTGACGATGGGCTTTTGTCAAGCTCGGCGAGCGGCGGCGTGGCGGGTGCTCGCTGCGCGCAGCGACGGACTAGACCCCCGGCGGGTATCATGAAAAGCCACCAGCTCAAGGCGCCAGCGCGGACGTTCGTGGGCTCGGCGAGGGATAGACACGGCACGCGCTCTGGCCGCTGGCCGCTCGTCCAAAGTGATAACGACTTGGTAACCCGGTAGCCTGCGGGTTACCGCAGATGGGTGCACGTCGTCCCGATGCGTGTATCGAGCTGCAATCGAGACGACGGGAGGTGCTCGTGACCGCTTATCACCTGCCTGAAGGGTCGAGCCCCCGCCAGCAAGGCCTGTACGACCCCGCCTACGAGCACGACGCCTGCGGGGTGGCGTTCGTGGCCGACCTCGCCGGGCACCGCGATCACGGCATCGTGCAGAAGGCTCTCACCGCGCTGCGCAACCTCGAACACCGGGGTGCCCGGGGAGGTGAACCCGACACCGGTGACGGCGCCGGCATCCTGTTCCAGGTCCCGGATGGTTTCTTCCGTGAGGTCGTCGACTTCGAACTGCCCGAACCTGGTGCGTACGCGGTGGGTACCGCCTTCCTGCCGGTAGCCGACGCCGAGGTGCTGGCGGCCAGCAACGCCATTGCGGCCATCGTGGCCGAGGAGGGCATGCGGGTGCTGGGCTGGCGGGAGCTGCCGGTCAACCCCGAGGGGGTCGGCCCCATGGCCCGCTCGGCAATGCCCGGCTTCCGGCAGCTGTTCCTGGCGTCGGCCGGACCGCCGCTGACCGGGCTGGAGCTCGAGCGCCGCGCGTACTGCGTGCGCAAGCGCGCTGAGCGCGACGTCGACGTCTACTTCCCGAGCCTGTCCGGGCGCACGATCGTCTACAAGGGAATGCTCACCGAGGAACAGCTGGTGAGCTTCTACCCGGACCTGTCCGATGAGCGGGTCACCAGCTCGCTGGCGATGGTGCACTCCCGGTTCTCCACCAACACCTTCCCGTCCTGGCCGCTGGCCCACCCGTACCGCTACGTGGCGCACAACGGGGAGATCAACACCCTGCGCGGCAACCGGAACTGGATGCTCGCCAGGGAGAGCCAGCTCGCCACCGACCTCATCCCCGGTGACCTGGATCGCATCTACCCGATCGCCACCCCAGGGGCCAGCGACTCGGCGTCCTTCGACGAGGTCCTCGAACTGCTGCATCTGGGCGGTCGATCGATGCCGCACGCGGTGCTGATGATGATCCCGGAGGCGTGGGAGAACCACGACGAGATGGATCCCGCTCGCCGGGCGTTCTATGAGTTCCATTCCACGCTGATGGAGCCCTGGGACGGCCCCGCGCTGGTCGCGTTCACCGACGGCACCGTGATCGGCGCCGTGCTGGACCGCAACGGCCTGCGCCCAGCCCGGTACTGGGTCACCGAGGACGGCCTGGTGGTGCTGGCCAGCGAGGTCGGGGTGCTCGACATCGACCCCGCCACGGTGGTGCGCAAGGGGCGGCTGGAGCCGGGCCGGATGTTCCTCGCCGACACCGCCGCCGGCCGGATCGTGGGCGACGACGAGATCAAGGGCGAACTCGCCGCCGAGCACCCCTACGCCGACTGGGTCGCCGAGGGCCTGACCCGGCTGGAGGACCTGCCCGAACGCGAGCGGGAGGTGCATACTCACGCCTCACTGGTGCGCCGCCAGCAGGCGATGGGGTACACCCAGGAGGAGCTCGGGGTGCTGCTGGCCCCGATGGCCATCAGCGGCGCAGAGCCGATCGGGTCGATGGGCAATGACGCCCCGCTGGCCCCGTTCTCGCAGCACTCCCGGCCGCTGTTCGACTACTTCGCCCAGCTGTTCGCCCAGGTCACCAACCCGCCGCTGGACGCGATCCGGGAGGAGCTGGTGACCTCGTTGCAGGCGCAGCTCGGTGCGCAGCCCAACCTGCTGGTGGCCGGCGCCGACTCCTGCCGCCGGATCGTGTTGCCGTTCCCGGTGCTGGACAACGACGAACTCGCCAAGATCATCCACGTCGACGACGACGGTGACCAGCCGGAGTACCAGACCTTCACCGTCAAGGGCCTTTATGACGTGGCCGGTGGCGGCACGGCGCTGGTCGGCCGGCTCGACGAGATCCGTGCTGAGGTCTCCGCCGCGGTGGCCGGCGGTGCGCGGCTGATCGTGCTCTCCGGCCGGGGCGCCGACGCCGAGCACGCGCCCATCCCGTCCCTGCTGCTGACCGGAGCGGTGCACCACCATTTGGTGCGGGAGAAGACCCGCACCCAGGTAGGCCTGATCGTCGAGGCCGCCGACGCCCGTGAGGTGCACCACATCGCGCTGCTCATCGGCTACGGAGCCGCGGCGGTCAACCCTTACCTGGCGATGGCCACTGTGGAGGATCTTGCCGATCGGGGCCTGCTCAACGGGATCGATGCCAAGACCGCCGCCCGCAACCTGATCAAGGCGCTGGGCAAGGGTGTTCGCAAGACGATGTCGAAGATGGGAGTGTCCACAGTGGCCTCCTACACCGGTGCGCAGATCTTCGAGGCGATCGGGCTGGGGCCCGAGGTCATCGACTCCTGCTTCACCGGCACCACCTCCCGGCTCGGGGGGGTCGGGTTCGACACCCTGGCCGACGAGGTCGCGATGCGCCACCGCCGTGCCTACCCGCCCGGCGGGGTGCACCCCCCGCATCGGGAGCTCGCGACCGGTGGCGACTACCAGTGGCGTCGGGAGGGCGAGCCGCACGTTTTCAGCCCCCAGACGGTGTTCAAGCTGCAGCACTCCACCAGGGCAGGCCGCTACCAGGTGTTCAAGGAGTACACCCAGCTCGTCGACGAGCAGTCGCAGCGGTTGATGACCCTGCGCGGCCTGTTCAGTTTCCGCGAGGGGGTGCGCGCTCCGGTACCTCTTGAAGAAGTGGAGGCAGTCGAGTCGATAGTGAAGCGGTTCGCGACGGGGGCCATCTCTTACGGGTCCATCTCCAAGGAGATGCACGAAACGCTGGCCATCGCGATGAACCGCATCGGCGGCAAGTCCAACACCGGGGAGGGCGGTGAGGACGCCGACCGCTACACCCCCGACCTCAACGGTGACCTGCGCCGGTCGGCGATCAAGCAGGTGGCCTCCGGGCGGTTCGGCGTGACCAGCGAGTACCTGGTCAACGCCGACGACCTGCAGATCAAGATCTCGCAAGGCGCCAAGCCCGGCGAGGGCGGGCAGCTACCCGGGACCAAGGTCTACCCGTGGATCGCCAAGACCCGGTACTCCACTCCCGGGGTGGGGCTGATCTCGCCGCCGCCGCACCACGACATCTACTCCATTGAGGACATCAAGCAACTGATCCACGACCTGAAGAACGCCAACCCGCGGGCCCGGGTGCACGTCAAGCTGGTGTCCGAAGTCGGGGTCGGCACGGTGGCCGCCGGGGTGGCCAAGGCGTACTCCGACGTAGTCCTCATCTCCGGGCACGACGGCGGTACCGGGGCCTCGCCGCTGTCGTCGATCAAGCATGCCGGCACCCCCTGGGAGCTGGGTCTGGCCGAGACCCAGCAGACGCTGATCGCCAACAAGCTGCGGGACCGGATCGTCGTGCAGACCGACGGGCAGCTCAAGACCGGCCGCGACGTCATGATCGCCGCGCTGCTGGGGGCCGAGGAGTACGGCTTTGCCACCGCCCCGCTGGTGGTCTCCGGGTGCATCATGATGCGGGTCTGCCATCTGGACACCTGCCCGGTGGGGGTGGCCACCCAGAACCCGGTGCTGCGCGCGAAGTTCACCGGCAAGGCCGAGTACGTCGTCAACTTCTTCGAGTTCGTCGCCCAGGAGGTCCGCGAGTACCTGGCGGCGTTGGGGTTCCGCACTCTTGAGGAGGCGATCGGGCGCACCGAGGTGCTCGACACCCGCCCGGCCATAGACCACTGGAAGGCCGCCGGGCTGGACTTGTCGCCGATCCTGCATCTGCCGGCCGATCTGGACCCGGATGCCCCGCGGCACCAAATCGTGGAGCAGGACCACGCGCTGGACAAGGCGCTGGACAACACCCTCATCGCATTGGCCGAGGGCGCGCTGGCCGACGGTGAACCGGTGCGGCTGGACCTGCCGGTGCGCAACGTCAACCGCACCGTGGGCACCATGCTCGGCTCCGAGTTGACCCGCCGCTGGGGTGGTGCGGGCCTGCCCGACAACACCATCGACATCACGCTGACCGGAACGGCCGGCCAGTCGTTAGGGGCGTTCCTGCCGCGCGGGATCACCCTGCGGCTGGTCGGGGACGCCAACGACTACGTCGGCAAGGGCCTGTCCGGGGGGCGGATCACCGTCCGCCCGCACCCCGACGCGCAGTTCACCGCAGAGCACAACATCATCGCCGGCAACGTGATCCTCTACGGCGCAACGTCTGGGGAGATGTTCCTGCGCGGGATGGTCGGGGAACGCTTCTGCGTGCGCAACTCCGGGGCCCTGGCCGTCGTCGAGGGCGTCGGTGATCACGGCTGCGAGTACATGACCGGTGGCCGGGTGGTGGTGCTCGGGCCGACCGGGCGCAACTTCGCGGCCGGGATGTCCGGCGGTGTCGCCTATGTGCTCGACCTGGTTGTCGGCCGGGTCAACCATGAGATGGTCGACCTGGACCCGCTGGATGACGAGGACCGCGCGTTCCTGGCCGACGCGGTGGCACGGCATCACGCCGAGACCGGGTCTGCGGTGGCGCATGCGCTGCTGTCGGACTGGGATACCGCGGTGGATCGGTTCGGCAAGGTCATGCCCAAGGACTTCAAGCGGGTGCTGGTCGCCCAGGCGGCTGCGCAGCGGGACGGCAGGGACGTCAACGAGGCGATCATGGAGGCCGCCCATGGCTGATCCCAAGGGCTTCCTCACCACGGGGCGGCGGAACCCGCCTCGACGTCCGGTGGAGCTGCGGTTGCGCGACTGGCGGGAGGTCTATGAGGACTTCGGCCGCGAGGCGCTGGAAGCGCAGGCCGGCCGGTGCATGGACTGCGGGATCCCGTTCTGCCATCTGGGTTGCCCGCTGGGCAACCTCATCCCGGAGTGGAACGACCTGGTGTGGCGGCAGGATTGGGCCGACGCGGCTGAGCGGCTGCACGCCACCAACAATTTCCCCGAGTTCACCGGGACGCTGTGCCCGGCGCCGTGCGAGGCGGCCTGCGTGCTGGCCATCAACGACGACCCGGTGACCATCAAGCAGGTCGAGATCGAGATCATCGACCGGGCGTGGGAAGAAGGCTGGGTGCGCCCGGTGGTGTCTGACGTGCGCACCGGTAAGAAGGTGGCGGTGGTCGGGTCCGGCCCGGCTGGGCTGGCTGCGGCCCAGCAGCTGAGCCGGGTCGGGCATGACGTGGTGGTCTACGAGCGTGCGGACCGGATCGGCGGGTTGCTGCGCTACGGCATCCCCGAGTTCAAGATGGCCAAGCACAGGCTGGACCGCCGGCTGGAGCAGATGCGCGCCGAGGGCACCGAGTTCCGGGCCGGCGTCGATGTCGGAGAGGATCTCAGCGTCGACGAGCTACGCGCGGGCTTCGATGCGGTGGTGCTCGCCGGTGGTGCCACCGCGTGGCGGGACCTGCCGGTGCCCGGCCGCGAGCTGACCGGCGTCTACCAGGCGATGGAGTACCTACCCCCGTCCAACCGGGTACAGGAGGGTGACCTCGCGTGGTCGCCCATCCACGCCGAGGGCAAACATGTGGTGATCATCGGCGGCGGTGACACCGGGGCCGACTGCCTGGGCACCGCGCACCGCCAGGGCGCCGCCTCGGTCGCTCAACTCGAGATCCTTCCCCTGCCGCCGGAGCAGCGTCCTGAATCGCAGCCATGGCCCACCTACCCGATGATCTACCGGGTGTCCTCGGCCCACGAGGAAGGTGGCGAACGGCTGTTCTCGGTGAGCACCCAACAGTTCCTCGATGATGGCGAAGGTCGGGTGCGGGCGCTGCGCTTGGTCGAGGTCGTCTCCGAAGGCCGCAAGTTCGTGCCGGTGGAGGGCAGCGAGCAGGACCTGCCCTGTGATCTCGTACTGCTGGCCATGGGCTTCGTCGGGCCGGAGAAAGGCAAGCTGCTGGAAGGGCTCGGCGTGGACTACGACGCGCGCGGCAACGTCGCCCGCGATGGGTGTTTCATGACCAGCGTGCCGGGCGTGTTCGTCGCCGGCGACATGGGCCGCGGCCAGTCACTGATCGTCTGGGCCATCGCCGAAGGCCGCGCCGCCGCCGCCGGTGTGGACAGCTACCTCACCGGCCGCGACGTCCTGCCCGCTCCTATTGCCCCCACCGACCGCCCCGTCGCCTAGCGGCCCCGTGAGTGGCGATACGAGCTCTGCTGTGCTTCGGTCCACCGCAACAGCACGGCCCGCTACCGGCCGCGGACCGACCGTCGCGGTGGTCACCGTGGGAGACTGACCGTGACGTGAGGAGCTCGATGTGACCGCCCTTCCCCAGCCACTGACTCAGCTGTTGACGGTGGCGGAGTACGCCGAGCTCGGCGAGACCGAGTCGGGCTACACCGAGCTGTTGGAAGGCCGGCTGCTGATGTCACCGAGCCCGGTTCCCGATCACAACTTCGCCGCGGCCGAGTTGCTGGTGCAGCTGCGCCCACAGTTGCCGGATCACCTCGAGGTGATCCCGGACATCGACGTCGACCTTCAGCTCGTCGACCCCGATCAGCCGGGGTTCTCCCGCCGACCGGACCTCATGATCGTCCAGCAAGGTGCGCGCCGACGGGTTCGCCATGAGGGCGGGATGATCCGGGCCGCCGAAGTGCTGGTCGTGGTCGAGATCGTCTCGCCCGGCTCTCGTCGCACCGACCACGTGGCCAAGCGCAGCGAGTACGCCGATGCCGGCATCCCGCACTACTGGATCGTGGATCTCGACGAACCGGTGTCGCTGCTCGACTGCCACCTCGCCGAAGGGTTCGGCTACCAGGACGGCGGCAGCATCGCTGGCGTCTTCACCACCACCGAGCCGTTCGTAGTCCGCCTGCGGCTGGGTCAGCTGCTCTGATCTGGCCGACGGTGATCTTCCTATGGGGTGGTCTGGCTGCTGACGGCATCCGCTCCTGAGCGTCCGGTCAGGTTGAGCGCGGCGGGCGGGTGGCGGTGGCCAGTGCGGCGAGGTCGACATCGACACCGAAAGGTTCGTCGAGCCGCAACCGCTCGCCCGGCCCCACCCGCCGCACCGGCAGGTAACGACCCCGGCGCAACCCGAAGACGACGGCCGTGGGCGATTCGGCCCCCAGCTCGATCAGCAGATAGTGCGCAATACCGGCTGAAGCGTAGATCTCGGGCTTGATGGCCCGATCGGCCACCGCGTTACCCGGACCGGTGATCTCCACCACCAGTGCCACGTCGGCAGGCTCAGCGACCGTACGATCCGCACCAGGCGTGCTCACCACCGCCAGATCCGGGATCAGGATCCGACCCGGGGCGACCCGGACATTGATCGCCTCCAGCACCTCAAAGCCCGGTGGAGCCGCCACCGCCAGCGCGTAGCACAACTGGAAGGACAGCCGCTGGTCCCGGTAGCCGGCGCTGGGACTCACCAGCAGGCTCCCGTCCAGCAACTCGATCCGCCGCCGGTCCGCGGGCAGTGCAAGGTAGTCCTGCTCGGTCCACGGGCCGACATGCTCCAGCATGTCCGCGTGCGCACCTGCGGCCATGACCACTCACCTCCGCGCTCCGGCCCGGCTCCCATGGTCGCATGCTGCCGGTGAGCACCGACAGTCTCTGATCCGCTATGGACCGTCGGGGTGGACTACTGCGGCGTCTTCACCTTCGCAACTGCTTGAAAGCAACTTGACACAGCTTCATACTTCACTTGGTTGACATGAAACCGAGCTGGTGAAGGTGGGGCGATGGACAACGTTAAGGTCCTGGATGAACCCGCGGAAGTCGAGGTCAAGGCAGCGGTCGGTGGGCTCCCGAAGAGTGTGGTCGAGACCGTGTCGGCCTTCTCGAACACCAACGGTGGCTTGATCGTTCTCGGTGTGGACGAGAAGGCAGGGTTCACCCCGGTCCGGCTCCCTGATCCTGCGAAACTCCGCGATGATCTGGTCTCGGCGGTCAGCGACCAGCTCGTGCCGCCTGTCCGTCCGAGCGTTGAGCTGGTCGAGGTCGACGGTGCCGTGCTCGTCGTGGCCGAGATCGTTGCTATGCCGTCCGGTCAGCGGCCGTGCTACGTGGCGAGTCGGGGTATCGCGACCGGCTCGTTCGTCCGTGTCGGCGACGGAGACCGGCGGATGACTCAGGAGGAGATCGGCCTTGCCATCGCCAATCGGGGACAACCCCGCTACGACGTCGAACCTGTTCCGGAGGCTCGCCTTACGGACCTCGATGGCGCCACCCTGGCCAGGACGCTCGAACGGGTCCGCGACACCAGCCGATCACTCCGTGACGTCAACGACGAGACCGCGTTGCGACGGATACGGGTTCTGGTGTCGGACGAGGACGGCCAGACGGTGCCGTCAGTGGCGGGTATTCTCACCTTTGGTGTGTTCCCCCAGCAGTTCTTCCCACAGCTCACCATCTCCGTGGTGGTCTTTCCGAGCGTGGCCGCCGTCGGGACAGACGCACCGCGGTTCGAGGACAATCCGGTGATCCGGGGCGCGATCCCGGATCTTGTTGCGGAGACCGTTGTGGCATTACGGCGACACATGAGCGTGCGTAGCTACGTGAACGGCGCTGGGCGGCGGGAACAGCCCGACTATCCGCTGGAAGCGGTACGGGAAGCGATCGTCAATGCGGTCCTGCACCGTGATTACAGCAACGTGACACGGGGTACCCAGATCCAGGTTGAGCTCCACCCGGACCGGCTCGTAGTCCGCAGCCCGGGCTCGTTGTACGGCCTGGTGAGGGTCGAAGAATTGGGCACTGAGGGGGTGTCCTCGTCGCGCAACGCCTTCCTGGCGAGCTTGCTGTCCGATACGTACCTTCCGCGCAGCGACCGGCTGGTGGCCGAGAACCGCGCGTCCGGTATCCCGGCGATGATCCGTGAGCTACGGCGATCAGGCCTCGGCCGACCGATCTTCAGGAATCTCCCGAGCCGGTTCGAAGTGGAGTTCAGCAGATCGCCGGTGATTGAGTGGGCTGACCCGCCCAGCTCCACCAAAGACATCGTTGCGACGGAACTTCGCCGGAGGGGACGAGCCACTGCCGTACAACTCGTGACTGTCGCCGGTCGTTCGCGAGCAGCCGTGCTCTCCGCGCTGCGAGCCCTGATCGCGGATGGCGTCGTTGAGGCGCAAGGAGATCCAAAGAGCCCGCAACGGGCATATCGCTGGGTGGGGCAACCGCTCTGATCGGCCCGCTCGCTGTCGCACCGCTTGTACTACCATTGATGCCATGGCACGGAGGGCGAAGCGTTCCATCTCGTTGCCGCCCGAGCTGGCTGCCCAGCTGGATCGGGCCGCAGCCGAAGCAGGAACGTCGGTGAGCAGCTGGCTGGCCGAGACGGCGACGCGCCGCCTCAAGATTGAGGCGGGGCTCGCCGGGGTCGCTGCCTGGGAAGCGGAGGCCGGCGCACTCACTGACGATGAGCGAGCTGACGGCGAGGTGTGGGCCCGCCGGGTGCTCGCCCGTGGTGCTGATGCTGGGCGCGCGTCGGCGTAGATGAGCGGGATCACCTACGACACCACCGTTCTGATCGCCGCCGAACGTGGCGACCGGCAGTTGTGGAGCCGCCACCTTGGTCTGCTGCGGCTGGGTGCCGTTCCGGTCGTCCCCGCGCCGGTGCTCGCCCAAGCATGGCGCGGTGGGTCCTGTCAAGCGCTACTCGCGCGGCTACTCGCGGGCTGCGAGATCGAGGCGATGACGGAGGAGTCGGCCCGCGCGATCGGTCAACTCCTCGGCGCGGCTGCCCATGACGACGTTGTCGACGCCGCCGTCGTGGAGAGCGCAGCACGGCGTAAGGACTCGATCGTGACCTCCGACCTCGGGCATATCGAGCGCCTGGTCACGGCATGCAGGCAGAACCTGGCCATTCAGGTTATCTGACGGTCACGCCCAAGCTGGCAGGCGGCTGCGTACGGGTCGGCTGCTCCTAGCCCGACGCGCAGGTAGTGCGGGACGCCGGCCTGCGCGTAGAGCTGCGGATTGACCGCTCGCCCGGCCACCGCGTTACCTGTGCTGGTGATCTCCACGACCAGCACTACATCCGCGGCGTCGCACACTGTCAGATCAAGCCCAGGAGTACTGGCCACCGCGAGGTCCGGGATGAGGATCTTGCCAGCCTTCGGGCTGATATCAGGCCGTGACCAGCACCAGCTCGGCTTGGTGGTACGGGGCCCAGAAGCGCGCGACGTGGTCCAGGCTGGTGTGCACGATGCCGCCGTTTTCCTCCTCGTCGCTCGACACGATGTAGGCCAGCCCGCCGGGGAGCGCAAACACCCAGGCCGTCACCCCCTCGTCGGGGTCGTCCAGGCCGTAGACGGTCGGGATCGCGGCCAGGGTGACGCAGCGCAGGACCTCGGTGTGATCAGGCAGCTGCTGCGCGGACTCCGGACGGTGCGGGGCCATCGGTGGCTCCTTCTTCGATGCATAGCGGCGTCGGTAACATGACCAATATTCTCGCATCTCGCCGCGTTTCGCAAGTTTGAGATCTCACGGTCTTGGCGACTGATGAGCTTGTTCGGTTGATCGTGCGCTGAGAGGATGGCCGCCGTGCCGAAGAGGAAGCCCGGACCCACGCTGCGGGCGCAGTGGCTGGGCCAGCAGTTGCGGGCGTTGCGCGAGTCCACCGGCATGACGCTGCGGCAGGCCGGCGACTACCTGCAGCGCGACCCGTCGATGGTCAGCCGGTTCGAGACCGCCGAGTACCCGATCCGCCGGGGCGACGTGCTCGCGCTGCTCGACCTGTACCACGTCTCAGAGGAACGCACCCGCGAGGGGCTGCTCCGACTGTCCGATGACGTGTGGCGCAAGGGCTGGTGGGACGGCTACGTAAACACCGTCGATCGCCAGTACATCGACCTGCCGTGGCTGGAGGCCCGCGCCGAGCGGCTCCGCACATACGAGGCGATGCTCGTGCCCGGGCTGCTGCAGACCCGGACGTACGCCGAGACTCTGATCCGCAATGCGGCGGCATCTGACACTTCCGGAGAGCAGATCGCAAGGATGATCGAGCACCGGATGACCCGCCAGCAGGTGCTCGGTGGCGAGGCGCCGGTCGACTTCGCCGCGGTGGTAGATGAGTCGGTGCTGCGCCGGGTCATCGGTGGTGCGGAGGTGATGCGCGAACAACTAACCACGCTGCTCGACTTCGCCGAGCGGCCCAATGTGGAGGTCCGGGTGCTCCCGCTGCGTCGCGGCGCGCATGCCGGTCTGGATGGCGCATTCTGGTTCTTCGAGATGCCCGAGCCCTACCCCGACGTCGCCTATGTGGACAACCTCGCCGGGGCGGTGTACGTCGAGGAGGACGCGGCCGTGGACCGGTTCCGGCAGGCGTACCATCAGCTCAGCGCCATGGCGTTCGCAGGCAAAGAGTCGGCCGCATTGATCGCGGCTGCGGCGAAGGAGCTGTAATGGGCATGACCAGCGGACCCGCCACGGTGGGCCGCGAGGAACTGGCACAGGTCGGCTGGCACATCAGCACCCGAAGTCAGAGCAACGGCGGCGGTTGTGTGGAGGCCGGGCCGCTGCGCGACGGCTCGGGCCGGGTCGCGGTGCGCCACAGCCGCCACCGAGACGATGCGGTGATCGTCTACACCCGCGCCGAGTGGGAGGCGTTCACCGCCGGTGTCCGGCTTGGCGAGTTCGACTTCCCCACCGACTGACGCCGACCAGCGGGAAAGTCGGTTACGCCAGCCTCGGTGGCGTGCGCACCCCGTCGGAGTCGCGGTCACGCTCGGGTTTCGGGTTTGATCTGTACCTGGGCGTCGACCATCGCTCCCGCGATGGTCGACCGTCCCTTGCGCTGTACCTCGCGGAGAAGTCCGCTGATCGCCGACCCGGTGGTGATCGGTGTGGTCAACAACGGTGCGGTCACCCCCTGGACTTGATCCGCCGTGCCCCAGGCCGTGGCGCTGACCAGTGGACGGGTGCCGGACCGTGCTCAATGCTTACGATGTGCAGGCCAGGCTGCTGGCTGGGGTTCTGGTCGGCGAGCTTTCCGGAGTACCTCCCGATGGTTACTCGTGACGCGGAGGCACGCCACCGGTACCTGATGACCTACGACATCGCCGACCCGAAGCGGTTGCGGCGGATCTGCACCCCCATACAGGACAATGGTGAACCCCTGCAGTACCCGGTGTGCCTTTGCGACAGGACCATCGCCGACTCGCCGAGTTGAAGTCGGCCGTGACGGAGGTGAGGCACCTCCGGGAGGACAGTGTGATCCAGATCGACCTCGGGCACCTCAGCGTCCGCCACAGTCCGCACCCTCGGACGCCCCGGCAAACGGCCGGTGCCCGTCCCCCGGATCGTGTGATGGTCTGCGAGCGGTCCGGTACTGCGTCCATCCCCGGGGAGCGCTCGCACGCAGGTCAGCGCCCCTGTCACCGCCATCTCGCCACTGCCAACCCACCCCACGAACCCCGCCGGCCGGGCACCTCTCGCACCATGCTGTACCGTGCCTGGTCAGAGGCCCGATTTTTCCCGAGCCCTGATTCCGGCCCCCGCGGCCGGACCCCATTGAGGTATTCACCGATCTCACTGCGCCGATCGTGACCAACGAGGGCACCCGCATTCTCTGGCGGCGTTTCGACGCCCCCGCGTCGATGCGCTGCTGCGGGCCCCACTCATCCACCGGTTTGCACCCCACGGGCTCGCCCCGGGGCTGGTGCGTCGTGAACTCGACGTTAACGACATCTCCGCTGCGAAAAACGTCAGTGGCGTCGAGTTCACGACGCGCAATCGCTGCGCAGGTAGTGCCGGGTGTTTCAGGACGCTCAAGTGGTTGCCTCAACCCCTGCCGGACTTCCGGTGCCGACCATTTAGCTCACCTACTGACGCCGAGGGCCGGCAGCGACGATATCGGTGACTTCACGTTCGGTGGGCAGTCTCACCCTCAGCCGTCTCGCGGGCCAACCACGGTGCAGCGACACCAACTCCGCCTGTATGTCACGGGCTTCAACAACTCGGACCCGCAGCACCGCATGATCTGCGTATCGCGATCTGCGCCCGCGAGCGGGTCATCAACCTGCCGGACGACGTGATCGCCATCACCGCCGCCGACATCTTCTCCTAGTAGCGTCCAGTCAGGCCGGGCGCGGTGGGCTGCAAGCGGATCGGGTACCGGCTCGGCTCAGCGCCGCTGCCGCAGCGTGTGCGAGTGACGACGGCGCGAGCGGGTGAATAGCATAATTCCACCCACGAGCAGGGCCAGTGCCAGCAGCAACGGCAGCGGCCCTATGCCGTCCACCCAGCCGGCCAGCGTGCCCTGCAGCCGCCCGGCGGCGTCCACGACAGGATCGCTGGCCGGACCATCCCCGAGGTACAGCCGTAGCTCGTAGATCCCGTAGTAGCCGACGTACAGCCCGACCACGACGAGCAGCACGCCGCTGATCCGGTTGACGTACGGCAACAGCCGCCGGGTGCCTCGAACGACTGCTGAGCTGGCCAACGCCGTGGCGACAGCGAGCACACCGACGAGCAACGCCATACCGGTGCCGTAGGCAAGGTAGGCCAGCACCCCGTCCAGCACTGACCCGCTGCGAAACGTCCCTGCGGTGACCGCGAGGAAGGGACCGATGGTGCAGGACAGCGAGGCGATGGCGTAGGCCAGCCCATACCCGAACATCGAACGGAGCCGAGCCGTCGGCGCGCCGCGACCGGGTTTGGGCAGCAGCAGCGTGATCTCCCGCCCGCGCAGCATCCAGACGCCCAACGCCAGCAGCCCGGCACCGATCACCACGGTCACCGCGGGCAGGTACTGCTGCACTGACGCGGCCAGCGGGGAGATCACCAGCCCGAAGGTGCCGAACACGAGGAGAAAGCCCAGCGCCATCATCGCGGTGGCGGCCAGCGCGCGGACCATCGCCGCGGCCTTGCTGCTCTGCCCCTCCTCGCCGGCCACCACCAGAGCCAGGTAGGCGGGCAGCATGGCGAACCCACACGGGTTCACAGCCGCGACCAGCCCCGCGGCCAGTGCGAAGCCGATGGTGTCGAAGTCCACCGCGGCTGCTCAGGAAGCGGTGAGCTGACGAATGCGGTCGGCTAACTCCGCCTCAGAGAGTTGGTCTTTGACCACCTCGACGGAGCCGTCGGGGCTGATGAACGCATAGGCCGGCTGGTAGGTGACGCCGAAACGCCGCCAGATCGAGGCGTCGAGGTCTGCGAGGTGCGGGAAGGAACCGACCTGGTATTCGCTCACGAAACCCTGCATGGCGGCCAGCTCGTCCTGCGCCGCGACACCGATGAACTCGACCTTGCCGGCATTCGCCTGGGCTGCGCCGGCGACCGTGGGTGCCTCACGCTGGCATTTCGGGCACCACGGTGCCCAGAACCACAGCACGGCCGCCTTGCCTGCCAGGCTCTCTCCGGAGAAGTCCTTGCCGTCCAGTGTCCTGCCGGCAAAACGCAGTTGCTCGGGCACCGCGGCGGCGGGTGCGGCCTGCGCGGCACCGGGCGACGTTGCTTGCGTCGTCGACGCGGGCGGCGCGGAATCCGGTTGCCCAGGGCTCGGCTGGCCCCCTGCACAGCCAGCGAGCACCGCCATGGTGACGAACGCCAGACCCAACGAGCGGGCACTTCGCACGCGAAACCTCCTCAGGTAGGGGATGATTCGATCCTGTCAGCGGTACGCCGACCGGGCCCGCTGGTCGTCTTACGGAATGGTGAAACCCGGGCGTCAGTGCCGAGCGCAGCGGTAAGCCTTACTCACGAGGGGCGTAGCTCCAGATCCGCCAGCAGCAGGGCGTGGTCGCTGCCTGCAGCGGCGGCCTCGGCAGCCAGGCATTGGACGTCGAGCACCTCCAGGTCGCGGGTGGCCCACAGGTGATCGTTGGTTGCCCGCAGCACCTCGACCAGGCCGTGCACCGGGTCCGAGCCGAGTAGCGGGTCCGCGCTGTCGAGCACCGGCGGGCCGGCGTCGATGCCGAAGACGACCGGACCGGGCACGGTGGCGAACCAGCCCGCGATCCCGGCGTGGAAGGCCCGCTGCAACTCGGCCGGGGGAGGGCCGGCTCCCGGCCGGCCGTGGAAGCTGCACACGGTGATCAGCTCGCCAGTGGACAGCGCCACCTGGGCCGCCACCGTGCGCCAGAGAAACCCGAGCCGCACGGGTTCGCTGACCTCGAACGGGGCCCGGCTCAGCACATGGGAATCCAGCACAGCGGTGGAAGACACCCCTAGCACCGCGCATCCGAGCCGGTATTCACTACCCCGCTGGTCGCACAGGTCGGTGGACAGGGCACCCCAGGAGAACAGCCGCGACTTGCGGTGCATCCGTTCATGGGCCGACGGGTGCGGCAGCAGCGCGCGGTAGACCGGCCGGCCGATCTCCTGGAGCAGCGCGAGATCGGGCCGCAGCTGACGGAGCAGCTCGACCTTGGCGTCCAGCAGCCCGGTCGGCCGGGAATCGACGTTCCAGCTCACCACTCGCAAGCGCACCGGAGCCGAGCCGGTCACTGCCGTTGGCCGGGCGGCCGGTGCTCTGCGACCCGGTGGATCTCGGGGACGAATCCCCATACCGAGCCGAGGCGCCCCGGCTCGAAATCCTCGCCGACCCGCTGCCGGTAGGACGCCTGGAGGATCGGCTGCTCGTCGAGCCCCTGGTTGATTGCCAGACATGGCGGCCGGTAGGCACACGTCGAGCAGTGCTCCCAGGACGGGTTCGGGTAGATCCGCAGCGACGGATCGGTCATCTCCTGCATCTCACGCGCCACGGCGACGCCGCGCCGCTCGATCTCGAGTTCCGTCCTGGGGATGTGGGTGCGGCGGAAGGATCCGGCGCTGCGCTGCGTGATGATGCCGCCCGGCCCCGGTATCGCCCGGACGGCGACCGCGGCCGTCTGGGCCGGGTCGGGCATGGCCGCGTGCAACTCGTTATGGATGGTGCCTTCGAGTCTGGCGAGGAAGCTGAGTTGCCACGCCCAGCTCCGAGTCAGGGCCTGCTCGTCGATCCGGAGCGCCTCGATGCCCGGCCAGGCTGGGTCGGTGATGATCCGGTGCTCGACGAGCCAGTACAGCTCGTGGTCGTCGATCACCGCCAGGTCGATCTTCACGCGGTACTGGATAGACCGCTGGTCCGGTGTGATGAGACCGCTGTCGGGGTTGGCGGGATCGGGGACGCTGATGTCGAACTGCGCCGCGACCTGGATCGGGGTGAAGCGGTCGGTCTCCAGCGCCCATTCGAAGTAGCGTTGCAGAACGCCAGTGCCCAGCTCCAGATGCTGGTCCCAGTCGCGGACCTGCTCGGCGGACAGGTCACCGGTCTGTGCATAGGCTGCCCGCTGCCTGCGCATCGACCTCTCGAAGCCGGCGACGGCCAGCGGCCGGACGATCGTCCGGTTCCATTCCCACATGCCGGGGAAGTAGTAGACGTCGAGCGCATCGTGGATCGCCTCGCCGAAGTCGAACACCTGCGCCGGCTCGATCGGCTGGTAGTGCTGCCGTTCCCGGGCGCCGAGATCCCAGGCTCGGCGGCACCGTCGGAACAGCCCGCTCTCCCACGGCCTGGTCACATAGTTCACGCTCACGGCCACCTCCTGCCGCCCGGTGAATTCCGAGGGTACCGTGGCGTCCCGACCTCCGGCGCCATCAGCTAAGCACGGCCTGGGTGACGTCACCACGCGAAGTCGCCACCTGCGGCCCCGCCAGACGGGGTCCCGACACAGCACGGCGGGACGCATCCTCGTCGACCCCACTGCCTGAACGCATTCAGCGGGCTCAGCGTGGTTATCGGGCGCCAATAGGCACGCTGAGCCCGCTGAATGCGGTGAAGCGGGGTCAGTTGACGCCTAGGTGGCGGGCTATCAGGATGCGTTGGATCTCGCTGGTGCCTTCGCCGATCTCGAGAACCTTCGCGTCGCGGTAGAAGCGGGCTACCGGGTACTCGTTCATGAAGCCGTAGCCGCCGAAGACCTGGGTGGCGTCCCGAGCGTTGTCCATCGCGGCGTTGGAGGAGACCAGTTTCGCGATCGCGGCCTCTTTCTTGAACGGCTGGCCGCGCAGCATCCGCGCCGCGGCATGGTAGTAAGCCAGCCGGGCGGTGTGCGCCCGCACCTCCATGTCGGAGATCTTGAACTGGATCGCCTGGTAGCTGCCGATCGCGCGGCCGAAAGCGTGCCGCTGCCGGGCGTAGGACACGCACTCGTCGACACAGCCTTGGGCCAGGCCGACGCCCAACGCAGCGATCGCGATGCGACCCTCGTCGAGGATTGACAGGAACTGCGCGTAACCGCGGCCCCGCTCACCGAGCAGGTTCTCCTGCGGGATCCGGCAGTCGTCGAAGAACAGCTCGTGGGTGTCCGAGCAGTTCCAACCGACCTTTGAGTAGCTCGCTGAGACGGTGAAGCCCGGGTGCCGGGCCGGGACCATGATGGTGGAGATCTCCTTGCGACCCCCGCTGACGCCGGTGATCGCGGTGACGGTGACCACAGACGTGATATCGGTGCCCGAGTTGGTGATGAAGGCCTTGGAGCCGTTGATCACCCACTCGTCGCCGTCGCATCGCGCGGTGGTGCGGGTGGCACCTGCGTCGGAGCCGCCGCCGGGTTCGGTGAGGCCGAACGCCCCTAGCTTGTGGCCCGCGCACAGCTCCGGGAGCCACCGCTGCCTCTGCTCCTCGGTGCCGAACCGGAAGATCGGCATCGCGCCCAGCGACACGCTGTCCTCCAGCGTGATGGCCACTGACGAGTCCACCCGCGCGAGCTCCTCCACAGCCAGGCACAGCGCGAAGTAGTCGCCGCCCATCCCGCCGTAGTCCTCGGGGAAGGGAAGTCCGAACAGCCCCATCGCACCCATCTTCGCCACCAGCCCATACGGGAATTCCCGGCGCTCATAGAGGTCCCCGATAACGGGCGCGACCTCTTTGTGGGCGAAATCCTCGACGGTGGCACGCAGCGCCGCATGCTCTTCACTTAGTTCCACGGCGTGTCCTGCTCTCCTGTCCGGTATGTCGTCATCTCGTGCACGCAGGTTCGATGACGGCGAGCACCGCGTCGCGCTCGACGGTGCCGCCGGGACGGACCTGCAGCTCGCGGACCACACCGTCGATCGGCGCGGTGAGCACGTGCTCCATCTTCATCGCCTCGACCACGAGCAGCCGGGCGCCCGCGGTGACCTGCTGACCCTCGGCGACGTCGACGACGGTGACGGTGCCGGGCATCGGAGCGAGCACCGGGCCGGCTCCCGCAACGTCGCTGCCAGCGCGTCGCGCGGAGTCGAGCCTGCGCAGCGCCCAGCTGTGCCCGTCTCGGCCTAACCACATCACGGCGCCGTCCCGCGCCCAGGTGTAGTGGCGGGTGATCCCGTCCAGGGTGACGACCAGGTCTGCGCGGTCCCAGCAGGCTGATGCAGAAACCGGCGAGCCATCCCCGACGGCGACCTCGGCGGCGGCGGCCCGGCCGCGCGTGCGAACGTCGACCAGGTCGGGCTCGACCTGGTCGGGTCGGGAGGCGAGCATCCGCCATCGGGTCCAGGCGGGTTCGCCGACCCGCCAGCCACCGGGCAGCTCGAAAGGATCCACCACCGGCCCGGTGGGCTCCAACGCCAGCAATGCGAGCAATCCGGCCGCGGCGGGCACGTCGTCGGGCAGTTGCTGGGCCACCCAGCCGTCGGCCCGGCGCTCGACCAACCCGGTGTCCAGCCGACCGGCGCGCACGTCGGCATCGGCCAGCAGCGCCCGCAGGAATCCGGCGTTGGTGCCCAGGCCCAGAATGCTGGTTCGCCCAAGCGCGGTATACAGGCGGCGCAGCGCGGTGTCCCGGTCCGGGCCGTGCGCGATGATCTTGGCCAGTAGCGGGTCGTAGTCGCTGCCGACGGTGCCGCCCAGCACCAGCCCGGAGTCCACCCGCACCCCAGGCCCGGAGGGTTCACGTAAACCCAGGACCCGCCCCCCGGTGGGCAGGAAGCCACGCGACGGATCCTCAGCGTAGATCCGCGCCTGGACAGCGTGGCCGTCCAGGCGGACGTCGTCCTGGCGCAGCGGCAGCGGCTGTCCAGCGGCCACCCGAAGCTGCAGCTCGACCAGGTCCAGTCCGGTGACCAGTTCGGTGACCGGATGCTCGACCTGCAGCCGGGTATTCATCTCCAGGAAGAAGAACTGATCGGGCGCATCGGCCGCCACGATGAACTCCACCGTCCCCGCGCCGGTGTATCCGACGGCTCGTGCGACGGCCACCGCGGCGCAACCCATCCGGGCCCGGGCCATGGCGTCCAGCAGCACCGACGGCGACTCCTCGACGATCTTCTGGTGCCGCCGCTGCAGGCTGCACTCGCGCTCGCCGAGGTGCACCGCGCCGCCGTGCGCGTCGGCCAGCACCTGGATCTCGATGTGGCGCGGGGTGGTGACCAGCCGCTCGACGAGCAGGGTGTCGTCGCCGAAAGCTCCGCGGGCCTGCCGGCGGGCGCCGGCGATGGCCTCGGGCAGGTCCTGCGCGCGGTGCACCACCCGCATTCCCTTGCCGCCACCGCCGGCGGACGGCTTGAGCAGCACGGGGTACCCGAGCTGCGCGGCCGCGGCGGCGAGTCCGTCATCGTCGAGGCCTCCGGCGTCGCTGCCGGGCACCACCGCGACGCCAGCGGCTGCCACCGTCTGCTTGGCGCGGATCTTGTCGCCCATCGCCTCGATGGCGTCAGCAGGCGGGCCCACGAACACCAGACCGGTGTCAACGCAGGCCCGGGCGAAGGCGGCGTTCTCCGAGAGGAACCCGTAACCCGGGTGCACGGCCTGCGCCCCGGTGCGCGCGGCGGCGTCCAGGATCCGCCCGATGGACAGGTAGCTCTGGGCCATGGGGGCGGGGCCGAGCCGGACGGCGACGTCGGCGTCGCGGACATGCCGGGCGTCGGTGTCGGCGTCGCTGTACACGCCCACTGAGCGGATGCCCATTGCGCGCAGCGTGCGGATCACCCGGACCGCGATCTCGCCGCGGTTGGCCACCAGCACTGTCTCGAACATGCCGATCACATCCGGAAGACGCCGAAACGTCCGGGTTCCAGCGGCGCGTTGGCGGCGGCGGACAGCGCGAGCCCGAGCACCATGCGAGTGTCCGCCGGGTCTATCACTCCGTCGTCCCACAACCGGGCCGTCGAGTAGTAGGGGTGGCCCTGGTGCTCGTACTGGGCACGTATGCGGTCCTTGAAGGCCACCTCAGGCTCCGGGTCGGCCGCCCCACGGACAGCGGCGAGCACCGTGGCGGCCTGCTCCCCGCCCATCACCGAGATCCGCGCATTGGGCCACATGAACAGAAATCGTGGCGAATAGGCCCGGCCGCACATCGAGTAGTTGCCCGCCCCGAATGAGCCACCGATGATGACAGTCAGTTTGGGCACTCGGGTGGTGGCCACCGCGGTGACCATTTTGGCGCCATGCTTGGCGATCCCGCCCGCCTCGTACTCCCGGCCCACCATGAAGCCGGAGATGTTCTGCAGGAACACCAGCGGAATACCACGCTGGTCGCACAGTTCGATGAAATGCGCGCCCTTGAGCGCCGACTCGCTGAACAGGACTCCGTTGTTGGCCACGATACCGACCGGGTGCCCGTGCAGCCGGGCGAAACCGGTGACCAGGGTGACGCCGTACTCGGCCTTGAACTCGGACAAACGGCCGCCATCGACGATCCGGATGATCACCTCCCGGACATCGTAGGGGATGCGCGAATCCACCGGCACCACGCCGTAAATCCCGTCTGAGGCGGGCTCTTCGGTAGCGATGACGTCCCACGGCGGGGACGGGTGCGGCCCGAGGGTGGCGACGATGGAGCGGACGATCTGCAGCGCGTGCGCATCGTCGTCGGCGAGGTGGTCGGTGACCCCGGAGATGCGGGAGTGCAGGTCTGCCCCACCCAGCTCCTCGGCGCTGACCTGCTCACCGGTGGCCGCTTTCACCAGCGGCGGGCCGCCGAGGAAGATCGTGCCCTGATTGCGGACGATCACCGCCTCGTCGCTCATCGCCGGCACGTAGGCGCCGCCCGCGGTGCAGGAGCCGAGCACTGCCGCGATCTGTGGGATGCCCCGCGCGGACATCGTCGCCTGGTTGTAGAAGATCCGGCCGAAGTGTTCCCGGTCGGGAAACACCTCGTCCTGCGCGGTCAGGTAGGCCCCGCCGGAGTCGACCAGGTAGAGGCACGGCAGGCGGTTGTGCAGCGCCACTTCCTGGGCGCGCAGGTGTTTCTTGACCGTCATCGGGTAGTAGGTGCCGCCCTTGACGGTGGCGTCGTTGGCGACGATCACGCATTCCCGGCCGGCCACCCGCCCGACCCCGGTGATGATCCCCGCACCCGGGGCTTCGTCGCCGTACATGCCGTGAGCCGCCAGCGGGGACAGCTCCAAGAACGGGCTCGACGGATCCACGAGTAAGTCGACGCGGTCGCGAGGTAACAGTTTGCCGCGCTCGACATGGCGTTCCCGGGCTCTCGACGGTCCGCCCAGCCGGGTGTTTGCGAGCTGCTCGCGCAAGTCAGTCACCAGCGCGGTGTGCGCCTGGGCGTTCTGCGCGGCTGGGGCTGCGGAGCCCACGGCACTGGCCAGGACATCCATCGTCGCCCCCTTACCCAGACCGAGGTTAGCGCTCGTTAACTACGTTAGCGCTCATTAACGTCGCACGCTAGGGTCTTGCGCATGGCACAGCCTTGCGCTGCGGGCGATACGCCGACGCGGCGGGATCAGATTCTGCACGTCGCGGCCACGCTGTTCGCTCGGCACGGGTTCCACGGGGTGAGCATCGCCGAGCTCGGCGCTGCGGTGGGCGTCAGCGGGCCGGCGCTGTACCGGCACTTCCCGGGCAAGGAGGCGCTGCTCGCCGAGATGCTGGTCGGCATCAGCGAGTACCTGCTCGACGGTGGGCGAGCCCGGGCGGCTTGCGTTGACGACCCCCGCGAGATGTTGACCGAGCTG
Organism: Pseudonocardiaceae bacterium; assembly: GCA_050700115.1. Taxonomy (GTDB): domain Bacteria; phylum Actinomycetota; class Actinomycetes; order Mycobacteriales; family Pseudonocardiaceae. The sequence continues at coordinate 40,356 of JBOHGG010000044.1, forward strand.
GTCGAGTTCCACGTGGACTTCGCGCTGCACCATCCTCAGCTGATCACTGTGCAGGACCGCGACCTGGCGAACCTCCCAGTGCAGGTGCAGCACAAGGTTCGCACGGTGCAACGGGCTTATCTGCAGATCTGGGTGGACACGCTGCGCAAGCTGAGCCCCGAGCTGTCCGCCGAGGCCGCCCGGATCGCCGTCCACGGGACCTTCGGGCTGCTCAACTCCACGCCACACAGTGTCACCGGCGCCGACCCGCAGCAGGTGGCCGCGTTGCTTCGCCGGATGGCGATCACCGCGCTGTCGGCTCCCGAACTGGCCTCGGCCGATCTGTCTTAGCCCGTGCCACGTCACCCCTGCGCCGGTCAGGCGACGTCGTCCAGGTGGCTCGGGCGTCCCCCTTTGCCGAACCCGGTGTCGTGCCACCAGCGGCGCAGACAGTTGCCGCACTGCACCCAAACCAGGTTGACGTCGGAAGCAAGGAGGTACAGCGCGGCGTTATCGCCGCAGTAGCGGCAGGGCAGCCATACGCGGCGGCCGATGTGTGCTTGCGGGTCGAGCATCATCTCATCGCTCCGGGGTTGTCGGGAAGCACACCGTCGGCGATGAGGAGGTCGTAGGCGGCTTGCTGGTCAGGGTCGAGGTGTGCGTAGAGCATTTGATGGGCTTCGGCTTCGCCGGTGTAGATCTCAGTGGGGTCCCAGTGCGGGCCGAGAGCGTCCAGGACGGCGGCGAGGCGGGTGCCTTCGTGCGCGGTGAGATCAATGTTGAACGGGACGTGGCTGGCCACAGCGCACCTCCGTGGGTCCGATCGGTGAGGACTTCTGGCGTCACCGAGATCACCAACTTTGGTCATCCCGAGTGTCATACAGACAGAGCGACGAGGCTGCCTCTTGCGTACAAACAGGATCTAAAAACTCGGGAAAGCCGCCTATTTCTTGACGATGTCGTGAGGCGCGTCACACACCGGTTTCCCCTGAGCGCTGCCGATTCTTGGCTCAGGCAGCCGACCGTGCGCTACTGGTCGAGGCCAGCGCGACGATGGTCGTGTCGGCGTGGGTGGTGTTGAAGGCGTAGGTGCTGGCCGCGTGGCTGAGGCATCGTGTGGTGTCGGCAGCGCAGGCCTCGGCTTGCTCCAGGTGCGGTGTCACTGTGCCCCAGGCCGCCCAGCGATCCCGGGCGGCCGAGGTGAGCTCGCCGAGGTGGCGAGCGATCCGCGCCAAGTCGCAGACCAGTGTCAGGGTCTCCTCGTCAGTAGCGGTCATCGGCAAGGCAGCCGCGGTGGCCAGCGCCGCTGCTGCCGCTTCGATCGGGGTATTGATCGTGGTTTCCATGACTTATCGCCATCCAAGTTCGGCTCAGGTCTTGCACTACAACAGAGCCGATCTCTCGGCGTTCTGATACATCACTCCAGCATGCTTCTCCCCGTGAGACCGCCCGATGGGCGGCCGTTCCCTGGTGCACGACGACGCTCGGCAGCCGCAGAAGGGAATGCCGTGACAGCTGTATCACGGAGGGGATCCGCGTCCTCCTCATGTTTGACTGCTGCGCAGGCAGCGGTGTGTGCGGGAGCACGTTGAGGGAGGTGGCCTGATGCGATTCCCGAACCCCGTCGCTGTCGCCTGCCTGACCTGTGGGCGGCCAACCGTCATGGCCGAGACCACCCTCGGCGAGGTGCGAGTGCACTGCGGCACCTGGCGCTGGCAGTGCGACATCTCTGGTACCGGCACCGGGCACGGCGAGGGCTACGCGATGCCGCCGGAGATTGACCTGACCGCATTGGACGCGGTTGGTGACCAGGAGCTGGCGGCATGACGCTGATTGGCGTTAGGCCCGTCGTGCGTCTCGGGCGCCGCGACCGCGCACGGCTGCGAGCGCGTGGGATGTCGCTGTGACGAGGGCCGCGTCGGGCAGCAGAACCGCCGCATGCCAGGGCAGTTCGGCGAGCACGTCGCTGACGGTCAGTCGAGCGCCCAGCAGCCCCCCGGTGATCGCCGCGACCGTGTCGGTGTCGCCGCCCAGCCCGACTGCTTGATGAAGTCCGTCACGCAATGATGTCGCCCGTAGCGCGCAGGCCAGGGCCGCGGTCACCGTCTCGGCCGGATCGAGGCTGATGCCGTGCGCGGGTGGTTGCCAGGTCGCGGCGGCCAGCGCTGCGAGCATGACACCCAGCCGATCGCTCGCTGCGCAGGCAGACCGCGCCTGGGTCTCTTCGTCGATCGCGGCGTCGAGCAGCAGCCGGCCGGATGCACCTTCCAACGTCCACGACGCGCACGCCGCGACGACGCACGCCGCCGCCAACGCGTCCGGGGCAGGATGGGTGGCGCGGGTCAACTCGATCGTCAGGCGCCGACGCCGATCCGAATCGGCTGGCGGGGTGGCCCAGCCGGCCGGCAATGCCCGCATCGGCGCGCCGTTGGTGGTCCCGCCGCTGGTCGGGAGCTCACCGGTCGCCCGGAAATGCTCGATCGCGCTGGTGGTGGAGGGCCCGATCCCGCGAATCGATCCAGCCGCAGCGGCCAGCGTCTGCAAGAACACCCGCGCATCTGCGGCGCCATTGCGGTCGACGAGGTGCTGGGCGACCAGCAACGTCAGTGCGGTGTCGTCAGAGGTCGCGCCGCGCTCCCATCCGGCGCGGGCAGGTAATGCCTCGATCTCTGCCTTGCTGGCGCCTGCGGGCGGAAACCTCTCCCACGGTAAGCCGAGCGCGTCCCCACAGGCATAGGCGGTCATCGCGCCCGCGATCCGGTCCGCCAGCGAGTAGCCGACCAGCGGATACTCGATGTCCATCGTGGCTCCCCTTCCCCTGTGGAGTCTGCCGCGCGACCTGTCCGGAGTCATCGGCAGGGCGGAGTCATCCGGTGAGCCGGCAGCCTCCAGCGCTGCGGACCGGGACTGGCCCGCCGAGCCACAACCGCACAGTGCCCTGATCCCCGACTCAGTCCCACCAGATCCATCTTCCTGACATAGGTCAGCAGCCGAGGTAGCGGCAGCGCACCACGGCGGGCTGTTCGATGACCTTCTTCTCCTGCACCGACCACGCCAGTCGGACGAACTGCGCGTGTGTCCATGCCAGCGGGGTCGCCGACTCGGTGCCCTTGCCGATCGGGAACCCGGGCTGCCCGGACGGCGCGTTCTCGTCCCAGACCTGCTCGGGCATGGTGTCGCCGGTCCCACTCACCTGCGCGAGGTCACGCAGGCGGCGCTTCGCCGAGCCGAGATCGCCATTGGCCAGCTCGTACTCCCCGCGCTCACCCGCGAGCAGCGGCCACAGCCGCCCGAAGGTCTGCTGCGAGCCGGGCGGCAAGTTCATCTCCCACTGTGAGCCGTTGGGCCGCTCCCCGTAACCGTCGCCGGTGTAGCGGTGCCAGAACTGCCCGGTCGGCGTGGCGTACGAGATCGCCTTGTCGGTGACCTTGATGCTGTTGTGGATCACCGGGTCGTCCGGCGGGTAGATGCCGAGCCGCACCAGCTCGAGGAATCCGGCATCGGCAACCGCGCGCTGGTCGGCGGTGACGCTCGAGTTGCCGAGGTCATAGGTGGTGCCGGCGTTGGCGTTGCCGTCCTTGGTGAGCCGCACGAAGTACGCATCCTTCGACAGCGGCCCGTTCGTGGTCACGGTCCACCCGGACAGCTTGGCCTTGAACTCGTCCGCCGCGGCGAGATAGCGCTTCGCGTCATCGGGTGCGTTGTTGTGCTTGGCCAGTTCCGCCGCGCACACCAGGCCAGCGATCACCGAGGCGATCGTCGACGGCGAGTACCCGTCCTGCTCCTCCCAGCGTTCCTGCTGCGACCAGGGCGACGCCTGGCCGTTGGGTCCCTGATAGCTCAACAGGAACTCCGCCGCCTTGCGCACGCCCTGCCAGGTCTTCGCGTCATGCGCGCCGAGCTGTTCGGCGAGCACGATCGGTAGCGCGGTCTCGTCGAGCTGGATCGAGGCCCAGTACGGCGTGCCATTGACGTCGGTGTTCTGTGCCAGATGACCGTCCGGCTGCTGCTGCTTGGTGAACATGTACTCAAGCGATCGCTTGGCGGCGCCGTGATCGCCGGCGGCCAGCATGCCGGTGGCGATCTGGTACAGGTCACGCGGCCAGACCAGGTGGTAGGTGCCCGACGGCAGATAGCCGGGCCCGTTGTCACCGAATTGCCAGGGCGTGCTCGGCGACGCGATGAACGCGCCCGGGTTCTGCTTGTCCTCGCTCGCGGCGAGCATCAGCATCGACGCCTGGTAGAGATCCCGGTTCGAAGCCACCGACGACGGGGGCCGCTTCAGCCCACGGAGATACTCCCGCCAGCCCGCTTCGTTTGCCTTCCGCGCCGAGGAAAAGCCCTCCTTCAGCGAGGCACGCGCGGTCTCCGCCGCCGTCTCGCCGAAACCGAGCGCCAGCGCCGCGTGCCGGGACTTGACCCCGTCGGCGGCCAGCTGCCCGGTCTGCACCACGTTGCCCTTGCCAGCCGTCGAGTAGCTCTCCAGCTTGAAACTCTTCATCACCTGGGTCGCACCGTCGGAGGCGCCGGAGTAGCCGTTGCTGGTCTTGGTGAATGATGGCCGGGCGACCAGTGCCGAGGTCACCGCCGCGTCACTTGCGACGAGGGCGTCACCGTCGGACTGCGCCGAGTCGTCGGTGCCGTTGTTGTCCAGGTCTGCGTCGAGGACCGCGTAGAGCTGGTACGGCTTGCCCGTCAGCGAGGTGAAGTCGACGTCGACCAGCACGCTGGCCCGCGCCGGATCGGTCACGTAAGTCTTGCGCAGTTTCCACCGGAGCTGGTCGTCGGTGATCGTCTGTTCGTAGGTCAGCCCGTCCGGGTTGGTGGGCCGCACCTTCTCCGCCTTCGCGTCGGCGTCGGTGGCGGCGAAGCTCTCACCGTCGGTGACCACGAAGCTGAGCGAGCGGATGCTCGGCGTGGACAAGTCCGGGTAGTAAACCTCCGAGAGCTGGCCACTGTGCAGGGTGAACCAGACGTTGCTGGCCTTATCCCGCGAACCACCGAAGCCGGTTTTGCCTGCCGGCAGCCAGAGCGGATGAGCACCCGGTGACCCTGGAGCTTCGCCTCCTGCGGGCTCCGCTGTCGCGACGGCCGGTAATAGACCCGCAACCAACAGTCCGGACAGTGCGACGACGATCGGCCTGCGCATGCTCACCTCATTCTGCACCGTTAGAGAAGCGCGACTAATTCTGGCCGCGCAGCCAGCGCACACTCCTCCGCGACGTCGTGACAACACCTGAGGCGTGTTATGTGGGTTGAGGACGATCGCGCCGGGACAGTGAGTCGACGATCACCGCCACCAGCAGCACCGCTGCCGTGATCATGAATCGGACCGACGAGTCGAGTTCCAGCAGGTACATTCCGTTGCTGATCGACCCGATCACGGCGATGCCCAGCAACGCTCTGTAGGTGCTTCCCCGGCCGCCGAACAGGCTGACGCCGCCGATCACCGCGGCTGCGATCGCGAAGAGCAGCACGTCGCTTCCCCCGGTGCTCTGGTGGGCCGCAAACTCCCGCGAGACGGCCAGGATCCCGCCGATTGCCGCCATCGCGGAGCCCAGCGCGAACACCGTGATCCTGATCCGGTTCACTGGTATCCCGACGCGGCGAGCCGCTTCCACATTGCCGCCGATGGCGATGATGCTGCGCCCGAAGCGGGTCCTGCGCAGCATCAAGTCAAAGCCCACCGCGAATGCGACCAACATGGCCAGGGCGACCGGCACGCCGCGCCAGGAGTTCAGCACCCCGACCGTCAGCCCGACACCGGCGCTCAGCAGGACCAGCCGGACCGCTCGGTGCCACAGCGCTGAACATGGCAAGTCCGCCGCGCGCCGCCGTCTGACATCCATGACGACCGCCACCGAATAGCAGCCGATCATGACGGCAGCGATGGACCAGCCCGCGACTGCGGGCAGGTAGGCGTGGGTCAGTGCCGCGATGATGCCGTGGTCAGGAATGTTGATGGCGCCCTGCGGACTGAGCAGGTAGAGGTGCAGCCCCTGCCACCCGATCAAGCCAGCCAGGGTCACCACGAATGACGGGACACCGAATGCTGCGTGGATCGTGCCCTGCGCGGTGCCTACCGCGAGCCCGAGCAGCACCACCAGCCCGATGCCCAGCACCTCGGGGACACCGTGCCGGATGACGAGGATAGCCAGGATAGCGGCGGCTAAGCCGGACACCGAACCGATCGAGAGGTCGGTCTCGCCGAGCAGCAGGACCAGCGTGATGCCGACCGCCATGATCCCGACTGCGGCGATCTGCACCACCATGTTGGACAGGTTCGCCGCGGTGAGGAAGCGATGGTTAGGGTCAAGTGCCTGAAAGATCACCCAGGTGGACATCAAGCCGATGATCACCGGCAGTGCCTCCAGCTCTGCTGCGCGCAGCCACGCGGCGATGGCGCGCAGCCTGCGCGCCATCGCTTGCCACCCGGCGGCGGGAGGCGCGACGGCAGGAGGATCCGCCAGTGGGGATTCCCGCTTCTCTTGTATGACGCTCACCTTTCCGCCTCCGTGATCGAGATGGTGGCGCTGCCCATGGACCGCCCGCGGGATGGGGCGGCCGTGGAGGCGCCGGTGATCGCGGCGACGATGTCCTGCTCTATGTCCTGCCGGGTGTCATTGTTGATGACGAACTCGCCTGCGTTGTGGCCCAGCCGCAGCACCACGACCCGGTCGGCAACCGCCATGACGTCGGTCAGGTTATGGGTGATCAGGATCACGCCGAGCCCACTGCCACGCAGCTCCTTGATGAGGCCGAGCACCTGCGAGGTCTGCGGGACGCCCAGTGCTGCGGTGGGCTCGTCCAGGATCACGAGCTTGGGTGATCTGAGCCTCGCGCGAGTGATAGCGACTGACTGCCGCTGCCCGCCGGACAGCGCCGAGACCGGCACCCTCAGGTTGGGTAGCTCGACCTTGAGCGAGCGCAGCTGCTCCTGTGCTGTGCGCTCCATACCGATCTCGTCGAGCACGCCGAACCTGACCGTTTCATTGCCGAGGAACAGGTTGGCGACTACGTCGAGGTTGTCGCACAACGACAGGTCCTGGTAAACGGTTGCGATACCGAGCGCGGCGGCATCATGGGGATTGCCGATGCTGACGTGGTTACCCTGCCAGTAGATCTTGCCGCTGTTCGCGGGGTCGACCCCGGCGATCACATTCACCAGGGTTGACTTGCCGGCCCCGTTGTCGCCGACCAGGGCGACCACCTCGCGGGCCCCAACCTCCAGATCGACGTCGTGGAGTGCCTGCACCGACCCGAACTTCTTCCATATCCCGGTCAGCGCCAGGATGGGATCTGTCACGACGGTCCTCTCGGTTCAGGAGATACCGGCCCGCTGGCACGCTTGGCGGTACTCGGTGGCGCAGACCTCCTCGGCCGTGTGGAAGCCGTCCGCGATGATGACGTCGGCAACGTTCTCCCTGGTCACCACGGTCGGCTCGAGGAGCACGCTCGGCACGTCAACCGATCCGTTGGACACCGTCTGGGTCGGCTTGCCCCGATACTGCACTCCCGTAGCGGCGGCGATCGCCATCTCCGCGGCGATGGTCGCCTCACGCTTGATGCCCTTGTACGCGGTCATGTACTGCTCACCAGCGAGGATGCGCTGTACACCGGCGAGCTCGGCGTCTTGCCCGGTTACCGGCGGCAGCGTGGCGAACCCGGCGCCCTTCAGGGCCGCGATCGCGCCTCCTGCTGTCCCATCATTGGCGGCATACACCCCAATGATCGCCTCCTGGCCCAGCGCGGTGATTGTTAGCCGCCGTTCCTCTTGACCACGGCGGGGCGGGTTGGCGTCAGTCGGCGTGAGCTGCGGGGCTAGCGGTTTCGTGGTGGTGGTGTCGTTGGTGTGCGACGACAACGTGATCATGTGCGCGTC
>JBOHGG010000045.1:0-44061 GCA_050700115.1 Pseudonocardiaceae bacterium
CGGAAGGGGGGTGGTCCCCTTGACCTAGATCAACAGGAGATCAGCTGACCGCGGACAGGGAAATAAGCTGTCCGCCAACAGGGAGATCAACTGTCCGCCCACAGGGAAGTCGAGCTGTCCCTTGACAACAGGCTCACCTGCCACACGTCAGCCTGCTTTCGCAGCCAGGCACACGGCCTGGTATCCGGCCAGTTATCCAGGACCAGCCACCTGGAGGAGCAGCCATACGACCCCGGTTTCCTGTCACCTTTCGGCCACCGACCTTCGCTTCTTGGGCATCCTGTTCCCGCCAGGGAATTGGGCTCTCCTTACGGTCGGCTTACCGACACACCAACTGGCATGCCGGACCCAGACGGGGTTTCCATGTTCCGCACGCGTGAGACACGACTGGGGTTGGACGTCCTCTATACCCCGGGGACGGCGGTGTTCACACGGCCGTGACTAGTCCACGACCGCCGCCTGCCGCATCACAACGACATCGTCCCTGTCTCCCCGATACTGCAACCCGGCCCGGAGAGTTGTGCTGACGAGGCATCATCAAGGATTTCCGGTTAGTCATCCCATGCCCAGCCTTCCCCTCACCTGTAGACCCCGGACGGGACAGGGCCTCTTGGGTTTTCCCGTGAGCTCCGCACCCAGCCGTTACCGGCTACGCACGTCACGGTGGGGACAGGTCTCGAACACTGACCCGAAGTCACGCCATCGACACCAGCCGACCTCCAATCGACGGACTCACTCACCACGTGCGACCTCATGTCGCAACCAGCCTGCACACCCGGCGCCGGGCGCGGCGGTCCAGCGTGAGTACCAGATCCCGGGCCATCGGGTCGTTACGGATGCGAGTGGGAGCGATCCGATCGGCTGCGTCCAAGTGCCGGACAGCCTCGCTGTCCCGCTCGCCCTCTGCCTGCGCCCAAGATCGTGCGAGGTCGAAGTGCAGCGCAGCGATGCGGTCTTTGCTACCAAGGGTGTCCAGGTCGATCGGCTCGCGCTCGACTCGCTCCGCAACCGCCGGCCCTTGCCCGAGTTCCGCGCCAATAGCGACGCGCCAGACGGCGACGTTGGTGGGTCCGAAGTGCTGCTGCAACCCGTTGCGCTCGCCGGTAAGCATCGCAGCCCGGGCGGCCTCGTCGAGGTGGTCGATAGCGGCAGCGGCATCACTGTTCCGGGCCGCGAAATGGGCGCCCATGAGGTGCAGCAGCCCGAACGTCTCGGCACCGAGCGTGTCGCCGTCCCGGATGGTGGTCAACCGCTGCGCATCATCGATCGCGCGGTCCAGTATTCGCACCGCCCGGCGCCGGCCGCCAGTGCGCGCCACCGAAGGCGCCCGGGCGAACATGGCGAACGCCTCCAGCTCGGGCCGCTCGGCGATGCGGGCCACTTCGAAGCAGCGCTGTGCCGCTTGCTGCGCAAGATGCAGGTAGCCAAATGTGGTTGCCAGGACGAACGCGTGGTAAGTGGCCTGAGTGAGGAGTCCAGCCACGCGCAGCCGCTCGTGGCCGTCGCTGGTGGCCAAGTGAACTTGTAACTCGATCAGCGCATCGTCGATGCCCTCGCCCGAGGACCGGTAGCTGGCGGTGTCCCGCAGCTCCATGGCTGATCTCGCCCAGTCGTCGAGTACATCCACAGGGCGGGGCTGTAGATCAGGTACATCATCGAGGGTGGCCTCGTTGAGCCCGCGCTCGATCTGAGCGATCACTGTCTTGGCGCGAGCGCTCTCCCGGTCTGGTGGGAAATAGGGCTGCCCAGTCAGGTCCGCTATCGAGCAGCCAAGGGCGTTGGCGAGATCCTCGACCAGGCCGCGCCGGTTGAATCCGCGCTGGCCAAGCTCCAGCATCGACAGGTACTGCTTGCCGATTCCGGTCAGGCCGGCCACCACGTCCAGACTCAGCCCGCGGCGACGTCGGATCATGCGAGCACGCGCACCGATCGTCGACGCATCATCAGCGTCCACGAAACCCTCTCCTCACCGAACTCGACTCCAGGCTAACGCTGGCCCTCCCAGCCCTGCCCCGGATCTGCGAGCAGCACTGCTGTTCCCGAGCTCGACAGCAGTGCTGTCCAACGCCGATCGAACAGCTCTGCTGTCGAGTTCGGGGGACTGAGAGCACCCGCGTCTGCCCGACGGGTGGTGTTAAGAGGTGTTGTCGTTCGGTGTGCTTCGTCGGGCCAGCGGTGGCGCGGTCAGCGCACCGACGACCGCAGCGCCGCCGGCGAGACCGAGGATGCCGAGCCGGCCCCAGCGGGGAAGGGCAGGCCAGGCCGCGAGGGTGGCCAGCACGTCCGCCCCGTCGGCGAGCGCCCCGCCGGCAACCCAACCGGCGGCAACCCGACCGGCAGCAGCCGAGGAGCCACGCCGTCGAAGCGCCAGCAACGCGCCCAGCCCGAGTGCCAGGTCGCGACCACCGAGAGCCCGCCCGAAGACCTGCCCCGCAGGCCCGGCCGCGAGCGCGGCGCCGACCCACGGCCGAGCCGGCACACTGGGCCGCAGCAGCGCGACGACTCCTAGCGCTACCCGGCCGGTGGCGACCACCAGCGCGGCGCTGCGAGCCACATCCGTCGGGATCATGGGGCGAACGGTACTGTCTCGCAGCGGCGGGTGTGGCCCAGGTTGACAGCGAGGGCAGTAGTAGGTGTTCCTGGCGTAGACATCGTCGCCGTGCTGTGTGAAGCCCTCGCCTCATGGACCCCGATCACTATCGCTACCAAGTCCGCCGAGCCACCGAGCATTCACGCCACGTCGGGCGTGTCCGAGACTTTGTTCAGCGTGTTAATACTGACGTGCGGCCAGATGATACGTCCGGGCAGGCCGTCACGGCGCGGGAAGAACTCCAGGTTCACTATTTGCAGATACTGCAGACGGAACGTCGGACTGTCCCCGCCAAGCTTCTGGATCCAGAATGTGGATTTCATGGCTGCGGCATCGGCTTGCTTCTCGATGAACGGGATATTGCTGATCCCGCCTGACTGGGTTGTCGTGTCCAACTCTAGGACGGTGGTCGCCTGTACGTTGACGCCTTGGTTGGCCAGGGTCAATAGCAGATGCGGCTCTACCGGGTCGAATCCTGGGAAGCCCGGGTCGGTGACCGTCCCGACGAAGGGGTTCGCATGGAAGTGCTGGTAGGGCTCCAGGTAGGGGTTGGCTAAATCCTGGTTTACACCGATTGGCAGGCCGTTGACCGGTGGGATCTGCGCAACTCCGGCCACCTCGGAGTTGGTCCCCAGGGCTAGGGCTGAGTTGCCATGCGGAATACTGGCCAGTCGGGCCACGTCTATCCCGTCGGTGGCCAGGTTGACCATGTTGAGGAACAGTCCGGGTTCATGGTGAATAGCGAGGCCAGGCGCCCCGGCCACGTTACTCGGCGGGCGATCGATCACGGCAACCTGATGGATCACCTGTTCGTAGTCCAGTGTCACAATGAACTGGTCGGTCTGCTGGGTCTGGGTGTTGTCAACGCCTCGGTTGGGCACGCCCTTGTCCACGAAGGTGAAGTTGAGGGTCTCGTCGTACTGGTTGAGCAGCAACCGGTAGTTGAGGGCGTTTGGCTGGGTCCGGGCGAACGGCAAAGCGATCATGTTCCAGCCGCGACCCCTGCTCTCCCACTTCCCGGGCAGGTCCTGAAGCGGCCCCAGGTCGTCGTCGCCGAGCTCGGCAACGCTGATGACGCGTTCCGTGGTTTGGAACCTCCGCAGACGTCCGTCATCTGGCATGGCAGCAGCGTTCCTCTCCTCGTCAGACCCGATCCTGGCCCCTGATTTCGGTCACCGATCGACCAAGCACGTCAGTGTCCGCTCTTCGCGGACGGTGAGGGATCGACCCCACCCGGTCAGCCCGCCAAGACCTAACCTGTAATGCGGGACAGAGTCAAGGAGACACCTCCCGCGGCGTGTCCCGCCGGAGACCCCAACTTCCAAGGGCCCATAGGCTTTCCGGAAGGGATCTACAGGAAGTCCGGATAGGGGATCGTTGAGCGGAAGGGCTCTCGTGCGCATCACGACGATACAGCAACTGCTGAAGCTCCTTGACGAGCTGTTCGGCGATGGCACCGACTGGACCAGCAGCACCGCTGCCGATGTGACGTTCCCCCTATCAGGCGAGCAGGCTCAGAACGCCGCGACCAGCGCCGCGATCGGCATGCGGCTGGGCATGCCAGACCATGCTGTCACCGTCGCACTAGCGACGGCACTGCAGGAATCCGGCCTGGCGATCAGCGCGCCGAGCGCAGACCTGGCGAGCACCGCACTCGCCGAACTCGGCACCGCCGTTCTCAGCGGAGCGCACCCCATCGCCCGCGGCTGGTCGATCAGTAGCTGGCTCGTCGCCCACGCGTCCGGCCTCGCTGTCGCCAGGGTGACCTTCGACGGGCGCACCTGGACTATTTACTCAGGCACCTGGTCTCAGACCGGGCCGGCTGACGGCGTCTTGTCCATACATCAAGCTCGTAGCGCTGCCTGATGCCCGAAGGTGACACCGTCTACTTGGCCGCCAAGCGGATGGCCGCTGCATTGGGCGGGCAGCGCCTCACGCGGGGGGAACTGCGCCATCCCCGGCTCGCCGAGCATGATCTCTCGGGACTCACCGTGCTGGGCGTGCACAGCGTCGGCAAGCACCTGTTCACCCGTTTCGACAATGGGCGAAGCCTGCACACACATTTCCGGATGGACGGCTCCTGGCACCTCTACCGACCCGGACAGCGTTGGCGACGACCAGGACATCAAGCGCGCGCAGTACTGACCACTCAGGAACGGGTGGCAGTGGGTTTCCTCCTGCACGACATGGCGCTGTTGGCCACCCAGGACGAACACCGGCTCGTCGGGCACCTGGGTCCCGATCTGCTCAATCCCGACTGGGATGAGAAAACCGCCACGATCGCGGCGCAACGACTACGCGAACATCCCGACGTCGAAGTTGGCATCGCCCTGCTCGATCAGCGGATAATGGCCGGCGTCGGGAATTTGTACAAGACAGAGATGTGTTTCCTGTTGGGGGTGGCCCCTTGGGTTCCGATGCGCGAAGTCGATCCCGACGCCGTGGTGGCGCTGGCCCGGCGGCTTCTCGTGCTGAACGCCGACCGTCCCGAGCAATCCACCACCGGGGAGCTGGCCCGCGACAAGCAGCACTGGGTGTACGAGCGGGACGGGAAACCGTGCCGCCGTTGCGGAGCGCGAGTGATCCGCGCTGTACAAGGAAACGGCATACATGCCAGACACACCTATTACTGCCCACGCTGCCAGCCGGGACCACACCTGCCTCAAGCAACGCCGCGGCTGCCTACGCCGTAACCACATAGAGACAGACCTATTGTAGGCCCACTCGACGCCAAGACTGCGGTCGGGACCGGTCCTCGACGAAGGGTAATCCCCGTTCCGCGGCGAACTGGTCGAGCACCCGCCACCGATGACCGGTCGGTACACAGGCCACCGTCCCCGACGTAAATCCAGCGGCGTGCGCTCTCGCGAGGACCCAGTCCAGCAGCGATCCCAGCTCCCACGCCCGACACCTCACCCGCCGGCCTGCCAGCACCCGCGAATCGTGGTCGGCCACCACGGCGGCCTGCTTGTCATCCGCTAAATCGATCTCCATGAACGTACGCTTCGTTCGGGCTGTGTGTTGCGGATAGGGCAGCGTGTTCACACCCCGATCAACACCGGATTAGTACACACTACCTGATGTGTGAGAACCTCTCCCCTGGGCGCAAGCCGCATCCGGACAGTCCCGAAGGGTCTCGGCGTCCACCTCGCCGGCAGCCGACCGCCTTTGTGGTCGACCGACCAGGGAACAGGACGGCGCTAATCTCCCCATGAGGAGATCATCGGCCTGATCGGTTCACTGGCTAGGTACGAGGAGCCAGAATTGGACACCCGACACAGCACATGGTGCACGTCGGTATCGGCGCGGTCGGCGGGCCGGTGATGAGCACCTCATTCCGTGGGATGTCGCGAGCGGGCTCGGTCAATCTTGATGGGTGGCGAACCCACCGGGGGCAGGCACCAGTCTGATGTCGCCGGTCGCGGCGTACTGGGCGGCGGCCAGCACATGCTCGGCGAGCCGGTGCCATGCCTCCCGGGTGGCTGGCAGTGAGTCTGGAAGAGCCATACTGGTCAATGCCGCCGCGCCGGTGTCCCGTTACGCCGCTGCGTTGTTCTCGGTCGAGAACGTAGGGCGGTCAGGCGGCGTGCTGTGGTGTGCCGGTTGTGCTAGCCAAGTTGACCCGTGGACCCATCAACTCTGCGACCAGCGAACCCTTCTGCGGCAGTGGGCCCCTGGATAGGGAGCTGCCAGCCCGATAGCACGGATCGTCCACACCGCTTGATCTGGTCGAGGGCGTCGAGCGCCACGACACTCTTTACGTGGTTTGACCAGCGGGCAGGGCCGTACCCCGGTACGTACGGCGAGGCGACACGCACCACGATCGGCGACCAGAAGGTAGGCCCGCGGAATCGCATGGCCAGCGTCCGTGGCGACAGCAGTGCCGTCCGCCTACCTACGTTGTGACCTGCGGCCGAGTAGCGGCGGGGACCGCACGTGGTCTTCGGACGGGGCGCTGCGCATGACCGCCAGTGCGATCGCGGGGAAGAACAGCACCGAGGCGAGACCGGCCGCGATCAGCGCCGCACCGGAAGCTGGCGGCAACGCGCCAAGCCGTTGCCCAACCTGTACCGCAGCGACAATGAACGGCAGCGAGGTGGCCTGCAAGAAACCGGCCGCCATGGTGCGTCGCATCCCCAACTCTGCTCGATAGAGCAACGCTGGGAGACCCCGCACCATAAACAGCGCCGCCAGAAACAGCGGCACCTGCAGCAACGTCGAGGGGGAGGCGAACAGCGCCTTCGCATCGAACATCACCCCGCTGGTGATGAAGAACACCGGGATGAGGAAGCCGTAACCAATCGCATCCAGTTTGAGCTCGGTGTGCGAATGTACCGTCGCGGCGTCGGCGTCAATCAGCCGCAGCACGGCTCCGGCCAGGAACGCGCCGAGGATCGCCTCGAACCCCAGGCCTTGAGCCAGCGCCACGAACGCGATGAGCAGCACCATCGCGAACCGGATCCGGATCTGCGCGGTGGTGTCCATCAGCATCTGGAAGACCCGGTCGGCGCGGGCGCTGCGCCCGGCCCGCATCAGCGCGACCGCCAGCAGCACCACGACCAGCGCCAGATCGGCCAACAGCAGCAGCCGGGCGGCGAGACCGGTGGATTCCTCGGAGAAGAACAGCGACAGCAGGATCACCGCACCGAAGTCGGCGATGGACGCCGCGGCGATGATCAGCTGCCCGGTGGCACCGGCGACCTGGCCGGAGTCCTTGAGCACCGGCACCACCAGTCCCAGTGAGGTGGAGCACAAGATGATCGCGATCAGCAGTGGTGTCGAGCCGAACCCACCGGCCGTCAGCAGCAGCGCGGCCCCGACCGCGATCGCGAAGGAGACCACGAACCCGGTCAGCGCCAGGGTCAGCGGGCGGCCACGCAACCGGTGCACGTCGATCTCCAGACCGGCCAGGAATAGCAGGAACGCCAGGCCGACCAGGGCGAGCACCTGGACCGGAGCGTCGATGCCTACCCAGCCGAGCACCGAGGGACCGATCACGATCCCGGCCACGATCTCCAGTACCGGTGAGGGCACTCGCAGCGCAGGCAGCGCGCTGACCACCAGCGGCGCGATGAGCGCCACCACCATGATGATCAGCAGGTTGGTGAAATGCATCGGGCCACCTCACTTAGGCGGGCAGGTCCGCGAGGGCGTCGAGCACTCCGAGGTCGTAGACGGTGGTTCGCCATGGGCAGATCACGAGGTTCATCCTGGGGCGGTAGTGGTAACCGCACACTTCGTCGAAACCCGTCCGATCGTCCACCGCAAACGTGATTATGGCCAAGACCGGGCACAAGAGCCTGCGCAGTCTTCAGCGCTACGTCCGACCCGGCCAGGCCGCCGCACACGAAGCCACCAAATCCCTCTCCAGCCCCCGCCGAAGCTGATCCGCAGATCGGCGGCTTTCTGGCGGGGCTACTTTGCGGCCGGCCGGTCTTCGGGAGTTCATGGCCGATACCGAGTTGACCGCCGCGCGGGCGACACGATCACCTACAGCGTCCCCGACGGTGAAGCCCAAGCCCAGGTGATCGCCGTGCAAGCGCCAACCCACGTCATCCGGGTAGGAAGTGCTCGCGCTCAGACACCCCAGCACAGCCCGTTCGCCCGCAGCTACGCCGTGTTTCCCCGTCCGCCAGCCCTTCCCCCTCCCCCTCGCGTGCTGATCATTCGACCTCCGCCCATTCGTCCACCGACAGACATCTGCGCACGGACCACCCATCGGACCAGGTCACGGGGCTCCCCATCAACCGAGCGCGTTGACCAGTTCCTGACATGCCTGTTCGCAGCGGCGGCACGCTTCGGCGCAGACTCGGCAGTGCTCATGCCGAGAGGCGTGACGCTCACACTCGTCGCCGCAGGAGCCGCAGACCGTGGCACAGGCTTGCAAGACGGTTCGGGTGACGTTGGCGTCGTAGCCGGTGTGGCGGGACACCACGCGCGCTGTGATGGTGCAGATGTCAGCGCAGTCTTCATTGGAGCGAATGCACTTGCGTAACATCGGGAGGTGGTCGTCCGATTCGGACAAACAGGCGTCAGCGCACGCAGTACACGCTTGCGCGCAGCTCACGCATTGCTCAATGCAGCGAATCAGGACGTCGCGGTTCACTCTACCCAAATTTGCTGGATACGTCCGGAGCATCTCAGCCGCAACAGTCATCTCTACCTCCTGACACTCGACTCAACACCGATTACCCACCATGACACACACGACACCAGGCACATCGAGGGGATCGGCGAGCCCACCATCACTCTCGACGGTGTCACCCCCCGCTCGCAGGTATTTCCTCCGACCCTGACCTGCGACGGCGGCATCGCCACAAGCTCGGCAATCCGCTCGCAGTACCTGCAACGGATGCGCGAGCAGCACCCTGCGCTGCTCGACCACAACGTCAACACCTGGCTCGCCGACGAGCCGACCAAACGCTACCTGATCCGCACCTTGCGCGGCGATGGTGAGCAGCCGGGCATCGCCCGGGCGATGCTGTCCGAGAAGTACAAGATCACCGACAATCTCGGCGTCAGTGATGGTCTCCTCGAAGATGGCCTGGCCGATGCCGCCGACGGTGCCGCCGATGATCTGGCTGCGGGCCAGCTTCTCGTTGAAGATCCGCCCGGCGTCGACGACGGACACGATGCGCGCGACGCGTAGTAGGCCGAGCTCGGCGTCGATGCGGACCTCGACGAACTTCGCCGCGAACGGGCCTGCCAGCGCCACGTCGGTCTGCTGCGGATCAGGCGGAGTGCTTTCGCCATCAGCTGTCAGCTCGTCGAGGCGATGCCGGGCCAGGATGTCGGTGTAGGTCTCACCTGCGCCGGGGTCGTCCCTGCGGTGGATACGTCCGCCGGCGACCGCGAGTTCCTCGATCGAACAGGCCCGCAGCGGCGAGTCAGCGTCGTCCACGACGGTGTCGAGGAATTTCTGTATGAGCGCCTGGCAGACCGCGTGCACAGCGGTCCCCCACGGCTGATCCGCCCGCCGCTGGGGACCAGGGCATGTCGGAGTCGCCGAGGTCGAACCGGACCTGGTCGAGCTCGAGGCCAAGCACCTCGGCCGACAGCTGCGTCATTACCGTGCGGGTCCCGGTGCCGATGCCTTGCTTGACCACGGCAAGCCGAATTGCGGCTGGACCTCCGCATAGTTGCGCAGCCGCAACTCGAGCGGGTCCATGTCTGCCAGCCGTCACCCTCGCCGGCCTCGCGTTCCTGGAGGTCAACGCCCAGCACGCCGACCCAGAAGCGAAGGGCTTGCTCGGGGTCATCGGCAGGAAAATCCACCAGGGCGACCGGATGCCGCGCCACGGCGTCAAGACTCATAGCCGCAGGGTAGCGGCTCTCGATCACCGCCGCCCGAATCCGCAGTCCGAGTCCGTAGGCACATACGTGCAGCAGATCCTCTTAGCTGCGCTCATCGAACCCTGCGCGAACTGGAGAGTGGCCTAGGCGGCCCAGCGGACGGTCAGCCTCACCGTCAGACTTTGTTGTTCACGCGAGTGCCAAGATCGCTGTAACTCCGCCGCGCCGGCGCCAGAGGAAGCCGTCGATCCACGCCCGCGCCACTCCCTGCCCACCCTCGACCAGCACCCGCGTCCCCAACGATGCAGCGGAGGTACCCGGTGGCCGTAGCCGGTTGCCGCTTTCCTGGGTACCGAACAACAGCATCCCGCAGGCCGGGCGCGCCAGACCGGTGCACCTGCCGGTCATGCCACAAACAACCGCTTGCGAATCCGCTCAGCGGCATGAACGTGCGCCTCGTTCGGGTTGTGTGTTGCCGGACAGGGCAGCGTGTTCACACCCCGGCCATGATCCGCTGATCGAGCAGCGCATTACCGAGTTCGACGCCGGGGTGCCCGCGTAGTCGTTGCGCCGCGGTCGTGGCGTCGTTGTCGTTCCAGTCGGCGTTGAGCAGGTCGGGACCCAGGTGCCCCACGAACCGGTGTTCGTCCCTGGTGACCAAGAGAGCCATGTCGTACAGGAGGAAACCCACTGCTACTCGTTCCTGCGTGGTCAACACTGCCCGGGCTTGATGTCCTGGTCGTCGCCAACGTTGCCCGGGTCGGTAAAGGTGCCAGGAGCCATCCATCCGGAAATGTGTGTGCAGGCTTCGCCCGTCGTCGAAAACGGATGAACAGATGCTTGCCGACGCTCTGTACGCCCAACACGGTCAGCCCCGAGAGATCATGCTCGACGAGCCGTGGATGGCGCAGTTCCCCCTGGGTGAGGCGCTTGCCGCTCAGCGCGGCCGCCATACGTTTGGCTGCCACATACACGGTGTCGCCTTCGGGCACGGCTACCTCCTGCTGAAGGGGACGGTGGCCTGGCTTAATCTGCGTGGATATCCAGCCGCATCGCAACCAGTTTCGCGCGGTGTCGCGCACGCTCCCCAGCGTCCGGTCTTGGCGGATCGCGTCCAGCGCGCTGGACGAGGACCAACCCACGACCGCTCAACCCGGCGGTACGCTGCTAGGCGTGTCGACCGGGGTTGAGGAGAGCCTCGTCGTGGCCGTGCCCGCGGCGGAGGTCTTTGCTGCGGTGGCGGACGTACGCCGAATGGTGTTAGGGCAGATCTTCACTGGCAAGTCTGCGACCATGCGCCCGGAGGTCAATCGGGAGGGCATGCGGGAAACGTTGCGCCGTCTTAAGTCCGAGCTGGAATCAGCACAGGAGACGCCGTAGCCGGCCAAGTCGCGGTGCTGCTCACCATCACCACCGGTTGCCCGATCTGCCAGTGACCGCCTTGGCTACTGCGCAGCCCCAGACCCTGCGTGCGGCGTCGACGAAGCGCCTCGTGGCGCAGTCAGAACGGGGGTGGGGTTTCGTCGCAAGCTTCCGGCTCCGGCGGGGGTCTTGGCGACGGTGTGGTGTCGACTTCGAGTGGAGTGTCGTCCCAGATGCTCGATTCGTCCCAGTCACCGTCAGGCTGGACGAACAGCGGAGGCGTTGGTCCGTTCCGGGGGATGGGGTCGGGCAAGGGTTCGATGATCGGGGGTGGGCGCACTGGGTAAACGTGACCCAGGCGGCTGGTCCACCGGAACAGTCCCGGTTCCGGCTGATGCAGCTGCCAGCCGCCTTCGTGCTTGAGGCGGTGGTCGTGCTTGCACGCGTTCCCAAGGTTGTGCTCGACGGTGGGCCCGCTGCGGGCGTGGTCGAGAGTGTGGTCGGTGTCGGTGCCATGCGCGGGGGCCCGGCAGCCGATCATGAGGCAGTACCGGTCGCGGATCTGGACATATCGGCGCAGCGCGGCGCCGGGAAAGCGCCGGGTGGGGTCCCCGGCTGGAGGTCGCTGCCCGGTGGTGTGCTGGTGGGCAAGGTCGGTGATCACGGGTGCCCAGCCGCGCAGTGCGGTGGGATCGCTGGCGAGGTCGTGCAGGGTGGCGGCGGGGATCTGCAGTTCCACGATCTGCCGAGAGCCGGCCGAGCGGGTTGGTGCGCCGGTGGGGCGGGCCTGGGTGATGCCGCAGTTCAGCAGGTGCCCGTGCTCGTCGGTGATGGCGAAGCGCCACTGTCCGCGGGCCATTGCGGTGGCGAGGTCGCGGGCCAACTCGGCGTGGACGGGGCCCCAGCCGGCCAGCTCGCCGGGGTATTCGTCTCGCCCGAGCAGGGTGGACAGCCGCACCCGCAGCTCCATCCCCGCGCCCGCCAGGCCGCGCGACTCCACCAGGTCACCGGCCGCGCGGCGCCCACCGTCAGCGGCGCCGCCGCCGTCATCAGGTCCGTCGTCACCAGGTCCACCACCAGGCCCGTCGCCGGGTCCCTCGTCGCCGGGTCCCTCGTCGTCACTGTGGTGGGTGGTGCGGAGCTCGTCGAGGATGGCGACATCGTCGAGTCCGGTGTAGGTGCCGTCGGTCATGCCGAGGAACAGGTCGGCGCGGATGTGATCGACGGGCCGGGGGTCGCCGGCATGTTTGGCGGCTTTGGCCAGCGCGTCGATGTGGCCGCTGGCGGCGGCGACTCGGTCGACGGGCAGGTTGAGCCCGGACAGGTTCGCTGAGCCGTCAGGGTTGCGGTAGCCGACGACTTTGCGGGCGGCGACGGCTTGTTCGTAGCGGCGCTGCGCCCACTCCGGGTCGATGGCGATGGCTAGCTTCTTGATCTGATCGATGAGCTGCCCCGTGGTCTGTGTCGGGACCCGGGGAAGCAGGGTGTCGCACACCGCGCGGCCCTGGTCGGGCGTGAGGTCGGTGGTCCATTCCGACAGCACCCGAGCGCGAGGTTCGTCGATGCGTCCAGCGTCCAGGGCGGCGTGCACTGCGGGCAGCCGGGTGATCAGGTCATACGCCAGCGAGAACTGGGCGTCGGCGGCGCGGCGGGTCAGTACCAGCGCAGCGCGGACCTCGTCGGCGGAGAACTCGTCGGGAATGGCCCTGCGGGGCAGCTCGTCATCCGGGCCGATACCGCACAGTCCGACCTCGACCATGGCGGCCATCAACTGGGCACGGTCGTGGTTGAGCTGCCGGTACCGGGCCTTGAGCACTTCCACACAATCGAACCCGGACAACCGGGTCAGATCGATCCCGGACAGCACCTGAGACAACCGGGGCCCCGGCGGAATATCCGCCAGATCCCCGGGAATCACCTGCCGACCGGACATGAGAGCACGCTACAAGGCGACACCGACAAAAATGGGTCGGCTCAGAACCACGATGCCGTTGTGCACACGCGATGACTTCGCCGCTACCGACCTCGAGGTGATCGTCGCTGCGTTTGTTCGCATGGCCGTATTCGATGCTGACCCGGATGGATTGTTCGAATGGCATGGGATCTTCACCGAGGCACTGAACAGCACCCGCCACCGCAGACGTCTCCCGGCCGCCGCCAGGGCGAAGCTGTGGTCGTGGCGCGAACCAGGGTTCCGGTAGGGGAGAACCCTCATGTGCAAGGCCGCGCCGCGCAGCACGCTGTTGGTTGTCGGCCGAAACGTCTGGGCGCAGCGCCGGGACGCCCAGGCGTGAGGCCGGCCACCGGTTCGCCGGAGTCGGCAGACTGTCAGGGTGCGAGTAGGGCTGCTGAGATGACCGCGATGCCGTCGCTGCGACGCGCGGTGTAGCACCCGATTGGCCTGAGCCGGGCGCTGCGGCTGCCGCTGAGTCGGCTGGCACCATCACCAGCATGCGGGTCCTCGGCGGCATCCACCTGCCCGACCAACTCGGTGACGCCAGCAACGCCGGCGCCGACGACGTACTCGACGCGGCCGCAGCAGCGTGGAGCGCACACCGCATCGCCACCGGCCATGCCGACCGGCTGCCCGCCGAAGCGCCACCCGGCCAGGAGCACATCAGCATTCGGTACTGAACAAGCATCCGCCACCCCAGAGGTCTCCCCGGGCGCCACCAGAGCAGTGCTGTGGTGCAGACGTGCCGGACACGGCAACTTTCCTCACAAAGTTGCCGTGTCCGGCACGTCTGCAGAATCCACATGCCTCTCCGGCGAGGCAGAACCCCTCATGTGCCAGGCAGCGCCGCGCGGCAAGCTGTTGATGCGACGGTCCAGGTCCCCACTGACGTTGACCACGGAGGAGTTCCCGGCCGCGCCTCCGAGGTCGCCGCCCTGGCCGGGGTGACCCTGTGTCGCCGCGCTGGCGCGAACCTCCGCACCTGCGGAACCTTCGATTGACAACAACCCGACCGTAGGTACTCTTTCGGGCTATAGCTCCGTATTGTCTGATTTGTCCGGACGGCCGGAGCATGGGATCCATCGCGCCCACCACCCGGCGCCGATGATGAGCAACCGAGACGGCGGGCCACATGAGCATGAAGGCGAAGATCCTGGTCAGCGCGCTGCTGGCGATCGCGATGCTGGTACCAGGCGGTCTGTTCCTGAGCGCCAACGCCAGCGTCAATCAGAGCCTCATGGGAACGCCGACCCACACGTGCGGGTTCCAGAACGCCGCATCAGCGGACACCCTCGGTGACCCGGGAGACGGCGAGGAGCTCTTCACCCTGCCGACCAGGCTGAGGGCGAAGCTCCTGGCCCCGGCATGCCAAGCCCTCGCGAGTCTGGTGCCGCCCTGCACTAGCACGGCCAACCAGCCCGCCGGACGGGTCAGCCCCCGGCCACCCAGGGCCGACCCGGCCACGATCACCGTCCTACACGCGGGCATGGTCAGGAACCTGGTCAACAGTGGTCTGGTACCGGCGGTGAAAGAGTGCGACGACGTGACCCTGAACGCCACCAGGGGCAACTCCGTGGCCCTGGCCAACGGCATCAAGGACGGCACGTTGACCGGTGACCTGTTCATGAGCGCCGACGCAGCCGTCAACCAGACCCTCATGGGAGCGTCCAACAGCAACTGGGTGGACTGGTTCATGGTGTTCGCCCGTAACGAGGTCGTCTTGGCCTACAGCCCGAACAGCCAGTCCACTGCACAGTTCGAGCAAGCCCGTGATGGACAGATCCCGTGGTACGAGGTGCTCGAACAACCCGGTGTCACCCTGGGTCGCGACGACCCCAACCTCGACCCGCTGGGTTACTACGGCGTGTTCGTCGGCCAACTGGCCGAACAATTCTACCAGCTCCCCGGTCTCAAGCAGCGAATCCTGGGTGACGACAACAACCCGGAGCAGGTTATCGCGCCCACTGCCGACCAATTGAAAAACGGGACACTCGACGCCGCGTTCATGTACATCAACAGGGCAAAGGACGACGGGGTCCCCTTCGTCAGGTTGCCCGACCAGATCAATCTGAGCAACCCGGACTTCACCAGTGAGTACGCGACAGCCAGTTACACGACCAACCTGGGCCAGACCTTCCGCGGCGCTCCCATCCAGGTCAGCATCGCCCCGCTACGCAACGGCAACCAGCAAGCGGCGGCCGAAACCATCGAACTGCTGACCTCCGCGCGGGGTTCGGAACTGCTGAACAGCTTCGGTTTCCTGCCCAGCCCGATCCTGGTCGGCGGAAACATCAACGCCATACCAATACAACTCATGTGCCGGATCGAGGGCACTTACACAACCCCCTGACCGAATATCAGGACCTGGCGCCACCAGGTGTGCAACTGGCGGTGGGTGGTGGGGACCACCGCGCCGGCTCGGAGCCGGTGACGAGCCCCCGAAAACGGAGGACCACTGAACATGAAGTCGAAGATCCTGGCCAGCGTGTTGCTGGCGATCGCGATGCTGATACCAGGCGGTCTGTTCCTGAGCGCCAACGCCGACCAGACCGTCCGGGAAGCACCCACCAGCCAAGCGTGTGGACTGCAGAACTCCGCATCAGCGGACACCCTCGGCGACCTCGAAACCGGCGAAGAGCTCTCGGCACTGCCCACTACGCTGAAGACGAAGATCCTGGCCCAGGTGTGTCAAGCCCTCTCGGGGCTGGTGCCACCCTGCATCGACCACGGCCTCGCAGCCCGCGGGGCAGCTAATGGTGCTCATGGCCGCCCGGGGGGAGCAGGAGGCCTAGGATGCGTCCAGGAGTTTCCCTCCGACACCACGATGGGCAGGCTTCAAGAAGCGGGCGAAATCGAGATCGGCGTGAGATTCGGCGCCCCACAGTTCGGTTTCTTGAACCCTGTTACCGGCGAGGTCGAGGGATTCGACGTCGACCTGGGCAAGGCGATCGCCAACGCTCTCGGCGTCACGCCGAGATTCATCGAGACAGGTTCCCCTGACCGAATTCCATTTCTCACAGCGGGCACTGTAGATCTGGTTATAGCCACAATGACGATCACTTCGCGGCGCGATGAGGTAATTGACTTCTCGGAGCCCTATTACGTAGCCCACAACCGGGTGCTGGTCAAGAAAGACTCGGGTATCGACAGCGCCGATGACCTTGCCGGCAAGACCGTCTGCGTCTCAAAAGGTTCACTGCCCGAGCGCACAATGATGGCGAAGGTCCCCGAAGCCAACCTCCGGTCTCTGGAGGAGGGTTCCACCGTGAGCTGCCTGGAGCTGCTGCAGAGTGGTGAGGTTGACGGGATTGCAAGTGATGACGTGCTTCTGCTCGGGATACTCCTGCAGGATCCTTCGACATCTCTGGTGCTCGACCAACTCTCCGTAGAGCCCTACGGCGTCGGCCTCAAAGAAGGCGACACCGAATTCAAAAAATTTGTTGATGAGGTTATCGCCGACTACAAGGAGAGCGGCGCCTGGAAGCGCTCGTATCAACGATGGGTCGGGAAGTACACGGGTGAAGAGCAGGAGCCACCCACCATCACTCTGCAGGAAGCACTCGAGATAGAGCGGTGACCACAACGTTCAACCCCAATAACAGGATGTGCACATGAAACCGCGAATGTCGTTCGGCTACGCTCGCTGGCCCCGCCTCGCGGCAGGGGTGGGGCTAACCGGTGTTCGGCGCACCGCTTCTCGTCGCGTGGCGCTGCTGCTCGTGTTGGTGGCCGCCACGGTCGTGCCCGCGTTCGGCAACTCCCCGGCGGTCGCCGGCATCACGGCCACCGACTCCAGCGCTAGCTCTCTGGCCGCCACCGGCGACGTGCTGATAGGACACGCCGGGGTGCTCAACGACCTGGTGCGCACAGGCCTGACCCCGGCGCTGGCGCCGCAGGGCATCACCGTCAAGAGCCAGGGGGGCAACACGCTGGCTGTCGCTCGTAATATCAGGAATGGCTCGCTGAATGCCGACCTGTTCGGCAGCGCCGAGGCCAATGCCAACCAGCTGCTGACCGGCGACGCCAACGGCAACAAGGTGCGCTGGTTCGCGACCTTCGTGAGTAACGCGATCGTGGTGCTCTACAGCCCGAACAGCCGGTTCCTCGCGGAATTCGAGAAGGCCAAGCGAGGCGAGCAGCCCTGGTACGAGCCGCTCAAGCAGCCCGGCGTCAAGGTTGCCCGCAGCAACCCCGACGAGGACCCAGGCGGCTACTTGACTCTGTTGGTCGCTCAGCTCGCCGAGAAGTTCAGCGGTGAGGTCGGCCTCAAGCAGCAGATCCTGGGCGACGACCGCAACCCGGCGCAGGTGATCGGCCCCGCCTCTGGCGACGTCGGCGCCAAGCTCCTCAGCGGCGAGATCGACGCCATAACGGCCTACGCCAGCTTCGCGTCCACTGCCGGGGTGCCCTTCCTGACGCTTCCCCCCGAGGTCAACCTCAGCGACCCCGCGCACGAGGCCGGCTATGCCTCGGCATCGTTCACGAACAGCGAAGGCGAGACCTTCCGGGGTGGCGTGATCAGGCCCAGCATCGCGCCGGTCGAAGGCGCCGGCAACGCCCCAGCGGCGCTGGAGGTGCTGGACTACCTGTTCTCCGCCGACGGCGAAGCCCTCCTCAACGCCAAAGCCTTCCTCCCCGGTCCGCTGCTGTTCGGCGGCGACCTGACCGCCGTCCCAGAAAAGCTGCGGCGATACATCGAGGGCGTGTTCACCCAGATCACGCTGGCCGTGACACCACCATCACCGGCTGTCGCGGGCACCGTGACGACGCTCACGGCGACGGTCACCCCGGCAGCGGCGGGCAGTGTGCAGTTCAACGACGGCGACACCCCCCTCGGCAACCCGGTACCCGTCCGCAACGGCACCGCGTCGCGGAACACGAGGTTGCCGGCGGGGACCCACTCGCTGACCGCGCGGTTCACCCCTGCCGACCCGGCGGTCGCCACCCCATCCACCTCAGCCCCGGTGCCGTACCTGGTCAACGCCAAGGCCACCACGACCACGCTGACCGCCGCCCCCAACCCCGCCTTCCAGGGCGTCCCGGCGGCCCTCATCGCCCGGGTGGCCCCCTTCAACGCGGCCGGGACCGTCCAGTTCATGGACGGCACCACCGCGCTGGGTGCCCCCGTGCCGGTGACCGCCGGTTTCGCCGTCCTCAGGACCTCGGCACTGACCAAGGGCACTCACACCCTGACCGCAGTGTTCTCGCCCACCAACCCAGTAGCCTTCGGCCCCTCAACCTCACCACCAGTACCGCTGGCAGTCCGAGCGCTCTTCTAAGTCCCGCGACGGCTCACCACTCACCCCGAGCATCAGGCCCTGGGCGCCACCACGGTGTGCAACTGGCGATGGCGCCTGGCCTTGGCCTGGTTACCGCAGACGGCCATATCGCACCATCTCCGTTGGCCGGGCCTCGACGAGTCGAGGAACAGCACCGAACAGTGGGTGCGGGCACACTCACGGACCCGGCCGAGCATGTCCCCGCACAGCAGGTCCACCGCGTCGCGCGCGACCGCGGACAGCCCGGCTTCCAGCGGCCGGTCCGCGAGGGTGATCTTGGTCCGCGCGTCGACGGCCAGCCTGGGCGCCGGATCAGGGAACGCGGCCCACCGGTTGACCACATCCATGTCCGCTACCTCGGGAGTGTCTCGCATGGCCGGGTGCAGCAGCCGGTAGACGGCCTCACGCAGCGCTCGCGCGCAGGCCAGTTCCGCCGCATCCACCCGCAGCCCGGCGCCCGGCAAACCGGCCACCCGCAACCAGCGCTGCAGGTCCTCGGGGACCACCAATTGCTCGACCCCGTCGCGATAGCGGCGGGCCAGTGTCGCGGCGAAGTCCAGACACAGCCGTCCGCTACGGAAGCGGAACCCATCCCGTTCCACGATCTAACCCCTATAACTACAATGAACTAACCTGTATAACTAGTTATATCAGCTGCGACATGGAGGGCTCATGGGGGAGATGAAGCACCCGACACGGGACGTCAACCGGCTCGTCCTCGGGCTGCTGCTGTTCGGCACCCTCGCAGTGTCCACGGGTTACGGAATGCTCCTGCTGCTGCCGCTCTACGTGACCCGGATCGGCGGGCAGGAGTCCGACTTCGGCGTGATCTCGGCCGCAGGGACAGTGACGGCGGCCATCGCGATCGGACTGCTCATCCGCTTCCCGCGAGCGGTGCCACCGCAGTTGGCCTTCGCCGCAACCTCCACCCTTTACGGGGCCGCCGCGTTCGCCGTGTCGTTCGTCCATTCCCTCGGTGTAGGCCTGATCTTCTGCGGTGTAGCACTCGGCACCGCATGGGCGGTGGCGTACACCACCGGCCCGATGATCATCAGTGAGCTCGTCGGCGATGAGCGCCGAGGGGTGTATATCGGCTACGTCACCGGGATGATTCAGATCGGCTTCGGACTCGGCCCGATTCTCGGCAACGCGATCCTGCACCTCGGCCTGAGCTTCGAGTCCGTGTTCCGCAGCGCGGCCGCGTTGTCCGTGCTGGCGGCACTCGCCGTCGTCGCGCTCGGCAAGCTGGCGCCTGAGCTGTCCCGGGTCCGCCAGTACGGCACAACGCACCAGACCAGCCTGAGCCGCGACCTGTCCGGCATCGTCCGCTCCCCCGCAATGATCCCGCTGGTCATGGTACTGCTGTGCGCCTGCGTGTTCACCACAATGAACAGCTTCCAGACCACGTTTGCAGACCGGAACCAACTGAACTTCGACGTCTTCTACGCCAGCTACACGGTGGCGGTCATCTTCGCCCGGTTTGTCCTGGTGCGGGTGCTGCCCGACCCGACCTCGATGCGCACCCTGCGCTGGTCCACAACCGGCATTGTCGTCTCCGTACTCGCCTTCCTGACGGTGGGTGGCAACGAGCTGATCTACGGAGTCGCCTCCGTACTGCTCGGCATCACCTACGGCCTGGCCCTGCCATTGATCCAGGCGAACGCCGTGAACCTCAGCACGCCCCAGCTACGGCCACGGATACTCCCGCTGGTTGGTCTGCTGTTCGAGACGGCGATCCTCGCGTTCCCCTTCGCCGCCGGATGGATCATCGATGCAGCTGGCTACCAGGCGGTATTCCTGGTGCTGGTGGGCTTCGCGCTCGCCGTGGCGACGCTCAGCTTCGTCCAGCCGGCTGCCGTCCGGCCGGCGCAGACTCCGCCCACTGCGGCCGAACACGGCCGATAACACCCGGTCCCGGGAGGGAACCCGCAATGCGCGTCGCCGTTGTAGGAGCCACCGGAGCGGTGGGCATCGAATGCCTCCAGCTGCTTGATAAGAAGATCGTGCTCGCCGAACGCGTCGTCCCGGTGGCGTCGGGGCGTTCTGCCGGCCGAGACCTCGGATCGGAGCTCGGCCTTTCGGTGCCGATCGATCCCGTCCAGGATCTGGCAGCGATCGAGCCGAGTGGTTTCGATGCCGCTGTGTTCTGTGCCGGGGCCGAGATCAGCCGCCGGCACGCCGAGCGGTTCGCTGCCACCGGCACGCTCGTCGTCGACAACAGCTCGGCATTCCGAATGCGCCCCAATGTTCCGCTGGTCGTGCCGCAGGTGAACCCGGCTACCCTGGCCACCCGGCCGCCGGCGAACCTGATCGCAAATCCGAACTGCTCGACCATCCAGCTCGTCAGGGTGCTGCATCCGCTGAGCGAGATCGCCGATATCGAGCAGGTCGTCGTGAGCACGTACCAGGCAGCATCCGGCGGTGGGCTGACCGGGCTGGCCGAGCTCACCGCCACCTCGCGGGACGTGCTGGACGGCCGTCCCAGTGCCGAGGCGGGCAAGTTCGGCGCCCCGCTCGCGTTCAACCTGGTCCCGCACATCGGAGCGTTCGACGACGACGGCCGGACCCATGAGGAGCGCAAACTGGCCGGAGAACCGCGCAAGATCCTCGGCCAGCCAACGCTGCGGGTGACGGCGACGGCAGTGCGCGTGCCGGTGTTCCACTGCCACAGCGAGGCGGTCTACCTGCGGACCGCCGAGCCGATCACGGTCGCCGAGGCCGAGGAAGCCCTCTCCACCAAGCCCGGCATCCGGCTGTACCCGGCCACGGCGGCCGCACCGTACCCGTTACCTCGTAGCGTCGCCGCAACCGATGAGGGCCGCTGGGAGGTCCACGTCGGGCGGGTGCGCACTGATCCGGACGACCCACGCGGCCTCTGGCTCTGGGTGGTCGCCGACAACCTGACCGTCGGCGCCGCGCTCAACGCACTGCAGATCCTCGGCGTGGCCACCGACTATGGGTGGCTGCGGTGAGCAGCTCCGCTCCCCTGGTCATGAAGTTTGGCGGCACGTCCTTCATCAGCCCGGCGATGTACTCCGCCGTGGCCGGCTATGTCGCCGAACGGCTCGCGGGGACCGACCGGCCGCAGGCAGTGATCGTCGTTAGCGCCATGTCCGGTACCACCGGGCGCCTGCGCGAAGTGCTGCATGCTGTCTCGCCGGAGGCGCCCGACGACGTGGTCGCGACGATGCTCACCACCGGCGAGACGGTGAGCACCGCGCTGATGGCAGCAGCACTGAGCGCCGCAGAGGTTCCTGCCGGCGTCGTCTCCGCCCTGCGCACCGGGTTCCGAGCCGACGGACCGGCGGATCGTGCCGTACTGCGCGATGTCGACCCGGGCGCGCTGCGGGATGCGGTGCAACGCTTCGGCGTCGCGATCGTGCCGGGCGGCCAGGCAGTGGACCGGGCCGGCGACACCGTGATGCTCGGCCGCAACAGCTCCGATCTCTCGGCGGTCGCCGCGGCTGCCGCAGTCGGGGCCGACTCGTGCGAGTTGTTCTCCGACGTGCCGGGTGTGTGCAGCGCCGACCCGCGGCTGGTACCGCAGGCGCGGGCGCTTTCCCGGCTGAGCTACGACACCATGCGGCTGATGTCGGTCAGTGGGGCGAAGGTGCTGCACGCGTCGGCCGTCGACTGGGCGTGCCGCAACCGGGTGGAACTGCGGTGCCACTCCCTGCTGCCCGAGGGCACCCGGCACACCGTTGTCGACGGGACCCACACGGCCGTCGGCGCCGTCGTGGTCGCCGACCGCAGCGACGTGTGGACCTTCACCGACCCGCACCGCCGGGACGCGCTGGTCGGCCCGCTGGCCGACAACGGTTACCAAGTGCTGACCGTCGACCTTGACGGTTGCCACCATCTGGTGACCGACGTCGAGGGACTACGCGATGAGAAGGTCATCGAACGCCACGGTGGAGTACGGCAGCCGGACGCGCGGTTGCTCACCATCCTGCACCCGGACGGCCGGATCGAGCACCACGTCCTGCCGTGGTCGGCGGTGACAGCAGCGGCCCGCCAAGCGCACGCACAGCTATACCCGGATGCCGAACCCGCACCGGCGGTAGCGCCCAAGGCCCGTTCCGTACACAGCGGTTTGCTCGCTGGCAACGCCGCTGCCCACTGATCCAGTTTCGAGCTCGGCATTCGTGGGTATGTAGTCGGTCACCTCGCCAGGCCGGCGAATGCCTGGTTGAAGACCTCTCGGCTGCGGTCCAGGACGGCGCGGCGCCAGCTGTCTTCCGAGGGGTAGAAGGCAGCGCTTATCCGGTACTTGATCGCCTCGGCCAGCGCGGCGGGCGGATCGGGCTGCAAATGCAGCCAGTTGTCAGCCCGCAGGGCGTCGAGCACCTCCGGTCCGGCCAGCGTGCCGAACTCCAGGGTGATGGCGGTCAGCTCCTGTCCTTCGGACAGCGCCTCGATGACGCCATGCGCCGTGTTCCCGGTGATCGGCGTCGAGCTGGAGGTGTCCTGCGCTGGCACGGTCAGCTCTGGGCCGTACCAGGCTCGGGCGCGACCCAGGACATCCGATCCGGCTCCGCCACGAAAGATCGGTTCACCTCGGCCCCAAGCTCCGAGGCCGGTGTGCAGATCGACGTAGGCGATGCGGCGGTGCCCGCGCAACTGCTCATCCACGACGGTTCGAAACACCTGGTGCGACCAGGCCGGCCGGTTACCGCCGTAGAACAGCCCGTCTGCGTGGGTCCACTGACCGTAGGTGATCACGGCTTGCAGCCGGCGGGTGCCGTACTCGGCCGCGAGGTGCATGAGGCGCTCGTCGGCGGCCCTCCTCACGGCGCCGTCCCAATCGGCGGGCACCAGAGCCGGGTGGACGTGAGCGTAGTCGGTGTTGGGTGGGGGGTCGGTGTGATCGACGAAGTTGCGGTTGAGATCGACGTTGTCCTCGTTGACCCGGCGCCGGTATGCGAAACCATACGGATTGAGCACGTGCACCAGCAGCACGCTGGTATCGGCGGGCACGGCAGCGCACAGCAACGCGAGCTGACAGGCCGAGCCGGCGTAGCCCTCCACGCCGTGCGTGCCGGACACGCACAGCAACGCCCGGCCGGCCGTCGCCGGCCCAAGCCGGGCAAGGTCGACGTGCAGCGCGCCGCCGTTCGAGTCGGTCACGCCGGGATGGCGGAACGTGGTCAGCTCGGCACCGGCCTGCGTGGCCGTTGCCAGGAACCGCTGCCTCGCCTCGGCATAGTTATCCGAGAACACACCCTCTGGGGACACACTCTCCGGGAACACCATCGTCACCGCTCATCGGACACGATCGCGACCGCCTTCTGCCTGACATACTCCTGCAGCGCGGCCGCACCCTTCTCGCGGCCGAATCCGCTGCGCCGACATCCACCGAACGGCAATTCGACGCCTCCGGCGGCGCTGTAGTTGTTGACGAATATCTGACCAGCCACCAGATCGCGCACCAACCGGTGGATGCGGTACACGTCGCGCGTCCACACCCCGGCGGCCAGCCCGTAGGAGGTGCCGTTGGCCAGCGCAACGGCCTCGTCGAGGGTGGCGAACCGCGTCACGCACAACACCGGGCCGAAGATCTCCTCCTGGGCGACCCGGGAGTCTGCAGGCACGTCGGTGAACAGCGTCGGACGGACGAAGAACCCACCCCGTGGATGCGCCGGCGCATCGCCGCCGGTGACGAGGGTGCCAGTTTGCTTGCCGAGCTCCACGTAGCGCAGCACCCGGTCGCGCTGCCGCGCCGAGATCAGCGGGCCGAGATCTGGGTCATCGCAGCCAGGTCCGATCCGCATCGTCTCGAACGCCCGCGCCACCGCCGACACGACCTCGTCGTGCACCGACTCATGGACCAGCAGCCGCGATCCGGCTGAGCAGTTTTGGCCAGCGTGTTCGGTGATCGCGGCCACGATGGCCGGCACCGTCGTTGCCGGAAAGTCGGGGAAGACGAGCTGAGGCGACTTGCCGCCGAGTTCGAGCGTGACCGGGACGATATTCGCCGCCGCGCTGGCCATCACGAGCTGGCCCACCTCGCGTGATCCGGTGAACGAGAGATGATCGATGCCGGGATGCGCGGCCAGGGCCGCCCCCGCTTCCGGCCCGTAGCCCGGTACGACGTTCAGCACCCCCGGCGGGAAGCCGGCCTCCAGCGCCAGCTCACCCAGTCGCAGCGGGGTGAGCGGAGCGTCCTCGGCCGGTTTGAGCACGCAGCAGTTTCCTGCGGCGAGCGCGACGGCGACCGTGCGAGCGCTCACCTGCAGCGGATAGTTCCACGGCACGATGTGCGCGCTCACGCCGTGCGGTTCGAGCAGCGTGAAGGCGAGAACCCCCAGTTCTGTCGGCAGCGTCGCGCCGAACATCACCTCGGCAGCGGCGGCGTAGAACTCGAAATAGCGCGCTGTCACCTGCACGTCTTCGCGGGCCTGGCTGATCGGTTTGCCGGTGTCGGTGGTCTCCAGGTCGGCCAGCTCGGCCGATCGGTCGAGAATCAGCCCAGCCATCGCGCGGCAGATCGCCGCCCGATCGGCGGCCGAGGTGGACCGCCATACCGTGGTGAACGCGGTACGCGCATCCGCGACCGCCAGATCGATTTCGGCGGCGCTACCCCGGGCCACCCGGGCGCACGGTGCGCCGGTCGAGGGATCGATGATCTCGATATGGTCTGCGGTCTCGATTCGTTTCCCGCCGATCACCGCGCCGTATCGGGGAAGGCTGTCCGTGGTCATTGCAGTCGCCTCCTGGGGATGTCGACGGCTGTCCGCTCACAACGAACGGTGCAATATCCGCGCGAGATCGGAGTCGCAGACGTCACGCGGGCAACAGGACAGCAGTCGTTGCTGTTTCATGGCTCCCTCGACGAGCCCGCGAACATCCTTGGCGTCATACCCGAAGGCTCCGATGCCGCGCGGCCCCCCGGTCGCGTCAATCAAGCTGGTGATGACCTGCGGCAGCATATCGTGGCCGTTGCCGGGGGTGGCACCGCGAACATCGGCACCGAGCAGTTCGGCAGCTCGCAGGTGCCGCTCCGGTGCAGTGGGATAGGTGAACTCGAAGGCCGCCGCCGCAGTGGCCACCACCGCCTCGCCGTGCGGCAGGAACGGCCGGTCGATACCGTAATCGCGGGGCCGGTAGCCGGTGACCTGGCTGGCCAGCGGGTACGCGCAGGCATGCGGGACATGAGTACCCGCATTGCCGAACCCGACGCCAACGAACGTCGCCGCACGACTCATCCCTTCCCGTGCCTCGAGGTCGTACGGGTTGACGACGGCCCGAACGAAGTACCGGCCGCACAGCGCGAGGGCCTGTTCGGCCCACACATCGCTGATCGGATTGGCACCGACGTAGATCGGTCGCGCATCCGGTGATAAGCACCGGGGGCGGCGATCGAACGGCCGCGCGGTGTAGGACTCGCAGGCATGCGTCAGCACGTCATATCCCGATGCGGCCGTGACGGCCGGAGGCATCGTCACCGTGTTGAGCGGGTCGACCAGGGCCAGCGACGGCGTGATCCGCCGGTCGGCGATCCCGGTCTTGGTGCGTTCCGAAACGATGTCCAGCGCGATCATCGCAGTGCATTCGCTACCGCTGCCCGCGGTCGTGGGTACCGCCACCAGCGGCCGCAACGGACCGGGTACCGGATGGGCGTCACCGATCGGCTTGTTGAGGTACTCGCGCAACCGGACCTGGGGATAGGTCAGCAGCAGGTTGAGAACCTTGGCCGTGTCGATCGTGCTACCGCCGCCGACCGCAACGAATCCATCGGCAGCGGTGCCGGACAACTCGCGGGCCAATTCCTCGCAGCTGTGGTCGCTGGGCTCCACCCGCACCCGAGCCACCACCGTGGCGTCGATGCCCACGGTCTCGATGAGTCTCGCGACGCGGTCGGGCAGGCCGAGCCGGGCCACCACCGGATCGGTAATGACGAGAACCGAATGCACACCGAGCCTGCGCAGATCAGCACCGATCTCGGCGGTGGCTCCGAGACCGAGTTTCAGCGGGGGCGCCTGCCAGGTGAAGATCGTCTCCGTCAGGAGCTCCGGGTCCGAGGCGATCCTGGCCGGCGGTTCCGTATGCATGATCATGGGGATTGCGTTCCCGGTAGCACCGGCGGTGCTCCGAGCGCCCGAAGCACCGCCCCGGCAGCCGCGCGAGTCGGAATGGTCAGCATGCACAGGACACGGTCCGCCGGACCGGTGGTGCGCAGGAAGTAGTCATTCACCGCTGGGTCGCTCGACATCGGCATCGCCGGGTATAGATCGGCGGGCACCCCGATGCCCCGGATCACACCAGTCCGCCAGCTGAATGCGTGGCCTGGCGCGACCGCCGACGCCACCCAGCCGGCCCGCCGGCCCAGTTCAGGGTCGGCTGCCGGCGCGGTGATATCCGGGTACATGGCAATTCCGGGCAATCGTGTGAACCAGCGCATCGCGCAGTACACGATCGGATTATAGGTCTTCAGGACACTGAGCTGGGGGCAGCCGCGCCGCCGGCATACCTCAGCGAAGTGCCCGGCCCAGCTGAGCTTGAACACATGGCCCTGGCGGTGCCGTTCACCGACGAACTGCGACGTGATGTGCAAGAAATCTGCGCCGTCGGCGGACACCGCCCACCGCGAAGCAAGTGCCCCGATCACCTCGCTCCCGGTAGTTGCAATCGTGACCAGATCCGCGTTGCGGAACATGTCGCGTCTGCACTCGAACAAATCAGCCATCCGCAGGCTAGGCAGTGCGGCGATCAGCCCTTCGACCAGAAACTTCTCGCGCGCAGAGGTCAACTCCTCAGCTGGCACCAGAGTGGCGATCCGGACCGGCGCTGGTCTACCGGCGCGCTCCGAACGCTCCTGGGACAGGCGAGACGTCCGCGCCGAAGGACCCATCGCGTCATGCCCCGACCGGAACGGCTGCCGGAATCGGCAACACGTCGACCTTGTTCGCGCCGCCGCTGCCCACATCGGCCTTGCCACCCACGGTCAGCGCATACAGTTCCAGAAAATACATCTCCCAGAGCCTGGCAATGTCCTGGAGGTGGAGCATGACCTTGTTCTCGTCCTGCGGACCGTGCAGGAGCGTTTCCAGCACGCCCCACACGAAGTCGTCGTGCGCGTCATCGAGGTCGGTACCGACATGCGCTCGCTGACCCTTGACCTTGTCAGCACCGAGCGACTTCTCCAGGTTGTCCAGCCACGCCGGCTGAGTGCGGGTCGTGGTGTATTCCACGAAGTACACGCTCGCGATCAGCGCAATCGGCGTGCCCTCGTACTCGATCCCGTACTGCAGGTAACCGGTGAGCAGTTTGGTCGACAGCAGCGGCTCCGTGCCATAGATCTCGTCTTTTGACACGCCGACCTTCGCCAGGTCCGCGGCGAACAGCCGGTCGTGTAGCATCTCGTCGTCGGTGTAGTGCGCCCAGGCCTTGGCCGCCACCGGGTCGACCTTCGTGAAGTAGCGAATGGCCAACGCGTCAATGGTGCGTTTGCGCCGCAGTCGCAGGATGGTCTCGATGTTGTGACGCCTGTAGTAGTCGAGGTTGATCTCCGAAGATTCCAGCTGATGACGAGCAAACGGGATGTTCTGGTAGAAGTGGGCGATACACGCGTCCAGGTAGGAGTCCACTCGCGCGCGGAATTCGACCATCTCGGTCATCTGAAAAATCCTCCTGAATTCAAATTGTTAGACCATTGCGCCTGCGCTGTTGTCGATCAGTGGCATCCGCAGCTCGCGGACCGTGTCCGTTTAATCCGCCGGGCCCTGCCATTCGACCGGTCGCTCCTGTCCTGGTCGCCAATCAGCACGGAACCGGCATCGTCGGTCAGGGTTGTCTGCGGGCACAGGAAAGTGAGCGCGAATCGGGTGTAAGGAGTGAGCCCGAGCCCGAAATGGACCACACCGTTCCTACCGCCGTACACCTCGTTGCAGCCGCAGTTGCCGGCCTGGACACGCATCGTGGTGTTGATGCCGAATCCCAGCTCCCAGACCGCCCGGTACCGCGGATCGGAGTCCAGCAGCTCGTCAAGTACCGCGGTGACCGCACGCGCCTGCGGCGTGGACGCCGCAGGCGCGCATCCGACGATCCATCCGTCGTCCACGGTCAGCACCACAGCGTGCTGTCTCAGCGGCAACAGATCCTCGAACAGCCGCGCCTGCTCGTGCGCGAGCGCCGGTTCATACCCGCCGTGCACGATCGGCCAGCCCCGCAGAGTCAGTGCGCCGTTCAAGCCGAGCCTGCGCGAGGTATCGAACTCAGTGATCTCCATCGGGAGCACGCTCAGCTCTCCGGCAGGTGCGATCTGTTGGTCCCCGGGGCCCAGCGGTCCGGCCTGCTGATTCCACAGGTAATCCGCACGCTGCGGATCGAACTCACAGGCGGTGCCGTGACCAGGATCGGCCAGCTGCAGGTTCCCGGCTGTGCCGATCGCATCGAAGAACCGGTCCGCGCGCGTGCCCTGCTCGATGGGATCCGTGCGTTCGAGGACGTCGAGGAAGTATCCGACCTGACGGGTGGTCATCGGCGTCGACCCGCACGGCATGACCGCGACCTGCCGCCCGCCGAGGCTGCCGACGCCGGGAGAGGTGACGAACACACCGGGCCGCACGACGAGCACGTCCGCGTCACCGGGCAGGGTCCCTACGATATCGGCGAGATCGTCACCCGGCGCGCAGGACATGATGGTGGTCTCCGGCCGAGACGCCTGCGCGCTGACCACGAACCGGGCAGTGAGCTCGTCGTCGGTGACAAGAAAAAACGGCCGGCCCGGCTCGGTGAATTGACGATACGCGGCCGACTTGAGCACCAGCGGTGAATTCATGGAATCGCCTTTGAAATCGCCGGAGGAAGGCAGGCTAGGAAGTGAAACCCGCCTTCCTCCGGCTCACGACTGGAACAATCAGCCGAGAAGGGTGCCCAGGTAATTGCTGTTCTTGTTAACCTTGATCTTCCGGGCCGCCTTCGCTGCCCGAGGCTGCGTCTGCGTCGCCATATCGTTCACCTCCTCCCGCGCTTTTGATCTCGGTTGCCCCACCGACACCGGTGAGAGACACCGGTTAGATTTTCCCGGCGAGGCGGTCGGATTCGTAACCACCCTCTACGCCGAGCACCACGACTCCCGAATCCGTGTACACCGTGGTGTCCGGGGAAATGATGTCGAGGTGGTACTGGGTGTATGGAGTGAGGCCTAGCCCCCAGTGCAGGCAACCCTCGGTCGCGCCGTAGACTTCGTTCATGGCATGGTTTCCGGCCATGAGATCCAAGCTTGTATTCAGCGCGTGGCCGATTTCCCACACGATGCGATAACGCGAGTCGACCTCGAACATCGCAGTGAGCATGTCGACCACAGGCGTGGCTTCCGGTGTCGCGGGCCGAAGGTCGGAGATCACTCCCGCCTGCACCGTGGCGATCACCGCGTGGTGCCGGAGCGGGGCTAGCCGGGTGTGGATACGCGCCTGGTCCGTTCGACTGAACGACGGCGTACCGTTGTGCAGGATGGGGTATCCGCGAATCACGATCTCCCCGTCCAACGGAAGCTTCAGGTCCTCCTTGAATTCGGTGATCTCGATTGGCAGCACGCTGATCTCTCCGGAGGGGACGATCTGCTGCTCACCCCATTCGATCGGCCCGGCCTGCTGGTTCCAGACCAAGCTCTCCTCGAGGTGCTGCAGTGTCGCCCTGGTGCCGCGTTTGCGGTCCTCGTACACCAGGTAGTCAGTGCTCTCCAGCAACTCGAAGAAAGTGTCCGAGAAACTAGCTTGCTCGTCCGGGGACGTGCGCCTGGTCACCTCGAGGAAGTGCCGGATGGTCTCAAGCGAGGTCGGTGTCGAGTTGCACGCCATCGCCATCAACTTGCGTCCCTCGCCGAGCACCTCAGGCGATGGGGACTCGAAGAAGACGTTGGGCGAGATCACCAGTATGTGAGCCGGTTCGGCGATCGTGGCGAGGAGGTCGTCGAACCGATCTTGCGCTCGTATCATTACGGTCTTGTAATCCCGATAGCCAGAACCACGAATCAGTTCGATCTTCCCTTCGAACTCGGGGTTCGTCATCAGGTAAAACGTACTGTCCACGGGCGAACCAAGTTGTCGTAACCTGTCCGGTTCCACGGTGATCGTTGGAGACATTAAGCAATCCTCTCAGCCGATACGTGTCGCTAGCCGCGCGGAACCTGATCAGGAAAAAAGAAGGTAAGTCGAAGCTTAGTCATCCCGCAACGGGTGTCAACCCGCAACTTATTGTCATCAGCCGACAAATTTGTCAGCAAGGGAACTCGAGTGCCTACCTGCGGACGCGGCGTCTCCTAAGTACCCACACCGGTTATGCCATCGACTCGCCAGCTCGACCAAAGGTTCCAAAAGAGAATAACCGAAGGGCAGGAGACAGTACTCTACACCCGGCGGGGTGCTGACGACGATGCGTCGAGAGATGACCCCAGCCGCCTCCAGTCGTCGCAGCACCCGCGTGAGGGCCTTATCTGAGATATCGTCGCCCAGCGCTTTGCGCAACTTGTTGTGACGCATGGGACATTCGCGCAGTCTCGCGATCACCCCGAGCGTCCACTTACCTGCAAGCAAGCGAACGACGTCATCGGCGGTTTCCAAAGAATGCATGGCTTCCTCCACGATGCCGTAATTTTCCGCAGAGAACTCCCGTGTCTTTGGAAAATCCAGCGGCCCGTCATGCCCCGCTGCGAAAGATGCATCCTTTAGACCACATCGAATACGTGGCGCGGATCCGCGCCCGCCCGCAAGCGTGCAAGGAGCTCCTGTTCGTCATTCCCGCGTACTCTGGCCAACTCCATAGCATCAGCTACAGAATCATACGGTAGAAAAAGTGCACCGTCGGCGTCCACGACGACGATGTCTCCGGCATGAACGATTTCAGTATCGATCGCGACGTCATCGTCGACTGCCGTCAGTTCCAGACGGCCGCGAATACGCGCCGGATGAACGGCGCGAGCAAATGCGGGAAACCCGATCTCCTCGAGCAGGTTGACGTCCCGGACAGCACCGTCAACAAGGGCCCCCCGCACACCGAAACGCTGGGCTACGACCGCCAGCACGCCGCCCCAGCACTGCACGTTCTGCCGACCGCCCAGGTCCACCAGCACTACGAAGCCGCTCATCTCCGCCAGCGCGTGCAGGATGGCGGGCAGCGGGTCCGCGTCGGGCGTGGCTGCTGGACGCAGAGTCAGGGTGGCGACCGGGCCGGCAACCGTTGGGCAGCCGCTCCAGCTCGGCCGCAACACGCCGGTACGCACCGCAGGCACGCCGAGCTCGTCACACGCATCCGACAGCGTGCAGCTCCCCACACGCTCGGCTATCACCGGATTCCAGCCCGTCACGGCCATGGATGACGTTATACCGGTTATTTCTCTTCGCCTCGACGGCCGAACCGGTGGCGGGTGTGGCCGCCGAGACACCGCAGACACGGACTGAAGTCGGCCCTCGCGACAGCAGGCAGCCCTCTCTCGGGCGATCGCTATCGTGTGCCGGCGTGATGGAGCTGTCGAGTGCGAGGGCAACCTGGCCTGATCAGCCCAGTGGAGATCCTTAGACACCCGTAGTCCCCTAGGACTTTGGCGCCTGAGCGGAGTTCCAAACTCTGCAGACAGTGGGCCTGACCAGCCAGTTTGGAGTGGAACGGCCGGCCACTGTGGTGACAGGGCATCGTCGCAGCGGGGGACGACAGTCCGTCGATCATGACCGCGGGTCCTACGAGGCGCAGCCTCACTGGGACACCTCGCCCGGCCCGTGAACGCTGCACCCGACCGCTAACCAACCCTGACGACACAGGTGCCGGCGTCCGGCTCATCCGGCACGCGCCACTACCCAGCATAACGGCAGAATGTGATATACATCACAAGCGATTATTCGGTTCAGATGCGTTCACACGCTGGTAAACCTACGCCCCTCCATTGGCTCCGAGAGCGGTAAGCCCCATCGGCGACACACCACGCGCGGCGTCTCGCTGTCCGTCCGGCCCGTCCGCCGCGCCCGGTCCGGCGTCGCCCCGGCGTGAGGGCGGCCACGGGTTCGCCGGAGTCGGCACACCGTCAGGGTGCGAGTAGGGCTGATGGGATGACCGCGATGTCGCCGCTGTCAAAACCGCCACCGGGTTCGCGGAACGCGCCGTTCGGCGGGATCGAGATCGAAGGGCAGGTGTGGCTCGGCTTGGTACCAGTAGGCCACTGAGGAGTAGTCGTCGCTGCGTTTGTTCGCGTGGCCGTGTTCGATGCTGACCCGGATGGATCGCTCGAATGGCATGGGATCTTCGATGTGGAAGCGGTACATGCTGATCTGCCCGCTCCAGTTGTCGCCGCCGGGCAGGGTGATGCCGTGATACGGCGCGTGGTGGGTCTGGGTCGGGCACCACGCGGTGTTGAAGTAGTCCTCGGTGCCGGTGCCGTGGAGGGTGGGTGGCCACTGGTCGCCGTCGATGAAAATCATGTCGTCGCCCTCGCCGTACCAGTTCCACTCGTCGGTGTCACGGAGGTTGTGGATGTTGAGCACACAACCGACGTAGTGGCCGCGGCCGGTCGCGTCCAGGATGGTGTAGTTGGCTTTCCCGTCGAGATTCGTCCCAGTGAGCAGGAAGTCTGCGTTGCGCTCCGACGCCTGCGTCATCCCAGGGCAGGGATTGCTGCGGCGCCACTGGGCGTGGAAGCGTCCGATGCCGTCTTCGAGCTCGTCGAGCTCCTCGTAGTCGATGTAGTAGTAGAAGAACATCCGCTCGTGGGCCAGTTCGCTGGTGATCTCCAGCCGAGCGCCCGCACCGAACGGCATGTGGAAAAAGCAGTTGAACCCCTTGCCGTCCTCCGGGCTCATCTGGAGCGGAGCGGAGACGAAGTTGGTGGTGCGGCCGTGCCCGACCCCGAAGAAATCCCCCAGGGGTACGGCGATGCTGGGGTGCGTCTCACCGTCCCAGTAGGCACGGAGCACGAGCCGGCGCAGGTAGTCGGGGTCACGCATCCACGGGTCGCGGACCATCCGTTCGTTGGCGACGGTCACCCAGATGTGATTGATGGTGCCGGCTCCCTCGATGTCGGCGAGGGTGGCGGTCTGCCCCGGCTCGAGGGTGAGGCGGTCGTCGTTGCCGCCCGTGCGGTCCCAACTGGACGCGCGGCGCCGTCGGGTACTACGCAGCCGCGGCAGGTCTCGCAGGCTTGAACCGTAGGGGCCGTAGTTGACGGTCATGCCGCCCCTCCTGCGCTTGCGGCGGTGGGCTTGCTGGCGATGGTGTTGCGAAACTCCGCTTCCAGCGTTTCCAGGCTGCGTTCCTTGGTTTCCGGCACCATCCACCACACGATCGGAAAGACCACGACGCCGATCACGGCAAAGGCGATGAAGGCGGTACCTATGCCCGCGAATGCGACGAAGCTCGGGAACGTCAGTGAAATGACGAACGCGGCGAGCCAGTTGAACAGGGTGGCAATGGCCATCGCCGCGCCCCGGATGGCCAGCGGGAAGATCTCGGCCAGCATCACCCACAGAACCGGGCCCCAGGTCGCCGAGAAGGTGTTCGTGAACACCACGAAGGCTGCCGCTGCAATGACGAACAGCGCGGTCGAGTTGTCCGGGAGGATCAGCACTGCCGCACCGACGGCGAACAAGCTGGCTGACATGCCAACCAGACCGGCCAGCAAGACGGGTTTGCGGCCTCGCCGATCCACGACCTTGGATCGGACGACCAACGCAATGGTGCCGATGTTCACCAGTCCGTTGAGGAAACCGAACAGCAATGCGGTGGTCTCGGACACCCCGAAGCCGGTGAGGATGGTCGGTGCGTAGTACACGATCGCGTTGATCCCGGTGATCTGCTGGAAGATAGCCAGCATGGCGCCCAGGAGCAGCAGCCGGCGCACCCAGGGGGCGGTCAGCCGGGCGCCGGTGCGCGTGTCGCGCTGCTCGCGTTCGAGTGCGGTGATCTCGGTGAGCTCACGCTCGGCGAGTTCGGGGTCGCCGCGCAGGCCGACCAGGACCGCGCGTGCCTGTTCGGGACGTCCACGTCGGACCAGCGATCGGGGGGTGTCGGGCATGGCGAACATGCCGACCATCAGCACGATCGCGGGAAACACGCCGATGAGCAACATCCACCGCCACGAGCCGGTGAACGCCAGTGCGTAGCCGATGGCCGCGGACAGCGCCGTCCCCACGATGATCATGTACTGGTTCAGGGAGGTGACCGCACCGCGGTCGGCGGCGGGTGCCATCTCGGCCAGGTAGAGCGGCACCATCACCGACGCGATACCGATGGCCAATCCCAGGATGAAACGGAACAGCACCAGCCCGTTGACGGTCGGAGCGAGGCCGGCACCCAGGGCTCC
This sequence comes from Pseudonocardiaceae bacterium, assembly GCA_050700115.1. GTDB lineage: Bacteria > Actinomycetota > Actinomycetes > Mycobacteriales > Pseudonocardiaceae. The sequence goes on from JBOHGG010000045.1 coordinate 34,767, forward strand.
GACGGTGAACACCACCCCCGCCACGAGCAGGATCCGCTGCCGTCCTTGACGATCAGCCGCGGGACCGCTGCACAGCGCGCCCACCATGGCCCCGAACACCGTGGAGCTGACCACCGCACCTGCCTGGAGGGGAGTGAGAGGCAGCTCCTGCGGGATGAACAACAGCGCGGCGCCGATGATGCCGTTGTCGTATCCGAACAGCAGGGCCGCCAACGCGCCCAGGGCATACACGCGTCGCGTGGTCACTCGAGTCCGTAATGAGGACGTGACCATCAGCTACCTCCGATGTGATTTCGAGACCACGCGCTGTTCTCGGGCCAGCGCGTGGGCGATCTCTCTGGTGTTCGGGTACAGCTCCCGGTAGAGGGCGTAGAAGCGCTCGTAGGTCGCGGCGTGCTCCGGGTGCGGCTCGATCGTGGTCGAGATGGGGTTCCACTGCGCCATGTCCGGTGACTGCCCGATCCCGATCGCGGCGAGCAGCGCGTCGCCCAGGCACGCGCCCATCGTCTGGCGTGGCAGCTGCTGCGGGGCGTCCAGGACATCGGTGACGATCTGCGTCCATAACCCCCCCTTGGTGCCACCGCCCACCGCAACCAGGCGGCGGACCTGCCCGCCGGCGTCGCGCATCGCGTGCAGGTTGTGCCGTACCCCGTAAGCCGTTGCCTCCAATGCCGCCCGGTAGATGTCCCCCCGGTTGTGCCGCAGGGTCAACCCGGCCAGCACGCCGCGGGCGTCCGGGTCGAACAGCGGCGTCCGCTCGCCGGCGAAATAAGGCAACATCAGCAAGCCGTGTGCACCGGGCGGCGACTGCTGGGCTTCCGCGACGAGTGGGTCGAACGAGGATTCCCCGGTCAGCTTGCGGATCCAGTCGGTGATCGCGCCCGAGGTCGCCATCCCGGCAGCGAAGTTGTGGGTGCCGGGAAAGGTGCCCACGGTGCCCCACAGGTCTGGGCTGCGGCGCGGACGGTCGAGCACCTCGACCAGGAACATCGTCGTGCCGTACATCAGCATGACGTCGCCGGGCGCGGTGACGCCGACGCTGGTGGCCTCCGCCCAGGCATCGATCGTGCCCGTCACCACCGGCGTACCGGCCGGGATGCCCGTCTCCTCGGCGACGCCGGCCTGCACCTCTCCGACCACATCCGAGGGCCAGCACAGTGCCGGCAGTTCGAGCCCGGGGGCAATCAGCTCAGTCCACTCCCCGATCCAGCGGTGTTCGACCGGGTCGTACATCGGGGTGCACTGGCTGGCCGAGTGGTGGTCGAGGACGTAGCTGCCGGACAGGCGGCGCACGATGAAGCTGCTGGCCATCAGGAAGCGGCGGGTAGCCGCCCAGGTCTCGGGTTCGTTCGCGCGCAGCCACGCCAGCTTGGGTCCGACCGCTTGCGAGGTGAGTATCGACCCGCAGCGGTCCAGGATGGTCTGCCTCCCCAGCGCCTGGGTCAGCTCCTCGATCTCGACGGTGGCGCGGGTGTCCACGCCATACAGGATCGCCGGCCGCAGCGGCCGATCCTCGCTGTCCACCGGGAGCAGGCACGGGCCGATGCCGCTGACGCCGACCGCGGCGACCGGTTCGCCCGCTGCCGCCGTCAGCTCCTTGCTGATCGCCGCGAAGTCGGCCCACCACACCGCCTGCGCGTCGTGCTCCACCCAGCCGGGGCGGGGCATGGATACCTCGTGGGCTCGGGTCGCGGTCGCAACGACGGTGCCGTCGGTGCGCACCAGCACGCCTTTGGAGCTGGCCGTGCCGATGTCGACACCGAGCAGCAACGAGCTCACCGAGCTCTCACCGGGCCCCACCCAGCCCCGCCCACTCGATGTCGAGCATGCGGCACACCGCGCGCAGCTCGGCGACGTGCTCGCCGGGCACCGCATGGATGTGGTTGGCCCCGAACGTGGACAGGAACTCGTCGGCCTCGACCTCCAGCCTGGCGAACGCATGCGGCCACTCGAACGTCGACTGCCGAGCCAGTGCCTCGTTGGTGGCGTCGTCGTAGGACTCGAAGGCGCCGCGGGCAACGTGCATCCGGTAGCTGCCCCCGATCCGGGTCAACCGGGCGAAGGTGGCCTGCCCGGGTTTGGCGAAGAACGACACCGAGGCGCCGCCGGCGGGGAAGTAGAAGATCTCGGGGTAGAAGTTCACCGAACGCAGGTTCTCCGCCGGGTCGTCACTGCGTGCGGCGAACCAGGTGGCGTGCTGGCCGGAGTTGCAGAGGTCCCAGATGTCGCGGTCGGCGTGGTAGTGCCGCACGTCGGCGAACAGCACCGGCGTGCCGGTGAGTCCCTTGAGCAGCTGCATGGTCAGCGCACCGTCCATGTCGGACTCGGTGGCGCACACGTGGGTGGGTTTCGGGCCCTCCCAGTCGTAGGGGTCGTTGAGGAACGCCTCAGTGACGTCCATCGTGGTGAAGTGCGTGGTCAGCTCGGGCTGACCCTTGATCCCGCTGAAGTCGAGGTTCCACTCGTCGATCAGCTCCCGCACCGCGTGGTAGGAGCGGATCTGACGTTCGAGCAGCTCCTGCGTCAGCTGCTTGCCGTCGTAGTGCACCCCGGCGGCGTGGCGCTCTAGCCACTCCCGGCCGGCGGTCACCCGCGACTGCTCAACGGCGGCGCTGCGCCGCACGATCTCCCACTGGTCGATCTCCTCGACGTCCACGCCGAACGTGCTCATCCACTGATCGGTATCGGCCACCGCGGTGTACATCCCCATCGGACGGCCGCCGATCCGGCCGAAGGTGCTGCCCGACAGGGCGGACACAGCGGCGGCGGCCCGGACCGTCTCGCCGACGCGCTCCCGCACGGCCGCGTCGGTCACATCGCCCCACACCCGGGCGTGGGGCCGGCCGATCTGGTCCAATCCCCCACCGGCCGCCAGCATGCCGACCATTCCGGGGAACCGTGGGTCGATGTTGGAGAACAGCAGCAGCGGACCCGGGGTCGCTGCCGCGGCGAGCATCGAGAAGTGCGGGAATGCCCATACCGCGTAGTTGAAGATGGTGAGGTCGCAGCGCGCGTCAGCGACCCGGCGTGCCTCGGTGGTCGCCATCGTGTTGGTCCAGATCGGCTCCGCCGCGCGGATGACCTCATGCCCGGCCTGCTCAAGCGCCTGAGCGATACGGCGTTCGACGTCCAGCGAGAACGCCTTGATGTCGGCGTGGACGAAGTCGCGTCCGTCGGAGAACGACAACAGTCCGACCCGTGCCATTTCTGCTCCTGCCTGCTTGTCTTGAGAATCGCCTGCACTCTGGGATCGATGGTGTTGCGCTGGGTGACGAAGGTATCACCCAGTGGCTTGGCTGCCAGGCCATTGCGCAACCGCGTCGCGGCGTTCCACGCGTCTCGCATGGCGGATCACTGCAGCGGTGATCTCGTCGGTTGCCTGGAGCGCGCCGCCGCTCGGCTGATGTCGGCAGCCAGCCGCGTGGAGCTGGGCATCGTGATCGAGGCACGGCTGGGTTCGGCCGGGGTGGACGCGATCAGCCGGTTCCTGCGCGACGCCGACATCGTGGTCGTGGACGTCGACATCGACGCCGCGGACCGCGCGCTCAGTGCATGGCGCCGGTACGGCAAGGGCCGGCACCGTGCTGCGCTGAACTTCGGTGACTGCTTCGCCTACGCGCTCGCCGAGCGGACCGGTCTCCCGCTGATGTGCACCGGCGACGACTTCGCCGCGACCGACCTAGAGGTGATCCGACCGGCCAGCGAGCCCAGCAACCCAGGGTAGGAATGAACCATGGTCGTCCCAGTCGATGTCTTGCCGCACGAGATCTGTGCCGGGCAACGGGGGGATGCGGTGTGGGGGCGGCGGCCGGTTCTGTGGGACCGCGCCGGGCGCCGGTCCGGGGGCGCCTGCGCGCGATCCCGGCGGACTGCGGGTGTGCCGCGTCTGTGAATCGACGTCGAGATGGCCGATCTTCGGAAATCCGGCCCGCATGGTTCCGCTGTTGCGGTATTGAAGCGTTGATTTGTCGGCGGATGAGGTCGTATGCTGGCGGCTGTGTCCAGCGAGAACCCGGCACCGAAGCTTGTTCTCACGGTTGATCCCGTGGTTCACCATCAGGTTGTCGAGGCCGCGGCCGCAGAGGGCCTCAGCGTGTCGAGCTGGATGACTGCCGCCGCCAGCCGAGAGCTCAAGATTCGCGACGGGCTGATGCACGAATTCCACTGCGCGCACCAGGAGTGTGGCAGCGAGCTCACCGCCTCCGACAAGTATTACCTGATGCGCCAGGTAGCAGGACACCTGAAGGACGCGCACGGGGTCGATAGGACCACCGAGACCCTGATGACTTACCTTGAGGCGACGTGCGTGACGAGCTGGAAACCTTAAGGGTGTCGGGGGCCTGTCTGTCGACGCTTCGCAGGCCCGTACGGCAGGGTACCTCGTGCGAGATTTGTTGAATGATCTCGCCGGTCGGTGTTCTGCGTCATGAGGTCCCGGTGGGGGCCCGTGGCGTCGCCGGGTGGGCGATCGTGGCGCTGTGGGGTAGGCGCGGTTCGAGCTTGGTGATGCGGTGCTGTTCCTCTACGTGTCGGTGGGGTTCAAGATTGCGTTGACCTGGTCGTCGGACAGGTCGTATGAGTAGAAGGTCGAGTAGAAGTTCTTGACCTCGGCGGCCATGTCCAGTTCGGGGAACAGGTCGGGGTGGAATGTCTTCGCGGCCCACAGAGGCTGGAGTGCGGACTCGGCGCTGCGCACGCTCCAGACGTAGACGCCGGTCGGGTTGGCGAAGACCTGCTGGTTGCGGACTGCGGTGACGTTGCTCCATCGCGGGTCGGCCAGGATCTCGGGCTTGGTGGGTGCGTCCCGGCAGACGATGATGTCGGGGTCCCATCTCACGAGGTCCTCGAGCGTGACCGTGGCGAAGGCGGGTGCGGTGTTGATGCCGTTGGCGGGTAGGTGGCGAACTGTTTGGCCCGGTCGACGGCGTCGCCGCCTACGATCTCGGCCAGCAAGGTGACTCCGTCCTTGAGCAGGGTGGGGTCGGAGAAGGCCTTGAACACGACTACTGGGATGCCGAGCCGCTCAAAGGTCGGCAGCAGTGACTGTGCACCGGGTGAGATCAGGACGACGTCCGGCCGGGTGGCGATCAACTCCTCCTCGTTGACCTTGGTGAGTGTCGCGTCGAAGGGTTGCGGCACGTCCTTGTATGCCGGGACCAGCGTTTCGAACAGCGGGCCCACTCCCGGGCTGGCGGCGACGAGCCGATCGGTCGCGCCCAGCACGAGCAGCGTCGCGTTCAGCGCCGGGAAGCTCGTCGCGATCCGGGTGACCTCGGCCGGGATCTCCACCGACCGGCCGGTCATGTCGACCACCGTTCGGGTCGCTGCCGGAGCCGGGTCCCGGGCGGTCTGCGGCGACTGGCCGCACCCGGCGAGCAGGAACAGCACGAGAGCCAGGAACAGGGCGGCCACCCGCGGGGCGCGGGCATGCGGTGTCGACATCAGATGAGCTCCTCGAACCGGTGATCTAGGGGCCGGTGTGGTCAGCTTTTGGTGGTGGGGTCGTGGGTGGTGGGATCGGGACGCAGGTGCGGACCTCCTGGCTGTATCCGTCGGGCAGCGCGACGTGCGTGACATGAATGGGGACGCCGTAGAGATCGCTGAGGCGTTCGCTGGTCACGACCTCGTTGGGGAGACCGTCGGCGACGATCGCCCCGTCGCGCATCAGGACCGCACGGTTGGCGTAATTAAAGGCGTGCGCGGGCTGGTGGGTGGTCATCAGCACTGAGTGGCCGCCACGGGCCAGTTCGGTGACAACCTGCAGGATGCGGACCTCGTTGCCGTAGTCCAGGGCGGTGGTCGGCTCATCGAGGATGAGGACTGGTGCTTGTTGGACGAGGGCTCGCGCCAGCAGGGTGAGCTGTCGCTCGCCGCCGGAGAGCAGCGAGAACGAACGCGTGGCGAGGTGTCCGATGCCGAGGTGTTCAAGCTGGTCCAGCGCGGCGCGCCGGTCGGCCGCGGACGGTACATCGGTGATGCGGAGATGCGGTGTGCGACCCATGACCGCGATGTCGAGTGCGGTGAAGGGAAACGGTGTTGTGGTGGTCTGCGGCAAGTAGGCGACCAGGCGCGCGAGGTGGCGGGCCGAGAGACCGGCGATGTCGGTGCCGAGCACCCGGATCGTGCCGCGCTCGGGTGTGAGGAGGCCGAGCAGGCAGCGCAGCAGCGTGGTCTTACCCGCGCCGTTGGGCCCCAGCAGGCAGCACACCTCGGTCTCGTGGACGGTGAGGGAGACGTCGGTGAGCCGATGCCCGTTGTGGGGGTAGGCGAACGACAGCCCGGCGATCTCGACGCTGCCCGGGTGTCGCCCCTGGCCTGCGGGTCGAGGTGATGGTGGCTGCGTTCGGCTCACAGCCACTGGCGTCCCGCCTTCACCAGCAGCGCAACGAAGAAGGGCGCACCGATCAGTGCGGTCAAGATCCCCAGCGGAAGATCGAGCGAGGTAGCGCTGCGCGCGACATCCTCGATCGCCAGCAGGTAGCCCGCGCCGATGAGGGTGGAGGCCGGGAGCAGGCGGTTGAACAGTGGACCAACGGTGAATCGAGCCAGGTGGGGGATGACGAGGCCGACCCAGCCGATGATGCCGGCCAGGCTGACAACGGTGGCCGTCATCAGGGTGGAGGCCCCGATTACGATGGCCCAGACCATCGTGCGGTCGATTCCTAAGGCTCGTGCCTGGTCCTCACCGGTCGCGAGGACTGTCAGCGGCCAGCGCACGGCGTAGATCGCCACGAGGCACACCACGACGATGATCGTAGGTAAGAGCAGGCTGCCCATAGTGGCTCTGCCCAGGCTGCCAAACAGCCAGAACGTGATCGCCGGTAGGGTAGTTTCCGGGTTTGCGAAGTACTGTGTTGTGGAGATCAGCGCCCCGAACATCGCTCCGATAACGATGCCGCCGAGCACGAGAACGATGGGCGACATGCCGCCGACGATCCGTCCGATCGCCAGCGCGAGGACGGCCGCCAACAGGCCGAACAGGAACGCCATCACCTGCTGCACACCCAGCGGGAGCCCGAGCAGGATGCTGACCGATGCGCCGAATCCCGCGCCAGCTGTCACGCCGAGGATCTCCGGGGAGACCAGCGGGTTGCGAAACATCGTCTGATACGCCGCCCCCGACGACGCCAGCGCCGCGCCGACCAAGAGCGCGCCGAGGATCCGAGGCAGCCGGATTTCCAGAATCACCGTCTCGGCGGTCAAGGGCCAGGTGGCGGGAATGTTGATAAATTGGCCCGCCAGGACACGGATCACGGTGAGCGGGTCCAGCGAGTAACGCCCCAGACCCAACGACACCACAGCTAGCACGAGCAAACCAACAACCAGCAAGACGATCCATAGCCGGGTAGCGTGCTGCACACGCAGCCGATGCCAGATACCACGGGGGGTCCCCGATCCGCCCGATTCGGGGGCCCGCTCCGGCACCCGGGCCGGCTCGGTCGCGGAGCGCTGCTGCATCGAACCTCTCTCACTCATGCAATCCCCGCCGGTCGGGTAGGGCTACCAGTGCAGGGATGACCTCAGCAGCGAACAACGCCACCGTGATGCGCTGCAGCGATAACGGACAGAGTCCCGACAAGGACGGTCGAAGGTTGACGTAGTGCACGCCGTGCTCCGCGCGCAGTGCCGCGATCCGCCTGGTGACGGTCTCCGGCCCGCCCACGATGGCGGTTTCCTGGTAGAACCGTTCCGGTTCGAGATCGTCATCGCTGGTGAGTGGGTGCGTGGCCGCGCCGGCAGCGTTCCGGCGCAGCCGCTGGGCGAGTTCCACCACCAGAGGCCAGGCTTGCTCGCGAGCCAGGGCGTCTGATTCCGCGACGAAGCAGAACCGCTCGACCGGGGATCTGGTTACCTCGCCACCATGGGCGGAAAACAGTCTCAGGCAGTGCCGAAGCGACGCCGGCGATTGGATGGCGGGCTGGATGAGTGCATAGCCCCGCTGCGCAGCCCAGATGATCGTCTCGTCGGTGTGCCCAGTGAGGTAGATCGGCGGGTGCGGGTCTTGCCGCGGCACCGGAGTGAGCTGAAAGTCGGCGCCCTCGATCTCGATCCGGCGGCCGGTCCAGTACCCGATCATGGCATCGAGGCGGTGCTGGAGTGTCTGATCGGTGCCGCCGCAACCCCCGAACGCCTCGGCGTACTCCCCGCCCGCCCAGCTGATCCCTAGGTTCACCCGACCTCCGGAGAGGACGTCGAGGGTGGCGATGTCCTCAGCCAGCCGCACTGGATTGTGCAACCGGAGAGACAGGGCAGAAAAGCCCAGGCGAACCCGGCTCGTGCTGGCCGCGACAGCGGCGGCCTGCACGATCGGTGACGACGGCACCCAAGCCGCAGCAGTACCGGCGGCGCTGAAGTGCTCCTCACTGAACCACAGGCAGTCGTACCCCAGCTCGTCCGCGGTGCGGGCCTGCACGATTTTCGACTCCGGGCTCGTCGCGTCGAGCTCGCCCCGCCCGCCCGGCAGGCCGAACCGCATGACCGGTTCCGACCGCAGTGTCATGGGTTCACTTGGAAAATCTCGTCGAGGTCAGCGTCGGTGGGACTGTAATTGAAAAACTCGTTGTAGAAGTTCCGTGCTTCCGCCCGCATGTCAATGTCCGCGAAGAGATCCGGATGAAGGGTCTTGGCTGCCCACAGGACCTGCAACGCTTGCTCGGGCGTGGACCGCTCCCACGGGTACATACCTCGTGGATTGAGGTAGACGCGGTTGTTCTGCACCGCCTTCAACTCATTCCAGACCGGGAGCTGCTCCGCCAGCGCCGCGACGACGGACTGACCAGAGGCGTCCTCGCGGGGAGCCTGGATTACCAAGACGTCAGGATTGCGTTCGAGGAGCTCCTCGGCACTGACCGTGATGTAAGTGCCCTCCTGGTCGCTGAACTCACTCCTCCCTCCGGCGGTGTTGATCCACAAGCCGCCCTGGGTCGAGCCGCCGCCGTCGACCGTCAAGGGCGGGAAACTGGGAATGTGGACCACGCTGGGTCGCTGAGATTCGGGCAGGTTCGCGAGCCGCGACTGCACGAGGTTGACGTTATTGTTGAGGTAGTCAACATAGGCCTTCGCCCGCTCGGGCGCCGTGCCACCCAGGACATCTCCCGCGAGTGTGACTCCTTGGGCCAACTCCGAGTATGTCGCAAATTCGACATTCAGATTGGCGATCCCGGAGTCCTGGAGGGTTATTCAGGCGGCCGTGTAGAAGTGCAGGCCGATTACAGCTGAGATGGTTGTCGCGAATGTTGCAAGGGGGCGACGGTAGTCGGTGTGCATGATTCTCCAGGTCTTGAAGTTTGCGATG
>JBOHGG010000046.1:0-43301 GCA_050700115.1 Pseudonocardiaceae bacterium
CGGAAGGGGGGTGGTCCCCTTGACCTAGATCAACAGGAGATCAGCTGACCGCGGACAGGGAAATAAGCTGTCCGCCAACAGGGAGATCAACTGTCCGCCCACAGGGAAGTCGAGCTGTCCCTTGACAGACGAGCGCCAATGGTCGGCAGCGCCGCTGGTTCAGGATCTCGGTCACCTGCCCGGCCAAGCGCACCGGCATGATCAGAGCGACCGTGTCGGGTTCCAGGTTCAGCCACACCTGGTTACCGCGTAGCGTCACCGGCCAGCCCCACACCCGGTAGCAGACCGCAGCCGCTAACGGCCCGATGTCGCTGCAAGCATCGTCGGCCGGTGGCGCCATGGCCGGTGTGTCCGCTGGTGCTGGCGGAGCACTGGCGTTGAGGTGGTTGACCATGCACAAATTGCAGGGCGCGCCGCGGCCGGGGGTGACCGTCTCCACCTGATCCAGGCACAGCAACGCCCCGCACAGCGCAACCCCAGCGGCGCCGATATCACCCCCCATTGACAGCGGCACCACATGCACGACGCGCGAAGCCTCCCCGGCCACGCCGGGTCGGTAACGCAGCAACACCACCGGCCGGGCCCCGACCACCGCCGTGGCAGCTCCGGTGCGGTGACCGTTCGTGGCACTCATCGCCGAGTCCTGCGCGGCACCGGGCCCAGCCCCGCCAGCGGCACACCACAACGCCCGGCTTCCCTTACCCGGTCAGGCTCCACGGTGGCCGGCGGAAGCCTCAGGTCCGGCGCGGGCACAGACTCTGGCTGCACCCGCTCGCGCCGCTCATCTCCGGCATCGGTCCGGTCTGTCATGTCATACCTCCGGTGAGGAGCAGCGACCTGCCGGGGTAAGCGGGCGGTGATGGATTGTCGGGTGGAACACGGCGGGACCGAGGGCCGTCGGGGGGAGCATCCCCGGCCCCGCCGTGAGTGGTGTCCGGCCGTCCCGCCCGGGGGTACCTTCGGGGAGGAAGCGAGGGCGGGACGGCCGGAGTCTCAAGTGGCTGGGTAGGTGGCCCGCCCGAGTCAGGCCCACTCCTGGGCGGTGGCGCATCGATCACCGCCCGATTAACCGCATTCGAGGGCGGTGCGGCGTCCACTTGCATTTGCAACTCGGGGTCCAGACGGAACCGCAGCGCCTCAACGGGCTGAAGCAGCCAGTAGTGCACCGTCCAATAGATCAGGCACGTTCGACGCCCGCGCCCCCACAACGCCCCCGGTCGCCGACACGACCGGCATCGCCCCCGCCGATCCACCGGATGAGCGGTCAGTAGCGCATTTAGCGCGGCAACCGCTCGACGCCCAACGGTGTCGAGCCTGGGCCCGGACACCACCTCGTTCCGCGCGGCGCTGCACAGCACCTCACGCAGCCAGTTATAGCTGGTCTGATGCGCGCTTGGCGCTGATGTCGTGGCCTCGGTCGTCGTTGACACGGGTCCGACTGTGGTATTGAGGTGGCCTCCAATGCTACGGCCTATGCAAGTCTGCATAGGCCGTGGCGGGGCTGAATGACCGGTACAGTGCACCACGCTGAGCGACGATCGAAACGCACGGGCTACGGGGAGGTGTGAGATGGTCATGGACCCCAGCGTGGTCGCTGCGGTCCTCATCTCACCGCAGGGTCGCGCTGCCGTTGCTGCAGGCTCGACGGGGACGATTATCCGTCTGATCCGCCAAGCCCGCGGCTGGAACCAGCAAGAGCTTGCTGACCGGTCGGGCTACTCCCAGGCCACCATCTCTCGTTTGGAGCGCGGGGTGAGCCGGGCTGCGCGGGATACGGCCGTCCTGATCGACCTGGCGGATTCGCTTGGGGTGCCCTCCGATGTCCTGGGCGTCGCCAGCGCCCCGGAGACGGCTCCTATCCTCGATGACGTGGACCGGCGGCAATTCCTCGGTGGGGCAGCAGGCCTCGCCGTGACGGCGCTGCTGCCCCAGGGCGTGTCCAACCCTGGGCGGATCGATGCCGCCGAGGTGACCCAGTGCTGGTCGGCCTTGCGTCGCCTCTTCGAGATGGACGATCATCACGGCGGCGGCATGGTCTGCCAGATGGCCGAAGGGATGGCGCGACGGCTTCAGGACGCTCTTCGTCAGGGTAGCTACGTACCCTCGGTCGGACGCGAATTGCAGAAGGTCACAGCCGCAACCATGGAGCACGCAGGTTGGCTTGCATACGACGCAGGTTCGCAGGACAGGGCGCGCCGGTGGTGGCTTGAAACGTGCCATTTTGCTGACTTATACGAGGTGTCCGACGTCCGCGTGACAGCTTTGGTCTCGATGGCGTTGCAAGCCGGCAATGCGGGTAACGGGAGGGAAGCGGTTGAGCTTATCCAGGCCGCGAGAAAAATCGCGACCGACGATCAGGGAGGGAATCCCTCGCTGCTGTCCCTCCTGTCAGCGCGGGAAGCCATCGGGCACGCCCAAGCAGACGATCGCCGAGCTGCTATCTCGGCTATCAGCCAGGCCCGCACTTGGCTCGACCACGGGCGACGAGGAGATGAGCCCTTCTGGCTTGATTTCTGGGGCCTGGCAGATCTGGCCTGGCACGAAACCAGGGTTGGGTTGGCCACTCGCCAGACAAAGTCTGCCGAGGTAGCCGCCCGCACCGCTCTTGCAAATGTGGACGCCACGTCATTTCCGCGTAACCACGCTCTCTATGCTGCTGACTTGGCCACGATCTTGGCCCAGCGTGGGCAACTCGACGAAGCTATCAGTGTCACGACTGAGGCTCTCCAAGGACTGTATGCGGTCCGGGGATCTGGTCTGGCTGTCTCGAACCTGCACCGTACTGTTGACCTGCTCGGAGAACAGAATTATCCCCCGGCGAAAACCTTCGCGACCGCCGCCCGCCGCATACTCCCCGCCGTAATATGAGTGGCTATACTGAGGCTGGTGTAGACCAGCTCACGTTGACTATCTACGGCACAGACACAAGCCTTGGCCAGGGCGGTACAGTGCGTGATCTTTACGCCGAGATATACGCAGAGCCGCCTTACAACGAGGGACCATCGGAGGTGGAGGAGTTCGCTTCCGGGTGGCACCGGACAATCGATCAGCGCAACTTCCGTCTCGTGATCGCACGCCGAGCAGACGAGCCCATCGGGTTTGCTTTCGGCGTTCAGCTTCGAGCACGAGCGAAATGGTGGAACGGCGCCCTCATGCCGCTGTCCGAAGATATTACCACCGAGTATCCCGGACGCACATTTGCGATCATCGAACTAGCAGTGCGGCACCCCTACCGGCGAAAAGGTATCGGACGCCTACTACATACTCACTTGATCGCCGGGCTATCCGAGGAACGGATCACCCTACTGGTCCGCCCAGAAGCGCCAGCACCGCAACGGGCGTACCTATCGTGGGGTTACCGGACGGTTGGTCAGATCCGACCATTCTCCCGCGCGCCGGTCTACAACGCAATGATCAAGCAGCTCGCGTGTTCCGCGAGACAACTGTAAGGGGTGAGCAGCAGGCGGAAAATTTTACGTCGGGTGCCCATCGGGGCGGTGGCCCAGCGTCGGCGACATCGTCGCGAAACGGGACGCCACCCATAGCACACTCTCACCGGCCGCTCATGCTGGCCTGTGGCGGAGGGTAGACGTTACCCAGCGCTCACGAACAGGCACCCGCTGTAACAGCAGTTGCGAACGGGGGGAGTTCGTAGTACCACTGACTGCGTCGGCTGCTTCAGGCCGTATTGCTGTGCTGCCGGCATTCGTGAACGAGGGGACGCATCCAGTGCCTGCCTGGGAAGCGAAGTTCCCGGGAAGAGATAAGGGGGATCGTATGAGGATCACGGAGATATTCATATTTGGCCGCTATCGCGGCAGGGGTGACCGCTACCACGGGGGTCATTACTACCGATACGGTTACGGACCTCCCTACGGGGGCTACAAGCGGCGGAGCCTCGACGATCGCGACACCCCCATAGCGAGGCTGAAGGGAAGTTCGACCTTCTAGCCGGTAAACCTGGTACCGGCGCCCAACTCGGGGAGGAGTGGGGCGCCGGTCAGAACCACCTTTCCAGGACCAGCGCAAGGCCGTCCTGCGAGTTCGGCGCCGTGATCTCGTCGGCTGACTCGAGCACGGCGGGATGGGCGTTGGCCATCGCCACCCCGTGCCCCGCCCATTGCAGCATCGGCAGGTCGTTGGGCATATCACCCACGGCCACCACCTCGGCCGACGCGATCCCCAGCTCGCCGGCCAGCCGGGCCAGGCCGCTGCCCTTGGTGACGCCGGGCGCGGAGATCTCGATGAGACCATGGCCGGTGGAGAAGGTGACGTGCACCGGGGCTCCGAGTTGGGCACTGACGATCTCGCGGACCGCAGCGGCCATCACATCGCTGCGCGCATCCGGCTGGCGGACGAGCAGCTTGACCGCGGGTCGGCCCAGGAGCACGTCGCGCGGCGCGGGCACGGAATCCCCGCCGGGCCAGGGGTGGGTGTAGCCCGGCTCGGCGAGGAACTCGTCGAAGCCGTTGCGCAGGGCACTGCCGGTGGGCAGCTCAACGGCGAGCTTGGCGCCCGGTAGTGCGGTCGTCACCACGTTCACCGCGTCCCGCAGCTGCAGCGGATCCAGGGTCACCGAGTAGCTGACCCGGTCGGTCGCGGCGTTATAGAGCACCGCGCCGTTGGCGCACACCGCATACCCGGCATGCCCGAGTTGCTCGACGATCGGCGGGATCCACCGCGGTGGTCGGCCGGTGACGAGCACGAAAGGAACGCCAGCGGCAAGCACCCGATGCACCGCGGCCCGGGTGCGCTCGGAGATCCGATCGGTCGGATCCAGCAACGTGCCGTCAACGTCCGATGCGACCAGCCGGGGCCTCTGCATACCTCGACCCTACGTTTCCCGCGTGCCCCGCCCCCATCGCGCGTTCGGCTCTGAGGTCCCTGACCTGCGCAGGTATTATCGGATCAGCGGCATGCCGCCGATACCTCCAGCCCGCTGGCGTTGGGCAACCGCGCCGTCGGCGGTTGGCATCCAGGGCCGGGTCGGCCTGGCCGAGGTGGCTGTAGCGATCGGTGGCCTGCTCACAAGTGTTCGCCTGTGTGGTGAGTTGCCGCGGCCATGCTCAGTCTCCCTCCCGGGCCAGCGCGCTCCGAAGGTGTCCTGGTCAGTTCGTTGCGGAGGCGAGTTGGTCGGAGAAGTCGAACTCGCCGTCGGCCGCTCCGGCGACGAAGGCGGACCATTCGGCACGACCACCACAGCAAACCGGACACACCACAACAACCCGAAACCGCCGCCCCACCCGAGGCGGTCCCGCAAGCGCGTCCGGACCGCCCGACGGCCTCCACCTATGGAGAAGGCACATCCACCTTCGTGCGAGAACGCCCACGTCATCGGTGTCAGCCATGATCACCACCTACTCCATCCGGAGAAGGCCCGGAGGCACCGTGCACCCGTGAACGCCGAGAACCGGCGAACCCGATTGGTGACAGCGGTTCGACGGTGTGATCGATGACCCACTCGGACTACTTCTCGCAGGTCGAGAGCCTCACCAGCCTATTCGTGAGCTACGCCGTTGACCCACGGCACCCGGCGAGCGGACGAGGGCCCGCACTAATGGAGAGGCGCGGGATCCCGCGCGAGGACAAGGCGCCCTCCCCCATTGGTACGGTTACCTACGCCAGCCCGGTGAGCCGCAGGGCGGTCTCTAGTGTCTCGTCGGCGACGACTGCTGCCTTTTCGGCTCCCGCCGCGAGGGTCTTGTCAAGGTAAGCCTCGTCGGCGCGTATCTCGTTGTACTTCTCCTGGATCGCGGTTACCAGTTCTATGGCGACCTCGGCTACGGCCTTCTTGAGCACGCCGTATCCCCTGCCTTCGAACTGTCCCAATGATTCGTGCCGGCTGTTGCCGGTGAGCACTTCGAACAGGACGAGCAGGTTCTCGATACCGGGGCTGATGTTGTCTGCGCGGACCTCGGTGCCGGAGTCGGTGACAGCTCGCATTACCGCTTTACGGATCTTGCTCGGGGGATCGAGCAGTCCTATCGCGTGGCCCTCGCGTGTTTCGGCAAGGCTCTTACTCATCTTGGCAGTGGGATCGTCCAGTCCCATGATCCGCGCCCCAGTTTTTCGGATCATGGCCTCAGGAATGACGAATGCCTCACCGAACAAGCCGTTGAAACGCTGCGCAATATCGCGGGTGATCTCGATATGCTGTCGTTGATCATCGCCGACAGGCACGTAGTCGGCCCTGTACAGCAAAATGTCGGCGGCCATCAACGCCGGGTAGGTCAACAGGCCCGCGCTCGGGTTGTCCCGGTCGGACTTGGTCTTGTACTGAGTCATCCGTTCCAGCCAACTGACCGGCGTCACGCAGTCGAGAATCCATGCCAGGGACGCGTGTGCGGGTACCCGCGACTGGAGAAACAACACCGACTTGGAGACGTCCAGCCCGCACGCCAGATACAGCGCGACGATCTCCTTGATGCGCTCGCGGAGGTGATCGGCGCGGATGTTCTCCGGGATGGTCAGTGCGTGCAGGTCGGCGATGAAGAAGAAATTCTCGAACCGATCTTGCTCCTGGGCCCACACGCTCAACGCGCCGATGTAGTTGCCGATGGTGAGCTTGCCGGTCGCGGTGATACCGGAGAGGACGCGTGGCGTTGCGCCGGCGAGATCGGTTGCCATGGGTTCCTCAGTATGCGTGATGGGCTGCTCGAAGGTGTCTGGCTACCAAGCCTATCGGTTGGCTACATGCCTACCCCTGCGACCTTGGCTCGGTGTCGCTGGCCCGGCCGAGCGCCCGCGCGACCTGCTCGTCCGTCGAGCCATGCCGGCGAGCGAGATCAACATAGGCATCCACGCACGGCCCGCATCCTTCCCGTTGCTTCTTCGCGATCACGTCCAGCGCACTGGCCCGTATTTCTTCGGGTGGCTTGTCGCGATACCAGGTCACCCCAGCCGCTCCCAGACCTCGGTCACTTGACGCCTGACCACCTCGGCCTCTTTGGCGTAGGCGTCGTCTTCGGTGCACCACTGCTCCCAATCGGCCGGCGGCGGCATGGTACAGCCGGTGTTCTGCCGCGCGTCGATCTGCTCGTCCCGGCCGAGCAGACGCATCAAGCGGCGGTCATGCATGCGACAGGCGGTCGCCAGCAGGGCTCGGCAGTTGGGCCCGTCGAAGCTGTCGTGCCGAGAGCCCAGGCACGACAGTGCGTAGCTCAGGCCGAGGAACTGCCGCTCCACGTCGGCCACGCTGTGTGTCCCGGAATGGAGCAGGTTGTTGTGGATCACGATCACATCGCCCGACATGCTCGCGACGAGAACCTCATCGTGCTGTGGATGCGTCAGGTCAGCCGGCGTGATCTCGATGGGTTGGCGATGACTTCCCGGGATCACCCTCAACGGGCCGGTCTCCTCGTTCATGTCCTGCAAATACACGAAGTAGATCAACGCCAAGGGACGGGTGTAGAGCCCGACCGGGAACGAGCCGAACCGATCTCGATGCCAGCAGACCGCCTGCCCTCGTTCGTGCTCGGGCCGCGGCTGGCTCGCGTGTAGAACGAGGCTATCGAGTTGCACGAACGGACCCATGATCGACTCGGCGAGTCCAAGAATCCTGGGGTGCGTGACGACCTTCAGCATGGTGCGCGGGTACCGTTCCAGCAGGTCACCGACAACGATCGGCTCGTCGGCTTGGCCGTTGACGAAGCACCAGTCACGGGCGGCTCCGACGGTCGCGATGACCGAGGTAAGCCGTCCGGCGAGGTGCCGGCTGTGCCGGCCCTTTTCCTGCCGAGTCCGTGCTGGCGGTTGAGGACCGCCTCGAAATCAGGAGAGAAGCAACAGGGAGTCCCATCGGGCGGGGACCGGTGGCTCTGGGAGCTGTCCATGATCTGCGAGGGCGAGGGCGACGCCGGCTGATCCGGTGAGCAGGCCGGGTTCATCGGACGGCAAGGCGTTGTGAAGGTGCTGGAAGGCCAAGGTGAGCTGTGGGTTGAATGCTTCGGTGACGGCGGTTGCTGCGCTGTCGCCGGTGCCACCTTGGCTGGTAGTGGCGCTCTGCAGGACTCCGGCGTATCCGTGACACAAGGTCGGTCCTTCCGTGTCCCAAAGACCCGCGGGGCGGTCGGAGAGGGATGCGATGGCGGCTTCACCGACCGTGGTCAGCCGGGGATCTGCGAGCGCGCTGCCGGCGAGTATGAGGGCGCGGCCGATTCCGGGCGCGCCGTAGCACCAGGCGTCGCGTCGTCCGGCGGTCGGTGCTGCGGTGTCGCTATCGAGTTCGTCACCCGTGACATAGGGCGCCCAGCTGTGCGCGGTGTCCGTGCGCCAGCGCAGCAGCCAGTGTGCCGCGCTCTGGATCGCTGCGCGCTGCCCAGCGACGGACCATCCGGCCGCGTGTGCCGTCGCGAGCAGGGAGACGGGACCGGCAATGCCGTGTGCCATTCCTGTGGTTGCCGCCCCGGACGGGTGGACGGTCACCGCTGAGGAATGCTCACCGGCGGGTAGCCACCAGCCGGGCCTTCTGCGGTGCTGAGTGTCGATCATCGCGGTGAGGGTCCGCAGGGCTGCCAGGAGCCCGGACTCGGCCGTGTCGTATCCAGCGGTGAGCGCTGCGAGTAGGACTCTGCCGACACCAGCCAGGCCGTTGATCGCGTCATATATCGGCCACGGCGTGCCCACACCACCGGCCCGTAGGTGTTCTTTGCGGCCATGTTCGAGGTCGACGGCACGAGCGGCCAGCCAGCGGACGGCCCGTGCGGTCACGGCTCGTTGTGAGTCGGGGTCAGGCAGGTACGCCGACCCGATGATGAGCGATGCCGCCAGACCTCCGGGGCTGCTGAAGATGCCCGCAGCTCCACGGTGGGGACCTGGGTTCTGGGCGGCCGCAGCCCAGTGGTGGACCGCTGCCTGCGCGAACACGGGGTCCACGGCGGCTAGGCGGGCATGCAGCAGCGCGGTACCCGCCAGCCCGTTCAGGAATCCGCCGGCTGGGACGGCGGCAAGGATATCCTCGGTGTTCAGCAGCCGTTCGGCGGTCGCCAGCGCTTGCTGTCGGCTGACGCTGGTCATGACGGGGTTGCGAGGAGGTCAGCGGTCAGCGCCCGGACCATCCGTTCGGACCGCATGTCACCGAGCAGCCGGTTGAGGTGCATGTGGATCAGTGTCGACGTGCAATCGGCCCGCCGCGCAGGATCGAGGAGTTCTCGGTAGATGGCAAGCGCGTCGCGCCGGACGCTCCAGGCCGGGCGGATTACGCCGAGGTCAGGGCCGGCGATGACCTGACCCCGCGTCGCCCGTACCTGCGGGCGCAGGTCCATCATGTGGCGGCGGGCGGTGCGGTCGACATGGCGTCCGTCCAGCGCCGCCTGGTAGGCGTCGGTCATGGGGCGGGCGATGGCGGCGGCCGACAGTGTGGCAATGATCAACCTCTGATCGTTGTCGCTGACGCTTGCCAGGATCGCCAGTGCGAGTGAGCTGTCGGCGGCGAAGACATGCTCGGCGGCGCCGATCGCGGCGGGTCCGCCGTAGCGTTCGATTTCCTGGTCATACGGTTCCACGGTGAATCCGCCCGACAGCCGTTGCCGGATCATCTCCTGACACCATGCGGAGAGGGCGGGCAGGACCCGGCTGCCGAGGGTGGCGGGGTCGCCGCGGAAGCGGGCGCGGATGTGCGGCCCGTGTTCGGGGGTGTGGTAGCGCAGCCAGAACCAGGTGTCGTAGTGCTCGGCCAGGTCGTCGGCGTGGGTGGCGAGGCTGGGTAGGAGTAGTTCGCAGGCGGGGGTGCGGATCGCCAGGGACAGCCACCGCCCGCCGGGCAGGTACAGGCCTGTGTCGCGGGCGCGCACTGCGGCGCGGCGCACCGGTGGTGGCACAGTCTCCCGCCGCGCCAGCGGTACGACCAGTTCTAGGAGGTGTCGGCCAGCGGGGCCGGGCAGGACGGCCTGGATGGCGTCCGGACCGCCGGGAGGCTCGGTCACCGCCGTCACGCCACGGCCGGCGTAGCGGCGCAGCAGCTCTCGGTCATCGGCCTGATCCAAGTCGAGCGGCAGGGAGCGGTCGCCATCGTCAACGACGATGAGGTTGGGCGGGGCTGGGACCGTCTCGGCCCGCCACCATTTCAGGACATCAGGCCAGGCGGCACGGTCGTGTGTAGCACGGGTCAGCGTCGGCGGCAGGACCCACCGGGCCGGGGCGAGGATGGTCCGCCGGTACCGGACGCGAGGGGTGAACGGGCCGCCGCCGGCTGGCTCCCACGACCAGCCGTGCAGCGGGCGGCAGCCCGTGCGGCCTACGAGCTGCAGGAACCGGGCGAGCGGTGGTAGCAGGTGGGACGTCAGTCGCGAGTACAGGACGGGGATGACCTGCCGGTCCTGGCTGGACGACCACAAGATCAGGCGGTGGCCGTCGGAGACCAGCA
The DNA here is from genome assembly GCA_050700115.1 of Pseudonocardiaceae bacterium. Lineage (GTDB taxonomy): Bacteria > Actinomycetota > Actinomycetes > Mycobacteriales > Pseudonocardiaceae. The sequence continues at coordinate 10,364 of JBOHGG010000046.1, forward strand.
ACAGGTCATCGAGCAGCAAATCGCCTGGCTCGGCAGGCACTCCCACCGGGATACGCTGCGGCGCGAGCCTGGTCGGCGGAGCCAGCGTCATGCCTTCCGCGACACGGGGACGCGCGACGACCTCCGCAACCAGCCCTGCGTCGTCGTCGCGGTCCTCCCCAGCAACGTGGAGAAGCCCGGTGAACCGGCCAAGCGCTGTTCCGGCGTCTGGAGACCCGCCGGGGCACACGGCCAGCCGCAGCCGCCCAGCGGCCAGATCCTCCGAGGTGGCGGCGATGACCCGGACGCACATCTCTGCCGTGCGGGGCGGCGAAAGGCCGGGCTGATTGTCCGCCAGTTCAGTGATATCGGCGTCATCGAGCACGACCTCGACGCCGCCATTCGCGGTGGCGCGGCCGATCAGCGAGGCAAGTACCCTAGTCCGCCGGTCCGGCAGGTCAGCCAGGTCAAGATCGGAGGAGACCGCGTCGATGCCGAGGCCGATGGCCGGGTCGGTGACGTCCAGCAGCGGGACGTACCGCTGTGTGCCGTAGCGTTCCAGGAACCGTTCTTGGTAGCGGGTCAGCGGCCCCTGCCCGCAACCGACCCGCCACAGCACGCCCGCCGCCGTGGCTGCCTCACCGGCCATCGCGGCGGGCAGCACGACGTGGGCGTCAGCGGCGGCGTCGGCGGTCAGGGGTCGTTCGCAGAAGCTGATCTGATCAGCCAGGTTCCTGGCATCCCTCAGCTTGTCCAGCCGGACCGGATCGCCGGGGCGGTACCAGTCGGCGTCCGCCAGCAATCTGCGCAGCCTGGCCAAAGACGCCCGCAGCCGATGGCCTGGGGCAAGCTTGTCAACCAGATACCCGAGCGGGTCAACGGTGACGTCACCAGGCAGCAGGTCGGTCAGCAGGAACCCGTCTCGGGCCAGTTCGGTGAGCATGGCGCGGACGGCCGGTCCGGGGACCTTCCAGCGCTCGGCGGCCTTCGCGTGTATTTGGCTGGCGGTCGCCCCGGTTGCGCAGAGGCTCATGATGAGCGTGGTGGCCTCCGTAGCCCGGACCGACACGTGCTGTGGCCTGGCGTCGCTGCTGGCCGGCCGCTCGTGTTCCAGGCGCGGGCCGCGACGAGTGACCAGGTTGCTAGTGGTGAGCGTCAGCGCTGACAGCGCAGCCGAATCGGTCAGGATCTGATCGCGCACAGCCGCCAGCCACGCGGCGCTCGGGTTGGTGCGGGCACGGTGCTCGGCACCCAGTCGCAAGCTTGGGGTTTCGCCCTGGCCGGTGAACCGGGCGAGGGCGACACCGGCGAAGACCATGTGCGGGACCGGCCGCCACTGTGCCCGGATCTCATAGCCGCGGCGTGTGACAGCTATTCGACTGCGATCGCTCCCAGGGAGGCCCGCCTCGCGGTCGACCTGGCGGGAGGCCAGGAACACTCCCTCCGCTAACAGCGCGTCCGCCCCCGGGACTGTCTCCCGGGAGTCGGCAGCGGGCAGCAGCGGGATACGGGCCAGAACCGGAAAAGCCGAACGGCCAGAGAACGGAGAGCGTGCCATGGGTTCCTGCCGAGGTGTCAGGTGACCGGCTTGGAGGCAAGAGTTCTCAATGGCCGGAATTAGTACCCTGCGGTGGGCTATCAGCAGGTGGAAGGTCGGGAACAACCGTTGTCTGTGCAGCCGCCGGAGCACGGATAGCCCGTCAGGTCCTCGGTGGGTTCCACGCGCCGGTCGAGGGTGAACAAGTCGACGATCGCGGTCTCGAGGGCGGCAGCGGTGTCGGGGGGCATGGTTTCTCTCCATTCCGTTGATGGTTCTCATTCATTTGGGGACACGGCCCGGACGATCACCCGGACGTGACGCTTAGCGGCCGTCAGGAGCGTGCCGGTGCCCGGGAATGGAGCTGGCGCACCGGACGGGTAGACCTCGATCCGCGTGGTCAGTGTTCGGCCGGTGTCCCAGGCACGGATCTGTTCGGCGGCTCGGCTGGCCAGCTTCTCGCCGGCAGTGCCATACGCGCACACCCCCAGCTCGTACCAGCTGGCCTCGCCTTCTGGGCGCTTCGTCAGGTAGGCGAGGGTCTCGCCGTCCAGCAACGCCATGCTCCCGTAAGCGAGCGCGGGGGCGACGAGCCCATGATCAGGGGAGCGGATCAGCAGCCGGCACAGGCCATACGGGGCGGCCAGGAAGTAGTCCAGGTCCCCGAAGCCCGTCGCCTTTTCCTGGCTGGTGACCATCACTCGCGTCCACAGCTGCGCTGGGATCCCACCGAGAGCGCGGCGCAGCGCATCGACGTCGGCGGGCTGCCCATCATCGACCCGCAGGATCAGCTTGCCGTCCTCGTCCAGCCGGATGTTGCGCTCCGGCTGATGACCAGCGCCGCGCAGCGGAATGAACCCGCAGTTCTCCACCGATACGCTTCGCCAGCACGGGCCGTAGCGTTCCAGGGCGACCGACCGGCTCAGGCCCCAAATGCGCAGCGGGACGACGATCCGCCCAGCCGGGGCAAGTTGCTCCAGCCACGTCGGCGGTATGTCCCACGCACCCGCGGTTACGATAATCCGGTCAAAGGGCGCGGCAGCCGGATAACCGTCCTCGCCGTCGCCGCAGATCACCTGCACCCCTCCGTACCCGGCGGCGTTCAGGTTCCGCCGCGCGCCCTCGGCCACATCTGTGTCGATGTCGACCGTGGTCACCTCCCCCTCCGGGCCGGCAAGGCGGGCCAGCAGCGCCGCGTTGTAACCGGTGCCGGCACCGATTTCTAGCACTCGGTCCCCCGGACGCACCTCCAACTGCTGCAGCATCCCGGCTACCGTCCCCGCCGCCGACGCCGAGCTGACAGCCACACCCTCCGAACCCCGATGCGTCACGACATTGCCGTGGGAGTACGCCTCCTCGACGGGGGTCCCGGGCAGAAACACGTGTCGCGGCACGGTACGCATGGCGTTCTCGACCGTAGCGACGCGGAACGGCTCCCACTCGCACAGCTCATCGACCAGCTTGCCGCGAAGCTCGGCTGCGAGGTCAGTGACAGTGCTGGTTTCTTCGGTCATCTCACATCCTGAGTCCCGCTTGCTTCACACGCTGAAACTCCCACGCGCAGCTCAACACACCCACGCGTCCAGATCCTTGGACTGGCGATCTCGCCACGTACCGTGGCTGCACTGTCACGACGGGGAGGGACAAGGAAAGGATAAAGGCGCTCCATCCGTATGGTGGGCCCAGCGTTCCGCAGATCCCACCTGTGGGAGGAGCACCATGAGTACTGCGCACATCGGGGCGCGTGTCGCGCAGGCCCGGCGGGAGAGGGGCCGCACTCAAGAGCAGTTGGCGGGGGCGATCAGTTTCTCCTTGTCGCTGGTCAAGGCGGTCGAGCAGGGCCGGGTTCCGGCCAGCCACGCCTTCACCACCGCCGTCGCCCGCACGCTGGGCCTGGAACTGGGCTGGCTCCTCGATCAAGATCAAGTGCACCGTCATCACCAGGACGGCAACCCCACCGCAGCGGCAGCGTTGCGGGCGGCGATCGACGCCTGCGACGATCCGCAGCTGCCGGGCGCGGCGCACTCCCTTGTCGAGCTGGAATCGATGTTCGCGGATACCGAGCGGTGGTGGCGAAGCGGCCGCTACGACCGGATGAGCCTGGTGCTGCCGGAGCTGCTGCGCCACCTGTACGTCCACGTCCGCGATACCACGCCTGGCACCGAGCACGCGGAGCGAGCCCACGCGTTGCTGGCCGACACCTACTCGGCGGTCCAGGCCGCCGTCGGCCGCTACGGCTGCACCGATGTGGTCGGGATCGCCGTCGAACGGCATCTGGCCGCGGCCTCCGCCTCCGGCGACCCGCTGCGCCCCGCGGTTGCCGCCTTCCGGCGGTCGCAGCTGCAGATCCGCTGGGGCCGCTTCGACTCGGCCGCCAGCTCGCTGCGGCGCGCCGAATCCAGCATCGCGGACCTGTCCGATCCACGGGCCGAGGCAGTACGGGTGCAGCTGCAACTTCGGCAGGCGGTGGTGCGAGCCCGCCAGGGCGACCGCGACACCGCAGACGAGCTGGTGACCGAGGCCCGCGCTCGCACCCGGGCACGTCAACTACCCGCCCACCCCTACCCCAACATCATCGCCAGTGGCCTCAACGCCGACATGCACTGGATGGCCGTGGCCATGGAGGCTCAGGACGGCACCACCGCGCTGACACGAGCTCGGGAAGTCAACACAACCCCCCTGCCCAGCCGCCCGACCGACCGCAACCGCAACGCTTCCTGGTGGACTGACCTCGCGCGGGCCTACCTGCTCCATGGCGACCGTGCGCGCTGCCTCGACGCCGTGCGCCGGGCACGAGCCGCGTCCCCGCAATGGGTGCGATACCACCCCGGGGTGCACGAGACGCTGCACACCGTAGCCGCCCGGGACGCACGGGCCACCGACGGATTGGCTGAGCTCATCGCCTGGATCCAGGGACCCCGCTAGCCGCAGTTTCTGGGCTAGTGCCAGCAGTCGGATCAGGCTGTCGGTGATCGGCACGCCGGTCGCGGCCACCAGGTAACCGTATTGGCCGCCGATGCACCTCAGCTAGGCGTGATCAGCTCGGTGCCGCCCACCGCGGATCGCAGTGCCGCGGGAACCCGCACCGAACCGTCCGCCTGCTGGTGGTTCTCCAGGATGGCGACGATCCACCGGGTGGTGGCCAGCGTGCCGTTGAGAGTGGCCGCGACCTGAGGGCGCCCGTCGGCGTCGCGGTACCGGATGCCCAACCTGCGGGCCTGGAAGGTGGTGCAGTTCGAGGCGGAGGTCAGCTCGCGGTAGGCCCGCTGGGATGGCAGCCAGGCCTCGCAGTCGAACTTGCGCGCCGCCGAGCTGCCCAGGTCCCCCGCCGCGACGTCGATCACCCGGTAGGGCACCTCGATCGCGGCGAGCATCTGCTCCTCCCAGGCCAGCAGCCGTTCATGCTCGGCGCCGGCGTCTTCGGGGCGGGTGTAGACGAACATCTCGACCTTGTCGAACTGGTGCACCCGGATGATGCCGCGGGTGTCCTTGCCATACGAACCGGCCTCGCGGCGGAAACAAGACGACCAGCCGGCGTAACGCAACGGCCCACCGGACAGGTCGATGATCTCAGCGGCGTGGTACCCGGCCAGCGCCACCTCGGAGGTCCCCACCAGGTAGAGGTCGTCGTCGCGCAGCCGGTACACCTCAGCGGCGTGCGCGCCGAGGAACCCGGTCCCATCCATGATCTCCGGACGGACCAGTACCGGCGGGATCATCAGGGTGAAGCCGGACGCGACGGCCTGCGCCGCGGCCAGCTGCAGCAGCCCGAGCTGAAGCTGCGCGCCCAGGCCGGTGAGGAAGGAGAACCGGGCCCCGGAGACCTTCGCGCCACGCTCCATATCAAGCAGTCCAAGAGCGGTGCCCAGCTCCAGATGATCGCGCGGCTCGAAACCCAGCTCGGGCGGCTGCCCGACATGCTTGAGCACGACGTAGTCGTCCTCCCCGCCGGCGGGGACCCCGTCGACGACCAGGTTGGACACCGCCCGGTGCGCGGACTCGATCTCCTCCTCGGCGCCCGTCTGCTCGGCTTCGGCGAGTTTGACGTCGGCAGCTAGCTTTTTGGCGTGCGCGAGCAGCTCGTCGCGCTCGGCACCGCGCGCCCGGCCGACCTGCTTGCCCAGCACCTTCTGCTCAGCGCGCAATGAGTCGGCGGCAGCAACGGCCTTGCGGCGACGCTCGTCGGCGGCGATCAGCGCGTCGACGGCAGCCTCGTCCTCCCCGCGGGCACGCTGCGAGGCGCGCACCCGGTCGGGATCCTCCCGCAGCACCTTGAGATCGATCACGGCCGGTCAGCCTAGCCCGGGCGGCTCGGCCCGGGCGAATCTGACAGCGCAGCCGCGGCCTCGAGCAGCAGCCACCCGGAGAGCCGCACGACGCCACTGTGACGATGACCCTGTGTGAGGAGCTATGTTCCCGCAGTAGCCATAACTGACGTAGCGGTCGAACGAAAGGCATACCATCACAAACACGAACATGAACGCACTACGCCGTTCGAGTGATCGACCCTGGCCCTTGTCACATCTGGCGATCCCTTGCGATTCATTCCTATGACATGTTCAAGCACCGATAGTAGTTCTGGTGGGGCGGTGTTCGTGATGATGTGTAACCTCGGCCTGCGGGTCGATCTGGCAGGTGGGGCTACGCTGGCCTTCCCGGGTAGGGCTATCGGCGGCTCTCCGCACCCCTTTGGAGGCTCCGGTGACCACGACCGCCGTGATCGTGCTCGGGTTCCTCACCTGGGTCCTGGTGGCGATTCTGCTTGCGCTATTCCTGGCACGGGTAAATAGGCTGAACAGGCCGCGGGTGTCAGCGGTCGAGCTGTCCCCGGCCCCTCCGGTCGAAAAGCCGGTCGCTTACCCCACTGTCGAGGCGATGGCCCGGTTCCCGGCCGAGCCGACGCGGTTTGTCGGCCGTGCCGCGGTGATGACTGCGGCCAGTACCGCGTTGGCCCCGGCCTCTGGGCGTACCGCGGTGGTGTTTCATGGGATGGCCGGCGCGGGCAAGACCACCTGCGCGGTGGAGCTCGCCTACCGCCACCAGCGCCGCTTCGTCGCGTTGGCGTTCTGGTCCGCGCCTACCGATCCGGACCAGTTCGGCGATGCGCTGCGCCTGCTGGCGATGGCGCTGGAGGCGCAGCTGGGGAATGACGGGTTCGCGATGGTCGACAAGATAGCCACCCCGGAGCGTCTGAAGAATTTCCTGCCCACCCTCACCGCCGTCTTCGCCGACGCGGGCCTGCTGCTGGTCCTGGACAATCTCGAAACCTTGCTCACGCCGGATGGCACGTGGCGCGATCTTCGCTGGGCGCCGCTGATCGGCGCGCTCACCGGCCATCAGGGGCCGTCGCGGGTGATCCTGACCAGCCGAATCGTGCCGGCTGGGTTGAATCCCGACTCGGTGTTGATCCGGCCGGTGCCCGCGCTGTCCCGGGACGAGTCCCTATGGCTGGTCCGGAGGCTGCCCAACCTGCGTGCATTGCTGCACACCGTGGCGCTGGGCCGCTATGTGCTCACTCTGGCCCAGGGCCATCCCACGCTGCTGGAGCTCGCCGACGCGGCCGCAGCCGACCTGCCCCGGCTGGCCTACCAGCTGGCTGAGGTCGAAGCAGCAGGGGACGGGGCGGCGCTGGCGGCGTTTCTCACCGAGGGCGACACCAGGCTGGACGCCGAGCAGTTGCTGCAGATCTTCACCACGTGGACCGTCACCGTCGCCGCGACGCTGCCCACCCCGGCGCGGCTGCTGTTGCAAGCGCTATGCCGGCTCGAGGAGACCGACCGGTGCACGGCCGTCGTCAGCGTGACCTGGACTGCCCTGTGGCGGCGCTTGGACCAGCCCGGTGAACCACCACCGCTGGCGTCGGGGATCGCTGCGCTGGTCAGCACCGCACTGATCGCCACCGACCCGATCGATGATCCCGCCGATCCGGACGGAGTTGTGCGCTACCGGATCCACCCCGGCATCGTCGAGGCCATCCACTCAGCGACCCCGGAGCCGGTCACCGCCGCGGTCGACGCGCAACTCGCCGACTGGTGGACCCTCATCGGCGATTACGGGATCGGGCAGCAACAAGCCGGCCCGGACATGGTGCGGGCTAGCCTAGCCGCCGCCCGTTACCTGCTGCGTCAACATGACTGGAACGCCGCCAGTTGCCTGCTCGAACGCGCCTTGATCCGGGACAGCTACTCCCCGGTCACCTCGCTTGCTGTCATTCCCTTGCTGCGGCGCATCGCCGAGGCCACCGGCGCTCTCAAAGACCTTGTCGTGCTCGGCGCCGCAGTCCGGAGGGTGGATCCCGGTGAGGCCGAAACCCTGCTGCGCCGCGCCTACGACCAGGCCACGACCGACGGCGAATACGCCATCGCCTCCACCACCGCCGGTGAGTTGGTCACTCTGCTGCGTAACCAGGGCAAGCTTGACGAGGCTCTCACGCTGGCCGGCCAGAAGATCGAACACACCAGCCAAGCCGGGTTCGGATTCTGGACCCAACTCAGCGACCAAGGACGGCGGCTGCAGATACTCAGTCTGCTCGGCCACCATGAGCAGGTCCTCGTCGAATTGCCCGCGCTGCGGGCCCGGATAGCCGACCTGCCCGACCAGCGCGCCGACAACGACCGCGTGAACCCGTGGAACGCCAGGGAGGGCGTTCTCGACATCGGCCGCTTGTCCGCAGTGGCTTTAACGCGATGGGACGACGCGCTCGACCTCAACGCCGAGATCACCAGCACCCAGCGGCGACGCGACGCCAGCCCCCACGAGATCGCCCGCACCCGGTTCAACGACTACCTCCCACTGCTTCACCTTGGTCGGCTAGCCGACGTTGACCGCCTGCTACGCGACTGCCAAGACGTCTTCGACACCATCGGTGACATCACGCAGCTCGCTGCGGTCCACGATGCTCGCGCCGACCTGGAAGACAAACGTGATCACCCGGTGGATGCAGTCGACCACCAACGCACCTCGCTGCGCCTCTGGTACATCCGCCCCGACCCGCGCGAGATCTCGGCGGCGCACCAGCGCCTCGCCAACTACCTGTCCCGCGCCGCTGGGAAGTCCGCCGAGCAACGCGCCCACCGCCTCATCGCGTCACTTCTCAATCGCCTCACCGGCGACACGCCCGAACTCGCCAGGACGCCCGGGGTGCTGGCCAGCGAGCTCCGCAGCGATACCTACGGCCCCGATGCGCCAGCGCTTCCCGGGACGCAGCCGCTGCCGACGACTCTGGCCGAAGTCACCCGACTGGTCGACGCCGATGACGGGGTCCGTTTCGGCGATCTCGTGGTCGCCCTATGCCCCGACCCCGCCACTGCCGAGCACGCCCTGGCCGACCTGTTGGCCACCGCCGCGATCTCTGCCGACTAGGCCGGCCTGGGCGAATCTGACAGCGCGGCAGCGGCCTCGAGCAGCATCCAGCCCGACAGCTGCACCGACAGGTCACGCTCGGCCAGGCCCGGCCGGGGGGGCTGCGCCGGGATCGTCCACTGCGGACCGAACACCGGGCCACCGTCGACAATGATCCGGTTGGCCCAGGCCGCCTCGGCAGACTCCAGCACCAGGCGCGCCGCGGTCTCCCCGGACGGCAGCCGGTCGGCGGCCAGCGCGAGGTAGCGGGCCAGGATGCCGGCGAACAGCCCACCATCGCCGTCGCCCTGCCCGCGCAGCACGCCGCCGTCGGTGAGGTGCTCGGCGACCGCGCGCACCGTCCGGTCGGCCTGGTCGAACCAGCGCGGCTCACCAGTGGCGGCGCCCAGCTCGAGGCAAGCGCCGAGCAGCACACCCTGGCAATAGGTGTAGATGGGCCGCTCGAGGGTGCGCACCGTCCCGTCCGGATTCACCCGGGCCCCGTCGAAGACCAGGCCGGTGCCCGGGTCGATCAGGTGCTCCAGGACCCAGTCCGCCAACGACCCGGCGATGCCCAGATTGCCCCGCCGGGCGAAGAAGATCGCGGCCGGGCCGGTGGCCGGGACGTTGACGAAATCATCGCCGACCCGCCACCGCATGCCCCCGCTCGGGCCTTTTCCGAGCCGCAACCGGTGCGTGATCGCCTCCTCGGCGCCGGGTCTGCGCACCCCGGCCAGCGTCGCGCTGCGCTGCAACGCCAGGCCCATCCAGGCGATGTCGTCGTGGTAGTTGTTGACCCAGCTGGTGAGGTTGCGCACCCGCACGCCACGGACCAGCGCAGCGACGGTGCGGCGCCGCCGCCGGGTCGGGGCCCGCCGGTGGGCGTCGAGCACGCAGTCCAGCAGGTGCGCCTGCCACCAGTAGTGCCAGCGCACGAAGAAGGTGTCCGGTCGCTCGATCGGCCAGCCGATCCGTCCCAGCCGGGTGCCCGGCAACGCCCACAACGGGCGCAGGTGACGGATGTGCACCGCGCGCTCAGCAGCATCCGCCCTGGCCGCCCACACACTCACCAAGCACCTCCGAGGTCAGCATGCTGGCGGATCCAGGCATGCATGGCGATGCCCGCCGCAACGCCGGCATTGATCGACCGGGTGGAGCCGAACTGCACGATCGAGACGGTCAACGCCGCCCCCGCGCGGGCCTCGGCCGTCAAACCCGGTCCTTCCTGCCCGAACAGCAGCAGGCAGCTTCTGGGCAGGCTCGCGGTCTCCAGCCGTTGCGCACCGGGAGCATTGTCCACGGCTACCACGGTGAGGCCTTCCGCAGCGACGTGCGCGAGCAGCCCGGCGACGTCGTCATGGTGGCGCAGGTGCTGGTAGCGGTCGGTGACCATGGCGCCCCGACGGTTCCACCGGCGGCGCCCCACGATGTGCACCTCGGCCGCGGCGAACGCGTTCGCAGTGCGCACCACGGTGCCGATGTTGTGGTCGTGGCCGAAGTTCTCGATCGCGACGTGCAACGGATGGCGTCGGCCGTCGACATCGGCGACCACGGCGTCGCGGCGCCAGTAGCGGTAGGCGTCGACGACATTGCGGCGATCACCGTCGCGCAACAGGTCGGGGTCGTAACGGGGGTCATCGGGCCATGGGCCCGGCCAGGGGCCGACGCCGACCGCCTCACCCCACTCGGTGGGGCCCGCACCAATGCTCACAGTCCTAAGTCACTCAGACCCAGTACCGCGCGGTAGGGCAACCCGGCAGCCTCGACGGCCTCGCGGGCTCCGGTGTCGCGGTCCACCACGGTGGCCACCCCGACCACCTCGGCGCCGGCCTCGCGCAGCGCCGCCACTGCGGTGAGCACCGAGGCGCCGGTGGTGGAGGTGTCCTCGACGGCGAGCACCGGGCGCCCCGCGACGTCGGGGCCCTCGATACGGCGCTGCATGCCGTGCTCCTTGACCGATTTGCGCACCACGAAGGCGTCGACGGGTGGGCCGGGCGCGTGCAGCACCGCGGCGGCCACCGGGTCGGCGCCCAGGGTCAAACCGCCCACGGCCCGGTAGGACCAGTCGGAGGTCAGCTCGCGGACCAGCCGCCCGATCAGCGGTGCGGCCTCGTGGTGCAGCGTCGCGCGGCGCAGATCCACGTAGTAGTCGGCCTGCGCACCGGAGGACAGCGTGACCCGGCCGTGCACCACCGCGAGTTCCCGGACCAGCTCGGCGAGCCGGCTGCGGGCCTGGCTGATCGACAGCCCGGCGGTCACGATGCCGCCTCCGCGGGACCACATGCGTCGGCGGTCATGATGCCGCCTCCGCGGGACCACATGCGTCGGCGGTCACGTGCGGCCCCGTCCGGTCCGGCCGGCGATCCGGCGCACCAGGCTGCGGGGCAGCACATCCACCAGCCCGACCAGCGCCCGGTACTGCCGGCCAGGCACCGAGATGGTGCGCCCGCGCCGCAGGTCGGCCAAGCAATCGACGACGACGGCATCGGCATCCAGCCAGAACGCCGAGGGGCTGCCCGCCACGTCGATGCCGGCCCGGGCATGGAACTCGGTACGGACGAATCCCGGGCACAACGCGATCACCCGCACCCCCGTGCCCTGCAAAGACGCCGCCAGGCCCTCGGACAGCATCGTCACATACGCCTTACCCGCGCCGTAGGTGGAGCCACGGCCAGGCAAGAAGGCCGACACGCTGGACACGTTGATCACCGTCCCCCGCCCCCGGCTCACCATGCCCGGCACTGCGGCGTGGGTCAGCCGCAGCACGCTGGTCACGTTGACGTCCAACTGGGCCTGCAAGTCCGCGATGTCGGCGTCGACGAATTCCGTGGCAGTCCCGAAACCGGCATTGTTCACCAGCAGGTCCACCGGATCTCCGACGCGCAGCCGCTGCTCGACCCGCTCCCGCGCAACAGCGTCGGCCAGATCGGCGGGCAGCACCTCGGTGCGCACCCCGTGCCGCTGCGACAGCTCGCCGGCCAGCTGCTGCAGACGACCGAGGCCACGGGCAACAAGCACCAGGTCGTAACCCTCAGCGGCCAGCCTGCGAGCAAACGCCGCCCCGATCCCAGCAGTAGCCCCAGTAACCAACGCAGTACTCATCAGTCGAAGGCTAGCCCCGCCCAGACCGCGTTCTGGATGCAGACTGCATTAATTCGAGGCCTGATTACAGCAGTCTGCATCCAGAACGCGGTTAGAGCTAGGGGGACCGGCGGTAGGTGAGGTGGCGGAGGAAGAGCTCGGCTGGGCCTCGGTAGTTGCGGCGGGCCATGGCGTGGGCCAGGAGCACGGTGAGCGCCCAGGTCGCAGTCGCCAGGACCGCGGTAGCCGCCAGACTGAACCGATCACCGAGGCCACCGCCGTAGGAGGCCAAGACCGCGACGAACACCACGGACTGCAACAGGTAGCAGGTCATCGATCGCTGCCCGCAGGCTGCCAGCGCGGTCACCACCGGGCCGCGACGGTCCCGGTTGCGGACGCGGATCACGATGAGCCCGGCGATCGCGGCGTAACCCAATCCGCCCGCGTAACCGGTCACGGTGTGCGCCACGCCCGCGAGCACGGTCGCCATCACCGACCGATCCGGCCACCACGCGGCCGCCATCAGCGCCATCGGCAGGCCACCGGCGGCGGCCACCCCCACACCCAGCACCGCGACGCGGATCAGCAGCCGCTGGTGGCGCTGCGGCTCGTCGAGTAGCCGTCGCCGCGCCGCCCACACCCCGAGCAGCAGAGCCGGAACCAGGATGAACAGCAGCGTCAGGGTCAACCCCACCCACTCCCCGACCCGCCACACCGCTGCCAACAGCGGATCGGTGATGGACATCGACGGCAGGAAGGACTCCGAGCCTTCGGGCTGAGGTAGGCCCATCAGCGCACCGAACGCCGCAGTCGGCACCGTCCACAGCGCGACCAGGATCAGCAACTTCCGGTCGCTGGCCCGGATCAGCAAGCCGGCCAGCAGGACCGCGAGTAGCCCATAGGCACCGATGATGTCTCCGGAGAAGAGCAGCAGCGCATGCAGGAATCCGAAGAGGACCATCCAGACGCCTCGCCGGCGGACGAGCGCGCGGACCGTCACCGCGTCGATACCCTTGCTGGTGTGCCGCCGCAACAACTGGACGATGCCGTAGCCGAACAAGAACGCGAACATCGGGTACGCGCGGCCGTCCACAAAGGTCATCTGCAGTAGTACGACCACCCGATCGCCGATCGACTCCGGGATCGGGTAGCCACGCACGCCGGTGGGGTGCCCGTACAGGTACACGTGCGCGTTCGCCAGCGCGATCAGCAGCAGCATCGCACCCCGGGCCAGGTCCGGCGCGAGCGACCGCGCCGACACCGCGATCGCGCCGATCGGCACTGCCATCACGCCGTGCCATCACCCTGTGTCATCAATACAGGGTGCTCGCCTGACCGGTGCCGCGTGCCGTCGGGATGTCCGCGAGATTTGACGGATCGGAGCTCTCATCGATGTCATCGACGTCAGAGCGGGTGCCGGAGTCGGTGTCGTCGGCATCGAGCAGTTCGGCGATCTCGTCGAGGGCGCGCAGCAGCCGCTCCAGCCGGGTGGGCGTAGCGGTGGCCGGCGCCGCGGCCAGCACCCAGCTCTGCTCCAGCCAGGCGACCGGAATGTCCTCGCCTACCGCGTTGCAGGCGAAGACCAGTTCGGGGGTGATCATTGCCCGAGCCCGGGCCGGATCGGACACGACGGCGATCCGCTCACCCACGGAACTCACCATCACCAGGCCGGGGTCGTGCGGTAAGGGCTGGTCTGGCTGCCACAGCTCCACCACCAGATCACCGGCGTGGAGTCGCCGTTGCACCGCGACCACCACGCTGGAGACCTGGCCGCCCTGCTCGTGGTCGAAAACCCGCACCCACCGCCGTCCGAGCGGGGTGAACAGGCTGCCGAACACCAGATCCCGGGCCATCCCCGCGCCACCCCGAGCGATCGCGCCGTGGCGCCATCGATCGGCCAGCACCGGGTCGGACAGCACGAACCGCCACCCGCGCAGCGCCGCCCAGCGACGCCGTTCCCGCTGGTGGGCGGTACGGCGCCGGTAGTCGACGGCCAGCAGCGCCGTACCCGCGACAGCAGCCAGCCCGGCAATCACGAACCACACCGACAGCGACACCCGACGAGCCTAGTCCCGCACCCCACCCGTTCCGATGAGCACACGCCGCCGCCCGAGCCCGACCGGCCGGATCACCCGCACGGCCAGGCGCGCGCCGATCACAGATCGTCGCGTGACCGCATGACGAGCGCGACGAACTGGCGGTGCGGGTCCTTCACGAAGGCATGGATGGTCGTCACCACCGGGCAGGGCCATGCGGCCGCGCAGATCCGGCAGTCACCACAGGTCTGGCGCTCGTGCTCGATCAGCAACCCGCGGATGACGATCACCAGGTCGCAGATCAGCTCACGCGCCCGTGCCATGTCGTCGGGGGACCACTCGGCGTTCTGGGTCGCCAGCGAGTCCGCCTCGTCCAGATGAAGGTAGAGGTCGTGACTCAGCAGGCCGAGAGCGTCGGCTATCAGGGGTGAGGGTGTGCTCACCGGGTGCCTCCCCGGGGTCGGGCGAGGTCCACCGCCCCGCTGACGATCAGAGAACCGGTTTGCCAATGGTCATGCAAGATATTCACCACTGGTAAATCTGTCGGTTCGGGGTCGAATTTGGTGATGTTGGGATCTATGATCTTCCGTCGGGAGGTGTCACCATGCCACATCGCGAGCCGACGATACGCAGCCGGGAACTGGGTGATGGGCTGCGCCAGGCCATGGAACAGGCCGGACTGACCGGCAAGCAGGTCGCCCAGACGCTCAGCTGGTCACCGAGTTTCGTGTCGCTGCTGCTGTCTGGGAAACGGGCGGCCAGCGAGGTGGACATCGCCGCGTTCCTCGGGGTGTGCCGGGTCAAGGGCGCCGAGCGGGAGCGGCTGCTGGCGCTGTGCCGGGAGCAGGACACTCCGGGCTGGTTCCAGCAGCACGGCACCCGACTGCCCAAGCAGCTCGTCACACTGATCGACCACGAGAACAAGGCGGTCGCGATCAGCGTCTTCGAGGCGATCTTCGTGCCCGGCCTGCTGCAGACCGGCGAGTACGCCCGCGCGGTGATCAGCCGGAGCGTCAACGTGCCACCCGGCGAGATCGACGACCGGGTGGCCGCCCGGCTGGCCCGCCAAAGCCTGTTCAGCCGGGATCGCCCGGCCCGGTTCATCTTCTACCTGCACGAGTCCGTGCTGCGCACCCCGGCGGGCGGGCCCGCGGTGATGGCCGGGCAACTGCGCCACCTGCACCGGATATCGACGCGCTCCTACCTGACCCTGCGGGTGGTGCCTGTCGCGCTCGGCGCGCACGCGGCGATGACCGGCGCGTTCTGGCTGATGGAGTTCGCCGAGTTCAAGCCGGTGGCCTACCTGGAAAGTGAGACCTCCAGCGTGTTCCTGGAGAAGCCGGAGGAAATCCAGGCCTACCGCAACATTCTGGGGGCGCTGGCGGATACTGCACTGAACGAGGGACAATCACGGGAGCTGATTGCCTCCGTGGCAACCGGGCTCTACGCGGATGGAGAGGATCATGATGACCGCGGTTGAGCCGGACCGCATCGTCTGGCACACGAGCAGCTACAGCGGCGGGAACGGCGCCTGCGTCCAGGTCGGCTGGCGCACCAGCAGCTACAGCGCCGGAAGCGGCAACTGCGTCCAGGTCGCCGCCGCGCCGGAGCGGGTCCTGCTGCGCGACTCCAAGAACCCCAACGGCCCCGCCCTAACCGTCCCCACCCCCGCCTGGCAAGCCTTCCTAGCCTCCGAATTACCGCAATCTGCATCCAGAACGCGGTAAAGGGGCTTCGAATTACAGCAGTCTGCATCCAGAACGCGGTAAGGGGTCAGGCGCGGGTGACGGTGAGGGCTCCGGTGCCGCCGGCGGCGTTGTCGTCAAGGTCGACGTAGACGGTGTCGCCGTCGCGGATGCCACCGGCTAGGAGCTCGCGGGCTAGCTGGTCGCCGATGGCGGACTGCACCAGGCGGCGCAACGGGCGCGCCCCGTAGCGCGGGTCGAAGCCGTTCATCGCCAGCCACTCCCGGGCGGCGTCGGTGACGTCCAACTGCAGCCGCCGGGCGGCCAGCCTGTGCGCCAGTTGCCCGATCTGGATGTCCACGATGGACGTCAGCTGTTCGGTGGACAGCGATCCGAACACCACCAGGTCGTCGAGCCGGTTGAGGAACTCGGGCTTGAAGTGCCGGTGCACCACACCGAGTACCGCATCGGTGCGCTGCCGCTCGTCGAGGGTGGGATCGGCCAGCGCCGTTGAGCCCAGGTTGGAGGTGAGCACCAGGATGGTGTTGCGGAAGTCCACCGTGCGGCCCTGCCCGTCGGTCAACCGCCCGTCGTCGAGTACCTGCAGCAGCACGTCGAAGACATCCGAGTGGGCCTTCTCGACCTCGTCGAACAGCACCACGGTGTAGGGCCTGCGGCGGACCGCCTCGGTGAGCTGCCCGCCCTGGTCGTAGCCGACGTACCCGGGCGGGGCGCCGACCAGCCGGGCCACCGAGTGCTTCTCGGAGTACTCGCTCATGTCGATGCGCACCATGGCGCGCTCGTCGTCGAACAGGAACTCGGCCAGTGCCTTGGCCAGCTCGGTCTTGCCGACGCCGGTGGGCCCGAGGAACAGGAACGACCCGGTCGGGCGATCGGGGTCGGCGACGCCGGCGCGGGCCCGGCGCACCGCGTCGGAGACGGCGCGCACCGCTTCGGATTGCCCGACCACCCGGCGACTCAGCGCGTCCTCCATCCGCAGCAGCTTGGCGGTCTCGCCCTCCAGCAACCGCCCGGCCGGGATCCCGGTCCACGCCGACACCACGTCGGCCACGTCGTCGGGGCCCACCTCTTCCTTGAGCATCACCTGCGGGTCGCGCGCCGACGCGGCAGCCTCGGCGAGCTGCTTTTCCAGCGCGGGGATCTTGCCGTAGCGCAGCTCGGCGGCCCGGCCCAGGTCACCGTCCCGCTCGGCGCGCTCGGACTCGCCTCGCAGCTGCTCGAGCTGCTCCTTGAGCTCCCTGGCCGCCTCGATGACGCCCTTCTCGTTCTGCCAGCGGGTGGTCAGCCCGGCCAGCCGCTCCCGGCGGTCAGCCAGCTCGGCGCGCAGCGTGGCGAGCCGCTGGACCGAGGCCGGGTCGGACTCCTTGGCCAGCGCCATCTCCTCGATCTCCAAGCGGCGCACCGCACGCTCCACCTCGTCGATCTCCACCGGCCTGGAATCGATCTCCATGCGTAGCCGCGAAGCCGCCTCGTCGACCAGGTCGATCGCCTTGTCCGGCAGGAACCGCGCGGTGATGTAGCGGTCGGACAGGGTCGCGGCGGCGACCAGCGCGGCGTCGGTGATCCGCACCCCGTGGTGCACCTCGTAGCGCTCCTTGAGCCCGCGCAGGATGCCGATGGTGTCCTCTGTAGACGGTTCACCCACGAGCACCTGCTGGAACCGCCGCTCCAGCGCGGCGTCTTTCTCGATGTGCTTGCGGTACTCGTCCAGGGTGGTCGCGCCGACCATCCTCAGTTCGCCGCGGGCCAGCATCGGTTTGATCATGTTTCCGGCGTCCATCGCGGATTCGCCGGTCGCGCCGGCGCCGACGATGGTGTGCAGCTCGTCGATGAACGTGATGACCTGGCCAGCCGAGTCGGTGATCTCTTTGAGCACCGCCTTGAGCCGCTCCTCGAACTCGCCGCGGTACTTCGCGCCGGCCACCATCGAGCCGAGGTCCAGCGCGACGACCCGCTTGTTGCGCAGCGACTCCGGCACGTCACCGGCGACGATGCGCTGGGCGAGGCCCTCGACGATGGCGGTCTTGCCGACGCCGGGCTCGCCGATCAGCACCGGGTTGTTCTTGGTGCGCCGGGACAGCACCTGGACCACCCGGCGGATCTCGGCGTCGCGGCCGATCACCGGATCCAGCTCGCCGGAGCGGGCCCGGTCGGTGAGGTCCAGGCCGTACTTGGCCAGCGCCTGGTAGGTGCCCTCCGGATCGGGGCTGGACACCCGCGCCGAGCCTCTGACGGACTGGAAGGCTTCTCTGAGGGCGTCCGGGGTGGCGCCGTGCCTGCGCAGCAGCTGCCCGACCGCGCCTGCGTCGTCGGATAGCCCGACGAGCAGGTGCTCGGTCGAGACGTACGAGTCACCCATGTCGGTGGCCAGGTTCTGGGCGTTCCCGAGCGCCTTGGCCGCCGGCCGGTCGAGCTGTGGCGCGGCCACGGTGGAGCCGGTGGCCGAGGGCAGGCGCTTGGTGATGCCGTCCAGCTCGGCCCGCACTGCGTTGGCGTCCGCGCCCACCGCCGCGAGCAACGGCCCTGCGATACCGTCGGCCTGCGCCAGCAGCGCGCCGAGCAGGTGCGCCGCCGTCACATCGGGATTGCCGGCTATCGAGGCGGCCTGCACGGCCGAGGAGATAGCGGCCTGCGTCTTGGTGGTGGGGTTGAAAGAATCCATCCTCGAAGCGTCCCTCTCGCGCGTACGTCCCGGCTCGTCTGCACTGTTCAACGTGAGGAAAGTTGAGCGTGTTCCGCTCAATCTACGGCGGTATTGACCGGGCGGCCAACCAAGCGCACTATGCCAGGTAGGGACAAATTTGTGGAGGTGATCGCACATGGCGAAGCGGTGGATGCGCTGGCAGGACTGGGGCGCGGTGGTCCTGGGCGTTATCGCGGTGCTCTCGGTGTTGTGGGTGGCGACGTCAACGGCTGCGCTGTGGAGCCTGGTGGTGTTCGGCGTGCTCCTGGTGCTCAGCGGGCTGTGGTCGCTGGCCATGCCGGGCTCGGTGGCCAGCGAGTACGTGCATATCGGGCTGGGCGTGCTGCTGTTCATCAGCCCGTGGGTGCTGGGCTACGCCGACCTCACCCAGGCCGCGTGGACGTCCTGGGTGATCGGCGTGCTGGCCGTGGCGGTCGGCGCGGCCGCCGTCCCGGTGGCGACCACCACCCACCGTGGGATGGCGGGCCAGCACTGAGCGCCGGGCACCGGCTGCCCCCGGCCGCTGCGGCCGGGGGCTAACCGAGCATGCCGAGCACCGACGACGCCTCCGCGCGCGAGCGGATCCTCACGGCCGCCCAGGATCTGTTCGCGCAGCGGGGGTTCGATGCCACCCCGACGTCACAGATCGCCGAGCGCGCCGCAGTCCCGAAGGGGCTGGTGCACTACTACTTCCGGCGCAAGCCCGACCTGCTGGTGGCGCTTGTCGACCGGTTGCCCCGGGAGCACATCGACCGCACCCACGTCGCCGTGCGCGGCGACGTCGCCGGCAGCCTGCGGCGTCTGGTGGCCGCCCTCGACGCGTGGCTGGACGCCTCACCCCTGCTGTCGCACCTGCTCTGGCGGGAAGCGGACACCCACGACGCGGTGCGCGACGCGCTCGCCGCCCGGTTCCGCTGGATGGTCGACGAGATCGGCGCGGTGATGCGGGCCGCACTGCCCGCTTCGCATCGCGGGGCCGATGTCCGCAGCGCAGCGGAGCTGCTGGCGCTGGCGGTCAGCTACCGGCACTCCACAGCGCGCCACGCCGGGGAGGGACCCGAGCTGCAACCGCCGGTGGCGATGCACCGCGAGCTCGACTTCCTCGCCGAAGCCCTGATGCTCGGCGCGGGCGAGGCACGCTGAGCGCTTGCTCGTGCTCCGCGGGTTCCGCGCGAGCACGGATAAGAACACAATTGCCCGACTCAAGAATTCCGGCTATTCTTAGCGTGGCTAGGGTGGGATGTCGTCTAGTCGTGACGACATGAACACGGAGGGACTCGGATGAGCAGGTTTAGTCTACTTCGTTTCCTCGCCGTGGCGATAATTGCCCTGACAGCAACTTCGTGTTCCAGTGGACCTGCCCAGTTGGGCAGCATTCAACCCGCGCCAACCTCGGACCAGAGGGAGACTCAAGCGCCCGACCCGGATGTACAAGAAATCTTGCAGGACATGGACGTGGCCACTGAAGTTGTGAACAACTATTGGGCAAGCCATTGGTCGGAACTCTTCACTGGAAGCTATAGTCCTCCACAGGTAGTAGGATTGTACGACGGCACTGGAGCAAACGTCCCGTTTTGCGACGGAAAGCCGCTCCAAGCGGGGAATGCCCACTACTGCGAATCCGGAGATTTTGTGGCGTGGGATGCATCGCTGATGGTAAGCGGGTTCAGGTCGGGGGACGCCTGGGTGTACCTGGTGATCGCGCACGAGTGGGGGCATGCAATTCAGGCCCGACTGTCCAAGACCCTGGAATCACAGCAGGCAGAACTTCAAGCGGACTGTTTCGCAGGGGCAGTTCTTTACGGCGCGCGCGATGACGGCACCCTTCAATTCGAGTCAGGCGACGAGAGAGAAATCGCAAATGGACTCGCAATCGTAGCCGACGAGACTCCCTGGACGAAAGAGGGTGACCACGGCGATACCTTCGAACGTATTCAAGCGTTCGGGGCTGGTCGAAGCGGTGGAGTTAAAGCTTGCCTTCCTATTTCCTGAAGACCCCGCGCAGGTCGAGGGCGCGATGTCTCGCTGTCAGTTCAAGCCGTCCAGCCAGCGCTTAGCGTCCTGGACGGCGCTATCCGGATCCTCGCACGCGTCGCACCTGGACACCGCGACAGTCGTGTCGTCGCTCGCGGAGACCAGTCGCGGCCGGTCGCCTGGTAGGAACAGCACGTCGTTCACCGAGTCGCCGTGGTGGCGGGTGAGCATCACCGTTCGACCGGATTCCACGTTCCACACCTGGATGAGCCCGTCGCCGGTTCCCACAGCGAGCAGACTGCCGTCACCGCTGAACGATGGGCTGCCTCCGGTGCTTCCATGCGCGACGAGCTCGTTAACGAGCCGGCCGTCGCGGGTCCAGACGCGCAGGTCGCCGCTCTGGGACCTGCCGACGATGTGCTCGCCGGGCGGGTCGAACGCCACGGTCATCGCGTCGGGAAGTTCCAACAGTTGGGGTCTCTCCGTGGTGCCTAGCTTATTGAGAGAAACCCCGTCAGGACCGGTCGTGGCGAGTATCTCCCCGGAGCGGTCGAAAGCGATACCATACACACCCTCTCCCGAGCCCGTGAGTGCGCGATCGCCGATGAGCTTGCCGGTGTATGCATCCCACAGGTAAATGTTGCCGCGGGAATCTCCGGCGGCGACTTTCTTGCCGTCGTGGCTGATATCGAGGCTGGCCAGCGTGCCAGTAGGACCGGAGGGTGGGGCCTCGAATTCCAGGGGCTGTTCGGCCTCACGACCGTTGCCCCAGCGCCACCCCTTCGGCTGTTTTCCGTACAACGCGAGGGTAACGATGCGGTGCGGATCTTTCGGGTCGAATTTCACATCTCCGACACGGTCGCGTGCTGGTACCGTTGCTACCAGAACGTTCGAGGCACTCGCGGGATCAACAATGTGGACATTGCCATCGGAGCTCGCCGTCGCGAGCCATCGTCCGTCCGCGCTCATGTCAAGGTCGACCACCCAGTTGTCATGCAGATCGAACCGCTGGATCTGAGGGATGTCCCACATCCGGACGGTGCCATCGAAGCCGAGGGAGATCAGAGCGTTACCGTCGCGCAGGTAGCTTACGCTCCGGACGCCGCCGCGGTGTGCGATGAGCTCGTAGGTGGCTCTGTTCGGGATCCCGATGCCTCGTGCGGGCCACACCCGAACTCGTCCATCGGCCCCAGCCGTTGCTATCCACCGGCCGCGGGGATCTAGCGCCACGCCATACACCCAGTCGGGTTGCTGGGGCAGGCGGCGTTGTAGGGAGCTGTCGTCCAGACTGTAGGTCTTGGCCTCCTTATCCACGGCGATGGTAACGGTGTGAGTATCTTCGCTCACCGCCACCTGCCAGAAGTCATTCGAAAAGTAAAAGGGATACTTACGCGGCTCAGGGCTTGCTCGCCAGTCCCACTTGATGATGTTGCCGTCCACGGTTGCGCCGACAACCTCGTGCCCGTAACGCTGCAGGTACCCAGCGGCGCTAGACAGTGGGGAGGACTCCGCTACCTTCTCAGCAGTCCGTGCATTCCAGACCCGCAGCCGCACGTCCTCGTTGGAAGTCACTACCTGTCCGTCGGTAGTCGGCAACACCGCGTAGGCGGTGCCCGGGAAGCGCCTGACCTGTTGGCCGGTCGTCGCGCTGTAGGTGGCAGCGAGGCCCGAGGAGGTCACCACAAGGACAAGGTTGTCCGGTGACGAGTCGAGCCACGAGACAGCAGAGATCGACGATCCGTCAGTCGTGAGGTCTACCTGCGTGCCGGTCCCGACATCGATGACCACGGCGCTGCCCTGGTCGGTCGCGAGAGCGACGTGGGACGCGCTCGGGCTGGTGGCCGCCGTGACCACGGTTCCGACCAGGCGGGATGCCTTTCGCGCCTCCTTGAGCCGCCCGTCGTCGCCGAGCACTCGGATCCCGCCCTGGTCGTCGTAGGTGACCACGTGCCGTTGCTCTGGCATGACCATCATGCCGGCCACCCTCGGTTCGCCCGGTGACCCGGCGACCACGCGGCTGCGGGGCACCGACGCCGCGGTCAGCACCGCCTCACGAGCTTCCTCATCATCGCTTACCTCATAGGCTTCGACCGCCTTGCGCAGGCTCAGGGCGGGGTTGTCGCCGAGAGCCGCTGAAGCCTCGGAGAGCAACTGTTGTTGCTTTGCCTCCCGGGAGGTGAGGTAGGCGAGCACGCCGAGAGCGCCCGTTATCAGCAGCATGACTACGAGAACCGCGAGCAGGCGAGTCTGGCGCAACCGCTGGCGGGTGGCCCGCGTCTCAGCTCGGGCTTCCTCACGCTCGATGACGAGCTTGCGCGACGCTTCGTCCTGCGCGCGCTGGGCGACGTGTTGGCGGCGCCAGTCGAGGACCGCGGCACCTATCACGTCATGAAAGATCTCGTAGCGGGACGGTCCGGCTCCAGCCGGTGGCGGGACGGGCCGCAGAATGCTGTGCCGCCCCGCGGACAACGACTGCAAGAGCTCCTGGACGGAACTCACCGGCACGTCCGACCAGTCGGCGAGGTTCTCGGCCGTCAACGCGATCTTCGAGCCCGACGTGGTGACAAGATAGTGGAAGACCGCGGCGGCGACCTCGCGCTGCTCGGGCGAGAGCCCGGCCATCACGGTGTGGAGGTGGCTCTGCACGATCGTCTGCGCCCCACCCAGCTCGTTGAGCGTGCCGCGGCGCAGCACCGAGGACCCGCTGGCACGCTCCGCCTCCCACAACCGGATCAGCACGAGCTGCAGATAAGGCGTCTCGATGTCCTCCCGGCCGTCCGCGGCCCCGCCGGAAGCCGCTCCTTCGGGCGCCACGACCAAATTCCCGGTGCGAACCTGATCGAGCAGAGTCTCGGTGAGTTCGGGCTCGATCGCCATGGCGGAGCCGGGCGCCACCACCTCGTTGTAGTGATCGAGCGGGCCTTCGATGGCTACCCGGGCGGCGTTGCGTCCAAGATGTGCCAGCCGCAGGTAGTTGTCGTACAGACCGGGGACTCGTCCCTTGAACCGATCGAGTGCGGCGAGGGCATCCTCTCGGATCGACAGCAGGACGTTGACCTGCAGATCATCGGTGCTCAGGATGCGGCCCAGCTCGCCGGCCAGCCCGTACTCCCCGCGGTCGTCTGGGTGGTAGAGGAAGTACTCCTCGAACTGGTCAAGGACCAGGTAGACCGCGGCGACACCGGAGCGCTGCAGTACCTCACGCAGCCACGACACGCTGAGCCGCGGGGGGCCGGGTACCTCGACCGGACTAACGCCCGGCACCCGGGACAGCGCGCTGAGCACCTCCGTGGCAATAGTGTCAAGTGGATCAGGGTTCCACTCCCTGATGTAGGCGACAGCGGCATCCGGGACACCGAAGTCCTCATAGGACTCCCTGGCAATCTGGTGGAGCCGCGGCAGCGCCCCCGCCCGCAGGACCGAGCTCTTGCCAACCCCACTCGCGGCGTAGAGCAGCGTCAGCCGGGAGGCGGTGAGGTTGGCGACGACGACATCACGCTCGCGCTGGCGACCGAAGAAGTACGGCGCGTCAGACTCGCCGAAGGGTACGAGCCCGACATACGGGCACTCGGGTACGGCTCGGTTTAGGTCGGGCTGTGACACCGGTGGAGGCTGCGTGGCGCCGGTCACCGCGGCACTACCAGGGCTGGAAGGCGCTCCTCGATCGCGGTGACGAAGTTCTCTACCCGGACGGGCAGGATTTCCACTCTCCGCACTTCCCACGTGGCGCGGTCGACCGGGTCCGGATCAGCATCGATCGCCCATGACTTGAACGTTGTCCCCACCTGCTCCTTCCACAGCCGGTACAACATGACCCGGAAGTTCCAGTCGCGCAGGCTGTAGCCGAGAAACAGGAAGTGGCTCCTCTTGATCTTCTCCGCAAGTGTGATGGGAAACAAGCGCGCAATATCCGCGCGCGTGATGTAGTCGACGTAGTCGTCCTCGGTGATCACGAAACTGTCCACGCGATCCCCGCGTCGGCTGAGCCGGTCCACCGCGCCGTGGATCTTCGCGATGACAGTCCGCCGGTCGAGCGGGAGGCCCGTGTACTCATTCGGTATCCGGATCACCGAAGGCTCACCCTCGAATGGGATGTGCCGGAAGAACCCACGATCCGTTCCAACGCCGATGTAGGTGAGGAGGTCGTACGGCTCACCAACGTCTTTAAACGCCTGCTCAAGCGCGTCGTCGTAATTGGTCGTCACGAGGAGCATGCATTCGCGTGCCGCCTCTGCCTCTCGTGTGTGGCGTGCCAGCCGGGCAAGAAAGTAATGCAGCAGGGTCGGAGGATAGTCGGCGTCGAAGACGTCGTGGAGCTCGTCGTAGAGCGGACCCTCGCCCAGCAGCGCCGCCACGTACTGCGACACCCGCGCCAAGTCGAGGACGTCGGCCTTCGGGTAGTTCACGAATCTCGCGAGCTTCTCGGCTAACTCCCTGCCGCTGGGTAGGTAGCGACCCGGCTGGTACCCGACGTCCGGTGGTCGGTCACCCAGGTTGGCGCCGGCACCGAGAACGGGGACGACCTTCCCGCTCAACAAACGTCCGGCGATCAACTGGTATACGTTGCCCAGATCATCCGCCATGATCCCAACTCCCCACTGACCGAGGAGCACCCGGGGCCAGCAGCTATAGGAGACCGCACAGGGTCGACGAAATACCAGTTGTCACCCGAATGGCTCAGGAACGGGATTCGGCAACGCGTTGTCTCAAGTGAGAGGGCACGCGGTGGCTGTCAGGGTCGAGTACGTCCACGGCGTCCATCAGGCGCCGCTGGATCAATCGAAGTCGAGTATCGTGGCCCTGGCGATCACGGGCGGTAACCGCGATGTCCTCCTCGAGCCGCCGGAACCACCTCGCCACCTGCTCGCGCTCGAGGGCCTCCACGAAGTCTGGGTAGCCCATGCACTCCCACCTCGGTGCCCCCGGCTGCGGGTCAGCGGCGCGAACGAGCATCACCTCACCGAGCGCGCGCTGCTCTCCCCGGAACAACCGAAACGTGGGCTCATCAATATTAATACTGTCGGCGAAGGTGTCACGGACCAATTCAAACATGACAGCAATGGCACGGTTTGTCTGGTCGTTGCGCGGGTCGATGAACCGCGCGTGGCGGCGTAGTATCTTCAACCAGCAGAAGTACTGGGCAAAAAGGAACATCGTGTTGAGCTCGGCATACTCGCGATCTTCTTTGGTGTTGTTATTTCCGAGGAAGCGCTCGAAAAAGCCCTGTTCGATGATGTTGTAGATACGACTCTGCAGGTTGAATGCCGCTTGAAGCAGAGGTTCACGGAAAAGCGTGGCCAGCTCCTCGGCGGCGTTCATGCGCTCTACGCGAGCTACTCGTCGGCTGTACCACAGGCTGACGAAGGCGCCCACGGCGGAGATCAACGCTGCGAGAACCGCGATCCACTCTTGCACCGGGCCACCTCCAGGCAGATGCGCGGGAACATCACCACTGTCTCGCATCAGGCCAACGATGCGCACGGAAGGGCCAACCGGATCCACACGGCCATCGACATCCGGGTTCCGGCGCGCCGCGTGCGCGGCGCGCGCCGGCGTCCGGTCTGGGGGGTGCCCGTGTCGAGCACTTGCACACGGCGGTGCCTGCGGCAGCAATCCGGGTGACATGCCGGCCCGGTATCAGCGTGTCATCGCCGTCTCGTCGGACTGGGCCGACACCGTGTCATACTGCTGCCCGCAGAAGCAGACGTGAGAGGATCTATAAACTCGCAGTGATACGAGGTCACTAAGGAGCGATGAGCGAGGGACCGGGCCGGATGAGCGGATCAGGTTCCGGGTCCCTCGGGGAGTTCGCATAGCCCGCGGCGGGTCAGCCTGCCATCCACCTGGAGAAGACGCTCCCGGACCATGACAGCCGATGCCGTACGGGGCCCAGTCCCCTTACCTGGTCGCAAGCCCTACGGCACGGACGCAGGCGCGACCATGGTCCGGCTGATCCGCGAGAGCTACCAGGTGGTCCAGCCGCGGGCCGACGAGGTCGCCCGCTTCTTCTACGCGACGCTGTTCGCGATCGCGCCGGCAACTCGCGAACTGTTCGCCGCCAACATGGAGGTGCAGCACGGCCGGCTGCTGAAGGCTCTGACGTTCCTCGTGCAGAAGGTCGATCAGCCCGACGATCTGTTGCCTTTCCTGCGTCAGCTGGGCCGTGACCACCGCAAGTTCGGGGTGCAGACGCAGCACTACGACCTGATGGGGACCGCACTGGTCACCGCGCTGAAGCAGTACGCAGGTCAAGCCTGGACCCCGCAAGTGGAAAGGGCGTGGATCGACGCTTACAGCCTGATCGCCAGGACGATGCAGGAGGCGGCAGACGAGGACCGCGAACCCGCGTGGTGGACCGCGCAGGTCATCGATCACCAGCGGCTGACCTGGGATCTGGCCGTGGTCCGCGTCAGGCCCAACCAGCCGGTGCCCTACCGGTCAGGGCAGTACGTCAGTGTGGAGGTACCTCAGCGGCCACGGCTGTGGCGCTTCCTGTCCCCAGCGAACGCTCCGCGACCCGACGGTGCTATCGAGTTCCACGTCCGCGCTGTAGCGGGCGGCTGGGTCAGCCGGTCGATCGTCGGCCATACCCAGGTCGGCGACACCTGGCGGATCGGCTCGCCGATGGGACGCATGACGGTGGATCGCCACTCCGGCCGGGATGTCGTGATGGTCGCCGGTGGCACCGGAACCGCCCCCATGCGCGCCATCATCGAGGAGCTGACCAGCTGGGGCAGCAACCCGCACGTGACGTTGTTCGCGGGCGGCCGTACCCGCGCCGACCTCCATGACCTCGACACGCTCATCGCCATGACCGCCACGAATCCCTGGCTGACGGTGATCCCGGTGCTCGAGTCACACCCGAGGGTGGCCGGCATCGAGCACGGGACGCTCGCCGATGTGGTCACCCGCTTCGGCACCTGGGCGGACCGGGACGTGATGGTCTGCGGCTCCCCGGCGATGATCCGAGCCACCGTGTCCCGGATGCTTGTCGCCGGTACCCCGCTGGACCGAATCACCTACGACCCGTTCACCCTCGACTAGTTGGCGCCCTTCAAGTACCGCCAACCCCCGTGTTGATCATCTTAGACGGCTACCAACCCGCACCACCCAGCTGACCAAGTAGGACGGACGTTGGTAGCTGTTAGGAGCAGCCACAGCCGGGGTTGGCGGTACTTGAAGGGCTACCTACTGGGGCGCCAGATGACCAGTGCTGTTTCGGTGCGCGGGCGTACCGGCACCAGGTCGCGGCGGTAGGAGGCGTGCACGGCCGCGGCGGCCTGTTCGGCGACAACCTGTGCCTGGGCTAGCTCGGCGCGCGCCTCGACCAGCTCGTCAGCGAGTTCGGTCAGCCTGGTTCGAAGCACCTCCACCTGGTTCTCCAGGTCGATGATCCGCTTGATGCCGGCCAGATTGACCCCGTGGTGCTGGGACAGTCGCTGCACCTCGTGCAGCAGCGCGATGTCGCGGGCCGAGTAACGGCGGCCACCCCCCGGGCTACGGCCGGGCGACACCAACCCCAACCGGTCGTAGGTGCGCAGCGTCTGCGCATGCAACCCGGCCAGCTGGGCGGCCACGGAGATCACGAAAACGGGGGTGTCCTGGTTGGCACCCGGTGGGGTCGGGACGATCATCGCGCCGCCCCCCGACGCTGCGCGCGGGTCAACAGGTCGGCCCGCGGGTCGTCGCCCTCGGTGGCCCGCGCGTAGGCCTCAAGCGCCTCTTTCGCCGCCTTGTCCAGCTTGCCGGGCACCACGACCTGCAGAGTCACCAGAAAATCGCCGGACCGCCCATGCCGCCCGGTGATGCCCTTGCCACGCACCCGCAGCGTGCGACCGTTGGTGGTGCCGGCAGGGACCTTGAGCGACACGGTGCCGTCCATGGTCGGCACCGTCAGCGTCGTGCCCATGACCAGCTCGGGGAACGACACCGGCACCGTCAGCGTGAGGTCGTCACCGGAGCGCCCGAACACCGGATGCGGAGTGACGTGCACCAGCACGTAGAGGTCACCGGCGGTTGCCCCGTACATGCCCGGCTCACCCTGCCCCGCCAGCCGGATCCGCTGACCGTCGGCAACTCCGGCGGGGACCCGCATGGTCAGGGTGCGATGCCGGTTTGACACCCCACGACCGCCGCACTCGGTACACGGGTCGTCGATGATCCGGCCCACGCCGCGGCAGTCCCGGCATGGCTCGGAGAAAGCGAACGCGCCCTGGCTGCGGGTGATCAATCCGGTGCCACTGCAGGCCGGGCAGACCCTGGGGACGGTGCCGGCACGGGCCCCGGTGCCGCCGCAACTGCCACAGCTGGCCGGGCTGGACAGCCGCAACGGCACGGTGGCGCCGCGGACCGCCTCGGTGAAGTCGATCCGGATCTCGGTCTCGATATCCGTTCCGCGCCGCGGGCGACTCGCCCCGGCGTTGCCAGCGCCGCGGTTGGCGAACAACCCACCGAGCAGGTCGTTGAGACCGCCCGAATCGCCGGTGCGACCGGTTGTGGGCCCGAACAGGTCGCCGAGGTCGAAACCACCCGGGCCGCCCGGGCCGCCGAACCCGCCGCCGGGTCGGAAGTCCCCGCTGAACAGGCTGCGCGCCTCGTCGTACTGCTTGCGCTTGTCCGGATCCGACAGCACTCCGTAGGCCTCGGACACCGACTTGAAGCGCGCCTCGGCCTTCGCGTCGCCGGGGTTGGCGTCTGGGTGCAGCTGGCGGGCCAGCTTGCGGTAAGCCCGTTTGATGTCCTCGGCGGACGCGGTGGAGGAGACACCCAGCTCTGCGTAGAAGTCCTTCTCAATCCACTCCCGGGCGCTCACCGGACACCTCCTCCCTGCATCAGTTCTCCTGCAACGGTTCAGCGTCGCCCGACCATGCGGCGTCCCGGGACATCGCCGCGTCTGAAGACGTCTCCTCCGACGTCTCCGAAGACGACGCTGTCTCCGCTGCCGGCTCGGCGTCGGTCACCGCCACCATCGCCGGACGCAGCACCCGCTCGCCGAGGCGGTAGCCGCGGCGCAGCACGGCCGCGACGGTCGGCCCCTGGACGTCGGGAGCGGTGCTGTGGTGCACAGCCTCGTGCACGCCCGGGTCGAAGCCATCGCCGATGGCCCCGAAGGCCTCCAGGCCGTGCGCTGCCAGCCCGGCCACCAGCTTGTCCGCGACGGCCTTGAACGGCCCGGACACGTCACCGTGCTCCTGCGCCCGCTCGATGTCGTCGAGCACGGTGAGCAGCTCACCGGCGACCTGCGCCTTGGCCAAGGCGCTCACCAGCTGACGGTCCCGCTCCACCCTGCGGCGGTAGTTGCTGTACTCGGCGGAGATGCGCTGCAGATCCGCAGTCCGTTCCTCCACCTGGGCCTGCAACGCATCGAGCTGGGCCTCCACCGCAGTGGCCCCCTGACCAGCGGCCACTGCGGTGTCACCCTCGTCGACCTGGACGCCGCCACCGGCAGGCTGCTCGCCCGACGGTGGGACCCGAATCTCACCCGTCACCGGATCGATCCTCCGCTTGTCTCGAATGACGACTCTGGGCTGCTCCTCGCCAGCGGTGCCGTCGCCGGCATTGCGCCGCCTCACTTCTTGCCGCCCCCCGGCTCCTCGTCGACGATCTCGGCGTCGACGACGTCATCAGCACCCGAAGACGACCCGGACGACCCGCCGGGTGCCGCGCCGTCGCCGGCGGCACCTGCCGTCGCCCCGCCAGCCGCGGACTGGTCGCTGTACAGCGCTTGACCCAGGGCCTGGGACTCGGTGGCGAGCTTCTCCATCGCGGTCCGGATCGCCGCGGTGTCGGTGCCCTTGAGCGCCTCCTGGGCCTCGCCGAGCGCGACGTTCACCTTGTCCTTGACGTCAGAGGGCAGCTTGTCGTCGTTGTCCTTGATGAACTTCTCGGTCTGGTAGACCAGCGACTCGGCCTGGTTGCGGGTCTCGGCCTCCTCCCGGCGCAGGCGGTCCTCCTCGGCGTGTTCCTCGGCGTCGCGCATCATCCGGTCGATGTCGTCCTTGGGCAGCGCGGACCCGCCCGTGATGGTCATGGCCTGGCTCTTGCCGGTGCCCTTGTCCAGAGCGGAGACGTTGACGATGCCGTTGGCGTCGATGTCGAAGGTCACCTCGATCTGCGGCATGCCGCGCGGCGCGGGCGGCAGCCCGGTCAGCTCGAACATGCCGAGCTTCTTGTTGTACGCCGCGATCTCCCGCTCGCCCTGGAAGACCTGGATCTGCACCGAGGGCTGGTTGTCGTCGGCGGTGGTGAAGATCTCCGAGCGCTTGGTGGGGATGGTCGTGTTGCGCTCGATGAGCTTGGTCATCACGCCGCCCTTGGTCTCGATACCCAGCGACAGCGGGGTGACATCGAGCAGCAGGACGTCCTTGACCTCGCCCTTGAGCACACCGGCCTGCAGCGCCGCTCCGACTGCGACTACCTCGTCCGGGTTGACGCCCTTGTTCGGCTCCTTGCCGCCGGTGAGCTCCTTGACCAGGTCGTGCACCGCAGGCATCCGGGTGGAGCCACCGACCAGCACCACGTGGTGGATCTGCGCGATCGAGATGCTGGCATCCTTGATCACGTTGCGGAACGGGGCGCGGCAGCGGTCCAGCAGGTCGGCGGTGATCCGCTGGAACTCGGCACGCGACAACGTCTCATCGAGGAACAGCGGGTTCTTGTCCGAGTCGACGGTGACGTAGGGCAGGTTGATCGTCGCGCTGGACGAGCTGGAGAGCTCGATCTTGGCCTTCTCCGCGGCCTCGCGCAGCCGCTGCATGGCCATCTTGTCCTTTTTCAGGTCGATGCCCTGGGAGGCGCGGAACTTCTCCACCAACCAGTCGATGATCCGCTCGTCCCAGTCGTCCCCGCCGAGGTGGTTGTCCCCGGAGGTGGCACGAACCTCGACCACGCCTTCGCCGATCTCCAGCAGCGACACGTCGAACGTGCCACCGCCGAGGTCGAAGACCAGGATGGTCTGCTCCTTCTCGCCCTTGTCCAGGCCGTAGGCCAGCGCGGCCGCGGTGGGCTCGTTGACGATCCGCAACACGTTGAGCCCGGCGATCTGACCGGCCTCCTTGGTAGCTTGGCGCTGGGCGTCCTCGAAGTAGGCTGGCACGGTGATCACCGCGTCGGTCACGTCCTCACCGAGGTAGGCCTCGGCGTCGCGCTTGAGCTTCATCAGCACCCGGGCGCTGATCTCCTGCGCGGTGTACTTCTTTCCGTCGACCGTGGTTGACCAGTCCGAACCCATGTGCCGCTTGACCGACCGGATGGTGCGGTCCACGTTGGTGACAGCCTGGTTCTTGGCGGACTGACCGGTGAGCACCTCGCCGTTCTTGGCGAAGGCGACCACCGAGGGCGTGGTACGAGCGCCCTCCGAGTTCGCCACCACCGTGGGCTCCCCGCCTTCCAGGACGGCCACGACGGAGTTGGTGGTCCCTAGGTCGATGCCGACCGCACGAGCCATGTGAGCAACCCTTTCAAACTTGACTGGAACTGACTCAGGTCTGCTGGCCACTACCGTGGTCATGACACCGGTGACTTGAGTGGATCCCGCTCAACCTATCTGATGGGTCTAACGGCCGGCGCGCCAGCCGTGTTCCCCGCCCGCCTAGCCTGGGTCCCGGGACCCTTGCTTCGAGCCGATCACGGAGAGGTATGACGCCTGGACGCACCGAGGGGCGAGTGCTCGTCGGGATCGTGCTGGCCGGCCTCGTCTGGTCGGGTATCGCTCCGGTCAGCCGCCTCACCTGGCTGATGGAGGTCGTGTGGGTGGTGGTCGGGCTGCCCGTGGTGCTGTGGGGATGGCGCCGGTTCCCGCTGACCCGGCTGCTCTGCTGGCTGCTGGTGCTGCATGCGTTCGTGCTGCTCTACGGCGGGCATTACACCTACGCCGAGACACCCCTCGGCGACTGGTTCCGGGACGCCTTCGCCCTGTCCCGCAACAACTACGATCGGCTCGGCCATTTCGTCCAGGGCTTCGTCCCCGCGATCCTCATCCGCGAGATCCTGCTGCGCCGGACCCCGCTTCGGCCGGGCAGGTGGCTGTTCGTCCTGGTCAGCAGTGTCTGTCTGGCGTTCAGTGCCTGCTTCGAGTTCATCGGGTGGTGGTCGGCGTTGGCGCTGGGCGCGGCGGCCGATGCATTCCTCGCCAGCCAGGGCGATGTCTGGGACACCCAGTGGGACATGTTCCTGTGCCTGACCGGCGCGATACTGGCGCAACTGTTGCTGTCCCGCACGCACGACCGCCAGCTCGCCACCGTCCACCATCGCCCGCCCCAGCCCACCCCAGCAACCCAGCAACCCAGCAACCCAGCAACCCAGCAACCCAGCAACCCAGCAACCCAGCAACCCAGCAACCCAGCAACCCAGCAACCCAGCAACCCAGCAACCCAGCAACCCAGCCCCAACGCTGATCAGATCTCCACCTTGGCCCCGACGGAACTGCCGCGAACTCGACGAGATCGACATTTAGGGCGGCGGAAACGTGCGTGACGTCGACGCTTCTATGTGTTGTCAAGGGGGTTCGGGCGGTTTCCTCCGGGTGTCGGGTTGGTCGGGTGTTGGTCAGGGGTTGAGTCGGCGGTGTTCGGCGACTCGGCAGGCTGGATGGCAGTAGCGG
>JBOHGG010000047.1:0-42824 GCA_050700115.1 Pseudonocardiaceae bacterium
TTCTCGACGGTCCGTTTCTTTCGAATTGAGTCTGGCAACCCAATTCTTTCGAGAAGCGGGCCGTCGTCCAAATAGGCGCGCCGCGGACGACTCATCTATAATTTATCAGGGCTCGTGAATAACCCTCATGGAAGCGCTTATCGTGGCGATATAGCATCTCCTGGCGCTGCATCCGTGCGTACACAGCCTCATTGACGTCATTAGGCGTCTTATGCACCATGACTGCTTGGGCAAACCGGGCGCGTGCGTATTCCGGTGTCTGTAGCAAGCCCGGGATGAGAGTGGACTCGAAAGCGCGGTATAGCTTAGTTCTTTCGTCCTGATCGCTCAGCTCGTTTTGATGTGACCGCAACCCGGTTTTGAGTACCCGCTTCCACTCGGCGTGCTGAATTTCGAGCGTATGTAGTGATGTAAGTAGGCTCTCGGTCTCAGCCTCGGCGTTCGTCGCGCGAGTCCAGGCACGAAGGTCGTCATCGGTTGGAGTCTGGTGACCTATTTCGAGTTTAGAAATCTTAGAAGGCGGCCACAACAAAGACTCCGCTAGTTGCTTGCCGTTCATCCCGGCTTGTTTCCGCAGCTCTCGGAGTCGCTTACCTAAGGCCTTACGTGCTTCATCGACGCCAGTCACGCTCTGCTCTATTCGCTGGGCTCTATTCGCTGGGCTCTATTCGCTGGGCTCTATTCGCTGGGCTCTATTCGCTGGGCTCTATTCGCTGGGCTCTATTCGCTGGGCTCTATTCGCTGGGCTCTATTCGCTGGCAAAATCACTTCGCCGTATGGCGTAGTGCCAGGCGGCATCACGCCAGTAATTGTGGCGCACAATCATGATTGGATCTTCAACGACCTCCCCGCCAAGGAAACGGTCGTCATCACCAAAGTGCATCCGCACCAACTTGCGAGAGTCAAACAGCCAATAGTCATGACCAGGAAGATCAAGAGCCTCAGCTTTGGCGCGAGTGAGGTAACGAATATCGTCACCTGCATTGTTGGCAAACCGGGAAATCCACAAACCAAAACGGCTGTAGTCGCTCAATGGCGCGCTTACCACTCGGACGCGGCAGAATCGACGACCCTGCGACGATGTCTCTCGGAGCATTGCTAACCACTTTTGGTGCCAAACAAGGTCGTCCGGCTCGCCAGCAAGAAACTTTTCAAATGATTCAGTCTCACGGGGCGAGTTGTAGCGGTCCCGCACCTCCAAGCGGAAAGCCGTGTGTTCGAAAGTGCGGAACAGCTGGCTAAATTCGTCGCCAATGAGCAAGCTCAGCGGTCCCCCTCCTGATTGCGCTGGTAGAACTTCAGCACATCCTCGGGGATCTCGATGATCGCTTCACCCTCGGGAATCGGGCCAATCTCGGCTAGCGCCTGTGAGTCAGTCACGAGCCACCCCTGCGCGATGTACGTCTTACGGTCGGTGCGGTCAGTAGCGAACAACGTAGGCGAGTCACCCTCAGCGGAGTCGGGATCTTTTCCGAGAAATCGAGCGTGCATGGCGCCTCCTAGCTTGAAGTTGGCGAAATTTCTCTCCATCGTGACGTACAGCACCCGATGGGTCAACAGGGAGCAAGAACCGCCGTCGGTCCTGATCTGGGAGCGGCCCTTTGGTCGGCTGGTCTCGGTTATTGAGTGCCCTGTGTCCGCGGCCTCGCCGTCACCCTGGGCAGCGGGCTTCTCGCGGCCGGTTCCACGGACGGGACCGGGCGACTATGGGAACTGCCCAGCGCCACGCACATCCGCACTGTGACCGGCCCGGACTGCGGCGCACACCGATGAGCGGTGCTCCGACGGCCGCCTACTCGCCGCAGCTACCGGTGGCGGACAGTTGTCCCCGGCCGACTAAGGGATGTCGGGACGGAATTGACCGTCGACTCGATGGGGTGCTGTTGCGCGGTGGTCACCGGGTGAGAGTGGTGAGGAACGTTCGCCAGGCCGCGGTGGGGAAGGTCAGGGCGGGGCCGTCGGAGTCCTTGGAGTCACGCACCAGGACACGTTCCGGTACAGGTGCCACCTCGACGCAATCGGCGCCAGTGCCGCTGTAGCTGCTGGTGCGCCAAGCGAAGATGTCCGGCTCAAGTGCGGGCATCCTGATCCTCTCGATCCGCGGAGCACTCGGTTGCCAGGGTAGCAATCAGCTCCCGCGAATCTTCCTCGCCCAGCGCAGTCTCTGCCAGCGTGTCCAGGATGTGCTGGTAAGCCTGGATCTCCTCCGGCTTCTCCAGAAACAGGCAGAAGGTCGCGTCTTCCAGATACACGACCGGCTTGAACTCAGCGAACTCCATGAGCTTGAATGGTCCAGCCGTCGCGGCATGCGCGCCGAGCGACACCGGTATCACCCGGACAGTGACGGACGAACGCATTGACATGCGCAGCAGGTGGTGCAGCTGATCCGACATCACCCCTGGACCGCTGACCGGTAGTCGCAAGGCGTACTCGTGCAGATAGAACGTGAAGCGGGCTGGCCAGTCCCGGTTGAACAGGCGCTGGCGGGCCAGCCGGGCGGCGACCCGCTCGTCCACCTCGGCGGCGGGCACATTGGCGACGCGGCTGATCACCTCGCGGGCATAGTCGCCGGTCTGCAACAGTCCCGGCACCAGCAGTGGCTGAACATCGTGGTACTGCACAGCCCGGTTCTCGTGATTGATCAAAGTCACGAGCTCTTTAGGAAGCCGGTAGCCGTGCTGCTGAAGCCAGCCCAGGACGTATTGCTCCTGGCAGAGCCTGAGCAGCCGGTCCCGTTCCGGGCTCTTGACCCGGCATACTCCGAGGAACGCCGCGATGTCCAGCGCGCTGCCGCCGCGCTTGCCGGATAGCAGCCGCGACACCCAGCTCGGTGACCAACCGAGCAGGTATGCGGCTTCCCTGCCGTTCATTCCGGCTCGCTCCATCGCCTGGCGCAGCCCCTCACCCAGCTCCCGGCTGCGTACCGTGGGCTCACGATCTTGCATGGCAACCTCCCGCGCGGCGTTGCAACCCGTTGCGGCGCGGGATCACCCCGATGACGCAACGGACCCTTCCGGCAGAGGTTATTGCGTGTCCCCAGGACAACCAGATCATTCGTGACGGCTGCCGCGCAGCGCCGCCGCGAACACCACGATGTTGGTCTCGAAGGAGCGTGCCCGGTGAACGCCGATAGGACGCCTTGAGGCGGTCGCGGCTACCGCTGGAGCAAGGGCTCACCGGGCAGGTCGGTGAGGTCCGCGCCGGCCAGCGCGGCGGCGGTCGCGGCGACGTCCACCAGACGCGGCGGCCGGCCGGGGGTCCGAGGCCGCGACGCGCCCGGCACCACCAGCGCCCAGGCATCGCCCGCGGTGTGATTGCCGGAGCGACCACTGCCCGAACCCCGGCGCCGCACGGTGCCGAACTGTGGCGACGTGACGGCGTCGAGCCGGGTCGCGGGGCGGTCGTTCCAGCGCACGATCAGGTCGGGCAGCCGGTCGGAATGGATTCCGGAATCGAAGGTGTCGGCGACCCGTTCCACGGCCTTGACCGACGGGGTGCCGTCCGGG
Organism: Pseudonocardiaceae bacterium; assembly: GCA_050700115.1. Lineage (GTDB taxonomy): Bacteria > Actinomycetota > Actinomycetes > Mycobacteriales > Pseudonocardiaceae. The sequence continues at coordinate 3,507 of JBOHGG010000047.1, forward strand.
TCGTGGAAGGTGAGCAGGCCGGTCGCGATCTGGTCCATCAGCGGCTGCGCCTGCGCGGCCTCGACGATCCCGTCCCGCTCGCGCCCGCGCAGGTTCAGCCGCACGTAGCCCTGGTTGTCCGCGGGCTGGGCGAACGCCCGCGTGGAGCTCCAGTCCTGGCCGCGCAGCTCCAGGCGGGCGGTCAGCGCCAGCGCGACCCGGTCCGGCAGCGCGGCCGCGACCCGGGACCGCAGCCCGGTCGGCAGGGCCGCGCGCAGCTTCCAGACCGAGCCCGACCCGGAGGCTGAGCCGGAGTCTGAGCGGGCACCACCGAGCAGGACCGCGTCGAGCATCTCCGGCAACAGGTCGGCTCGGCTGGTGTTGACGTCCATCCCGACCGGGGACACCACGATCACGTCGGCGTCGTCGGGTAGCGCGGCCAGGACACGGCCGAATGCCGCGTCGACGCTCTGGTACACCTCCTTCAGTGCGCCGGAGAGCACATGCCGGGTGGCGGCATCGATGCTGTCGTCGACCTGGGATAAGTCCCAGAACTGGTGACCGGCTACGTGCCCCGCGCTGAACGTCAGCCAGGTCAGGTCGAAGCGGTTGCCGGCCAGCAGCAGGTTCGCGGCGTCGGCGGCCCGCCCGGAGGCGGCCAGCAGGTCGCGGCGCAGGCGCAGCAGGTCCCGGGTGGAGCTGCGCCCGAACACCTCTTCCACCGCCGCGGCCGGCCCGAATAGCTGTTCCAGCCGGCCGCGCGTACCCGGCGGGGACGACCAGGGTTGCAGTACCACCCGGTCGGTGAACTGCCAGCCGCTGACGACCGTGCCGGCCGGGGCCGTGCGGGGCGCGCGGCTCTCGTATGGGTCCACGGCCAGGGTGCGCGCGCTGGACAACCGCTCCCACACCGGTGGCGGTGCCTCGAACGCGGTCGTGTAGCGCACCCGCTGGTCGGGCGCAGACCACTGGAACGGGTAGAACAGGCCGTGGTCGGCGAGCTCCGTGCCGCTGTAGAGGGTGTGGAACGCACCGGCCGCGAAGTGCGTGGCCGGGGTCTCCAGGTCGTGCCACGCGCCGCGTTCGCGCAGGCCCGCCAGCGCGGGGAGCCGGCCCTGGCCGAGCATGCGGTCGAGTAACGCCAGGCTCGGGGAGTCGAACTGCAGGACGGCCAGCACGTCTTATCCCTCCGTTGCGATCGTGACCGGAAGTCGGTCACCGGCCGCGCACGCGCGCACCGCGTCGATGGTCGCCATGACCGCGAGCCCGTCGGCGGCGCGGCCCAGAATGGGTTCGGGCGCGCCGCGCACCGCGCGGGCGAAAGCCTCCAGCTGAGCGGTCAGCGAGGCGACGAGCGGGTGCGGCCCGGGCCGGGTCGTGAGTCGCCCGCGCACCGCGGCCAGCAGGCCACCGTGGTGGTGGCGGCCGACAACATCCCCCCACCGGTGGCGGACCTCGGCGCGCTCGCGATGCGGCCGGTTCGTCGCGCACCGGATCCGCGCCCGGGCCGCCCCCAGTGCCAGGTCGAACTCCGCTCGTTCCGGCGAGACCGTTGCGTGCCGGATGTCCGTCACCTCGCAGCGAGTGATCCAGCGGGCCAGGTCGACGAGGTGCGGGCCGAGGTCGAGCAGGGCGTCGTCGGCCACCGCGTGCGCACCCCAGCCGCGGCGGCGGTAGCCGAGCTCGAGGAACACCCCGACCTCCGCGCCGGTCGGGGTCGCCGCGCGCAGCGCCTCGATGCCGGGGTCGAAGCGCCGGTTGAACCCGATCCACGGCCCCGGCGTGAGAGCAGCCAGCTCCGCAGCCTGGTGCCGGTCGGCCGCGGGCGGCTTCTCGACCAGCACCGCCACCGCGGCGGCCGCTGCGGTACGGGCGTCGGCGAGGTGCGTCGACGCGGGCGTGGCCAGCACCAGCCCGTCGACCAGTACCCCGCGCAGCAGCGCGGCGGCATCGGGGAACTCCGCCACGCCCCCCGCGAGCGCTGCGACGCGGCTACGCCGGGCGGGGTTGGGCTCGGCGACCGCGACGAGGTGGACACCGTGGGCGGCGTGCAGCGCCGGGAGGTAGCCGACCTGGGCCAGCCGGCCGCAGCCGACCAGCCCGATCCGCAGGGCGTCACCCATCGCCGCGTACCGCCGACCGGCGCTCGCGGGCGTGCACCAGGACCCCGGCCGGCACCGACGCCACCGCCACCAGATGATGCAACGCGTGCAGGCCCACCCCGAGGACCGCCTCGCCGGGCCCGCGCCGGCGCGCGAGCAGGGTGTAGAAGTCGCGGTTGAGGCCGAGCAGGACCAGCACCGATGCGGCGGCGGCGCCCGGGCGGCGCGCCAGCACGGCCAGCGTCCCGAGCGTGCAGGCCGCGGCGGACAGCCGGTGCCGCCAGCCGAGGTTCAGCGTCGTTGAGACGCGCCCGGACCGCAGCTGCAGCGCCACCCAGGGCACGCCGCGGCGGGCGAAGTCGGTGAAGAGCATGTTCCGCAGCGTCCAGGCCTTGAGGTGGGTGCCCTGGATCGTGGGGTCGAGCAGGATGTGCGCGCCGTTGCTGGTGAGCCGGACGCCGAGGTCGATGTCCTCGACCGAGGGGTGCGGGAAGCGGTCCGCGTCGAACCCGCCCGCGGCGAGGAAGGCGTCGCGGCGTACCGCGCCCAGCCCCGACCAGAACGTCTCGGTCGGGCCGCCGGCGCCCTGGTGGACGTGATGATGCAGCAGGTTGCGGAAAGCCGCGACGGTGCCACCGGCGGATGGGGCGTCGTCGTAGGACCCGAACACCGCGGTCAGCTCGGGGCGCGCGGCGAAGGCGGCCTTGACGCGATCCAGCGCGTCCGGGTGGATCTCCACGTCGGAGTCGACGAAGACCAGCACGTCGCCGCTGGCGCGCCACGCCCCGGTGTTGCGAGCTGCGCAGGCCGACAACCCGGGCGGACCGTCCACGACGACGACCTCGCCGTGCCCGGCAGCCCGCTCGATCGCGGCCAGGCACGCCGGCAGGGTTGGCGGCCGGTCCGTAGCCGGCACCACAACGGACAAGGTGCACATCGGCCCACCATATCAGGACAATTAGGACAGCCTCGCCTCAGGCGACGTCGCCGGTGCCCGTGAACTCGACGCCAGGGACGTTTTTTCCCACCAGGACGTCGCTACTGTCGAGTTCACGACCAGGTCGCCCGGCGCCCCGACCGATCCGAGCTATGAGCGTCCGGGAGGTCGTCATCGGAGCCACCGTTGCGCTGGGGTGGAGGGGAACTCCTCCAGGGGGATCCCCCGTGTGCCGACGACTAGCAAGCGGGCGTCCGGATGGCGCGGGCTCGTTACCGGACCTCGATGTGAGCGGCGTGCCCGCTTGAGCGCGCCAGCCGGTGATCGCGGGTCAGCAGCGGGCATTCCAGTGCTTCGGCAAGGGCCACGTATGCAGCGTCGTAGGAAGAGACGTTGTCGCGTAGTTGAAACGCCCGGCGGCGTAGGCCGTCCACGAACGGCCAGCGCTGCACGGGCAGATCATCGAAATCGGTGAGCAGGTCCCCAGCTCTGGCCACGCTGAGGTGCCCACCCAGAGTCAGACCCCGCAGCGTCGACACAACCTCGAAATCGAGCAGAGTGGGAGCGTGCAGTTCCTCGGCCGCCAGGTAGGCGCGTAGCTGCTCAGTTCCCTCAAGCGCGGTGAGTGCGTCGACCAGCGCGGCGCTGTCCACCACGATCAACGGCCGGACCGGCCGCGAAGTTGTTCCTCGCGTGCTGCCCGGCCCGCAGCGACGATGTCGAGCGCCGACACGTCGACACGCTCGGCGCGCCGGGCAGCACGATCCAGGACCTCGCCGACCGTCGGCCTGGCCACCTCCCGGTTGAGGAGCTCCAGCAAGTAGGCGTTGAGTGACGCACCGCGCGCGGCGGCGCGTGCCTTGAGGGCGCGCCGCGTCTCCTCGGGCACGTTTCTGATCTGCACTAGCGAACTCATCCATACATGATAGCAGCAGATCAATACGTTCTGTATTTGCCTGGTGCAGCCCCAGCATCCGGGGCTGCGGACTCAACCGCCCGACTCCTCCAGCGCGATGGCCTCCTTGGTCCGGACCAGCTCGAAGATGTGGTCGACCGATGCGATGTGCGGGTCGACGGCGGCGGCCTTGCGCTCGGTGCGCAGGGTCTCGAGGGTGTGCTCCATGGCCGCCACCGCGGCCCGCATCGGGTGGTTGGCCAGGATCACCATCTGGAAGCCCTTGTCGAACAGCTCCCGATCGGTGTAGTCGGGGAACAGCGTCGGCACGGCGACCAGCGGGGTCCTGCCCCGGCCCGCCCAAGCACCGAGGAACCCCTCGATTTCCTGCAGGGACCTGTCCTTCGAATGGATCAGGATGGCGTCGGCCCCCGCGTCGGCGTAGGCATCTGCCCGCTCGCAGGCGGCCGCCACACCGTGGCCCGCGATGAGGGCCTCGACCCGGGCGATGACGACGAAGGAGTCGGTCTCCTGGGCGGCCTTACCCGCCCGGATCCGGCGCGCCTGCTCGTCGGGTGCGATCAGGTCCCGCTTCGACTGGCCCTGGTAGAGGCTGTTGCGCTTGGGGAAGAGGTTGTCCTCGATGCAGATGCCGCCGATGCCGGCCCGCTCGAACTCCACCACGGTGCGCACGACGTTGCCCAGCCCGCCGAAGCCGTTGTCGCAGTCCGCCACCACCGGAAGCCCGGTCGCTCCGTCGATGCGGACCGCCGCGGCGAGCGTCTCGGTCATCGTGGTCAGGTTGAGGTCCGGGACGGCATGCGTCATCGTGGCCACGCCGAACCCGCTGACCCACACCGCATCGAAGCCGTAGGCCTCGATGAGCTGCGCGCTCATCGCGTCGTGCGCTCCCACCGTCACCAGCGGGGCCGCCGCCGCCAAACCCTCCCGCAGCGCTGCCCGCTTCCTCTCAGCCCGGTTGGTCCGCATCAACTGTCACCGTCGATCGTCAGATGCTGGTTGCCGATCTCCTCGGGGTCCAGCTCCTCGAGAAGACGTCCCTGCTGGTGCGCCGACACCAACTCGACCACCCGCTTGCCGATCAGCCGCTGCGAGTCCAGCGCCATCGCACCGATGTGCGGGGTGAGCACGACGTTGGGCAGATTGGCGAACGGCGACTGGGTGCCCTCGCCCTCCCGCTCGTGGACGTCCAACGCGGCGCCGGCCAGCCTGTCCCCCTCGGTCAGCTCCGGGTACAGCGCGGCCTCGTCGACCACCCCGCCGCGGGCCACATTGATGAGGTAAGAGCCGCGTTTCATGCGCGAGAGCACCCGGGCGTCGATCAGGTGCCAGGTGACCTCGTCGAGCGGCACGTGCAGGCACAGGAAGTCGGCCTCGGCCACCACCGTGTCGAACGAGGCGACCATGACGCCCCGCGCGGCGAGCCCCGCCTGCACCGCCGGGGTCGAGTCGGCCACACAGCCGATGACCCGCATTCCCCAGGCCGCACCCATCTCGCCGACCCGGCTGCCGATCCGGCCGGCGCCGACGATGCCCAGCGTCTTGCCGGTCAGCAACGGCCCGCCGAGCTGGGCCTTCGGCCAGTGGCCTTGGCGCAGCTGCCGGTCGGCCAATGCCACCTTGCGCACCAGGCAGAGCAGCAGCGCGAAGGTGAACTCGGCCACCGGCTGGGCGGACGAGCCGGGCACCCGGACGACCTCGACGCCGCGAAGGGAGGCGGCCGCGACGTCCACGTTGTCCAGGCCGGACCCGGCGCGCAGCAACAGCTGGAGGTTCGGTGCGCCGTCGAGGACGTGCTCCGACAGCTGCACCCCGCTGCGGAACACGATCACCTCCCGGTCCGCGGCAGCGGCGCGCAGGTGCGCGGTGTCGGCGTTGAACGCTCGGATGACGTCGTGCTCCTGTTCGAGTGCGGTGATGGCGTCGGGATCGATGGAACTGGCGACCAAGATCTTCAACTCGGTCCTCCGTTCACTCTAAAGTAGCAACAGGCTATCGCGGCTTTTATGTGATTTATCCCATTTAGTATGACTTGTGGTGGCTAGATATCACCGTAGAGTGACACCCATAAGAGTGATTATCACCCGTTTGGATCTGTTAGGTGTGCCTAACTTGATGAAGGCTGGGCCAACTTCTGCTGGAGGTTGGGCAACCCACTGATGTCGCAAAGAAGATTGATCAACTCACCGACCGTGACGGGCAGAGCGTTGGCCTTGGCCGCATGCGACGCCTTCGCCTGGTTGCTCGCACTGACCGCGGGCGCAGTGCTGCGCTACAGCGGCGACCTGAGCCGGATGGCGCCTGAACCGATGATCGGGATCGTCGTACTCGCGGTCATCCTGCAGACCGGGTTCGGCATGCTCTCCCACCGATATCGCGGTCGCCATCTGGTCGGCGCCATCGATGATGCGATCCACGTCGCGGGCGTCACGGCGGCTACCGGATTCGTGCTGTTCGTGATCGGGCTGACTGCTGTGATCGCGGTGCCGCGCTGGCTCCCGATCATTGCCACGCTGGTCGCGCTGCCGCTGCTGCTGGGCCCCCGCATCGCCCTGCGGCTGACCCGCGAGCACCGGGATCGACCCGACGCCGTCTCCGCGGAACGGGTGATCGTCTTCGGGGCCGGACGCGGCGGCCAGCAGATCGTCCGCTCCATGCTGTCGGACGCCGAGAGCGGCTACCTGCCGGTCGCGCTGCTCGACGACGATCCCGGCGCTCAGGGTCACCGGATCTCCGGCGTGGCGGTGCGGGGCACTCGCGCGAACATCCCCGAGGTTGCCGGCGATACTCGCGCCGACCTCCTGGTCGTGGCCGTACGCGACCTGGATCTGGAGGTCCTGCGCGAGATCAGCTGCCAGGCGCGGCAGGTCGGGCTGCGGGTGAAGGTCATTCCGGCGCTGACGGACCTGTTTCGGCCGTGGATCGGCTTTTCCGACCTCCGCGACCTCGACATCGCCGACCTGATCGGGCGCCGGCCCGTCGAGGTCGACGTCACCGCGATCGCCGGCTACCTGGCCGGCAAGACGGTCCTCGTCACGGGCGCCGGCGGTTCGATCGGTTCGGAGCTGTGCCGCCAGGTGCTCCAGTACGGCCCTTCGGCGCTGCTCATGCTCGACCGCGACGAGTCCGCACTGCACGCGCTGCAGCTGTCCATTCGCGGTCGAGCACTGCTCGACACGCCGGACGTGATCCTCGCCGACATCCGCGATGCGCCGACGATCACGCGGCTGTTCACCGAGCTGCGGCCCGACGTCGTGTTCCACGCTGCGGCACTCAAGCACCTCCCGATGCTGGAGCAGCATCCGCACGAGGCGTGGCAGAGCAATGTGGTGGGCACCGCGAATGTGCTCGACGCCGCGCTCGAATCCGGGGTCGGCAAGTTCGTCAACATCTCCACCGACAAGGCCGCCAACCCGGTGAGCGTGCTCGGGTACTCCAAGCGGATCGGCGAACGGCTCGTCGCCGCTGCGGCCTGCCGGGCCAGCCACGGCACCTATCTCTCCGTGCGGTTTGGCAACGTCATCGGCAGCCGCGGGTCGGTGCTGACGACCTTCACCGAACAGATCGCGACCGACGCACCGCTGACGGTGACCCACCCGGATGTCACCCGGTTCTTCATGACGATCCCGGAAGCGGTCCGCCTGGTCATCCAGGCCGCCGCGATCGGTCGCCCGGGTGAGGCGCTCGTGCTCGACATGGGCGCACCGGTCCGGATCGTCGACATCGCGCTGCAGCTGACTGCCCTGGCCGGCCGGTCACCGCAGATCCTCTACACCGGCCTGCGGGACGGCGAGAAGCTGCACGAGGAGCTCTTCGGGGACGGCGAGCAGGACATCCGCCCGGTGCACCCAGCCGTGTCGCATGTGATTGTTCCCGGCCTCGACCCGGCCTCGGTCCGGCAGCCCGTCGCCCCGGACGCGGCCGCTGAGGTCATGGCTCGGCTCGTGACTGCCGAAGACAGCAGAGACAAGCGCGCCGGCCTGGGCGTCGGGCGCGCCTCGCCGAGCCGTCGATCGCCGGTCGGCGGACAGCTTGTCGCACTCCCCAACCTGGTGTTCCCCACCGCACCCCGGTTTGTAGGGGGGGAACAGTCGTGACCCTGGCCCGCACCGCGCCGGCCGACTCCACCCGGCTGGCGATCGACGGAGGTGACCCGGTATGCCGCGACGCCCTCCCTACCTGGCCGCGGTTCGACCGCCAGGACGCCACCGCCGCGGCTGACGTACTCCTGTCCGGCCGGGTCAACTACTGGACGGGCGAGCATGGTCGCGCCTTCGAGCGGGAGTTCGCGCAGTGGGCCGGCGCTGGGCACGCGGTGGCCGTCGCCAATGGGACGGTCGCGCTCGAGATCGCGCTGCAGGCCCTCGGCGTCGGTGCCGGCGACGAGGTGATCGTCCCGTCGGCGACGTTCATCGCCACCGCGAGCGCCGTGGTGACCTGCGGGGCGCGGCCGGTGGTCGTCGACGTCGACCGGGACTCCCAAGCTCTCACCGTCGACACCGTCGTGCCGGCGATCACCTCACGGACCGCGGCGGTGATCGTCGTGCATGTCGGTGGCTACCCAGCCGACACCGCCGCCCTGGCCGACCTCGCCGCCGCACGGGGTCTGCACCTCGTCGAGGACTGCGCGCAGGCCCACGGTGCCCGCCGAGACGGGCGGCACGTCGGAACGCGGGGCCGCGTCGCGGCGTGGTCCTTCTGCCAAGACAAGATCATGACCACCGCGGGCGAGGGCGGCGCCGTGACCACGGGGGACGCCTGGCTCGCCCGGCGCTGCTGGGAGCTCAAGGACCACGGCAAGAGCTACCCCGCCGTCTACGAGCGCGAGCATGCGCCCGGCTTCCGGTGGCTGCACGACAGCTTCGGCACCAATGCCCGGATGACGGAGATCCAGGCGGCCGTCGGCCGGCTCCAACTGCGGAAGCTGCCCGGCTGGGTGGCGGTGCGGCGCGCCCACGGCGAGGCGCTGCGGGCCGCTGTCGGCGACCTGCCCGCGCTGCGGCTGCCGGTGCTCGGCCCCGGCGTCGAGCACGCGTACTACCGGTTCTACGGCCACGTCCGGACCGAGCGGCTCAAGGCCGGTTGGGACCGCGACCGGCTCGTCGCTGCCGTGACGGCCGAGGGTGTGCCCTGCGGGTCCGGCGGGTGCACCGAGATCTACCGCGAGCGCGCCTTCGACGCTATCGGCCGGTCGGCGGTGCCGTTGCCCGTCGCGCAGTGGCTGGGCCGCCACTCCCTCGTCCTGCCGGTCCACCCGGCGCTGTCGACCACGGACGTCGGGCAGGTCGCAGACGCGGTACGGAAGGTGTTCGCGGAGGCGACGGCATGAGGCGAGCGGTGGACATCGTCGTCGCGATCGTCGTGATGGTCGTCGTGGCGCCGGCCGCGGCGATCGTCGGCATCCTCATCCTGACCCGGATGGGACGGCCGGTCCTGTTCCGGCAGCGCCGCGTCGGCCGCGATGGTGCACTGTTCACCGTCGTCAAGTTCCGCACGATGCGTCCCCCAGCGTGGCCTGGGGAGCGCGACGACCAGCGCACCCCCCGGCTCGGCGCACTGCTGCGGGCAAGCAGCCTCGACGAGCTTCCGCAGCTGTGGAACATCCTTCGCGGTGAGATGAGCTTTATCGGCCCGCGACCGACCCTGTCCGAGCAGGTCGAGCACTACACGCCCCGGCAGCGCGGCCGGCTTGCGATCCGGCCCGGCCTGACCGGGTGGGCGCAGGTCAATGGCCGCAACTCCATCAGCTGGCCGGAACGGATCGAGCTGGACCTCTGGTACATCGAGCACCGCGGCGTCGCCCTGGACACGAAGATCCTGCTGCGTACCGCGGCCCGGTTGGTGAAGCCGCAGGGTGTCACCGGTAGGGGTGGGGTCAACCCCGACTTTCCCGTTCCAGCGCCGGCCGAGCCGACGGCAGCCCCGGTGATGGAAGCCACCTCGATCACACCAGAGCTGGAGCGACCGTGAACTCGGCGGAGTCGACGCTGCGGGACCCGGCCTAACGAAGCCGCCTTGTCGAGCGATGCATCCATTAGCAGTCGGACACAGCTCGCGGCCAGAGAGCGTCTGGGCCTGCACTTTCGAGGCGGCCGTCGGACACCGGAGTATTGGAGACTGGCTTGGGTAGCTATCTGCGAGTGGTGGCCCGCCACTGGACGGTCGTCGCTGCAGGCCTGGTCCTCGGTCTGGCCACTGCCGCCGCGATCACCTTCACCGCCACTGCGACCTATGCCTCACAGGTGACGTTCTTCCTCTCCGTGCCCGGTTCCTCCGATTCCACGGACGCGACGGAGAAGGCCAGGTCCTACGTCGTGCTACTCACCAACGAGCGCCTGGCCGCCGATGCCATCGAGTCGCTCGGCCTTGACCAGGAGCCGAGCGCCCTGGCCGACCGGATCACCGCGCAGCTCGAGGCGGACACGGTGCTCATCACCGCTCGGGTCACGGACACCTCACCGGCCGGGGCGCAGGAGATCGCCGGCGCGCTGAGCGCTGCGTTCGTGGCGATCGTCGCGGAGCTCGAGAAGCCCCCCGCCGTTGTTCAGCCGGCGCCACCGGCCGCGCCACCGGCGCCACCGGATGAGGAGTCGGCGCCAGCGGATGAGGAGCGGGCGCCGCCAGCCCCGCCGCCGGCGCCACCGGTCGTTGCGCCGCCAACAGTCACCGCCACGGTGGTCCAGCCGGCCACCCTCTCGCCGGTCCCGGTCACGCCCGTGCCCGCACTGAACCTCGCGCTCGGAGCGATTCTCGGCGTTGCGGCCGGGATCGGTGCTGCCCTTGCGCTGAACTCCGCGTGGGGCCGGGTTCGATCCTTGGCCGAACTGGCCGAGGTGACCGGCGCCGCGGCCCTCGGCGGCGTCTGGAAAGACCCGGACGCCCATGCCAAGCCGCTGGCGATCATCGGCGACCCGAACGGCAGCAGGGCGGAGGGTTACCGGGCGATCCGCACGAGACTTCTCTCGTCCGGGGTTGCCCACAAGACCGTGGCCGTGGTGAGCCCGCACCACGCTGACGGCAGAACAGCGACAGCGTGCAATCTCGCGGTCGCGCTCGCCCAAACCGGCCGCAAGATCGTGTTGGTGGACGGCGACATCCGCGGCCCCGGAGTCATGGATTACCTCGGGCAGGAGACCCGCATCACGGTCGAATCCGCCGCTGGTGGGTCCGCGGGTCTCAGCGCCGGCCTCACCGGGGTATTGCCGTCGGCGGCCGCGATGGGGCCGGTCCGCCCCAAGGGATTCGATGTTCTCGAGGCCGCCCGGTCGTTGGCCGGCTTCAGTGAGCTCCTCTCCTCGCCCGGCATGGAGTTGCTGCTCCACGAACTGGCTGATTCCTACGACACGGTCATCATCGATACCGCCGCCCTCCTGCACTGCAGCGATGGGCCCACCCTGGCGGCGCTGTGCGACACGACGATCATGGTCGCCCGGCGCGGCCAGACGAAGCGCAAGGACCTGCAGGCCGCAACCGATCTGCTGCGTTCCACGTCCACCGCGATGATCGGTGGTGTCCTCAACATGTCACCGCGCTCCGGTGCACGGCCCGGTCGTCACGCCGAGCAGGTTCAGCGGGTTGCGGCGCCGCCCGAAGCCGCCACCGACCACCCCGGCATCGCGGCCGCCGACGAGCCCGCGGCCGCGATGCCGGGGTTCGGCCAGGAGCGGGCGAATGGGGCGGCTGAACCCGGCCAGAAACCGCCCCCGATCCTCGGCGGGGCTGACGCTCGCCGCTCGTGAGGTTCGGCCCGGCTCTGTTCCCGGGACCGCTTTCGGGCCTGTGAAAGGAGCTTTCCATCGCGACCAGCTCGACACCGGGTGCGGCCGGGTTCCGGATGCCGGCCGTCTTCGTGCTGGGCTTGTTCGGTGTCGCGCTCATGGGTCAGTTCACCCTGGGCCGTCTCGACATCGAGCAGTTCGCCGAGCTCGATCTGCGGCTGGTGGCGTTCCCAGCGCTGGTAGCCGCGGTCCTGCTGTGGCGCTTCCAGCCGGGCCACCGCGACTACCGGCACGTCTGGCCCCCGACGTCGCTGTGGGCCATCGCGATGGTCGCCTACCTTGCGCTGACGGCATTCTGGGCACCCCACGGGGCCCGGATCAGCGAGAGCGTGACCGACCTCGCCTTTCTGGGGTTGTTGATCGTGGTGGCCACCGTCGTGTCAGCGCCGGACCCTGCGCGCGCCCGCCGCCTGACACTCGCCGCGATGTATGTCGCCGCAATCGTCTACGCGCTGGCCAGCGTGCTCATCGGCGAGACGGATGCGCAGGGGCGGACCACCGCCTTCGATGGCGGGCCCAACGTCTACACCCGCGTCGTCCTGCTCGGGGTGGTCGCCGCGATCGCCTTGACGGCACTGTACGGCCGGAAGCTGTTCCTGCTCGCCATCCCGCTGCTGGCGTCGGCGGCGCTGCTGCCGGCTTCGCGTGGTGCGATCGTCGCCGCGCTGGCCACGGTGGTCGTGTTCGGCGCGTTGACCTGGGGGCGCTGGTCACTTCGCGCGATCGGCCTCGTAGTGCTCGTGACGGCGGCCACGCTGGTCGTGACCTGGAGCCTGCTGCCCTCGTCGGCCGTCGACGTCGTCCGGCAGCGCTTCGTCGATCAGCTGTTCCAGCGCAACGAGCTGTCCGGCCGGCCCGAGCTGATCTCCCAAGCACTGACGATCTTCGCCGACGACCCCCTCATCGGGGCGGGTCTGGACAGCTACTTCGTGCGGTTCGGGTTCGGGGTCGGTCTGGAATACCCGCACAACCTCGTTCTCGACCTGGCGGCAACGGGTGGAGTAGTAGCCCTCGCTATCTTCGGAATGTTCGTCGTGGCGCTGGTCCGCGACTCCCAGCCGTTGCGGAGGATGACCGCCGACCAGCTCGCGATGCTGATCTCCGCCTGCTATCTCGGCGCCGCCAGCATGTTCTCCGGCGAGTTCTATGACAGCCGGTTCTTCTGGGTCTTCGCAGTGCTGGCGGTCAACTACTCGGCAGTCCGGTGCCGCAGCGCTAGCGTGGTGTCCCGCTCGTGACGGCGACTCAGTCGCCTCAGTCGCGAGCGAGGATGTTGGCGACGATGGCGAGCGCACGCCGCATCGTCGGTGACCCCGCATCGGTGTTGCTCACCTGCCAGCTCATCGTCGCGGCGGTCGCCTTCGTCGCCAACATCCTCGCCGCACGAACGCTGGAGCCGGCTGGGCGCGGGGAGCTCGCGCTGCTGCTACAGATCGCGTACATGAGCAGCCTGGGGCTGCTACTGGGCACCGACCGCAGTGTCGTCGTCGTGTATGCCGGCACCCCGGTCGCGACCGTGACCCGCTCCTTCGTGCGGCTGCTCCGGACCCCGTCGGCGATCTGCCTCGCGGTCGTCGTCGCCGTTGTCATCGTCAGAATTCCGGGCATCGGATCGTGGCGCATCGGCCTGGCTCTCGCGCTGCTGTTCGCCGTGACGAACGCCTTTGTCCGTGCGGTGCGCGCCATCGCCATCGCCGCGGGGCGGCAGCAGGATTACTTCCGCTACACCCTGCTCAGCAACGGCCTGCTGATCCTGGCGATCGTTGCGCTGTTCCTGTTCGATGTCGACAACAGCGGTTTCTGGGTGCTCGCCTACCTCGTGGCCGGGACCGTTTCGACGGTGGCGTGCCTCGCTCGCTGGGCGTGGAGCGGTCAGCTTCCCTCGCACGCCGGCGGCATTCCGGAGCACGGCCTGCGGGAGGCCCGGCGCGAAGGCCTCCAGCTTCTCCCGTTCGCTGTGGCCCACAGCGGTGTTCTCCGGCTCGATCGGTTGCTCCTCGCCGGCTTGGCCTCGACCGCGGCACTCGGAATCTACGCGAGTGTCGCCACGATGACCGAGCTGATCGCGTGGCCGCTACTGGCGTTCGCCTCCTCCCGGCTCGGGGCCTGGCGCCAGGCTCACGACAGCGGTGCCCTGCCACTGCGCAAGCTCTTCGTACTGGCCGCGGCCTACTGCGTCACAGCCGCGGTCCTGATGGGGGTGACCACTCATCTCCTGTTGTTGCCGCTGCTCGGACCCGGGTACCGATCGGCCGGAGAGCTGGTGGCCCCGCTCGTCGCCGCGGCTGGGGTTTTCGGGATGGCGCACCTCGTCGTCAGCGTGCTGATCGCGATCCGCCGCAACTCCCTGGCGTCGGTCGCCGAGGTGGTCGGGTTCGGCGTCAGCATTATCAGTTATGTCGTGCTCATCGGTCATTACGGTGTGGTCGGAGCCGCCTACGGTTCACTGGTTGGTTACGTCACGTCCCTGGCTGTTGCGGGGGGGATCCTGCTGGTATGCGTCCGGAGGTCACGTCGGCCACCGCGCAACGCCAGCGCCGGACCCACCAAGGGAAGCGCTTAGACATGGGAAACGCATTAGTTCACTGGAAATCCGGCGCTGGGCTGAAGCTGGCCGGCCTCGTCCTCGGCCTCATCATCGCGATGGTGGGCTGCTCAGCGCCCCCGCCGCCGGCCCCATTACCCCCGCCGCCGCTGCCGTCCGAACCCTTGCTCCCGGTGACCCATTGGCAGGCTCTCTTCGATGCGGCCGCCGGCGCTGCGGGCAAACAGAGCCGCCGGCTCAGCCGTTCGACGGATAGCTACGACTTCTACAACTTGTCCTACTACGTCGATGCCAATGTCAGCATGTTCGAAGCTACCGGCGAGGCCAGGTACGCAGACGTCGCACTGCAGCTCGCCGAGAACATGGTCGCCTCGGCCCGCCCCTCGTCATCGATCTCGACGAGCGAGTTCCAGGACAGCTACCTTGCGTGGACCTCGCAGGAACCGGACGTGCGTGGTCACGAGGTGCCTCTCTTCGAGAGCTACGCATGGCGCTACGTAACGAGATTGCTCCGGGTCCTCCGGACGAGCCCGCTGTATGCCGACGGGGGGTACCGGGACCGCTACCAGAAATTGCTCGAATTCACCGAGGCCAATATCTTCGACAAGTGGTACTCTCGTGGCGCAGACGACTTCATCTATCGCAGCCGCGCCCACATGGCGGCCCATTGGGCCTACATCTCGCTCGACCTCGCCCAGCTGACGACCGACGAGTCGCGGCGCGCGCGATATCGCGAGGTGGTCGACCACATCGACAATTCGCTACCGAACTACCCGTCATCACTGCGTGCCCAACTGAGGGCTAGTCACACCGATCCGATGGCCTTCTGGTGGAGCGATGCCTGGGGCGAGATGGTTGGCCCCGGCCAGGACATCGCCCACGGCAACGGCGTCATCTCTTACGTCGTCGAGTCACGAGATCTCAACGCGGGATGGACCGCCGACGAACTGGTCCGGTTCGGCCGGACACTCACGTCTTTCGTGCTCGGCCCGGAGGGAGACTATCGAGAATACGTGGACGGTAGCGGACGCGGCAACGGATGGATCGCCGACGGCTTCGTCAAGCTCGGACGGTACGACCCAGCCGTACAGGCCGCTCTGGAGAATTACGGCGTGCAGAACTCGCAGTACCACGCTGCCATGGCGCTGAACGCCAAGTTACTGGGCGCGAGGGGCCCCTGACCCCGGCGCCTGCGCAGCCGGGCGCCAGTCTCGACAGTATGGGGTGTGCCACACATATGGATATCGTTTACATTGCTCAGCACTACAGGACGCCCGCGATGAGGGGCGGCACTCGATCATATGAGTTCTCCCGTCGTTTGGTGGATCGGGGACATCGAGTGAACTTGCTCGCCGCCGCACCGCTAAGACAATCCGTGAACAACGAAGGCGTGTGGTGGACGACCGAAGAAGCCGGCGTGACAGTGCATTGGTGCGGTGTCCCCTACTCAAATTATATGGGCTTTCGTGAGCGAATTCAGGCGTTCAGTAAATTTGCGCTGCGCGCGACTTCGCGGGCAAGTGCACTGCCTCAGGACGTCGTCTTTGCGACGAGCACGCCATTGACCGTGGCGATACCGGGAAGCTATGCGGCGCTCCGGAATCGAGTTCCGATGGTCTTCGAGGTGCGCGACGTCTGGCCAGCGGTCCCGATTGCCATGGGAGTACTGCGCAACCCCTTCCTGCAACGTGCGGGCTTGGCCATGGAAGCGTGGGCCTACCGAACCTCCGACTCCATCATTGCGCTATCGCCAGACATGGCCAGAAGCATCACGTCAAGATTCCCCGGGGCGCGTGTCACGGTCATACCGAACTCATCCGACCTCTCGTTGTTCGCCGCCCCCAACGGTGCCGAGGTCGCGGCGGTGCGCAGCGGCCGACCGTGGCTGGGTGATCGGCCCCTGCTGGTGTACACCGGTTCGTTCGGCGCAGCCAACGGCGTCGGCTACCTGGCGCACGTCGCGGATGTGCTCCGGTCGATCGCTCCGGAGGTCCGGATTCTGCTGGTCGGGGACGGCAAGGGCAGGGATGAACTCGAGAAGTTAGCCCGGTGGTTGGGGGTGTGGGAGACGAATCTCTTCGTCGAGCCGCCTATTGTCAAGCGGGACGTACCAGCGTTGCTCGCTGCCGCGGATATGTGCGCATCGGTGTTCGCGGACGTTCCGGCACTGTCGGCGAACTCTCCCAACAAGGTATTTGATGCCTTCGCTGCCGGTCGGCCGGTAGTGATCAATAACGGCGGCTGGCTGGCGGAGGTACTCCATGAGTCCGGGGCTGGAATCGCAGTTCCTCCGGGCGATCCGGCGGCTGGAGCGAAGCTGATTGCGAAACACATTACGGACCCCGACTCACTGGCTCGGGCGGGGTCGGCAGCTGCGCTGCTGGCACGCGGACAGTTCAATAGAGACGTGCTGTTCGAGGGTTTCGAGGAAGTATTGCTAGGAGCCGTGAGTCGCGGTGCGCGTCGCCGCCGCGGTTCTCGGAACAGTCAGGGATCACCCGCCTCATAGCAGCCGGGATTCATCGTTATTCCGCGGTGTCGTAAACACAACGCGCTGAACAGCACCTCGAATAGGCTACGTCGTCGCCCCACAGCGTGAGCAGCCAGCGGATAGCGGGAGCGCACGGTGAAGGGAGCGGCGGGCATGGGACAGGTCGCCTCCCTAATGGGTGCGGTTAGCTACGGGTGTGGGTCTGCCCCCGGAGTCGGGCCACGAATCGGGTGGCCTGACGGCGGCTGGTCAGAGTGACCAACCGAGCATCGACCTCGTGCTCAGCCAAGAGCTGGCGAACCCGGGGCAGCATGGTCTTGCGATATCCCCAGATGTAGCGGACGAAGCTCCAGGTGATCCGGTCGTAGACGCCGTCCCTGGCGTGCTGGCCGCCCCGGTAGAGCCAACGCCGCTGGGCGACGCCGACCAGGCAGATGATCGCGGGCAGATCGAGGAAGATCACGGTGTCGGCGGCGGCCAGCCGGATCGGCAGGGTGGCGGCGTAGTTGCCCTCGATGAGCCACCGGGGCCCCGCCACCAAGTCGCGCTGGAGGGCGGCGAACTGCTCCTGGGGCACCGGGTTCCAGTCGGCGTCGTAGTAGACGCCGTCCAGGTGGGTCACCGGGAGGTTGAGCAGGGCGGCGAGTTGGTTGGCCAGGTGGGTCTTGCCGGACCCGCCGCAGCCGATGATGGCGATCCTGTCCACGGCGCCGGAGGCTATCGGCTTCCCTGTCGCCTCCGGGTGCAGGCGGGCCGATCACAATGCCCTCACCTCGCGTCGTGTCCAACGCGGTGAAGTCGCGTGGCCACATCCGCTGCGACGCAGCAGGAAGTCGTTGGCGTGCGTGCCGAAGTCGAACACGTCGCCTTTGGTGTACCGGGCGTGAACAGGCACCGGCGAGCGACTTTCCTTGCCGTCGCTGCTACCAGCCGATGGTGAGGCTGGTATCTGGTCGCCCAATGTGGGCTCCAGACGAGAGTTTGTCGCTGGGCGTCCCGACGGGATAAGCGGTGATGATGGGCTGGGCGGGCCGCTCTTGGCTCCAGCGGTGAAGCAGCTCACTGGCTCGGCCAGCGAGCTTGCTGTCGGGGCCGTGCGCGATGACGCCCAGCTCGATGGCTTCGTCGCTGGCCGGCCGAGCGGCGAGGTAGGCGATGGATCCTCCGTCGTACAGGGTCGCACCGGCCCACCGCACTGCGGGGTTGACCAGGCCAAGAGCGCGGGTGGCGGACCCTATGGAGAGTCGGCCGAAGCTTGCGCCGCTGTTGGTCGTGGCGAGCCACAGGTCGAGATGCTCGGCGGGCTCGTCGTGGCGGACCTGCACGCCTGTCCAGTGCTCGTACGCGGGATGAGTGAATGCCTGAGCGAGTGAGGTCTCGTCGGGCAGGTCATCGGCGTCGAACTTGAGGATGACGTCGTCGGCGAGTCGCATGTGGGGTTCGCTCATTTCCGCAGCGCCGCGCATGGGTACGAAACCGCACACGGCTGCCCTGGTGCTGACCATGCGGCCGGGTTCTTCGAGGTCGAACGCTATCGAGCGGGTGAGGCCGCTGCCGTGCAGGCGCAGCGGCACGACGAGCCGGCCACCGACGGCGAGTTGATGCCACCATGCAGAAACGATGTCCCACGCCCCTGCGGTAACGATGATCCTGTCGTACGGTGCCCGGGCCGGGTGGCCGAGCGCGCCGTCGCCGCACAGCACCTCGACGTGGTCGTAGCCGGTCGCGGTCAGGCTCGTGCGGGCTCCGGCGGCGAGGTCGTCATCGAGCTCGATGGTGACGACGATGCCGGTCGGGCCGACCAGTTCAGCGAGCAGGGCGGCGTTGATTCCGGTGGCCGCGCCGATTTCGAGTACGCAATGGCCGGGGGCGACCTCGAGCTGTTCGAGCATTGTGGCCACCAGGTGGGGGCTGGAGGCAGAGGAGACAGCGGTGCCGTCGTCGGTACGTCTGGTCACCACGGGTTTCGGTGCGTAGGCCGTCGCGAGGTCCACGCCGGGCAGGAACAAGTGCCGTGGCACCGTGCGGAAGGCGTCTTTGACCTGCGGGGTGCGGAACGTTCCGAAGCCGTCGATGAAGGAGACCAGGGCCTGCCGCAACTGCTCCGGATCAGTGGTCGTGATGGGGGTGCCGGTGGTCACCGCGCACACCGTAGTCGAGTGAGGGCGCCCGGAGCCGCTGCTCAGGGATGGGTCGGGCACGATTTCTTGCTGGAAGATGACCTGGCTGGCGGCGGTGGCCAGCACGTGTTGGTGCTGTGCTGCGATGCCCAGGCGGTTGAAGGCGAACAGCAGGTGATGGGCGAGAACGGCCCGCAGTCCCCGCGTGAGGGTGCCTTGCTGAGTCAGATCGGCGAGGGCCTGACCGGTGTGCTCGAAGACGGCTGGCCAGTCGGGCGCCAATGCGAGAGGGCTCTCGCCGGTGTCGCCGGCGGCGGCGAGGAGCCGCTGCACGGCGGCCAGTGTCGCCGGTGACGGCTCGTGGTGCGTTTCCGTCGTGCGGTGTGCGGCGACCTGCGCCCAGATGTCGCCTTGCTCATACCAGTCCTGTCCGGCGGAGCGCATCAGCCGGGTGCCCAGCAGTAGTCCCACCTCGCGACGGTGATCAGTGCCGGACTG
The DNA here is from genome assembly GCA_050700115.1 of Pseudonocardiaceae bacterium. Taxonomy (GTDB): domain Bacteria; phylum Actinomycetota; class Actinomycetes; order Mycobacteriales; family Pseudonocardiaceae. Next base: position 22,873 of record JBOHGG010000047.1, read on the forward strand.
CGCGAGGGCGAGGTGGTGCAGGATGTGGCGGCTGTCGGCGTGGAACAGGCTGTATGCGAGCGCCATGGCGTCCGCGCCGCCGAACGCGTGGATCTCGGGCTCGTAGACGACTTCGGCGTACCGTTGAATCACGCCTCGTTCCATCAATGTTGTGGTCAGATGCCCTACGAGGGCGGCTGCGGTCTCGTCGCGGCCGTCGCCGGGCAGGAAGCGCACTCGCCATGATTCGCCCTTGCGGACGAACCACCAGCTGGTGATTGAACCGGTGTCCTCGGCCTGGGTCAGCAACGGACCCAGGTGCGTGACGGCCATGTGCTCGGCGGCCTGCCAGTCGTCGCACCATAGGTTCACCTGACGCCACCCGGTGCTGGTGTTCTGGTCGCCCATCACGTGCCCAATCGCGTTCATCGTTGATCAGGTGAGGAGGAGGCAGGTCTGCCAGCCGCCGGGTGTTTCGGTCGCGATGCTGTGCAGGGTCAAAGCGACGCCCGCGCTGCCCTCGATCAGGCCGGGCAGCCTGCCCGGCGGGGCGTCACGGGCGTGGTCGAGCAGCGTGTCGACCAGGCGCGGCAGGTGGGCACCGATGCCGGGCGAGCGGGCGTCGGCGTCGACGCACCACGCGGTAGCGATCAGACCGGCCCAGCCGTGGCAGAGGGCGGGGTCGATGATGCGGGCGAGCTGGGCAGGGTCTGACAGACACCTGGCGAGGGCGTGTTCGGCAACCTCCTGACGCGCGAGGTCGCGTACGGCGAGGCCGGCCAGTTGCTGGGCGCGAGCCAGGCCGGGGGTTCCATAGCACCAGGACGGCCGCGCCGGGCCTTCTTGCACCGATCGGCCGGTGCGCAGTTCGGCGAGGGTGACAACTTCGGGCCACCACGGTCCTGCTGGTGCCTCGTGGCGCCAGGCGTCCAGCCATTGGCAGATCCGATCGATGGCGGCGACGTGACCAGCGACGGTGACTCCCCGTCCCATCGCGAGGGCGAGCAGCGCCAGAGGGCCGCTGATGCCGTGCGCCATGCCGAGGTTGGCGTGCCCGGCGTCGAGGGCGGGTTTTGGTGGTCGGGAAGGGATGTCGTTGGTCCACCAGCCCGGCGCGCTCAGCCCTGCGGCGTCGTCGGCCGGGATGGGTTCGGTGAGTCGCACCAAGTAGGCCAGCACGCGGCGGACCAGGTCGCCGTGGGGGTCACGGTGGAGCAGGTAGGCGCCGAGCCCGGTCAGGCCACGCACCAAGTCGAACTCGGACAGGGACGGGCGGACCGCGGCGACCATCCTGGCGAGCGCGGCCTCCAAGCGTGCGTGCACGAGCTGGGTGACTCCGGCGTCCAGGCTCCTCATGGCCCCCGGATACTGCCCGGGCGCGGCGGTGGCGATGGCGAAGGCGACCGCGGGGGCGCCAAACCACAGGCCGGCACCGCCTCCGGCGCTGAGATCCTCACGGGTGGCACGGGCAAGCCACGCATGCATCGAGTCCCCGCCGCCCAAGCCGTCCCGGGCGCGGACACCGTGCAGGACGGCGGCGCCCGCGGCGCCCTTGGACAGTGACTGGTCGCGCCAGCGCGGGTTGCTTGGACCGTAGTCGTCGCCGACTTCCGGCGGTGGCGGCACCGCCAGTGCGTCGCTGAGTTCAGCGGCCACCGCCGCAGCGGCGCGCAGCGGCAGGGCGTTGGCGAGCACGGTCATCGGGGATTCCCGCATGGACGCTCCGACGGGCGTTCCAGGACAAGGCGACGGCTCGCGCCAGCCGGTGCGACACCGCCTCGGCGTCCGGATCGATCCCGTGTGTGCGCACGTGGTGCATGTGTAGCAGCGACACCAACACCGAGGTCGACGTCACGTGTGTGGCATCGCGCGTGAGGCAGGATGCGTAGCGGGTCGCTGCCTCGGACCGGGTATGCCAGGCAGCGACGATCACCGGGCCGCTCGGGATGCTATGCAGTGCCGGCTCGTCGGCCAGGAGGAGGGCCTGGCGGAGCATTTCGCGGTCACGAATGGCCGCGTGACCCGCGAGTGCGGGGCGGTCGATGAGCCACCGCATTCCAGCATGCCGGCTGCCTGTCATCGCGCAGACCAAGTCGACCAGGCTCGCCGCAGTGAGCGCCTGGGGGTGCATCTCCCAGGAACTGGCCTGAGCTGTGAGTTGGGTGAGGACCGCAGCGGAGTCAGCAGCAAACAGCGCTTCGGCGGCGGCCATGGCCGGCCCAGAGCCGTACCGTCCGCTCTCCGGGTGGTAGGTGTCGAGGGTCAGCTCACCGATGAGGCCGCGCCGCCGCAGATCGGCTGCCCACGCCCCGACGCGGCCAGCGGCCTGCCCGTAATCCTGTGTGTGGAGGCGTAGCCGTAGGTGCGGTGCGGGATGGCCGAAGCGTACGAACCACCATGGCGGGGGTTCGTCCCACCTCGTCAGCAGGGCCGGCAGATCGTGAACGAGGATCGTGTCGAACACGTCCGGGTGGCCGTAAAGCTTCGCGAACAAGATTCCCGAGCCGGGCAACGCACCCTGTTCGCGCCCGATCAGCGGCAGCGGCGCCGCGCTGGTCACGACGAGGGGAGCGCGGGCGGGCGGCGCGGTGGCGACCAGGGGGATCACGATCTCGTGCGCTCGTCCGGAGAACCATCCGTGGTCGGCGGCAGTAGGGGCCTCAGCGACGGCGACGGTGAGGTCGGCTGCGTCCAGGTGAGCGCGTAGCAGCGTCAGGTCCATGGAATCGTCCAGGTTCAACCGCAGTCGACGGTCGGCGGTGCCGACGGACACGCTGGCGGGTAGCCGCAGCCGCTCACGCACCGCCACGATGGCCGCCGTCCACTCGCGCACCGATGCAGCCGGACCGGGCAGTTGAGCAGCGCGCAGACACCATTGCGCCGGGGCAAGAACGCTGCGGCCGTAGCGGACACGCGGCCGAAACGGCAGGCACGTGGCCGGACCCCAGTCGAACGGCGAGACCGCAGCGCCGCCAGCTCGCGGAATCTCGAACAGCAGACGGGCGACGGGCGGCATCGTGTGCCATGCTCCCGCGTGCGGCAGAACCGGCTCCACCACGCGCCGCCGTGACAGCGATATCACGTACAGCCGGTGATGGTCGGCGGTGACCGCGAGATCGTGCACCGGGATGCGACCGGGTCCGCGGTCGCGGTGCTCGGCCAGACAGATCACATCCGGCAGCACGAGAGGCGCGCGGAGGGCATTCCCCACCCGCGGATGCTGCGGCGGGAACGACAACTGGGTGGCGAGCGACCCGTCGACCCCGGTTGGTAGCTGGCCGTAGAGGCCGACCATCCGGTGCCTATCGGTGTCAGGCATGAGGTCGAGGAACCGGCCGGCTGCGGCCCCTGTTCGGCCGATCCCGCACACCACCAACGTGAACGCGCCTTCGGTCAGCGCCGTCGTCGTGGGCGCGCGGACCTCGACCCAAACGTCCACATGCGGTACGGGCCGCGACTCATCCCGCCCGACCACGGCCAGGGCATCGAGGGCATCGTCATCGAGCACGACTTCCTGAGCGCTATCCAGTGCGGCCTGCTGCGCCATGGCAAGCAGCCGTTCATCGCGCCCAGACAGCTCCCCAGCCGGTGCAGGCTGCCCCGTATCCCCGAAGTGGCAGGGGAACCCGAGCCCGGCCGTGGGATCAACGAGCTGCTCGACGGGGATCACAGCGCCTGGCCCGTAGCGGTCCACGAACCTGCTGTGATAGTCGCGCCACGCCGGGTTCCCGGCGGGAACCGGGGTCAGCCTCAGCAACGCCTCGGCGGCCGATGCGGCTTCGATCGCCACCTGCGGGGGCAGCACTACCGTGGAACCGAGCCGGAGATCCACCATCAGAGGCTGTTCGGCGGCGTTCGACAGGGCCCGCATCCGCGCGGCCGTCGCACGCCTGCCCTGTCCCTCGACCCAGGTCGTCGCGCGGTCAACCGCCTGTAACTGCGCGTGGATCACGCGCAGTTCCCCGACCAGCGGCTTCGCCTCCTGCACCGCGTCAGCGTCCACCTCCTGCAGCCGAGCCAGGACGTGAGCAAGCCCATCAGTGCTGGTCGAGGGTGGACGCAGGCTCGTGATCAGCATGCCACATGCCACCAGCTGCGCCACCATAGAATCGAGCGCCGAGAGTGAAGCGCCGGCGAACTCGGCTGCCAGTTTGTCGATCAGGTCACCGACCTGGATGGGTGAGCGCGCCCCATGCATGATCACCTGGACGGCCGGGATGTACCGTAGCGACACTTCACCCGACGAACCGCGTCCAGAGTCGCCAGCGTGCGGCTGCCAGGACACCACCAGCCGCTCACCACGCACCAGCACAAGATTGTTCGCAATGACTGGCAGACGACGTCGCAGCGCAACGCATGATTCGAGTTGGGTGATCACGTCGGCCAGCCACACCGCGTCGGCCCGGTGCCGGGCCTGATGGCAGTCGGTCCACCGCACCGATACGTCCTGGCCGAAACGCAGCGCAGTCACACCGGCGAACGCCCCGAACGGCGTGGCACGCCCGCGCATCCGCACGAGATACCGGGCCAGCGCCATCACCAGGCGCCGTACCTGCCCAGCGCCGGGCCGTAGCCCTGCACACATCGCCTCGATGCGGTCGGCCAGCACCGGACTGGCCACCGCGACGGCCTCCGCCACGGGATGTTGTGCCCAGACCTGAGCGAGCCACGCAAACCACTGCTCGATTTCGGCATCGTCGTCCAGGTCAGGCCACGGCCGGGGAATCACGTCGCCGGTATGCGCACTCGCCCGCAGCACCGCCGCATCAATGTGCCGATACCACATCGCACGCTCCTGTGCCGTCACCTTGCCGCCGCCCGTCGGTCACATCGACTGTCATCGAGAAAGCTCTGTGGCCGTCTCCGGCAGGAGGTCCCGCCGGAGACGGCCACACGCGCACCTCAGCAGTCGCTGCCTCGCACGGTGTTGCATCCGTTGTCGGTGCTGCTCAGCAGCGCCGCCGCCACGGGGCCGGCGGTGACGACCCTGACGTCCAGGTCGAGATCGACAGTGCTCGCGGCGACGGGCCGCTCCAGCGTCTCGGTGGTCATCGCAGGACCCTTCCTGTGGTTGTGGATAGATATCTCGCCCGAGTGGCCCTTCCTTCTAACAGACGGGGGCACCCGCCGAAACGCAACGTAGGTGCGGCATGAGATCGTTTTCTAGGGTCTTGCGGAACTTTGCAGATTGACCGGCGTCGTGCTGCCCGCGACGATGACGTCACGGCAAGTTGGCGCAAAGTCCTACCAAGGAGGCGGGCGTGGAACTTACCTTCGTTGCCAAAGATCCCGATTCGGAGCCCAGCGGCTCGCCGACGCTCTACCGCACCGACCGCCGATCCTGGGTGGTACAGGGCTGGGTGGTCACCGACCCGGACGCGCTGGCCGCAATGGACATCCCGGAAGGGGAGACATGCGTGGAGATCCCCGCTCGGCTGATCCCTTTCTTCCAACAGCACCAGTGATGCGTCCAGCCAGCTACGACGAGCTCAACGACCTGTGCCGAGGTATCAAGAAGTCGTTCGTGCACCTGGAAACCCGAGACGCGTACGGCACTGAGGTCGAGCTGCCGCACATGGCCAAGTGGAGTCGCGGCGAGCCCGACGATTTTGCGTGGCTGGGTTGGTGGCTGGAGATGCTCCGTGGCCATTGCGCCGCCGGCCGAACGTGCCGCCGCGCCCGGGTCGTGTCCGAGCCATTGAGCGACTACCAGCGGTGGACGCGGAGCCACGCCACGATGTTCATCGACGCAGGCGAGGACATCCGCTATCTCCGCCGCCCCCACCTCGCCACCATCGCTTTGCCCGGAAGCGGAGATTTCTACGTCTTCGACGACGAGCTTGTATTGTTCCTGCACTACGCCGGCAACGGCATCAACGCATCATTCCAGATCACCGAGAACCCGCAGACGGTGCGAACCTGCCGGGAGGCGTTTGAGATCGTCTGGGAGCTGGCTACGCCGTTCGGTGAATACCGACCCGCGTAGCTCCGTCGCCCAGGCGCGCAAGGAACTCGGCGCCCGGCTACGTCAGCTGCGCAAGTCCGCGGAGCTGACCGGCCAGTCTCTGGCCGATGCCACCGGTCAGCACTTCACCCGCGTCAGCCGTATCGAGAACGGCACCCAGGCGCCCACCGAGCGCAACATCCGCGACTGGTGCGCCGCCTGCGGTGCCGAAGACCAGATCCCCGATCTGATCGCGACCGCCCAGTCGGTTGAGACTGCCTACCTGGAGTGGGCTCGGCAATCCCGGGCCGGCATGAAACGTCTGGGCGACCTACACTCCATCGCCACCTACCAGCGCACCACGACCTTCCGCATCCACGAACCAATCGTGATGCCCGGCATTTTCCAGACCGAGGCATACATCCGGCGGATGCTCACCTTCTGGTACTCGTTCCTCGACGCTCCCGACGACGCAGACGCCACTGTGGCCATGAAAGCCGAACGCACCGCCATCGCGCTGCACCCAGCCAAACGCATTGCTGTCGTCCTCGGCGAACAAGCCCTCCACACCCGACGCGGCACACCCTCCGAACACGCAGATCAGCTCACCCAAGTACTGTCGCTCATGCGCCTGCCGTTCATATCCCTCGGCGTCATCCCAGCCGATGTCCAGCGGCACGCGATCGCCACCATCGGATTTTGGATCTTTGACAACAACGCCGTTGCCTTAGAAACCCCCACCGCGGCGATCAAAGTGACCCGACCGCAGGAAATTGCGCTCTACGTGGCGATGTTCAACCAGCTACAAGACCAGGCCATCTATGGCCATGACGCGCGCCAACTGGTCGCCAAAATCCTCGCGAGCCTATGAGACCTTTGGTGCGGACCTCCTCGCCTTGTGACGCGGGATGGAGTCGGGGTCGTGGAAAGCCCACCAGCCGGGGAACAGGGTTCCGTCAATGCGTAGCGGTTCGGTCAGACGAACCAGGTAGGTGCAAAGCCATCCGCGGCGACGGCGGATCATCCGGGCACGCGCACCGATCGTCCGTGCTTCCTCAGCGTGCATCGCGGCCCTTCCTCACCGGACCCCCCAACCGTGCCCCGGGGAGCTACCCCCGGGGCGGATCCTCGGGGAGGAGGTGACTCCAGGCTATCGCGGGGCACGGCCTGCGTGCCCGCGGCGACGGTTCCGCTGGGCACAGCGGGGGCACGGGACGTCCCACTTGGCGCCCGTTTCCCCATCGCGCCGTCCTTCCCAACTGGGGGAAAGTCACCTTCTGCGCCGGTCGGTGCCCGGCTCGGCGATCAGGCGCAAGGTGGAGAGAATCAGATAGCGCCAGTACGTGGTAATCGTCGGTAGTGGATCGCGCCAGGTCCAGGTGAGGTGCACGTCGGCGAGCGCCGCGGTGCGGGCGATCCGGGCGAGTTCGGCCAGCGCGCCGGCGCGAGTGAGCTCGCCCCGACCGATCGCGTACCAGAGCCCGGCGAGATCACCGAACGTCCAGGCAAAGGTGTGGCCGTCGCGGTTGGTCGGCGCCGGAATGCGAGGTTCGACCGGCACATCGGCCGCCAGGTCCACGGCGAGGTTGGCCAGATCGAAGCCAGCGTGGTCGGCGATCACGTAGTTCGCATCGAGGCGGGGGTTGAGTTCGAGGAAGGCGCCGTCCTGCGCGCCCGGCTGGACCAGGAACTGCCCGCAGCCGACGCCGGTGTAGCGCAGGTGCGCCACCAGGGCGGCCAGTTGCTCCCTGAGCCCGATGCTGACCGGGCGGGTATGTCCTTCAACCCCGAGGCCCGTCCCGTCGCGGCGATCCGTCCGGACGGTCAGCACCTCCACGACGTCGAGCAGTTCGCCGTCTCGGGCCGCGAAGTTGAGGTTGTGCCGCGGACCTTTTGCCAAGCGCTGGACGAGCAGCCGGTCGTGGCCGGCGGGCCAGACCGGGAGCTGGCGGGCAAGATCGCTGCCGTCGCGGCAGAGGATCGCCTTGCGGTTGTCGAGCAGGCGTGAATGCGGCCATAGGGGTTTCACGACCACCGGTGCGGCTGCTCGGCCGGCGGCCGCAAGCAGCTCTGGGTATCCGCGGACGACCTCCCACGGGGGCACCGGCAGGCCGGCCGCCTGGGCGGCGTGCAGGCAGCGCTCCTTGTCGAGACAGGTGATGATCGTCTCGGTGGCCGGCACTGCCAGCGAGGTACCCGCGGGCAGCCGCGAGCGCTCGCGTGCCAGCAGGATGAGGGCCACGTCGTCGAGCGGCAGGACGTGGCCCGGCTCAGGCCATCCGGCCAGCTCGCGGACCAGTGCGTCGAGGAAACCTGGTTCATCCTTGATCGACGGGTGATCCCATACTGCGGTGGTGTGGCGGCTGAACTCGACGCCTGCCGATCCCTCGCTGTGCCGGCGATCGGGCTCGCGGCCCACCACGGCGCGCCGGCCACGCCGTGCCAGGGCACGGACGACCGTCACCGCCGGCCGGTAGGTGCCCAGGACCAGGACCAGCTCTCGGTCAGCCACGGCCGGTGACCTGGTAGTGCTTCTGTCGACGAGAGACGCGGCGATCAGGCGCAGGCTGGAGAGAATCAGATAGCGCCAGTACGTGGCAATCGTCGGTACCGGATCGCGCCAGGACCAGGTGAGGTGCACGTCGGCGAGCGCCGCGGTGCGGGCGATCCGGGCGAGTTCGGCCAGCGCGCCGGCGCGAGTGAGCTCGCCTTGACCGATCGCGTACCAGAGCCCGGCGAGATCGCCAAAGGTCCAGGCATAGGTGTGGCCATCGCGTCCCGCAGGCGCCGGAATGCGAGGTTCGACCGGCACATCGGCCGCCAGGTCCACGGCGAGGTTGGCCAGATCCAGGCCGGCGTGGTCGGCGATCACATAGCTCCCACTGACGCGGGGGTTGAGTTCGATGAAGGCGCCGTCGGCGCCCGGCTGGACCAGGAACTGCCCGAAGCCGACGCCGGTATAGCGCAGGTGCGCCACCAGGGCGGTCAGTTGCTCCCTGAGCCCGATGCTGACCGGGCGCGTGTGTCCGGTAATCCCGAGGCCCGTCCCGTCGCGGCGATCCGTCCGGACGGTCAGCACCTCCACGACGTCGAGCAGTTCGCCGCCCCGGGCCGCGAAGTAGAGATTGTGCCGCGGACCTTCCGCTAAGCGCTGGACGAGCAGCCGGTCGTGGCCGGGCGGCCAGACCGGGAGCTGGCGGGCAAGATCGCTGCCGTCGCGACAGAGGATCGCCTTGCGGTCGCCCAGCAGGCGTGAATGCGGCCACAGGGGCTTCACGACCACGGGGGCGGCCGCTCGGCCGGCGGCCGCAAGCAGCTCTGGGTATCCGCGGACGACCTCCCACGGGGGCACCGGCAGGCCGGCTGTCCGGGCGGCGTGCAGGCAACGCTCCTTGTCGAGACAGGTGATGATCGTCTCGGTGGCCGGCACTGCCAGCGAGGTACCCGCGGGCAGCCGCGAGCGCTCGCGTGCCAGCAGGATGAGGGCCGCCTCGTCGAGCGGCAGGACGTGGCCCGGCTCAGGCCATCCGGCCAGCTCGCGGACCAGTGCGTCGAGAAAACCTGGTTCATCCTTGATCGACGGGTGATCCCACACTGCGGTGGTGTGGCGGCTGAACTCGACACCTGCCGATCCCTCGCTGTGCCGGCGATCGGGCTCTCGGCCCACCACGGCGCGCCGGCCACGCCGTGCCAAGGCACGGACGACCGTAACCGCCGGCCGGTAGGTACCCAGCACCAGGACCAGCTCTCGGTCAGCCACGGCCGGTGACCTGGTAGTACTTCTGCGGCCGGGTGCGGCGGAGCAGGCCGTCGAGACCGCTGGCGAACCATGCCCGGGCCGGCAGGGCAGTGACCACGAGGCCGATCCGTCGCTTGAACTCGCACAGGCCTTCGTCGTCGCGGACGTGGACTCCGTGCATGAGCTCCTGAACCTGCGGTCGGCGGGAGACCAGCGTCGCGAACGCGTGGAACAAGCACACCGGGACCTTGTTCGCCAGGCCTTGGCCGGTGACGTAGACCATGTCGTGGTACGCGGCCGCATCGACGGCGAAGGTCAGCGAGAATCCCAGCAGGTGCTCGCCGCGCACCGCCGCCAGGATCAGTCCTCGGCGCGGCGAGAAGTACGACAGGACGTTGCGGCGGAAAGTTGCGCGGTCGGGCAGATCGATGCCGTTGTCCCGGGCATGGGCCTGCGCTGCAACCGCGTAGCCCTGGTCGACAATGAGGTCCGGGCTCTCCAGCGCGACGAGGTCGACGGCGCGCAAACCCTGCCGGACCTGTCGCCGCGGCGTCGGCCGGAGCCGTCCCAGGTCGTAGCTCTGGGGGTCGGGGAAGGTGTGTGCCGGGAGGTTGCCGTTGGCCCACTCCCACGCGTCCTCGGCGAGCCTGGCGCGGAATCCGAGACACGAGCGCGCTGGGCGGGTCGCCTCGTAGGCGCTGAGTTTTGCCAGATGGTGGACGGGCTGGAAGAAGCAGCGCCGCGATTCGACCCACAGCCGGCCACGATGCTCGACGACCCGGCGGCCGCGCGCTTCGTGCCACTCACCGCATTGCGCCTCGCTCAGCACCGGCAGGGAGGCGTCGCCCCAGTCGACCGCGCCAAGACTCACGTCAGCATCCGCCTCCGATGATGAAGGATCGCTTGCTTCTGCAACGGTCCCCCGCGGCCGAGCGGAGCCTAACCTAACCTAATCTAGCGACGAAAGCGACAATCAAGGTGGATTCAGGCAGGTGGTCGCCGACCGGGTGAGCACCGTGTCTGCCCGGCCCGGCACACGATCGAGGAGGATGAAGTCCAGATGAGGCCCCTGCGCGCCGAGCTCGTTGCCGACCGCGGCGCGGCGGCAACCGGACCCGAGTTCTTCCGGTGCCCCACGTTCCTGCTCGCCGAGGGTGTGACGCACTCGCTGGTCATCGGGGGCGGTCGCCTCGTGCTGCCGGTGATCCGTCGGGACGTTCCCGGGGTGGGTCACGACGCCATCTCGCCGTACGGCTATCCGGGCGGCCTGCTCCGCGACGACCCGCCGCACGTCGCGGATGTCGACTTCGCCGGTACCGGGTTGATCAGCCTTTTCGTCCGTGAGCGGCTGGGTGCCCCGTCGCTGCGCGGTGGGGTTGTCCGGGGGTCGGTGCTGGTGAACGAGCCGTCCTTGCCGCGTGCGGTGAACCCCAGGGTGGCGACGAAGGCACGCAGCAACGAGCGGCTCGGTTACCGTTTCGAGGCGGTCCCGAGCGCAGCGGTGGACGACGAGCTCCTGCTCGCGTTCGAGCGGGCATACGTCGAGACCATGCGCGGTGTCGGCGCCGGCCAGCGCTACTACTTCGGAACCGACTACTTCCGGGCCTGCCTGCTCTTCGACTCGTCATGGCTGGCGGTGGTGCGCGGGCCCGAGGGTGATCTCGCGTCGGCGGCGATCGTGGCGATCAGCGATGGTTACCTGCACTGCTTCCTCGCCGGCACCGCGGACACCCACCGCGCCCGGTCTCCGGCCAAGAACCTGATGATCGGGCTACTGGATCTGTCCGACGAATTGGGCCGTCCGCTCAACCTCGGCGGGGGGATGAGGGGCAGCGACAGCCTGCATGCCTTCAAGACGTGGTTCACCAACACGACGGCCGAGTTCGTCACGCACGACGTCGTGTGCGACCCCATGGCCTACGCACGCCTCACCGCAGATCGCGGCCCCACCACCTTCTTCCCCCCGTACCGCGCTCCGCGCACGGGGACGTCATCGCCGTGAACACGACACCACGGACGTTTTTTCGCACCAGGACGTCGCTACGGTCGAGGTCACGGGCCTTACCCACCAGCAGGGTGGTGGCTTGCTAGGCGGGTTCGAGCACGGTCACCGGACCGGTGACCCGGACGCGGACGGGATCACCCGGGCGCCAGGCCGCCGAACCAGGGACGCGGCTGCGCAGGCGCAGCCCGCTGGCCAGCTCCAGCTGCACGAGCTGGTCGTGGCCGAAGTAGGAGCGACCGACGATGAGCGCGTCGACGGCGCCGTTGGCAGCGGCAGCGGCGCCGGCGCCGGTGCCGCCCGGGCCGATGGTCACGCCCTCCGGTCGTAGCACGATCTCGACCGTGCCGCGCAGCGCGCGGTCGGCGGGGAACCGTCCCAGCTCACAGTCGGCGATGCCCTCGGCGGCCGTGCCCGGCACGACGTCGGCGTCGCCCAGGAACTCGGCCACCCACCGCGTGGCCGGGCGGTTGTAGACCTCCTCCGGCGGGCCGACCTGCTCGATACGCCCGTCCCGCATCACGGCCACGATGTCGGCCAGCGACAACGCCTCCTGCTGGTTGTGCGTGACCAGCAGGGCACTGGCCCCCGTGGTACGCAGGATCGCGGCGACCTCCTCGCGCAGGCTGACCCGCAGCCCCTCGTCCAACGCGGCGAACGGTTCGTCGAGCAGCACCACGTCGGGGTCGGCCGCCAGCGCGCGGGCCAGGGCGATCCGCTGCCGCTCGCCGCCCGAGAGCTCGTGCGGGTACGACGCGGCCCGCGACGCCAGGCCCACCAGCTCGAGGCACTCCTGCGCGCGGCCCGGCCGCGGCCCGGCGAAGGCCAGGTTGCCGGCTATGGTCAGGTGCGGGAACAGCGCCCCGTCCTGAAAGACCATGCCGATCCGGCGCCGGTCGGGCTCCTCCCAGGCGCCATTGCCAGCCACCTGCCGCCCGCCGATCCACACACTGCCGGCGTCGGGCACCTCGAACCCGGCGACGACGCGCAGCAGCGTGGTCTTGCCCGACCCGCTCGGACCCAGCAGGGCCACCAGCTTGCCCTGCTCGACCTGCAGGGTCGCCCCGGCAACGGCGCGGCTTGACCCGAACGCCTTCCGGATATCCGTGGCTTGGATCGCGAGCAAGTTCATACTGCGCTTAGGCTACCCTATAGTTAGGGACATATGGGACATACGGCCGTCGGCCAGGCGGCTGCGTCCTGATGCACAAGTGGTCGGAGGACAACGATGCTCTTGACCCTCATCCGTCGCCGGTGGACCGTCGTGGCCGTCATCGCCGTCGTGGCCATCCTCGCCGTGGTCGGTGCGGTGGTCGCCTTCGGCGGCAGCGGCACCGGACCCGCGGCTAGGCCGAGCGGTAACACCGGAGGCGGGGGCGCCGTCGAGGTGAACACCGCCGGCATCACGTTCGCCGATACGCTCGTGGTCTACAACGGCCGTTCGCACTACGGCGACGAGCAGGTTTTCCGCGAGTTCGAAGAGAAGACCGGGGTCAAGATCGAACTGCGCGGTGGTACCGCGCCCGAGCTCTTCGAGCGGCTGCGCCAGGAGGGTGACGACACCCCCGCCGATCTGCTCATCACCACCGACCTGGCCAACCTGTGGCGGGCCGAGCAGGCGGGCCTGCTCCAGCACGTCACCAGTAAGACGCTGCAGGCCCAGGTGCCCGAGCGCCTGCACGACGGCGCCGGTGCCTGGTGGGCGCTGTCGACCCGGCTGCGGGTGCCCGTCGTGTCCACCGAGCGGGTCCCCCAGGGAGCAGTGACCAGCTACGCCGACCTCGGCGATCCGGAGTACAGGGGCCGCACCTGCCTGCGCACGTCGAACAGCGAGTACAACCAGTCGCTGGTCGCCGACATGATCGTCAAGCGGGGCCGGGACGCGACCGCGGCACTGCTGCGCTCGTGGATGGCCAATGACCCCAAGATCCTGGGTTCCGACGGGGAGATGCTCGCCGTGATGGCCGCCGGTGACTGCGACCTCGGGCTGAGCAACCACTACTACCTCGCGCGGGCGCTCAAGGACAACCCCGACTTCCCGGTCGCGCCGGCGTGGCCCGACCAGAACGGGGCCGGCGCGCACACCAACGTCGCCGGCGCCGGCGTCGTGCGCGGCTCGGACGCCGTGCCGACCGCGGTGGCGCTGATGGAGTGGCTCACCTCGCCGCCCGCCCAGGAGGAGATCGTCTCCCTCGGCGAGTTCGCCGCGAACCCGAACGTGCCGCCGCCGGCCTACATCCGGGACTGGGCCAACGTGAAGACCGACCCGATCGACGTCGAGCAGGCCGGGCCCCGGCTCGGCGAGGCCGTCGCCCTGATGCTGGAGGTCGGGTGGAACTAGCGTCCCCGGCCCGAGAGGCAGCGCCGACGACGTCGCTGCGCCGGACCCGCAGGCGAGCTCCGGGATGGGCGGTGCTGGGCGTCCTCGTCGCGCTCGCCGTGGCCGGACCGCTGGTGGCGCTGCCCGCCAGCTTCCTGGTCGGGGGTGAGGCGTTCGACCAGATCGCCCGGACGCTGCTGCCGCCGGCGCTGGCCCGCAGCGTGCTGCTCGGCGTCGGGGTCGCCGCCGGCACGCTCGTGATCGGCGGTGGGCTGGCGGTACTCGTCTCGTTCTACGACTTCCCTGGCCGGCGCTGGCTGGACTGGGCGCTCGTGCTGCCGCTGGCCATGCCCGGGTACGTGCTGGTGTTCGTGCTGGTCGGCCAATTCGGCTACGCGAACCCGTTGCAGAGCAGCCTGTTCGGCAGCGGCCTGCAGCTGCCCGGCCTGCGCGGGCCCGCCGGGGCGATCGGTGTCCTCACCGCGGTGCTCTACCCCTACGTCTACGTGCTGGGGCGCAGTACGTTCCTGGGCCAGTCGCGGCAGTCGATGGAGGCGGCGCGCAACCTCGGGCGCAGCTACGGGCAGGCGGTGCGCGGCGTCGCGCTGCCGCTGGCCCGCCCGGCGCTGGCGGCCGGCGCGGCACTGGCTGTCATGGAGGCGCTGGCCGACTTCGGCGTCGTGAACCTGCTCGGCTACCAGGCGCTGACCGACGCGATCTACCGCGTCTGGTACGGCGCCTCGGACCAGGCGGCGGCGTTGCAGCTCGCCTCGGTGCTCGTCGGGCTGGCGCTGATCATGGTCGTGCTGGAGCGGCTGCTGCGGGGCCGGGCGCGCTACCACCAGACGCTCGCCCGTGGCGACGCGGTCATCCCACGCCGGCTGCGGGGATGGCGCGCCGGGCTGGCGACGGCGGTGCCGTGCCTGCTGCTGGCAGTCGTGTTCGCCGTTCCGGTGCTCCAGCTGGTGGCCTGGTCGGTCGAGACAGTCGTGGCCGACCGGGTGGGCGCCGGGTTGGGCGCGGCCGCGTTCAACACGCTCCTGCTCGCGGTGGCCGCCGCGGTCATCGCGGTGATCACCTCGACGGTGGTCGTCTACGGCCAGCGGATCGCACCGTCGCGGGTCGGTGCGGTCGCGGCGCGGCTGGCCTCGGTGGGCTACGCCGTGCCGGGCACGGTCATCGCAGTGGCGATCTACGGGCCGCTGGTGTGGGTCGACCGCCGGTTGATCGACGGGTTCGAGGGCCTGTTCGGCACCAGCATCGGGCTGCTGTTCACCGGCACCATCATCGGTCTGGTGTGCGCCTACGTCGTGCGGTTCCACGCGCAGGCGTTCTTCGCGCTGGAGTCACGGATGGGGCGGATCAGCCCGAACCTGGACGACGCCGCGCGGTCGCTGGGTGCCGACCGGGCCCGGGTGCTCACCGACGTGCACCTCCCACTGCTGTGGCCCGGGATACTCACCGCGGCCCTGCTGGTGATGGTGGAGGTCATGAAGGAGCTCCCGGCCACCGCGCTGCTGCGCCCGCTGGGTGGGGACACGCTGGCGATCATGGCCTGGGAGGCCACCAAGGACGCCCGCTTCGACACCGCCGCGCTGCCGGCGCTGCTCATCGTCGCGGTTGGCCTGCTCCCCGTGGTGATCCTCATCCGGCTGTGGAGCCGCGACGGCCCGCCCGCGGCGGCTGATCGCATGACACCGTGACGCCGGCAGCCGAGCCATCCGAGAACACCGCGCGACGCAAGATCGTTCCCGAGAAGCTTGAACAGCGCGTGCTTGTGGCCTTCTCCGACTCGACCTCGTTGCCCGAGGCGAGCCGCTTAGCGGGCTTAACGGGCAATAGCCGGGCGTGTGTCGGTGCCGGGTCCCGTGAGCTCGACGTGAGCGACGTCTGGCAGGACTGAAATGTCGCTGGCGTCGAGTTCACGGACAGTACCTCGGGCAAGCCAGCCAGCCAGGGACGCGCGTGGTCGGGATGGGGCGAAAGCCCGGTTAGAAGTCGTAAACATCACCGAACGGGCGGCCGTCGTGGGAAAGCTCCCGCCATCCCCAGCGCCTCCCCGATCACTTCCCCGCATCCTTCGTCACCGTCAGTAGCAGTCGAACCGCACTGGAATGGGGCTACTGCACGTTCCTCGTGTTCCAGGCCGGTCAGGCTTCCTGAGAACCGGCGGCAGCGAGGTTGGCTGCCCGATGAGTCGGTGGGGTTGATGGCGAGGCCGGGGCTGCTCTAGACGTCGTGGTTCATGAATTTTGTGGTGGTGTGGCGAAATACTCGGTGAGCATCTCGGTTGACCATGCGGCTTGTCGCACGGTGCCACGTGGGCCGAACTCTTGGAACCAGGGTTTGATGTCGAGTACGGGGGTGCCGTGGACGGCGTCGAGTTCCTCGACGTGCAGGTCGAGGGCATCGACCTTGATCAGACGGCAGCGCGAGACGCCCAGCCAGTTCAGGCGGCGCATGTTGCGATGGCCGAAGATGCCGACTTCGGGCCAGTCCGGGTTGTCTCGTGCTCGGCGTGCGCCGAGGTTGAGGTCGGTCGGGTCGGTGAGGTGGAAGCGGTAGACGATTTCCAGGTGGGAGAAGGCATCCAGTCCTGCGGTGGCGTCGGCGTTGAATCGGCTGCTGTCGATTCGGATGATGGCGCGGGTGCCGCCCCAGTAGTCATCGGTCGGTTCGATGCGCCCACCGATCACCTGCGCGATGGGCTCGACCTCAAAGGACTGGCCTGCCATGGATCGTCCCTTCCTCAGGGTTGTGGCGGTGGTCTGGCGTCAGGGTGTTCCGGTGTTCAGGTAGACGGAGGCGCGTGCGTCGAGTTCGATGATCGCCGGGACACCGCTACGGCGGAAGGCCGCCAGTGCGGCGCGCATGTCAACGATGGTCTGGCGGGCGCGTGCTGAGTGGATGCCGTTCATGGCGTCCAGCGCGGTGGACCAGGTGGAGCATGCCTCGTCGATTTCGCCTCGGCGTAGGTGCACGTCGCCGAGGTATCCGAGGGTCACGGCGTGTGTGCGGGTGAACGTCGTTGCCTTGCGGGTGCGCGCGCTGCGGCGAAACGCCGTGAGGGCGCCGGAGAGGTCACCGGTATCGCGCAGCGTGCAGGCAGTCTCGTGCGCCAGGCTTGCCTCGCCGAAGAAGAACACCCGCGATGGCTCATCATCGCCGGTGGCCGCTGAGGCCAGGTCGTCTTCCGCTGTAATCAACGCCTTGGCGGCGGCCGACTTCTGACCTGCCGCACCGAGTGCACGCGCGTAAACGACGCCGAACAATGCACGTTCACGCGGGCTGGCCATTCGGTGCCGCTTGCCGTCCATCGACGCAGCGGCCAGCTCCAGCCCTTGCCGAAAGTGGCCTAAGTCAACAGCCTGATGCGCCATGGCCCGAAGAACATGACCCGCCATGGGCGGATCATCAGCCTCTGCAGCGAGCTTTACCGCTACCGAGAAATAGTGCTGGGCGACGGAGTGCTCCGCGTTGTCGAACGCCATCCAACCCGAAAGATAGGCGAGTTCGCTGGCCGCGGAGAACATGTCCTTGCGCACTCGCTCTTCGGTATAGCTTCCCCGCAGGTAAGTCGCGACATCCGAGGTCAGGTACTGGACGAGCGCCATGCGGGCGTGCCCGCCTCCGCGCCGCTGGTCAACTCGCGAGAAGATCGATGCCATCTCGCGAACGGCCTCTAGATCACCGCGGCCGACACCCCGGGCGCTAGCGGTAGCGCGGGCGGTGCCGCTCGCCGCCATCTGCGTCCACCATGGTTCGTCAGGCACTGCGAGCGCGGCCACGGAGTATGCAGCCGCTGCAAGAACGCGCCTGCGTTCCATGTCGACATCAACTTTCCCCAGATCAGCCAGCGCGATCAGAGTATCCGCACGCCAGTCCAACGCAGCGTGTAAGGACAGGAACTGGACCGTGAGCCCGAGTTCGTCGAGGGTGACGGTCCGGCCCAGGCGGCGGGACAGAGCTTCGCAAAGGACGGCCGGCGCCCATCCCGATGGGATGCCCTCGGCATCCAGGTAGTGCCGGGCGTCGTCGAAGGCTGCTCCGAGGTGTCGCAGCTCGTCGAATCCGAGCGCTGGAAAGACGACGGTGTGCTTGAGCAAGTCCCGGCGGTGCAGCGATGCCACCTTTTCGGTGATCGGTCCAGGTGCTGACGCCACACTCTTCTCTGGTTCGGCGGGTTCATCCAGCAGTTCGGACAGTGCCTGATCCGAGATCCCGAGGGCACGCGCTAGCTTCGGCCGAGCCCAGGGTTGCGGACACGTCTCGCCACGTTCCCAGCGCCTGACCGTCGAGCGCTCAACGCCAACTGCCTCGGCCAACCGTTCCTGACTGAAACCGGCCGCCTTGCGGGTACCGACCAGTCGGTGCCGCCTGCCTTCCATGCTGCCCGCCCCCTCAAAGGACGTATCGGGACAGTACACGCCCGCATGAAGACCGGTCCCGCTGTTCTGCACCATCACTGCCACCGACCTGCACTGTTGTCAGCGATCTTCCGGCGATTGGCTTTCACCAGGCCCCAGGGCCGGACTGAACACTGAGCTGGTGTGTCCCTCCGACGGAGGCTCCCCCGCTTCCACCAGTGTCAGAGATTCTCCGGTCCTGGGTGCCCGCCAGTGAGACGACTCCAAGATAGGGCTTCGAGATCGTGCACCCCAAGGGCAACCGTGCGGGCCAGGACACCGAGAACACG
The DNA here is from genome assembly GCA_050700115.1 of Pseudonocardiaceae bacterium. Taxonomy (GTDB): domain Bacteria; phylum Actinomycetota; class Actinomycetes; order Mycobacteriales; family Pseudonocardiaceae. Next base: position 41,553 of record JBOHGG010000047.1, read on the forward strand.
TGTCACGGTGACGACCATGACCATAACCGTGACCAACTCGGCGTAGGAGGCACCTCCGGGACCGGTATGGCCGTGCCACCGACCGTGCTCGTGACTGCGATGGATAACGGGACCCTGATTCTCCAAGGCAGGCCGGATGGGCCGCGTGTGTCTCTGACCCCATGCCAGGCTCTAGCGCTGCGACGAGAGCTGGCAACAGCGTTCGGGAGTGCTGGGCGGAGATTCGGTGATGGTCAGGGTGACATCCGGTGATCCGAGAGGACCGGGAACTACTGGCTGAGCTGGCGCGGCTCAATAGCGCGATGGCATCACTGGCTATGCGCATGATGGACGGGAGCGCTAGCGTTGGTGAACAGCGCGATTATGCAGAGCGGTTGATTGCCGCCGGAAATCGGTTGCGCGCTCGGGCTGATGAGATGAATTACCAGGTTATTGACGGCGAGGTGACAGTCAGTGCAGCGCTGGTGTTTCCAGGCAATACTGTGGAACCACCGCGGGGTCGGTGAATGGTAAAGTGAACCCCCGGAGTGGAGTTATTTCTCGCGTGGCTGGTAAGTATGTCCCCACTCCTGAATCGAGCGTGATCGGTCACGGGTTGCTGTCCCGCTTTCATTCAGGCTGCCGGTGCGGATGGTGCACGACCCAGGCTCTTGAGAGGAGCTGTGGATGTGAACCCTGCACGCAATCCCGTTCTGCCGATCCATACTTCCACCTCGGGCGTGCGGCGAACGGGCCAGCTCTTGCTGCGGGCCGGACAGCACGCAACCAACCCGAAAGAGGAACCCGTGAATGACGACTGATCTGCAGCGCGTTGCCGGGTAAGCGGGCGGTGATGGATCGTCGGGTGGAACACAGCGGGGTCGAGGGTCGTCTGAGTACGCCTCGACCCCGCCGCGGGTAAGGTCCGGCCGTCCCGCCCGGGGATACCTTCGGGGAGGCGGGGGCGGGATGGCCGGGGTCTGAACTGGCTCAGTGCGCGGGTCGCTGGGGTCGGGCTCGATGCCGGGCAACACGTCGGTGTCGCCCGGATCGCCGGCTGCCGTAGGGGTTGCGCTGCTCTGCGCGGGTGACCGGTCGGTCAGTCCTAACCGGGCTTCGCCCCACCCCGACCACGCGTGTTCCCTGGCCGGCATGCCCCGGGGCACTGTCCGTGAACTCTGTGAGTGTCGTTGCGGTGCTCCTGGGTGGAGGACCGTCAGGCTTGGTGTTGGTGACCCGGTGTGGCTCGCGTGAACTCTGGCCGCGGTGGCGTGCCTTGTCGTCGACTTGTCC
>JBOHGG010000048.1:0-24383 GCA_050700115.1 Pseudonocardiaceae bacterium
CCTGACCGTTGTCGTGATCGACGACGACGTGTTCACCAGCGCATTCGGGGCCGCGACTCGCTACAACGAGGAAGGCGAAATCGTCGCGATCGGCGACGGCCGGGCAACCGAGGGAGTCCCGTTCACCCGGGAATCGATACGACGAATGCTCGGCTCGGAGCCGCTGGCCTCACCGGGCGCCGCCTGCCTCGCCCTCGCCTGGCGCCACCGCCACCGCATCCTCGGCCTGTAGCCGGCCAGACCCGAGGAGCGAGAAGTCCTGAACAGGCAGCTCACCGACAGCGAACAGCAGTGGCTACACGTCCGGAGTCATCTCCGCGAACACCGGTACGAACTCGCTGTTTCCGCGGCCCGTGACTACCCGGAGTCCGCCGCGGTCGAAGGAACACCGCTGCTCAGCACGCCGCTCTGGCTTCCCGACCACCCGATCCGACTCGACCAGATCGAGTTGCAGTACATCCCGGACGCGGGATTCAGCGGGATTACCGGCACCGAGCCGGTCGCCCGGCGGCTGCTACCGGTCCGGGCAGACGGCAGCAGATACCACACGTATTCCGACGCAGTCGCCGAACTGGCGGTGCCCGGGATCTTTGAAAACCGCTCCACCTACCGCCTCCTCCGTGCGGATCTACAAAGAGACCCGCGAATGATGTTCGGCCGGGGCGTCTACTTCGACGGGATCGACGTGGGCGAAGCCGCCGCACACGAGTACACGGCAGCGACACTCGGAGAGATCACCGCGCAAGATTTCCGGGCCACGATCGGCGACCCCTGCGACCCGGCCCGCCGCCCGGTGAACGTCGCCCTCAGCACGCTCACTCTTCGACACAACAGAGCGGCGGGTGTGGCGACGTTCCCGCTGCACAGCCGTGACGGCGCCGCAGTCGGTCACGCCGGGGGCATGTACCAGGTCCTGCCGGTCGGCATCTTCCAGCCGGCGGGCGAGGAGCCGTGGAACATCAGCAACGACTTCTCCCTGTGGTGGTGCATCGTCCGCGAACTCGCCGAGGAACTACGCGGCGAGGCCGAGGACTACCACACGGGCCGCAGACCGATCGACTACGACGCCTGGCCATTCGCCGCCCGACTGACCCGCGCACTCGGCACCGGACAGGTAGGCGCCTTCTGCGTCGGAATCGGCGTCGATCCGCTCACCTTCGCTACCGACATTCTGACTGTCGTCACGATCGACTCACCGCTGTACGACGAGCTATTTACCCACGTCGCCGACGCCAACGCAGAGGGGTCGATCGTCCCTGACGTGCCGTTCACAGCCGAGACCGTGGAACGGTACGCCAGTCACGAGCCCACCCAGGCCGCAGGCGCCGCGCTGCTCAAGCTCGCATGGCGGCACCAGCCAGTCCTGCTGGGCTAAGGCTTTCCTCTACAAGTGCCGCTTGTACAGCTACCGCTTGTTAGTCCGCCCGCATCTTTAGCCGCGACGCTCCTCCCATGCCCGGCGGGTCCGGCCGGCCGGGCTCCGAGCCGCAAGGAGGTGCTCAGTCGTGACGGCCGACTCCGAGCGCCCGCGGCTGCGCGAGTACCGCCTACAGCTTGGTTGGACTCAGCAGGAGATGGCCGATCGCCTCGCTCACCTGGCGTGGATGGAGCGCCGGGAGCACGTCGCGGTCAATGCCGACATGATCGCCAAGTGGGAACGTGGCGTCAAGGGAGTCAGCGCCAGGTACCGGGAGCTGCTGTGCCGCCTGTTCGGGGTGACCTCCGATCAGCTCGGGCTGAAGAACACCCCGATCTCGGTCACCGCTCAGGGCGTTGCGCCGGGAGAGGACGAGTCGCTGGTCGGCATGTTGGACAACGCCGCGCGGCTGCTCGACCAGCTCGGCGCCGCCGGCACCGCGCTGGCCCCACACATGCTCCACGCCTGGAAAGACGCGGTCACCACCCGCCGCACCATGATCGGCCTGCTGGACCCGGCCACTACCGACCCGGTCGGCCACGCCCGCACGGCTAGCGCGACTATCGCCGACCTCGAGCAGCTCGCCGAGCGTTACCAGGCCCTGTACGAGACCGCAGACCCGGCCGCGCTGATGACCCCGGTCGCCGCGCACCTGCGGATGACCGCCGATGCGCTGCGCCGCAACCCGGCACCCGACGAGCGACGCCGGCTGCTGCGCAACCAAGCTGAGGTCGCCATCCTCGCCGGTTGCCTGGCCGCTGATGACCTCGGCAACCCCATGTCCGGCCGCGCCTACTACACCCTCGCCCTCGACACCGCCCGCGAAGCCGACGACGACCACCTCACCGCCCGCACACACAGCCACGCCGCCCAACTCGCGGCCGCCGAAGGAATGACCACCGCCGCGCTGGACCACATCACCACAGCCACCGAGCACGCGCGCTCAGCCCTCGCATCCTGGCTCGCCGCCATCGAGGCCACCATCCACGCCGACCGGGGCGACCACGCCGCAGCGCGCCATGCACTCGACCGCGCCCACACCGCCCCCAGCCAGCCCGCCGGCCGTCCCACTCCAGCGTCGCCGCATGACAGCGGTATCGCGAACCTGGCCGGGGCAACCGGCCACGTGCTCCTGCAAGTCGGCGACCATAACGGCGCCCGCGAGGCACTCACCATGGCGCTGGATCAGCTCCGCCTGACCGCTCGCCGACAACGCGTGCTGGTTCTGGTCGATCTTGCCACTGCCGAGCTGCGCAGCGGCAACCTTCCCGCCGCGTGCTCCTGTGCTACCCAGGCCGCGGTCCTCCTGCACCGGGCTGCGTATGCAACCGGGGCAGCCCGCCTCCGGGCATTCCGCTCCGCCGCACAGCCTCTGAACGGCGGAGCCCTCCGCGCCCTCGATGAGCACCTATCCCGCATCGCAGCCTAACCAACCACCGGGCCGCTCTTTCCCTCATGCACACTTCGGGCGCGGTGGACGGAAACAGGTTCGCCAGCGCATCGACGATCGCGGGCAACGCAGCGTCCCGCCAAGAACATCACCCGCTCCACCAGCAGCTGTCCGCGACGAGCCGTGTTAGGCGAGCATCAACGATCGTCCGGTGCGTCGAGCACGCGCACCAGGTGGGGCCGCAGACTAATCGGCTGGCCTTCGCCCTCGAAGCGAACATGCAGCCGGTTGACGCCCCGGCCGACGACCTGGCCTTGCTTGTGCAGCCGGGACGGCAGCGCGCCGTGTTCTTTGCTCACCGTGACCTGCTCGATCCGGCACGGCACTGGGATGTGGGTGCCATCGACGTCGCGCCATCGGTCGTAGGTGGGTCGCGGGAGTCGAGCTGGCATGGTGCAGGTCACCTCAAGAGCTTCCTGGTGGCCGACCGGCCGCCGGGAGCCGAAGCGGGGGATGCTCAAACCGGCGGCCGGCCGGGGATTTAGTGGGGCAGTGCCATGCCGCCGGCCGGGTCGGTGTCGTTGACACCGAGTCGGCCGCAGGTGGTGCCGACTCGTGCGGCGGGCACCCGCAGGGCTGTCTGCCGTTGCTCACATAGCTGCTGGTAGCGGGCTGCGCCGACGTCGGTGAGCGCCGGCCGGGCCATGCGCCCCGGCTCGGGGTCGGCCATCGTCACCAGCCCGTCCCCGCACAACACCGCGAGGGCCTCGGTGACGTAGCCCGGTATCCGATGGCCGCTGTCGAGCCACCGGTCACCCAGCTTCGCCATCCCACCGCTGCTGACCCGGCGGAGGGCGATCCAGTCGTATAGGTCGGCTCCGGTCAACGGGGCCCAAGTCATGGCAGCCACCGGACATCGGCCCCGACCATGCAGCCGGGGCGCAGCAGCCGCAACAGCCACCCGGGCTGCCGATGACGGGAGCGACGAGCCGGACCCGTCGTCAGCATCGGCTGATGCGCCCGAACCAATACCGCGGGGCACCTGGCGCATCGCCCACGGACCAGCGCGACCATCGCCGCAGGCAGCACGACATAGCCCCACAACGCCTCGCACTCCCCGGTCTGCTGGCCTGCGGCCACGGTCTTGTCGGTCACGTCGTGCGCCTGGCCGTCAAGGCAGCAGGTGATCGGGATCGTGTCCAACCGGTCAGCCACGAACACCACCACCCGCCAGCGTCAAGCCAGCCGGGCTGGTCTCTTGAGGCTGGACACAAGGATTGATCATGATCTGGCTCGCCTTGCAAACGCCTCGCGGGCCTGCTTATTCAGCCTGATCAGACGCACGAATGACATGAGCTAATCGAACCGCCTGATACGCGGGCCCGGAAGGTCCACTGGCTAGTCCCTGGCGACGGTGGCCGCTAGTCCCCGTGGTCCCCACGCTGTGACCCCGGCTTGCGAATGCTGTTCGTCGGATTTCCGGTACTGCTGGCACGGCTCACGGTTGCCGGGTTGGGTCTGGCCCGTGGCGCACCGACAGATACCCGGCGCCTGAGATGGCAACGGCTTGCCAAGGGGCGGGTTGGTAACCCGTGTTGGTCCGAAACGGCGAGTTCGACTGACCGACGACCAAGGGCCTCCGGTGGCCGACCTGGCCGTCGAGGCCCGTCCTGCGAAGCAGAGGCGACTTGCCTGCCGTCTGGAGGTCAGGACACGCTGTCGACTCCAGCGCCCACGACGTGTATGCGGTGCGGCTAGCGCGGTGGGCGTCGACTGCGGTGACCCGGCGGGGGGAATGCGACACTTGCCGGGTGCCTCCGGCTGGGACGGGTGAGCGCATCACGGTGTACCGGCGCCGACATGGGCTGAGCCAGGACGCGCTGGCCGGTCTGGTCGGCCGCTCGGAGTCGTGGCTGTCGCAAGTCGAACGCGGTATCCGCTCAGTGGACCGGTTGTCAGCCCTGCTCGATATGGCGAAGATCCTTCATGTCGATGTCGAGTCGCTGATCGGCCGGCCGTGGCAGCTCGCCCCGAACGGTGGTTCGGTGGGTCCAGGGCCTGGACGCGGTCCGGCAAGTCATGACCCGGTATGACCACCTGCTCGGCGCGGACGCTCCCACGATGCCGCCGCTGCCTGAGCTGCGCGCCCAGGTCGCGACGCTACACCAGGACTACCATGCTGCCCGGTACGAGACGGTATTCCGTCAGCTCCCGGATCTCATCACGAGGATCGATGGGGTACCACGGATCGCCGCGGACGATGAGCGGCGCGAGGCGCTGTGCACCTACGTCTCCGCGTATGTCGGCGCGGCGAAGCTGCTCACCAAGCTTGGCGTAACCGATCTTGCGGTGGTCGCGGTCGACCGGGCGGCGACGATCGCGGTCGAAGCTGACTCGCTGGGCGCCCGGGGATGGCGGCCTACCAGGTGGTGTCCGCACTGCTGCGCTCCGACCACACCGACGAGGCGGAGCGGCTCGCGGTGCGCATGGCCGAGACGATCCACGGATCGGCCACCGCACAGACCCCGACGCTTGCCTCGGTCGCCGGGGCGCTGTGGTTGATTGCGGCCCCTTATGGCTCGACGAACACGCCGCCGACCACCTAGCAGCCGCCGCGACAGGACACACCCTCCTTCGAGCTGGTGACCACAACCGCGACCGCCATACCCTCGCCATGGCACTCGACACGCTCCCCACGACCGCACGCAGACAACGCGCATCGTTACTCGTCGATCTCGCCACCGCCGAACTGCACACCGGTAACCTGCTCGATGCATGCGCCCGCGCCACCCAGGCAGCCGGTCTCCTGCGCCAGACCCCCTACGCCATAGGGTCTGCCCGACTTCAGGCGTTCCGTGACGCCGCAGCCCAGCTCATGACCAGCCGGGCCTTACGAGTACTCGACGAAGAGCTGCGCCAGCTCGCCGCCTGACCAAACCGCACGCCACCCTCACGTGTCTCCGCAGTGTTGAGTGCACCTGCTGGGGATGCATATTGGCGACAGGTTGACATCGGGCAAGCGAGCCGTCTACCAGGGCAGCTACGTGCCGCGTCCCGCCGTTCGAGACGGCGAACTCGTTAGCTGTGGATCGTGTTCCATGCCCCCGGCCCAGCAAGGTCACGATAGCGATCGTGAGCAGCACCCGGGCGTGCACTCTCGGCGATCAGGATGAGCAGGACGGACGACGGGCACCGCGGATAGTGCGGCGCCGTAGGCGATGACGCCCCGGCTCAGCATAGTCACTCCATCGAGCGCATCCCTAGCCAAAGCGGTATTTTTCTCATCAAGCCAACCTTAAAATTACCACACTCTCTCGCAAGACATCATCTTCAACCCCTCGCCGGTGAAGGAACCTAGCAACTCGAATTTCCTCCACCTCCCAGCCGGCGAGCTCGGCTAGTGCGCATATAAGAAGGTCGGCGGCGATAACGAAGCGTTGATCTTTACTCCCATGAACTGAATTTCCAACAACGAAGGCCAAGAATCCCGAATCTGTTGCGAGAGCTCGACACCGCGTCAGGACCTGCAGCATATCATCGGCATAGCCACGCAGGATTTGCACGCGACCAAATCGATACCTGTCTTTCGGTACAACGTCGAGCAATGGCTGCAGGATCCTATTGGTCTCCTCGCGCAAGGTGTCATGCTTTTCATACCAGTACGCATCAGGAAACTTGACGCTGGGGTGGCTTCGAATTGTTCCCATGCGCTGCGCTCGCATTTCGGCTGCAGTTTCGTAAAAGCCAAGCGCCCACGCTTCTGTCTTATAGACCTCGGTGTAGTCAATGTTGTTAGGGTAAGGAGGAGAGAATATTATCCAGTCGAATTTTTCACCTTCAGCCGCCAGTTCAGGGCGCCGACCGTCCCCCAGGACAACCCTCACTACATCCGCTCGAGGTTCTAGCGACTGGATGTCCTCCACCACCACGCTTGCGCACTTCAGAAATTCTCCCCACGGGTGCCGAGCCAACCGTTCAGGCTCATGCCGTAGTGCTCGACCATCCCGACGAAGTCGTCCGGCAGGCTCAACGGACGCAGCAAGGCACGAAAGGAGAATAGCTTGAGCGTCATCGCGCGAGTTGCGACGGATCAATTCCCGGATTTTGATCAATGACCATACATGTTCCTCAGGAAAGTATCGGCTGTCTCGGAGCGTACTTGACGGCGGCAAGGAAACTCGTTGGAATCGCCCAGACTCATAATCACTTACTACCACGTCCAACGCATTTCTGAATTCGGACAGAATCCCTCTTCCGTCTACGGCTGCACGTAGCTTCGCTTTTGCCATCGTCCAGAGAAGCGGATTCCTCTCTATTCCGACCAATCTCGCGGTCCAATGGCGATCCCTGGCCTCAGAGAGAGCGCTCAAAAGGCTAGTGCCGCCGCCAATAAAAGGGTCGAAAACGCTCAACTCTCCAGTGCTTTCGTAGCCAGCGTCTTTCAATAGTCGAGGCAAGAGATGGAGCGAAAATGCCTCTTTCATATGGAACCATCGATGTACCGGCTCGGCAGAATTTCCGTTCGGCGTGACCAGCCTGCCATAGTCTTCGGCTCTGTCCGATATCGGCCAGCGTCGCTGCAACATGATGTAGTGCCTCATTAGCACTTCCGTCGCGGCTGCTGACACAAGGTCCTCCCCTAGTCGCTCAAATTTTGGTTTTTCCTCTACTCTGCCAAACATCGGATACCCAGGCGCTGTTAGTTCCTTGGCGTTAAATCTAAGCCCGTACTGGGGTCAACCTGTACGATGAATTCCTGGAAGCCGGTCCATTTATTGATAATTTTGGCAAAGTCATGATCAGAGCTTACTAGGTCCACCCGCTGGTCCAATATTCTAGCCCAGTGCACGGCATGCACGAGGTGAGCCGCGTCCATAGTGCGGAGCTTACGCCTTTCAACTTCACCTGCCCGCCTCAGGTAACCCATCGAGCGCTCAAAAATTTTGGGAGGCAAGGGAAGTACCAACACACGTTCGTCCGCAAGCCATCCCATTATCTCCGATTCCATCCTCAGTAGCCACGTTCGGCTCGCACCCTCCTCGCCACCTCGGCACCAGTGTGCCAGCTTGTCGTAAACCTCTATGAGAGTGATTTCGCTCAGCGAAGTCAATCCTGCCCTGCGGTTGATCAACGCCTTAACATGTGTAGAGGTTGCAGCATCGAATGTAGTGTAGTCTCCGGTCTCCGTCCGTGCCCAGCAAAGGACACTGCAGGCATCGAGATAACATGCCTGGGTCACCTGGGGGCTCTCAAGCGAACGCGTAGGCTCTCCTCCACCTTAGCGATTTCTTCCAAATTTACCTTCTCCGCTTGCGGATGAGCCATCCCTAAACCTTTCCAGTCACTAGCCTCCGCCCGCTGTTCAGCCTGGCGCGCCTCCTCGACCAAGATTTGTAAGAGATCAGGACTACTCCGTGTTAGATAGATGTCTATCTCGCCCTGCTTCTTGACAATAGCTTCCGCCTCGGGGGTCAAACGCCCAGATATCAGAATTAACCGGGTAGATGGAGCCAACTGCTTAAGTTCCGCAAGAAGTTGCAAGCCGGTCTTAGTTTCTCGCAGATCATAGTCTGCTATGACGAGCTCGTGGACAACGACATGGAAAAGGTCCATTCCTTTGGCCCAAGAATCAGCATAATCGAGGCTGAGTCCTTCATCTGCAAAAGAGTCTTTAAGGCCCGGCAACATGTAGGGCTCATCGTCTATATATAAGGTCCTCGCTGGCTGCTTCACGTTGATATCTCCTTACGCTGTAGCCCTACCGTTGGTACGGTGACATAGAACGTCGTGCCATCGTCTCCTGTTTGATTGAGTCCTATATCGGCGCCATAAACTCGAAGCGCCTGCCGTGAATTAATCAGTCCGACACCCATACGGCCTTTCGTGGTGCGAGCTTCAATAAAGAGCGCATCAGCTTGACTACGATTCATGCCGCAGCCGTCATCGATAACATCGATCTGGTGGGCCCGTCCGCCACTGTATACTCGAACGTGGACAGTTCCAGGCCGTCGATCGAGCGGTCGTTCAACCTCAATTGCATTGTTCAGAAGCACAGCAATCGACTCGATGACTACCCCACGAGGCATGACAACTGTGCGCGATCGCGGACCAAGGTCAGAGGTTATGGCAAGTCCGCTGCTATCGGCTAGACCGCTTGCCCGACCTATCGCCTCTTGAGTCACCTCTCTGAGGTCAAACTCACTCGGCTCGGGAGGACTATCCAGGGACGTAGCAAAGAAAGTTTCGATCGCGCAATCCAATTCCGATATATTTTTGTCAGCGCGGGCTAGGCGTTCGCGGATTCGATCAATGAGCTCGTCGCTTTGCCCTTTTTCAAGTAGACGCAGCGAGGATTGGACGTCTAGTCTGACCGCACCCAAAGGCCCTCTTAGGCGGTGTACGTAAAGGTGGGCTATAGTTCGTTGGTAATTTTGAACAGTCTCCGCCTGTCGAGCTGCACGCCTCTCCTTAGGTTCCCAGCCACCCTGAATAAATTCTTCATGCACGAGATCAGAAAAGAACCGGAACTCAGCCCTTGCGTGGCCGACGAAATCTTCGTACGCGTCGTTCTCTACAAGACCGGAGCGGTTAGACATATCTGTCAGTTCTTTGTTGTCCGCTTTGGTAATCAGTATCTGACCCCAGAGACTGTCGGGCTGGATGGCATAACCTTGCCTCGATGCTTTGCGTGCTCTGGCGCCGAGCCAGTCGTCGTCTGCATCGCCATACGGCGGAACCCGCACCCGATCTCTATAGACAAGCACTCCTGGGGGAACGCCAATTCTGCCTCTGCGCTTCCAGGGAACCGTTGTGTAAAGGAAGTGAGCCCTGAATGGACCGCAGCGTAAATCTTGCGGTCGCATGTCATCTTCGTAACCAGGAGGACTTGTAGGAGTAACCAAAAAATCGCCATAGACGACGTGGCCCGGTTGGTCCGTCTTTTCGGCGACATCAGGACTTCTTTGAATCTCGCGGTGCACTCGAACGCGGCCATCTGGATCTTGTTTGATATGAAAGTCCATGCGATACGCATGCCAGTCAGGTTCACCCGCCTGGACAGTCCCGGTCTCCAACCCAAGCGCCTTATCGTCGCACCTTAGTTCAACGGCAAAATCGAGATCTGTATCGCTGAGCGGCTGCACAAGAACGCTCAGATCTTCCCTCAGTCGGCCCATACGGAGATCAGACCGGCCACTCACCTTGCGACCAGGTACTTTACCGCGCCAGTCCAAGGACAGCTGAGATATTCGGACTATCGTCCCTGAATCAAAAGCCGCGTCTTCTGGAACCGACGTCTCGTCGTAAGGAACTGGAATTTCACGCAACAGCTTTGTCATGGACTCAAAGTGCTTCCATTCAAACACCACGTGGAGCCAAGGATCAGTGATTCGCTCACGAGTGAATACGTCAACCCTTTCACCCAAACGGCCAGCGGCAAGTCGGCCGATGCCCTTCTCGCCGATCGGGACTCTACTCTCAGCGCGTCGAGCGGCAGGCAAAGAATACCGACCCGGTGCATAATTAAAAGGATCGAGCGACTTTTGACTGTACCCCGGCTGCATCCAATTTTGTTCGAAGGACTCACGGTTCATGCCAACGCCATTGTCGGCGATTGTCAGCTCTTGCTTCGGACGGTCCCGATTGGCGATATCAAATATGAGCACTACGTGACTTGCTCCTGCGTCGTAGCTGTTCTTCACAAACTCAGCTATTGCGACGTTAGGGTCAGCGACGAGCTCTCGTCCGAGGAACTGCTGCAGACGCGCCGATGGTTCAAAGTGGAACGTTCCCATCACGCCTCCCTCCGTAACTCGTCGTCCGGTGAACTCGTCACCTGGTCAAGCGTAGAGCCAGGATGCTTCAACGGACGGTAGGCGTGAGGAATTTCCTTACTCGGGTTCAAGGCGGCCTTCGGCCGCTGCGCTCGCTCGCCGGGCCGGTCCGGTCCTCGCTCCGCTGCGGGCGGCCGGCCCGGCGGCGGCGCACAGCAGAAAGTCCGGCAACCCTGAGGACGAGATGCTCCCACGTGGTCGCCGGGCCTGTCGCGTGGCCGGGGCTCAAGGCGGTGTGGTTGCGTCCGGTCCTGTCCTCTCCGCCGCCGATGATCTCAACGGGCGTCCGCCACCGCTCAAGGCCGCTGACGCGTCCCCTTCGGGGATCACGCTGCGCGTGAGCCTTGACCGGCGACGGACGCCCGGGAGGATCGGCCACTACGAGGAAATGCCCTCAGAGCGATCGTCTGGTTCGCCGGGTGGGGTGATCAGGGCGAGGTAGACGTGTTCCGTGGTGACCTCCTCCGAGCAGGTGGCAGCCAACAGCGCGTGGGCGAGTTCCTGTCCGCCGCTGGGATCGGAGAGCCACCAGGCGGCGGCATCGACCAAAGCTAGGCGCTGCACCGCGGACAACCGCGCCTCGCGCTCACCCAGGACCGCCACCGCGGCCAACCGTTGCCCGCCGGGGACGGTGCGGGTACCACGGGGGAACCGCAGGAGTGGTTCGTCGCCGTCACCGAGCACGGACGCCGCGAGTTCCAGGGTCCGGGACAAGTCCAACTCGTCCAGACTCGGCCGAGTCACCCGGTTAAAGACACGCGAGACAGCCGACCACTCCTCCAGCACCCGGGCCACCGACCGAGCACGCCAGGGCGCAAGCCGAAGGACCACGCTCGGGGATTCCGCACCGTCGAGGATCAACGTGCCGCCGTCCAGCTCCACCACCTCACCATGATCCAAAGCCACCCGAACCCGGTCCGGATCGAACTGCGTAGGGTCTGCCATCGGGTCTCCACCCTCCTAATCAGGGTTGGGGATCAAGGCCGAGAGCAGGTGCTCACAACACCGGCCCTCGGCCGCCTACTCAGGGCGAGTGTGCCCCCTGATCTCACTTGCTCGTTCAGCACGACACCAGGTCCCGCGCCTGGTCCACGCCGCCAGCGCGCGGCTAGTCCCGGCCAGCGCGTGGTCCATAGCTGTACAGCAGCGAAATACAGCAACGGCACTGACCAACACTGATCGCCAGCACCCCATACCGGCCGCTGACGAGCGGAAACAACTACCACCGACCCTCATGCCCGCAGTTCGGGACGAAGAGGCCGTGGGTTCGAATCCCGCCACCCCGACACGCTGAAATACCAGGTCAGGAGCCCTCATCGGTGGGCTCCTCTTCTGTTTCCGGCTTCACCTGAGGGGCGGGAGTCAGCAGAAAGTCAGCAAACACTGACCTGACCCGCTGGTCCCGGTCTTGCGACGGGTGGGTGTAGCGATCGAGCGTGGTCGAGGTTTGCTCGTGTCCCATCACCGCGGACACGTCGTTGATCGGCACGCCGGCTGAGACGAGCCAGGTCGCGTACGAATGACGAAGATCATGAAATCGAAGGCCGCTGTGCGCATGCCTGACGAGGTGTTCGGTTGCTTCCCGTCGGGTGGTGAACTCCTTGGACCACTCGGTACCCGCGCTGTCGTGCCAGTGCGCGATGAGCTTGTACTCGCCGGCTTCGACGATCTTGCCGAGTAGGCCCGCGCGGATCAGTGATGGCCGCCAGACCTTGGCGCGAAAGGTGGTGCGGCGGACCGCGGCGCCACTGCGGGAGGTGAACACCAGGCCGCCGGCACCGGGCGGGTATCGGTCCTTGTGTTCGGTCAGCAGCTCGACCACGAAGCCGGGCAACGGCACGACACGGCGACCGGCCCGGGACTTCGGGTAGGGCTTGTCGGTGACGTGTCCAGAGACCTCGACCGCGACGCGGACCACGCGCAGTGTCCGGGTAGCCAAGTCCAGGGCGTCCCACCGGAGACCGGCGCACTCTCCCCATCGCAGGCCAGTTCCACCGGCCAGGCCGACCAGCGCCCGGTACCGGTCTGGTACCGCGGGGAGCAGCTGGGTGACCAGCTCGTGCTGGGTGATGACCTGATCGTCGGTGTCCTTGCGGCGGCGACGGGTCAGCCGCACGCCCTCGCACGGATTGTGTCCGAGGAGCCGATCACGGACCGCGCTTCGGAGCACGACCGAGGTGAGGCGATAGCACTCGGCGACGGTGGCCGGTGACAGTCGCGCGCCCAGCTCGGTCACCCACTGCTGGATCGCCAGATGATCGATCTTGACCAGTGGTGTGGTGCCCCAGCGCGCTATCACGTGGTTGCGCATGATCGAGGCATCCCGCGCCGCTGTGGTGATCTCGTCATTTCTCGCAGTGAGCCACCGGACCGCGTAGGCCCCAAACCGGATCCGGCCGGCGTGGGGGTCGACATAAAGGCCGCGAGTGGCCGCGGTCTCGACTTCCGCGAGGTAGGCCTTCGCCTCCCGTTTCGTGGGGAAGGTCTTGGCCCGCTGCCGGCCGGCGGCATCACGCCAGTTCGCGCGGTAACCACCGGCCTGGGTTGACACGATGTGACCCATCAGTGCCGCCCTCCGTTCTGGTCATCGTCCAGGCTGTCGAGCCAGGCGTGGAAACGGGCGCGGGGAATGACCCACCGATTGCCCAACCGCAGCGCGGGAATGGTGCCGTCGCGGACTAGCGCATATGCGGTGCCGCGGGCTAATGAAAGGAGCTGCGCGACCTCGACCACGGTGTAGACGGCTCGCCCGGCGAGCCGTCTATCCGGCGTCGAGTCGTGATCTCGTGCCCTGGTAGCCAGAGCGACGACGTTGCTCATGGGGCGGAGATTCCTTTCTGCGGAGGGGATTTCAGGCGGCGTCTCGGGCGGCCTGTCGCTGTTCTCGTGCGCGGGCGGCGGCGGAGAGGGCGAGGGTGGTGTCTCCGGCGGTGAGGTAACCGACTCCGGCGAATTCCCAGTGGGAGACGATCAGCGTGGTGTCGTCGTCGAGTAGCTCGCGGACCTGTTCGGCGGCTTGGCGTTGGCGGTAGGTGCGGCGTTCGCGGCGGATGGCGCCGAGCGTGGTGGAGTAGCAGCGGCTCTTGGAGGCGAAGTGACCACGGAACCCGAGCATGTGGACCCAGCGGCGCAGCCCCTGGTAGGCGTCATGTTCGCCGAGCTGCCAGGCGACCCGGACCAGGTGGTCAACGTGGTCGGGGACGTCGAGTAGGGGTAGTGCTTCGGGGGTGATGCGGCGCTGGCCGAGGCCGAAGGCTTCGGCGCTTTTAGTGGCGTATTTCGCGATGTAGCGGGCGGCGTGCTCGGGGGTTAACTCGCCCGCCGGGCCACCGTTGACGGTTTGGGTGTCGAGCTGTTCACCGAAGCGCAGTGTCAGCCCGGGGCCGTCGGGCATGTCGACGGTGAGCCGTATCTGTGCGGCGGTCTGGCGGATGGCCTCGGCCAGCCCGGTCGCGTCGATGTTGATCAGTGGGGGCTGATAGTCCTGGCCGGGACCGTCGAGGCGGATGAGGGCGTGGAAGTGCACGACGCCACGGCGTTGGAACTCCGCGACCTTCACGAACGACACCCGGCAACGCTGGGTGAATTCGGCCGCGGTCAGTCCGGCCTGTCGGGCGAGGGTGCGGCGGACGGTGATGGTGAATCGGCGCCACAGTTCGGGGGCGTGCCAGTTGAAGGCGATGTGGGCGGGGTAGTCGTAGCAGTCCGAGCAGATCGGTTGGCCGAGTCGCGGGTCATCCTCGGCATGGATGGCGGTACACCCGGTCGGCCGGCCGTGCGGGCAGATCCGGGGTGTCCCGCGGGTCGGGCGGCAGCGTGCCCGCCCGCCGGATCGGTCGGCGCGGGTGGTGTGCACCGGCCCGAACCCGGGCGCGGTCAGGGTGGCGAACACCAGCGGGTGCGATCGGATCGTGTCCGGAACGCCTTTGCGGCCGCCGGCGGCGCCGGCGTAGAGCAGCTGCCACATGTCGCCGGCGTACTCGTAGGAGCAGGATGGGCAGGCCGCTGCCCGGCGGTTGCCGCAGCGGATCAGCAGCACCCGGTCCGGTTCGGCATCAGTCGTGTAGGCGACCTGTCGGCCGTCGGGGGATCGGTGTTCGATGCGGCCGCGGAGCCGGACTGGGTGGGAGCAGTGCCCGCAGCGGGTGACCTGTTCGGCCCACCGGTCGAAGTCCGGCCGACCGGCCCGGGTGACGATCTCGGCGACGGTCTGCGGCGGGAGGGTGGCCGTCGGGGTCATCGTGGGGCCCGGAGCGTGGGCAGAAGCGGGGTGCCGGTGGTAGTCGAGGGGTCCGCCGCCCAGGTGCGCAGCTGCCCCAGGCCCAGGGCCACCCCCTGGCGTGGGTCGGGCTGGAGATCGGCGAACCGCAGTGGGTCATAGTCCACGGCGCCGAACACCTTCAGCGCGACGGTGCCCGCCGGGCCGGTCAGTGTGCCACGGATGGACAGGTGCACCCGGTCACGCTCGGAGGGCCGCCACGCGTCGGCGGTGACCACGCTCAGGGTGTCGGCCCAGTCGATCAAGTCACCGGCGATGCCGGGCACGGTGTCGCCGCGCAGTTGCGCGGTCGCCGTCGAGTCGCCGTAGCTGGTGGTCACGCTCAATGAGACGGGTTCGGGGAGGGCGTGGTCGGCCAGGTGCCCGGCGAGCAGGGCCGCTGCGTGGGCGAAGGTCATTCCGCTGGTGGTGGTCATACCGGGTCTCCAGATGTGGTCAGGGACAGCTGGGCCGTGTGCCGGGTGGTGGGGCTGGTGACGAAGGTTTCGAGGTGTTTGATCAGCTCGTCCGGTACCCAGCCGGCGCGGATGCGCAGGGGTTCGCGCAGGCCTTCGCCGACGACGTAGCCGACCCCGGCCTCGGCTTCGGTGATCCGGTTGGCCCAGGCCCCGCGTTCATAGGCGTGGTCGCCGAGGACCATTCCGACGTGGGATTTGGCCGAGACCCGCAGGCAGATCCGGCGGGGGAACAGTTCCCGGACGGGCACGGTGTCCTTGGTGGGTTCCTGGACGTAGCCGCGCACGGTGAATCCCAGCGCCCGGCCCTGGGTGGTCAGCAGCGCGATTCGTTCGGTGATGGCCTCGCGGGTCTTGCGGTCGGTGTATTTGGTCAGGGCGCCGATCTCGTCGAACTCCAGCAGTTCCAGCGGGTGTTCGGGGCTGATCGGTACTGACCGCACCTGTCCGGCGAAGGCGGTTTTGCGGGCGGCCATTGCCTCGATGAGCTCATCGAGCACCGCCAGGGCTTCGCGCCCGGTGACGGCGTAGCGGTGGAAAAGGCCCCGCCCGTAGGCCAGCTCCATGCCCTTGGGGTCGATCCCCGACACCCGCACCAGCCCGTCCCGGATCGCCGGGGCGATCGAGACCAGCGGGCACCACATGACCGAGTTCTTCCCGGCCCCGGTGGCGCCCGCGGTCAGGGTGTGGCCCCCGGCCAGCGGCACGTGCCAGTCTTGGCCGTACTCGGTGCGTCCGGCCCACACCCGCCGCAGATCCACCGCCCCACCCTGGGTATCGGCCAGCGTGGCCAGATCCGGGCAGGTCACGGGGTCAGCGAGCAGGTTGCGGCGCTGGAAATCGATCGAGACCACGTTCGGGGACAGTTCGCGGACCTGGCAGCGGGCCACCCCACGGGCCGAGGCCAACGCCCGGGTGGCCTCGTCGACGTCTTCGGGTTTCTGGCCGGGTACTAGCCGTACCCGGACCTCATCCCACGACGCACCCGAACGCACCCCGAGCACCCTGGGCAGCTGCGCCCGCACCGGACGCCGACTGCGGCCCAGCGTGCGCCCGAGGGGCGTGAGCGCCACCACGACCGGCGCCGTGTCCTGTTTGATGCCCAGGCCGCAGGCATGCAGCCAGTCGGGCAGCTTCGCGGAGTACACCGTCCAGCGCAGCCACCAGGACCGCAGGTGCCGACCCGCCCACGCATCGAAGGACACCAGATCGATCAGGCGCCACCCGGTGAGCAATCCTGCGACCAACCCGAGGGTGAGGGCCAGCGACGGCCACCCCCACCAGTGCCACCACGCCAGAACCCCTACCACGGTCAAGCTGGTTCGCCAGTGGGTGAGCGTCTGTCGCAGTGCCCACAGGACGGCCTTGATCGTCAGCCATAGCGCGAAGACCACCACTGCCGCAGCAGCCAACGCCTCCGCGATCTTGATCAGTACTGTGCCGACCTTGGCGAGTGCCCACACGATGATGCCCAGCGCGCCACCACCCGCGATCACCATGACGATCGTGAGCGCGTCCATCAACACTCACCGCCCCAGCACCGGTAGCAACTCGCGCCGGGTATACCGACGCCGCTTTGTCCCCGGTGTGGACAGTTCAGGGCGTGCTCGCCCCGCCGTAGGCTCATCACAGCTCCTCGTGTCCTCAAGCGATGGGTGGAGCCGGGCGCCCGGCCGGTGATGGTTTCCAGGCCCGACCGGCCGGGCGCCGCAGCTACGGGACGACGACCTGGCCCCAGGCCGTCCACGCGGCGGACGCCTCATCGCGGGCGACCTCGTAGGCGCCGTAGGTCTCCTGCCAGTGCAGGTAGGCAGCCCGCTCCGCGTCGGCGGCGTCCTCGCGGAGCCGCTCGGCCCGCTCGTGGTTTTCTCGCAGCTGCGCCAGATCGGGGTTCATCGTGGATGCGCTCATCACGCACCCGCCGATGCAGCCGCACCCGTGGCCGCCTTCCCCGGGCTGGCCGGAGTTGTCGGATTCGGGATGATCGCGTCCGCTCGGAATGCCACTCCGCCGCGTCCGTCGATGGTCCACGGAGTCGCGACCAACTTGGCCACCGTGACCAGCTGACGCTTGGTGACCCTCGGTTCCCCGGCGGTGGTGACTTTGATGACCTCCGCGCCGGTGTCATCCATCGCGACCAGCTCGGTCACGTGCAGCGGCGCACCGGTCTCCCGATCCGTCTTCTGCCGGCCGTCGTTATCGTTTTTGGGCTGCGGCGCGCGAGAGACCACGAAATCGACGCCCTCAGTCTTGATTTCCAACTGCATGCTGGCTGTTCCTCCGGATCGGTCCTTGCAGGGCCGCTTTGGCCCACACACCAATCAAACGGCAAAACAGCCGATCCGAGGTAGTCCGCGAACTAGTCCCGAACTAGTCTTCTTCTAGTCCCGACCGGCCCGCACAACCGACACGGCCACAACTGACGCTAACGATTGACACTCCCGCACACGGGAAACCAAGGAACGGGAACAGTCCGGCGTGGGAAGACCGAGACTAGTGGCCTGCGATCACCGGAGACTAGCGGACGAACCTTCGGGCTGGCGCATCGGGCAGGTTCAATCAGTTCATGGTGAGCAATGGTGATGTCGGTGCCTAGGAAAGCCAGCACCATTCCGATGACATGCAGTCTCGACAGCCACGCCCACAACGTCACCGACAACAGGGGACCGCCGTCGCCCGACCGCCACCCATCACCGACGCCCGTGACGTGGGATCAGGCGGCGAGGTGGGCGAGGCGTTCGTCGAGGACGCGCAGAGCGCGGGCGCCGAGAGGGCGGGCCGCGAAGTTGCGGAAGGCGCGTAGGCGGACGGCGCCGGTGGCAAACGGGGTGCGGTGGATCAGGTCGGCCGCAGTGGTGGCGTGGCGGCACGCATCAGCGACATGGCCCGCGCACAGCTCGACCGTAGCCAGATCGGCCAGCACGAGAACGCGGGCGCGGCGCGCGGTGGCCGGGAACTGGTCAAGAGCAGCAGCCAGCGCGGCCCGGGCCGCGTCGTGGTCACCAGCTCGGAGGTGGACGTGACCGGTCACCGCCGCCAGGTCAGCGGGGCCGTAGTCGAGCAGCAGGGACGGATGCCCGGCCGGTAGAGACGTCGTGGTCTCGGCACGGCGTAGGGCGTCCACGGCGGCGGTGTGGTGACCGGCATCAGCGTGAATGGTGGCTTGGATGCTCGCCAGCCAGGACACGACGGCCGGAGCCCGCTCCGCGTGCGCAAGCGCGGACGCGAGGTGGCCGACCGCGGCGGCGGTCATGCCTTCGGCGTGGGCGAGTTGAGCGGTGTAGCCCAGTGCGGTGGCGGCGGCCTGGTGGTCATCGGCCTGCCGGGCACTATCTACGGCCATGCTGTAGTAGGCGCGACCCGACGCAGCGTCACCGAGGTCGTCGTAAGCCAGGCGACCGGCCAGCGTGGCCACCGTCGCGAGGTTGCGCAGCCGCTGGCGCCGCTCAGCAGCGGTGTGCTCCCGGCCCAGCGCCGCAGTCGCCATCCGGACATGCACAGCGACCGGCGTCAGCAGCGCGGCCGGGGCAGCGGTGGCGTGCAAGGCTCGGTAGCGCTCGGTGAGTTGCTCCAAGTCGGTGACCGTGGCGGTTGCGGCGCGGGCGTGACCGGCAGGATCACTGGCGGCCGGGTCCAATAGCCCGAGCATGGTCCGGCGGGTGGTCACCGTGTCCTTCCACGCCGACAACATCTGTGGGGCCAACGCGGTACCAGCGGCGCCGAGCTGATCAAGCAAGCTCGCGGCATCATCCAGCATCGACACCAGCGACTCCGCATCCCGCACGGTCCGATCAGGCGCGACCGAGGGAACCGGAGTAAACCCGAGCTGGTCTGCGGTCACGCCGAACAGTTGACACAGCAGCGCCTTGTATCGCGGGCTGACACCTTTTACACCGCGCTCCCACTTGGCCACCATGTCGGCGCTGACCGCGGCACGTCCCTGGCCGTGAGTCCAGGCGAAGTAGTTGAGCTTGTCCGCCAACTGCTGCTGGGTCCACCCCAGCTCGTCACGTAGCTCCCGCAACCGGGGGCGCCCAGTGCCGGCAGGCATCTCTGGGCACCCCCTTCACAGCAGCAAGCTAGACCAGCAACTGGTTAAGTGGTCAATACCAGTACTCTACTGAACCGTCCGTAACTGGTCAATACCAGTCCTGTCGGTAGCCTGCTCACCCGGTCCCGACGTCTTCACCAGTGACCGCCGGGAATCAGCGATGACGGGAGGTCAGGTGCCCCGGATAGATCGAGCCAGCGGCGTACCGGCATACCGTCAGGTAGCTGATGAGCTGCGGAAACGGATCCGCGAAGGGACCTACGCGCCCGGCGCCCAGCTGCCGTCCGAACGGGAACTCAGCGAGCTGTTCAGCACGTCCAGAGTGACCGTTCGCCAAGCCATCGCCGAGCTCCGCACCGAGGGCCTGATCGTCGCCGAACACGGCCGTGGCTTGTTCGTTCGACCACACCGTGACGTCCAACGCCTCAGCCGCGGTCGGCTGAGCACAGCCGAGCGCCAAGCCGGCCGTGGAACCTTCATCACCGACGCCACCCACCGCGGCTTCACCCCGCGAGTCGAAGTCGAGATCCGCCACGAGCCCGCCGACGGCCGCACCGCCCAGTTCCTCAATCTCGACCAGCACACCGACGTCGTGGTCCGCGATCGGCTGATGTTCGCCGATGACCGCCCGGTGCAGATCGCCGTATCACGACTCCCCAGTGACCTGGTCCGAGGAACCGCGATCGAACAAGACGACACCGGACCAGGGGGAATCTACGCCCGGCTGGACGAACTCGGCCACGGACCAACACACTTCACAGAGATCGTCAGCGCACGAATGCCCAGCCCCGAGGAATCGTCCGCGCTTCAGCTCAGCGGCGGCACACCAGTCCTGCTCATCACCCGAGTCGCCTACGACAACAACAACCGACCCGTCGAGGTCAACGACATGGTCCTCGCCGCCGACCACTACGAACTGGTCTACGAACTGCCTGCCGAGTAAGGCATAGCTGACGCAAGTCCTTCAGGCGCAGGCGCCTCCGGCGGGCCTCCGCTCCAGGATGATCCCCGAGACTGGCGCGGGGATGGTGGGGGTCGCCTGTGGCGCGGGTATCCCGTCACCTCGGCGCCATAGGTGTAAGCGGGCCAGGGGTAGGGGTCCAGGTCGTTCAGCGCATGCGGTGCTCCACCTGGACCCCTACCCCTGGCCCGCTTCAAGACAAGCTCGCCGACGTGACGGGATACCTGCTTTCGCCTCTCGCGTTCGCAGTGACGTCAACACCGGCGCTGGGTCGGCGGGCATAGTCCACCGGCGGTTTCGGGATAGCGGTTGGTGGCCGGCTGGCCGCCAGGAGTCGCGAGCATGTCGGGGGGTGCTCGCTCTCAACCGACGGCCAGCCGGCGACCCGGTGGCCCGACAGCCACGACGGCGCTGATGGCGCGATCAGCGCCGGGGCTCATCAACGCGGTCGCCAACCGGGCAGCCCGCACCCTGGCGCAGCCTGGTGCCGGGGGTCGGATCGTCATCGGGCGTTGCTGTGCCCGGGGCACGTACAGGCTCTTGGGTGCCGGATAAGCCACGGTGGGGGCGTCGGGATGCGCCGGGTGCACCAACGTGAGCAAGGCCCGTAGCGCCTGCTGCGGCGGACCCTCATACGCCCAGACCACCACCTCAGGGGCGAAGATATCCACCGCGTCCGGTGTCGGGACTCGTGCCGTGGTAATGCGCTCGAAGTCCCGGATGGTGAGCAGATCCACATACCGGTGGTCCCACTCGTAGGAGGCGACCAGCGCACTCGGTGCCGTCGTGGGTCCACAACAGCACAGCGTGAACCCGTCAGCGACCACCTGGATGAGCAGCTCTTCCACCACCGCCGGAAGCCTCACCCGCGGAACTGCTAACCGGCGCCTCATGCCCCACTGCCCGCCCGGCCGCAGGGGCCATCCCACGACCAGCAGCATAGCCCGGGATGCAGGTGTTGACCGGGTACGCGAACAGGAAGCCTAGTGCGCTCGGACGCACCAGTGCTCCGGCGCAGCCGGTGCCGCGAGGCCACGTGACTACGGTCGAGGTCATGATCGCTCACCGCGGCCACCACTAAGCCGGGGAGCGGCCCGTAAACCGGCTCCACGCTGTTCGCAGGCAGCCGGACGCAGAGCGCACCGGCCCTCCTGGGGTCTGCGCCCGCATCATCCAGGCACACAGCCACGCGACAAGACTGGTCACCACCGCCACCACCGTCCTCAACCACGGGAGCTATCTCACCTAGCAGACCAAGCCTCGGGAAGGTCCCGCTTCTAGTCTGGTCTCGCCTGATCGCGCTAGTCCCGGCTGACCGACACCCACCACGTCGCTGGTGTCAGACCCGGCCGCATGCACACGAGGTGACAACACGGGCACGCGCTGTGAGAAGTTTCCTTACTCGGGTCAAGCGCGGCCTTCGGCCGCCGCCGCTGGTCGCCGGGCCGGTCCGGTCCTCGCTCCGCTGCGGGCGGCCGGCCCGGCGGCGGCGCACGACAAAGGCCCAATGACCGAGAACGAAACTCTTAGGCCACCGGGCCTCATGCGGCCTGATCATGTTGTTGTCGTGTGTCCAGGCCTGCCTTCTCGCAGCCGATTCTCTTCACGGGCGATCACCACCGGGTCAAGCCGCGTCCTTGGCGGGATCAATGCCCCCCATCTCATGGGTCAGGCTGCCGACGAGCGGGACTGACCTTCGGCCCACCAGGTCTACCGTAGTGGATGGCTGACGCTGGCAGCGGTGCCGTAATGTCGCTGGTGGTGTACGCATTGCAGGAGCGGTACCTCACCGCAGAATCGGAAGAGGTTTTTGACCGCCGATGCTTATCAGCGCATGGGTGGAGTGACCGGGGTGCTGACCCGCCGGGGCATACTGAGCCAGTGCCGTGGACCAATGTCTACGGTAATGTCCTAATCTACGGCGGGATGCGAGTTGAGGCAGCGCCGGCTCTCGCGATTGGATTTCCCTTCAGCGCGGCGGCGGGTCAGGTGCGCCGAAACCCAGGCCCGACGCACAATAGCAAGTTGATCGTCTCGGCAGGGATACCCTCGTTGTCCTCGTCGAGGATTCTCGCTTTTGCCGCATGTATGCGGGAGGCCGAGGCGTGGGAACGGGATCGCTGGGCGCGGGAGGATGCTCCCCGAACTTTGAGCAGCGACGCCTACATCGACTTCTACGCAGTGACTCCGCAGACACGATTATGCGGAACAGCACGAGTGACAAGATGCCGGACCGCGGCCAAGGTACGGTGGACTCGCCGGCGACACCTCTCGCGAGAACAGCAAGCAATATTGTTCTTATTCCGGTTCCATGAAAATTAGTGCTGACGCCATAATCTATACATCAGTACAGGTATCTCTATATGATAATCCTACTGGAAGGTAGTGTTCCCACTCATCGCGATCAAGGCTACCCCTGGCAATCATGCAGGCGCTTTTTACCTCGTGATCCCGCAGGCGGCTTAGGCGGTTCAGGCCCCATGAAATTACGCTAGCGTCTGCACTGACGGTGACGAGAGTATCCTTATCCCGTGCGAACGTCACCGACGTGATTGAGACTGAAGGACCGGTGAGGGGTGGACCGAGTTGACGGGGCGCGCCGGGATCGGTGATGTCCCACAATTTCAGTGTTCCATTGGCGCTGCCCGTAGCTAAAGTACGTTTGTCGGCGCTCAACGCTACTGAGGATATCGGGCTAGCGGTGGCGAGGGGTGGGCCGAGTTGCCCGGGAACGGCTGGGTCGGCGATATCCCACAAGCTCACCGTGCCGTCGCGGCTGGCGGTCGCGAGGGTATGCCCGTCCGAAGTGAACGCCATTGAGGATATCCAGGCAGTTGGAGCGGTCAGAGGCGGTCCGAGTTTGACAGGCGCGGCGGGCTTGGTGATATTCCACAGGAAAATCACCCCGTTCTTGTCGTCGTTACTCGCGACGGCCAGGGTATGCCCATCTTGGGTGAACGCCATCGAGGACACCCAATTAGGAGGGGCGGTGAGGGGTGGACCGAGCTGGCGCGGCGAAGTGGGATCGGTGACGTCCCACAGGAGAATCGTCGCCTTGTTATTGTTATCCTGATTAGTGTTATTACGGGCGGTAGCTAGGATACGCCCGTCGGGAGTAAGGGCCACATGGTGGACAGTGCGGTAATCCTTGAGGCGGCGAGGCGCGGCTGGGTTGGTAATGTCCCACAAGCTCCCTGTGCCGTCACGGCTGCCAGTGGCTACGGTCTGTCGCCCGGTGGCAAGATCCGCCGAAGCCACCCAATTATTGCCGGCATTAAGGAGTCGACTGAAGTGGCGAGAGAGAGTGGGGTCGGTAAAGTCCCACAGGTTCACTGTGCCATCGCTGCTGTTAGTGGCGAGAATTTTTCCGTCGGGACTAAAGGCCATCCCGGACGTTCCGTCAACAGTAGAAAGGCTCTTACCCCCAATAACAACGCTTACACCACTGCCCGACCCTCCGGTGGAGGCTCCGCCGTCTCTCTCAGTGGTAAAGGTCGTTGAGGAAGTCGGACGAGCGGCGGCCAAGCGGTGGCCGAGACGGTGGGGTGTGGCGGGGTCGGTGAGGTCCCACAGGCTCACCGTGCCGTCGCCACCGGAGACGGCCAGGATCTGCCCTTGGGGGAAAAACACCGTAGAGGGCAGTTGGCTTGTGTTGGCGGCCAAAGGCTGACCGAGCTGGCGTGGTGCGGCCGGGTTAGTGACGTCCCACAGGCTCACCGTGCCGTCACCGCCGGCGATGGCCATGATCTGCCCCTGAGGAGAAAATACCACAGAGGCCCCCAACCCGGCGTTGACCTCGAGAGGTCGCCCGAGCTGACGTGGCGCGGCCGGATCAGTGACGTCCCAAAGTTTTACCCGTCCATCCTTATCAGCGATGGCCATGATCTGCCCCTGAGGAGAAAATACCACAGAGGCCCCCAACCCGGCGTTGACCTCGAGAGGTCGCCCGAGCTGACGTGGCGCGGCCGGATCAGTGACGTCCCAAAGTTTTACCCGTC
>JBOHGG010000048.1:24483-40418 GCA_050700115.1 Pseudonocardiaceae bacterium
CATCTTCATCAGTGATGGCCATGATCTGCCCCTGAGGAGAAAAAGTTACGCTTCGCCCAAGGTGCAAATTCTCACTGTCTGCATCCAGAGATTGGCCGAGCTGACGGGGCATTGTTGGGTCGGTGAGGTCCCATAGTTTTACCGGCCCAGACCTGCCAGCAGTGACGAGGATTGGTTCTTTAGGGGAGAAAACTATCGGAGGTCCGAGACCAGTGGTTTTCGCGTCGATGTCGAGAGGTTGACCGAGCTGGTGGGGCGTGGTCGGGTCGGTGACATCCCAGCGGCTCACCGCGCCGTCCCTGTTGGTGGTGGCGAGGATGTTCCCGACTGGGGAAAATGCCACCGATGACACGGAGTTAGTGTCTGGGGTGAGGCTTCCTGCGTAGAGGGTGCTGGTGAGAAGATTGAACAGACTACTGCGGCTTTCGCCGCTGGGGCTGACACCTAATGCCGCTACGCCAAGCCGTAGAGCGGTTTGCGGGTCGGAGTCCAGAAGCACTTCTGCTTGGGCGAGAAGCTGGCGAGATGCGGCCAGGTGCAGTTGTTCCCGGGCGGCGCCTCGTTGGATGACCGCGACGGTAGCCCCGGTCAGAGCGACGGCAAGCAATACCGAGAGGACAGTGACGGCACGTCTGCGTTGGAAGCGGTCGCGGCGGATGCTGGTGTATAGGAACTCGCCGGCCGTGGGGCTGAGGGCGCCCCGGTCGGTAACCAGCACTCCGTGCCGCCAGGGCCGCCAGCGTGCCCGGCTGTCGGTGTCGATTCGTGCGGCGATGTCGGTGACGGCGGCGGCGAGCTGGCCACCACTCCATAGCCGCTCACGGGGACGGTCGTTGTCGTGCCATTCGGCGGCGGCGTGCTCGATCGTGCGTCGCGCGCGCAGCGCTGAGACGTTCGCGGTAATCGCACCGGCTAGTGGGGGCCAGGCGGACAGGAACGCCTCGTGGGCGACGCCGATGGTCACGGTGCCGTTGTCGGCGTCGGTGGTCAGCAGCCGCCTCGCGACGAAGGTGTTCAGTTCGGCGGCCATGGGCTCGGGTAGCTCGTCGCGGTGGATCCGCCAGCGGGTGGGATGGCCGAGCTCGTCAACGGTGACCAGCCTCAGCAACCCGGAGATGACCTGCTCAGGGCTGCGGCCAGCGATGGCGACCGCGTCGGCCAGCGCTTCGTCGGCCTGGCGAGCCAACCCGCCCTGGACCCCGCCGAGCTGGTCATAGCGGGCGTTTGAGATCCGACCACCACGGCTGATGCCGTCGGCAAGCTGGGCGAGGATAAACGCCAGCAGCGGCAACCCTTCCCCGCTATCGGTGTCCTCGACCAGCCGGTCGACCAAGCCGTCGTCCAGCTTGATCCCAGCTAGCTGAGCCGGTTGTTCGATCACCGCGCGCAATGCTTCGCGGCGCAGTGGGCGCAGCATGAAGCTCTGGGTGGGCAGCACGGAAAGGTGGCGGTCGAGCAGCAGCTGGTCAAGGAACTCCGTACGTAGGGCGCCCACTACCTGCACCGGACCGCTCATCACCGGGCGCAACAGCTCGGCGAACCGGGCCCGCTCAGACTGGCTGGTCAGGGTGAGCAGCTCCTCGAACTGGTCGACCACGACCAGCAAACGCCGCTGCGGACCACCTGGGGCAGTCAGCAACAGCTCGTCGGCCAACCCTGCCAAATCCCCCTGGTCGAGCTGGTTGCGGACGTGAGCCACCGACCAGTCCAGGCCGGAGTGCCGGGCGGCGGTGGCCAGCTCCCGGGCCAGCATCGCCACCGGATTGTCGCCGGGCACGAGGGGCGGCAGCGTCGCCCAGCCGGATTCCTTGCCCATCATTGGCACCAGTCCGGCACGGACCAGTGAGGACTTGCCGCACCCCGAGGGGCCCACTACCAGCAGCGCAGCGGTCTGAGCCGGGGAGCGCAGCAGCCCGGCGAGCTGGCGAACCTCGTCGGCGCGACCGAAGAACACCCGCTGCCACTCTACGTCGAAGGGTCGCAGCCCCGGGAACGGCGACCGGTCGGCCGGCCAGGCATCGCCGAGCCGCTGCAACGCCTCGACCACTTCGGCTCGGGCCCGTGCTGGGTCCTGGGCCAGGTCAGTATGCTGGATAGAGTTCAGCAGAGGGTGGGTCACGTCCGGTTCGGCGCGCAGCGGCAGCACCTGTTTGCCCCGGGATCGGGCGATGCCGACCTCAGCGGCGCACCAGGTGGAGGTCAGGTAGGCCGTGGTGACCACGCAGACCATCGCGTCGGTCCGGTTCAGCTGCTCGTGCAGCCGCTGCTCCCACTGTTCGCCGACCGTGATCCCGTCGCGCGGGTCCTGGTCGAGGAACACCTCGTGACCGGCCTCGACCAGCCAGCGGTGCGCTTCGGAGGCCACGGTCAGGTCCTCGCGGGCGTAACTGATGAAGACCCTGGCCACCCCCACCTCCCGGGCTCAATGAAACCAAGTGATTTCACTCTAACCGCTTCCGTCGCTTACCGTTGCCGAAAACGGACAGAAGGTCACTGGTCCTCGACGGTCATGTCAACACACCTCGGGTCAGTTCGGCAGTTCCGGGCTGCTAGGCGGTAAGTATTCGGAAGTCTTGTGAGAGGGGCATGTCAGTAGCCGGCGTGGCCGAGTCGAGCAGCCGCGTCGGACAGGCGGGGATCGTGCGGGGTTTAGCCGGGGCGTGGTGGCTGTGCCCAAGCGTGGAGGTCTTCGGGCCTGGCGTTCCAGGGTAGGAAGCGTTCCAGGGCAGGGCCGGACGGGGGCTTTCCGCCGTTGCGGCGGCATTCGTCGAGGTAGGCGGTGAGGTAGGTCAGCGGGTTCAGGCCGGCCATCTGGATGGTCGCGGTGACGGTCCAGATGACGGCGGCGAGCCGGGTGGAGTCGTCATTGCGGGAGCCGCCGGCGTTCTTCCTGGTGACGACGGGGCCGCGGATCATGCGCTCGGCGGCGTTATTGTCCAGGCTGATCATCGGGAAGTCGCGGTGCGCGACCAGGCCGTCCCATTCGCGGTCCAGGGTGGCGAGCGCCTTCTTCGCGGGTTCGGCCAGGCCGGGGGCGGCCATCTGCTTCTTCCGCGTCTGGTCGATCGCGGTGGCCGCTTGGTCCCAGGCGGCATATGCGTCATCGAGCCGGTCGGCCTCTACACATCACGCACCCGAACAGCATGTCTCAGCCCCACAGCGTCCGTGGACGCCACCAACACCCTGTCACACCATTTCCGAATACTTACAACTGGACGAGCAGGATGGTATCATTCTTGGCGGTACGTTCCATCCTATGACATCGAGGTGTGGCGGCTATGCAGGAGGACAGTCAGCAACAAAAATCAGGCTCACAATCCCGGCGGGTGTCTCATGACGACGTCGTCCCCGGTAGGTTGCGGCCCCCGATGAACGTACGTATTGCTTTCCTTCTATGGGTCGGTGTCAGTATCCTGCTGATCGTGCTTCTCGTCACAATATGGGCTGTGCCGGAACCACCTCCGCAGCCCACCGACCGACCTCCATTGCCCGCAGAATGGGCCGCCGACCCCGCCCAGCGTAGCGCGGATGCCGCTCGCTCAGCCGGGATGCTCACCGCCCGCTTCCTGCAAATGAGCATTCCCGTCGGGATACTGGTAGTCGCGATCAGAATGCGGACCGGCTCGAATTGGGCACGAATCGCTCTCACAGTGATCGGTATCGGCCTTGCATTACTGATTCTAGTGAACACTGTGACAAATTTGGCCAGCGCGGGCGCCGCGATTGGGGACTATTTTATAGTTCGCCTGCTCATCAGCGTAGGTTTGTTACCGCTGCTCGCCGGTGCGGTAATTTTGATGTTTCGCCCTCGTGTCAGTGGATTCTTCAGTTGACGGCGCGGTAGGTAATCCGTTCGGCCCTAAAGTCACTGCGCCTTCAGGGATGAATGTTAATGCCAGCCGTCCGCTAGATACTGCTTAAAATGAGGCGAGGATCTGACTTCATGCTCCTGCTTGATTGTGCGATCAGGCTGAAACCAAGGGAACGCTCACGTCCGGGGCCGTCGGGCGGCGGCGATGAGGTCGGCGAGAACGCGGGCCGGGACTGCGCGGGCAGTAAGGGCGGCAGGCCGCGGGGACCGGGGGCGCGGGCCGGACGGCGGGATTACTCGCACCTGCCTCGGGTTGAGGTCATCTGGGATTTCGAGGACGGCGGGTACTGCTGCCCGCAGTGCGGACAGCCGTTCACGCTGCTGGGCTCAGATCATGTCGGTGAGCAGCTGGACTGGCTGGTGATCGTGCGGGTGCGGGCGGACTGCCGGCGCCGGTACCGGCGGGCCTGCTCATGCCGGGTCCCGGCCACGGTGACGGCGCCCGGCCCGCCGAAGGCGATCGGCAAAGGCCTTGTGTCCAACGCGTTCATCGCGATGCTGCTGACCGAGCGGTACGTAGCCGGGCGGAGCCAGAACTCGTTGGTCACCGG
This sequence comes from Pseudonocardiaceae bacterium, assembly GCA_050700115.1. Lineage (GTDB taxonomy): Bacteria > Actinomycetota > Actinomycetes > Mycobacteriales > Pseudonocardiaceae. The sequence goes on from JBOHGG010000048.1 coordinate 28,906, forward strand.
CCTGGCCCGGCACGGCGCGGAGGTCTCGCCGGCCACGCTGACGGGCACGTGCGCGGCCGCTGGGACGCTGCTGGCCCCGCTGGAAGACGCCATCACCGCTCGGTCGCGGGACTCCTGGCACCTGCACGCTGATGAGACGTCTTGGCACGTGTTCGCCCCGCGCGAGGGAGACGGCCCGGCGAAGTGGTGGCTATGGGTGTTCATCGGCCCCGACACCACCTGCTTCGTCATGGATCCCACCCGGTCCGGGACGGTGCTCGCCCGCCACGCCGGCATCGACAAGGACACCGGGCAGCTCGCCGGGGACGGGGACAATCCGCGGCGACTGGTTATCTCCAGTGACTTCTACGCCGTTTACACCTCAGCCGGGAAGAAAGCAGACGGCCTGGTCAACCTGTAGTGCTGAGCGCATATCCGCCGGTACTTCGTGCGGGCCGGGGACGCGAACCCCGTCCAGCTGACGTACTGGACGCAAGCGTGGCTGGAGCGGATCAAGGCACTGTACGCCGCGCACGAGGAACTGACAGCTGCCTGGAACGACGCTGCCACCCCCGCGCCGCAGAAAGCAGGGACTGATGCCGCCCGGCTGGAGGAAGCCCGCGCCGCCTGGGACGACGCCATCAGCGCGATCGACGCCGCGCGCAGAAAGCAGATGGCCGCCCCCGGCCTGCAAGAACCCGCGAAGAAGGCGCTCGCCACCCTGGACCGCGAATGGGACGGGCTGACCGCGCACCGCGACTACCCAATGATCAGCCTGGACAACAACGCCGCCGAACGCGCGATCTGCCGTCCCGTCGTGACTAGGAAGAACGCCTACGGCTCCCGCAGCGACGATGCCGCCCGGCTCGCCGCCACAATATGGACCGTCACCGCCACCGCCGAAATGGCCGGGCTCAACGTCCTGACCTACCTCACCGCCTACCTCGACGCCTGCGGCCGCAACGGCAGCAAGCCCCTCGCCAGGCCGGACCTGGAACGGGTCCTGCCCTGGAACGCCAGCCCCGGCGACCTCCATGCCTGGGCACAACCGCCCCGCCCCGGCTAAACCCCGAAACCCCCTGCCACAGCGGCGTCACCACGAACACGGTCACGCCGCCCTTTGGCACGCACGTTCACAGGACTTCCGAATACCTACGCGGCAACCGGGCACACCAGCGCTCGCAGAACACCCGGATCACCCCCGAGGTCAGCGTGTCGCAGATACGCTGCAATCCGGCAGGGTCATCGGTGGTGGCGAACCCATTGTCCAGTTCGGTGAAGACAATACCCTCCGCCCTCGCTTTACGCTTGGCATACTCATGACCGTTAAGCCAGATCTTGACCGGATACGGGAAATACGCGCACACCTTAATGAACGCCGGCCCGAATACCTCATCCACCAGATAGAAATAATACGCCGTGACCCGGCGATCGGCCTTGGCGTAACCGAACCGCGGAACCCCACCACCGCCCTCATCACCGTGATACGTGGTGCCGGTGAACACCCGCTGAAACTCCTGGGCCACCCCGATCGCCGCCACCCCGGTCCGCTTTTGGCGGATCAGCCGGTCCAGGTGCGGGCGCATCACCTCCAGCTTGCGGTCCCCCTTGGCAAAACGGATCACCGGGATGTCGCCCTCGACGGCGAACTCGGTGACCGCCTTGCGAAACCCCAGCCCGATACGCTCCAAGATCGCCGGAGACGGAATCGAAAACCCCAGATGCCAAGTCAAGAAGCTGACCACCTGGCCAGGCACCTGCAAAGTCGGCACCCACCCGTTGAGGTAGATCCGGTCAAAACACTCCAGATCCAGACCAACATGCCCATCCAGGATATCGTTCACACCCACCACACGAGTCGCCATGACCCACCCCCAGGCAGCGGTCAACCCAACCAGCCTGGCCTCATCCCAGGGCGACGTCACCCACCAACCCAGCCACCACCTCGGCGGTCCGAGGCGAAGCCTCATTAGCAACCTAGCTCGGCTGACTCTTGCCCGTCTTCTCCTGGCGGGGAGTTCATTCGGCGATGATTGAGTCAAAGAACTTCAGCGCAACGCCGCAGGCCCCGATCCCACTGAGAACGGCTTGCGGTACCGCGCTGCCCGCGAGCCAGAGAAGAACGCCAGCCGCGCAACCAGCAATGACAGTTAGTAGAAGTACGGTGGCGTTTCGCGCTGACAGGTTGAAACGCCGCGTAGAGCGTTCAACCTTACTTTTCTCGGACATGCGGCTCCTTCGAGAGTTCTTGTAGACATGTCGAAGTAAGCCACGGTCACCGCCTCAGCACCTGTAAACTTTGTCAACCACGGTCACGGTCGTAGCGTCAACCAGGCTGTGACCTGGGCATACGTGATCAGTTACTCGAAACGCACACCGAACGGCACGTGTACGAGGGCACCAGCGTGGACGGTTGAGAGTGCGCCCACTCTCAAGGGCCCCGAGCCAGGTACGGAGGATCTATGCCAGGGCGAGGAATCAATCAGACACAATGGCCGGATACCGGCCCACATCGACAGCTTCTTAAGCATCTTGATCGGGTACATCGAAACAACGGTTTACAGAGTGTCCGACAAATTGGTAACACAATACCCGTGTCGCATACTGCGGTTAATCAGATTCTAAGGGGCCAGCGACTCCCCGCCGATCAGCAGCAGGTCTCAAAAATTATTCGCGCTATGGGAGGAAGCGCCGAAGACGCCAAGACTGGGGAGGAACTCTATCTAACGGCGCGACTACATTCAAATAAGCAGAGGTCGAACAACAGGCAAAGATCGGAACTTCCACAACGCGCAACCAAGGACGGAACCCAGGGAAATTCTACCCTTATTCCTTTCGATGAACTCTTGCAGCCGACTGTGGATGAGATCGATGCTATCGCCTCTCGCTATCCAAGTCCCTTATTCGCGGTCCCGACCGGATTTGCCGACTTCGATATGGCGACCGGTGGCGGGTTTGGACCCGGTCAACTTATCATTCTTGGCGGCCAACCCTCAGTCGGCAAATCGACACTAGCTTTGAACTTCGCCAGATCGTGTGCGGTCAACTTAGGCAAGCGATGCGCCTTTTTCAGCCTTGAGATGAGCCGTAGCGATATAGTGATGCGACTGCTAGCAGCAGAAGCAAAGATACGACTAGTCGAAATTCGATCGGGACTTATGGATGACGACTCCTGGTCCCGGCTTGCGGGACGACTGCCCGAGATTTTTAACGCGCCATTGCTTATTGACGATTCCACTCCGGCCACGATTGACCAAATAGAGTCAAGGGCGCGTGCGGCGGCATCGGAAGATCACCTAAAACTCATTATCATTGATTATCTGGAACTTCTTCACGGGAATCACACGCTGAGCGGATCACTCAGACTTCCTGGCGTGCGAGAGGTCGCGCGGCGGCTCAAGTTGCTTGCAAAAGAACTCAATGCAGCTGTAGTGGCAGTAACCCAGGTTAGCCTGAAGTTGCCCCGGTCAAATTTCGGGCGCCCTAAGATGACCGACCTTGGGGAGCCGAGCGGCGTTGAGGACGCTGACATTGTCGTACTGTTGCATCGACCTGACCTATTCGATCTTGATAGCTCTCGTCCATATGAGGCAGACTTAATTATCGCAAAGAACCGTAATGGCCCAACATTAACTGTCACGGTTGACCAGCATCTTCACTACTGTAGATTCACCTAGTGCAGTTTCTCTTTGAGACATTGCGCTGGCTGGCGGTTGTAGATGTGTCCACTCTTTGAGTTGGCACGGGTGATGCATCCGTTCCCCCCGACCGCCGAGGAACTGCCCAGCGATGAGTAACTGATCGTCGCTGGCACCTTGGTCAGCTGCTGGAGCTGGGATGACCACCCAGAGCTCTACTCCGGCAAGCACCACACGACCGGCCTGAACATCCACGTTGTCTGCAACCTGGCCGGTCGACTGCGCTGGATCGCCGACCCCGTCCATGATCCGCAGCTACCGGGATAGGTCCACGCCGTGATCGTCTGGTTCGTCAGGTGGAGTGATCAAGGTGAGGTAGACGTGCTCCGTTGTAATCTCCGCCGAACAGCTCGCCGCCAGCAGAGCGTAGGCGAGTTGCTCGCCGCCGTTGGGCTCCGAGAGCCACCATGCGGCGGCATCGACCAGGGCAAGGCGCTGCACTGCGGATAGCTGCGCCTCGCGCTCGCCCAGCTCTGCCACGGCGGCCAAGCGTTGCCGATTGGGAATCCCGCGTGATCCACGCGGAGACCGTATGATCGGCTCTCCGTCGTGCCGAGCACCGCGGCAGCCAACTCCAGCGTGCGTGACAGGTCAAGCTCGCTGAGCGGCGGCCGAGTCGGGTGGCGGAAAATCTGCGATACCGACGACCACTCCTGCAGCATTCGGGCCATCGACCGAGCCCGCCAGGGCGTCAGCCTCAGCACTACACTCGGGGATTCCTCGCCGTCCAAGACGAGCGTGCCGCCATCTAACTCGACCACCTCACCGTGATCCAGAACCACCCGAATCCGGCCCGGATCGAACTGCGTAGGCTCTGACATCGGGTCGCCACCCTCAATTCCAGGGTTGGGGATCAAGGCCGTGGGCCGGTGTTGCAGCACCAGCCCTCGGCCGCCTCGTCAGAGGGCGGGTGCGCCCCCTGATCTCACTTACTCATCCAGCGCGACACCAGGTCCCGCACCTGGTCTGTTCCACACGCGCGCAACTAGTCCCGATCCGAGGAGCGGACCCGGCGGTGGTTGCATTCGCGGTGGCATTCGCTCCTGATCGGTGACGGTCATGGGTGACCGCGCGAGAGGAGCGACCTGGCCATAGTGCTTTGGCGGTCACCGCTGATCGCCGCATCCCAGACCTCGAAAGCGCGTGAGGGTTCATGCCCTCCGTGGGTTCATTCCCACCGCTACCAGCATCCACTCCGCTCCCTTGGTGGACCTGTGGCGGGTTGGCCGGTGACTTCCAGAGCAGCCCGGGTCGGATTTGACAGCGCGCCCGCGCGCAGCTGATCTGTTCCCGCGTTGCCTGCCCCGAGTCGTCTCTATTTCCGTCTCATTCGTGTTCGTTCGCGGGCGTCCGCCGGTTACCGTGAGGATGTTCCGGCGCAGGTCACGGATGGTGCTTACCGGACGCGGACAGATCACCGGAGTCCTGAAAATCGGAAGGTCAGCAGTTCCACCACGGCCAGCGCGGTTCGGTCGTCGACCCACTACGAGGAAGGCTTCTCGCCGTAATCGCCTTGTTCGCTGGATGGAGTGATCAGGGCGAGGTAGGTATGTTCTGTCGTGACGGATCCCGAACAGGTCGCAGTGAGCAGTGCGTACGCGAACTCCTCGCCGCCATTAGGATCCGAGAGCCACCACGCGGCGGCATCGACCAAGGCGAGGCGCTGCACCGCAGAGAGGTTCGCCTCACGCTCGCCAAGGACTGCCACGGCGGCCAAGCGTTGCCTGTTGGGGATAAGGCGGGAGCCGCGAGGAGACCGCATGATCGGCTCGTCCTGATCGTCGAGCGCCGCAGCGGCCAACTCTAGCGTCCGCGACAGGTCCAGCTCATCCAGGTGCGGCCGAGCCGGGTGATGGAAAATCCGCGACACCGACGACCACTCCTGCAGCATCCGGGCCACCGACCGAGCACGCCACGACGCAAGCCGCAGCACCACACTCGGGGACTCCTCGCCGTCCAGGACCAGCGTGCCGCCATCTAACTCCACCACCTCACCGTGATCTAGGACCGCCCGGATCGAGTTCGGCTCGAACTGCGTAGGGTCTGGCATCGGGTCTCCACCCTCCTAGATGATCTATTCCAAGGGGTCAGTGGTCGTAGGCCAGCAGTGATCGCTTGATCGGCTGGCCAGTGCGGTCGTTGTGCCAGATCGCGGTGGTCAGGGCGAGGATGCGTTGCAGGACGCGGACCAGGACGCCATTGGGGGTCTTGCCGCCGTGGTCTTCGAGGTTGAGCTGGCCCTTGTAGGTGTCGAAGATCGACTCGATGGTCTGGCGCAGTGGTTTGAAAAACCGGCTGCCTGCTCGCTGGGGTTCGCCCTTGCGTGCCGGCCTGAGCAGGGTCAGGTCCGCCTCGGTCAGGGTGGTCTCGAACTCGGTGCCGAAATAGTTCTTGTCCCCGATGATGATCTGGCCGGGTCGTGACGCGCTGAGCGTCGGGTCGGTGTGCAGGATGTCGAGCAGGACCGTTCGTTCATCGGCCTTGGCTCCCGTCAGTGCGAAGCCCACGGGCAGGCCGTGCAGGGTGGCCAGCAGGTGCAGGCGTAGTCCCCAGAAGTAGCGGGAGTGGCTGGCGCAGTAGCCGTATTCGGCCCATCCGGCCAGCTCGCTGCGGTGCACGGTCTCGCGGGAGCGGGCGCATTCCACCGGGGTGGAATCGACGACCCAGACGTCGTCGGTCCACAGCGTGGTGTCGCGGGCCAGCATCCCGATCAGCCAGCTGATCGTGGCAGCCAGATTGCGCAGCCGCTTGTTGTAGCCCGACTGCTGGGGCAGGTACGGGAACAGATGATGCAGCTGCGCGGTGGCAAAGCGCAACCAGCGGGCCTCGCTGGTGAACCCCAGCAGGGCCTGCATCACCGCCAGCGTCACCAGCTCCGCATCGGAGATCTGCGGGCTGAATCCGATCGCCGGGCGCCACGGCGCACGCTCGGGCGCGCTGCGCAACAGGTCATCAGTCTTGACGTACAGTGCGGTCGCGAGGGTGTCCAGATCGGCGTCCACGAGAGCCTCCGGGTTCGACGTTGGGTGAGAACGCCGATCTTGGACACCCTTCGCGTATCAACTGATCACGACACGCCGAGCCCCACCCCTTGGAATAGATCATCTAGACAGGGTTGGTGATCAAGGCCGTGGGCCGGTGCTCGCAACACCAGCCCTCGGCCGCCTTAATTAGGGGCGGGTGCGCCCCTAATGTCACTGACTCATCCAGCGCGACACCAGGTCCCGCTCCTGGTCCGTGTCGTCGGTGCGCGACTAGTCCCGGCAGTCTCCATACCTTCCTTGGCCAGAACACAACAGCTCTTGTTCGTCGAAGCTCGACCGCGGAGCCGAGCTGACCAGAGTCAGCAAAAAGTCAGCAATCGACCGGCACGGGTTGCTACCAGAGCACCCGACGCGGAGACCCACGAGCACGTGACGGCACCCGTTGATACTGATCGTTACGCTGTACGCGCGTTCGGGACGAAGAGGCCGTGGGTTCGAATCCCGCCACCCCGACAGTCTGAATTCTCAGGTCAGGAGCCCATGCCATCGGGTTTCTTTTCTGTTTCCGCACCCGAATCGGCCCGTACAGCTGCGAAGTACAGCAGCGCGGCTCAACCATCGAGGCTCGCCCCCAGCCGCTTGAGCGCCTCCCGGGTCGCTACTGACGACGCTGATGCGTACACCTCCATGGTCACGTCGAACTGCGCGTGCCGCAGGATCTGCATCACGATCCGTGGATGTACGTCTAGATCCACGAGGAGGGTGGCGCAGGTCCGTCGGGCGTCGTGCACGGTGATCTGCCGGACGCTGGCCGCCTCGCATCGGGCCGTGAAATAGCGGTTGAAGTTGCGCGGCTCGATCGGGTCGCCGTACCGGGTGGTGAACACCAGATCCGATCGGGTCCACGCCTGGCCCGCTGCCTCGCGTGCCCGGTCCTGTGCCTGTGGGTGCCGGATAGTCGGCCGCTGCGTTTGACCTGGGGTGATGTCAGTCCGGTTCATTCGGCATGATCGGTGTCCGTGACGTTGCGACTCGTATATTTGATCTTCTGTCAGCTCAGCGCCTGGATTGGGCTCCTCGCGCGGTCGGAGACGTCCAAGACGGCGGAGATTCTGGTGCTGCGCCACCAGGTGAGCGTCTTGCGCCGGCAGGTCGCCCGTCCTCGCCCGTCCTGGGCAGACCGCGCTCTGATCAGCGCACTGGCCCGACTGCTCCCCCAGACCGGTCGCCGACATCTGTTCGTCACCCCCGGCACGCTCCTGCGCTGGCACGCCGACCTGATCACACGACGGTGGACCGTCAAGCGTCAGCGGTCCGGACGTCCACCCACCGCGCCCTCAGTCCGCAGAGTGATTGTGCGCCTGGCTAGCGAAAATCCAGGATGGGGATACCGACGCATCGCCGGAGAACTTGCCAGTATGGGCCGTCAGGTTGGTGCTTCCACGGTCTGGACAATCCTCAAACGCGCCGGAATCGATCCATCCCCACGACGTTCAGGTCCCACCTGGACCGAATTTCTGCGCAGCCAAGCACACGGAATTCTCGCGTGCGACTTCTTCCATTGTGACACCGTGCTGCTCGCCAGGCTGTACTGCTTCGCAGTCGTTGAGCACGCCAACCGCCGAGTACATATCCTCGGCATCACCGCACATCCCACTGCAGACTGGGTCACACAGCAAGCCCGCAACCTGCTCATAGACCTCGGCGACCATGTTGCTCAGTTCAAATTCTTGATCCGCGACCGAGACGCAAAGTTCACCAGCATGTTCGACGCGGTCTTCGCCAGCGAGGGCATCAAGATCATCAAGACTCCGATCCGAGCACCCCGCGCAAACGCAATCATGGAACGCTGGATCGGCAGCCTACGCCGAGAACTCCTCGACCGAATGCTGATCCTCAACACCCGGCATCTACGCCGAGTCCTCGCTGAGTATGAAGATCACTTCAATACCCACCGACCACACAGAGCCCTCGACCAAGCCGCCCCACTACGAGCACTCCCCCAGCCCCACACCACCGGCACCAAGATCATCCGTCGTGATCGGCTCGGCGGAGTCATCCACGAGTACATGCAGGTCGCCTAGCGTGGCGAAGTTCCAGGCACCCACAGGCTCGAATACTCGATGCAGCGTCTCGACCTGCGGTCCTCGTGTGCCGGTCAGTCATGGATGATCGTCGGATGCCGCTGTTGTCGATCTTGTACCAGCTCGTGCGCTGGCTGCTCGGTCTGATCGCTGTGCTGGTGCGGCGAGACCTGAGCAAGGATGCCGAACTGGTGGTGTTGCGCCACGAGAACGCTGTGCTGCGCCGCCAGATTGCCCGGGTCCGCTACACCCCCGCCGATCGGGTGTGGCTGGCGGCCTTGTCCCGGCTGCTGCCGCGCCGCCGCTGGGCGGAGGTTTTTCCGGTCACTCCGGCCACGATCCTGGCCTGGCATCGCAGGCTGGTCGCCAGGAAGTGGGACTACACCGCACGCCGCCGGTCCGGACGTCCCCCGACCGCGGTCGAACGAGTCGAGCCAGCTCCGGGAGTCCATGCTCGGATCTTCTGGGAAACAGGCTTACGCTCCTGCCCATGGATGATGCGAGTGCGGTCCTCAGTAAGCTAGCCCAGCAGCTCTCCGATAGCGGCATCAAGTCCAGCGGGCCCCACCCTGGGAAGCAACCAGGCGGGGACTACCTACTGCTTGACGACGGCAAGTACATGGTCGTCCAGCGCGATGCTGATGGCTACTGGGAGGCACTGGTCCACGCTGGCAGCCGTTCGACAGGAGTTCGGCGCATCCCGCTGAAAAAAGTCCTCGGGCCGGACGGCGAGAACCCCCAGACAAGCCGACCGTGAACTGACACGAGTCAAACACGGTGGTTGCCCGGCCGCCGGGGCACTCGTCGCCCACCGCCGTCACGACGACGGACCCACGAGTTGATCTCTGGCCACAGTCCTGGCCACGAACTATGGGACACCAGCTGCCGTTAGCGCCCGCTTCCGCGCCTATCGCGCCGGTGAAACGCCCGGTCGCCTGCCATGCGGGCGTCAGCGTCGCGACTACGGATCAGAAGGTGCAGGTTTCGAATCCTGCCGGGCGCGCTCTGTGTAAACCGCCGGTGATCAGGCAGTTTGTTTTTCAAGATCGAGGAAAGTTCGCCAGCTGGTGTCTGCTCGGCGTGGTGCTGGGCCGAGGCCGGTGGCAGACAGGATTCGGCGGATCGTAGTTGCGCCCAGGCGGTGTCCCAGCCCGGCGAGTTCTCCTTGGATGCGGCGGTGGCCCCAGGACGGATTCTGCTGTGCCAGGCGCAGCACGAAGTCACGGATCTCGTCACTGACCGGTGGGCGGCCTGGCCGGTTTGGATAGGTCCACTTCTTCGTGACCTGGCGCCGGTGCCAGGACAGCAGCGTCGCTGGAGTGACGATCCGATGCAGACGCAGCTGGCGGGGAAGCAGACGAGTCAGGGCGGACAGGATTGCTCGATCCGGCCAGCAGGGTCGCGGTCGGCTGACGTGACGGCGAAGCACGGTGACTTCGTGGCGCAAGAGGAGGATCTCGAGGGGGTCTGTTGCATAGAGGGAAGACGTCGTTCGGCATGTTCAAGCTCATGCGCCGCATCCGCCGTGTTCGTCCGATCTTGCCGCCACGATCGGCGTTCACCGGCTTCCGGTTCCCGCGGGAGGTGATCGTGCTGGCAGTGCGCTGGTACCTCCGTTATGGACTGTCGTATCGCGATGTTGAAGAGCTGCTGGCTGAGCGCGGAGTGCAGGTCGACCACGTGACGATCTACCGCTGGGTGCAGCGGTTCACCCCGCTGCTGATCGACGCGGCACGACCCTGCCGGCACGTGACGGGTGATCGCTGGTTTGTGGATGAAACCTACGTCAAGGTTGCCGGGCGGTGGGTGTATCTATACCGGGCGATCGACCAGTTCGGCCAGGTCATCGACGTTCTGGTCGCCGAGAAGCGGGACATGGCGGCCACCCGCAGATTCTTCACCCGCGCACTCGAGCACGGGCCGTCCCCGAGGGAAGTCACCACCGACCGCGCCGCCGCCTATCCACGGGTGCTCGAGGAGCTGATACCCGCCGCCTGCCACGTGACCGAACAGTATGCGAACAATGCGATCGAAGCCGATCACGGACGGCTGAAGGCCCGCCTGCGACCGATGCGCGGCCTCAAACAACTCCGCTGCGCGCAAGTGATCAGTGCCGGGCACGCGTTCATCCAGAACATCCGCCGCGGCCACTACGAACTGGGCACCGAGGAAGTCGAAAACCTACGAGTCCTGGCCGCCTTCGACGAGCTGGCCCTGGCGATCTGACCAACCCGGATCAACGATCTCGCCTGCCCCGGCTTCGCACAATGCAACAGCTCCGCTTCTCGGCATGACGCAGCAGAATCTCAGCCAGATCGAGAACAGCCGGCAGACGATGTCGTACGAGCAGCGGCAGCGAGCGGTGTCTGTGCTCGGCATCTCTGCAGAGGATCTCGGGCTGTCCCCGGGCCGGCCACGCGCCGAGCTGGACGCCGCCGTTGCCATCGACCAAGCCCGGTGGCGTCAAGAGCGCCGCTGGCTCAACCAACACCGATCCGAGCTGGCACGGCTCGCGGTCGAGCTGTATCCGGCAGAACACCGGGTGCCGGACGCGCCGTTGGTTGCCGGCCCTGGCTGGATCCGGGATGAGCCGGCCGAGCTGCGGTCGCTGCGGCTGACTCTCGATGAGCAGCCACACGCTGTCGCCATCGACGGGTGCGAGGCCGAAACGCTCCCGACCCGTCCGCTGTGCTCCGGGCCAGTGGTTCGACAGCTACACGTCGGCCGTCCGACACCTTGATCCCCCGCGGCTGTTCGAATCGCGACCG
>JBOHGG010000049.1:0-39935 GCA_050700115.1 Pseudonocardiaceae bacterium
CGCCGCTACTGCCATCCAGCCTGCCGAGTCGCCGAACACCGCCGACTCAACCCCTGACCAACACCCGACCAACCCGACACCCGGAGGAAACCGCCCGAACCCCCTTGACAACACATAGAAGCGTCGATGCCCAACCGGTACCTCACTACCGCGGTGCGACGCGCGCATCGGCTACACCACAACGTGCGCACGCCCGTGAGATCGGCCCCGGTCATCGCCGGTGCCCACACCCGGTGCACCACCTGATGTCCGCACGACAGCCAGCCCCCCACGATCACCATCACGACCTCCCGCCGCCACCGGCGAGACACCCCACCACCGAATGTCGGACCACCCATTTCCCTCGCCCGCTGGCGAAGAACCGAAGGAAGGCCGAGCGCAGCGCAGCGCACGCGGGGTTGCGCGCAGCGAGCACGGCCGAGAATCGGTGGCCAGCGGGTTGAGGAAGACCAGCCAGTCAGCCCCGGCGTAGCCGGGTCACCGATGTCCTCGGCACCTCCGGCCGCCAGTCCCAAGGGCGCGGTGAAGCACTACCACCGTGGTGTTGGCTTGGCCCCTGGTGATCGTGATCCCGCCCTTGGGTGGTGGCGGCGCACTCTGGACCACCGCCGCGGCTGCGCCCGATGCCCCGCCAGCCCGGCCCGACGCGGGTGATCCGGCGCTGGTCCCTTTCCTGTTTGCCTTGGGTGTTCAGGCCGCCGGATCACGCCGGTCGGGTGAGCGCGGTGCCCCGGCCGGTCCGCTGTCGGAGGTCCGGCCGAGTTGCGCTCCACCCCACGGCGGGAACACGCGATCACCTCGACGGCGCCAACGCGCCGGATCCCACTGATCGGTGCGCGTTTCTGCCTTTCCCCGCTCGGGTCCTGCCATGAGCCCCGAGCACCCCGATGCACGCGAAGGAGAAGCGCCGCGATGAACTCTATGGAATCCGTCTTGACCAGCCGTAACGCCAGTCTCGGCGACCTGGTGGCGCTGCTGCAGCGCCAGCACGACGCCAAACTCGACGTCGTGGTCCCCGCCCGCGACCTGCGGATGAGCGGCGGCGATCTGCACATCGAGGGCATCGGCGAGCCCACCATCACTCTCGATGGCGTCACCCCGGCTCGCGGGGTGTTCCGCCCGACCGTCACCTGCGACGGCGGCGTTGCCGACAAGCTCGGCATTCCCTCGCCGTACCTGCGGCGGATGCGCGAGGCGCAGGTCGCGCTGCTCGACTGCAACGTCAACACCTGGCTGGCCGCCGAGCCGACCAAGCGCTACCTGATCCGCACTCTGCGCGGCGAGTGTGAGCAGCCGGGTATCGCCCGGGCGCTGCTGTCCGAGAAGTACAAGATCACCGACAACCTCGACGTGCTGATGTCGGTGCTTGATGGCATCCGCCGCAGCGGGGTTCACACCCAGATCTCGCGCTGCGACCTGACCGAGAAGCGGATGTATGTCAAGGTCCGCTCCCCCGAGGTCGCGGCGCAGGCCCCGCGGCTGCTCGCCGACTACCGCAGCCCGTTCTCCGGACTGCGCGGCGCGGACAACCCGCTGGTCTTCGCCGGGTTCGTGGTCAGCAACAGTGAGACCGGGCACGGCAGTTTCTCAATCACCCCGCAGGTCACCATCCAGGTCTGCGACAACGGCATGACCTTCACCCGCGACGCCATGCGCGAGGTCCACCTCGGCGGCCGCCTGCACGACGGGGTGATCCGCTGGAGCAGCGACACTCAAGACGCCGCCTTGGAGCTGGTGGCCAAACAGGCCCGCGACGCCGTCACCGCCTTCCTGCAGCAGAGCTACGTCGAAGCCAAGATCGCCGAGGTGGAGGCCGAGGCGGGGATCCCGGTCCGCGATGTCGATGCCACCCTCGAATACGTCGGCAAGCAGCTCCGGTTCACCGCCGAGCAGCAGAGCACGATCCTGAACCACTTCATCGACGGTAGCGACCGCAGCTGCGGTGGCGTGCTGCACGCGGTCACCAGCACCGCGCAAACCCTCACCGACGCCGACGACGCCTACGACATGGAACGCCGCAGCCTGAACGCGATGACCCTAGCCGCCTCCTTCCAACGCTGAGCTCCCGAGCGCGCAGCCGGCACCCCCTGTTCGCCCCCACCGCTGGGGGAACCCGGGCGCGCTGCGCGCGCTCCCGCCGGTGATCCCTTCCCTTCTTGGAGGTATCCGCATGTCCGCGTTCACCGTCCCCACCGGGAGGCCCGATGACGCCGTCGAGCTCTCCACCGGCGAGTCCGCCCGCGCCCGGCACCACCCGCGTTGGTGTGACCGGCAGCAGTGCATCACCAGCGCGGGCGCAGCCCGTCACAGCTCCACAGCGACCCGCCTGATCACCGGTGAGCAGACCTTCGCGTTGACCCTCATCCAGCACGACCCCTATGACCCCGAACTCTTCATCGAGGTCACCGGCACCGCCGACCCAGACGGCCTGCACGTGCTCGCCCTGCCCGAGATCAAGGCACTCGCCGAGACCCTGCTCATCGCATACCTCCAGGCCGCCTCCCTGGTTCGGAATCCCGGCGGCACCACCGCAACGACCAGGGATTGCCGCGTGCCATGACGAGCTACCGCAGGTGTCGGGCCGGGTCGGGGGGTCCGGCACCTGCACGGCGCTTCGGCGCGTTAATGGGCCTGCCGAGCTGCTGGTGCCTGTAGGCAGTGTTGGAGTTGACGTACCCGATCGAGCTGAATGGTGAACTCCTGCACACGCCGGTGGCGCTGTTTCCATAGCACGGCTAGCCAGCGCAGCGCGCAGGTTCGTTGCGCTGCTTGGAAACGTTGTCTGTTGTGGTGATCGACGCCGAGGTTGGCTTCCAACTCGTGCCAGGTGTCGTCGGGGATGGCGCGGGAGCTGATGTGTTCGATCTGGTCGGCGGCGTCGAAGGCGACGTCACTTCGGCCGGAGAACTCGAAGTCGACACAGCGCACGGTGTCACCATCGTGCAGCCAGTTCAGCAGGTTGGCGTCTCCGCGGGAGAAGACATCGCTGGTCGGGGTGGCCAAGGTTTCTGCGTCGCCGCTGTCCCCCCAACAGCGCAGCAGGGCGAGCATGTCACCGGTTTGCGGGTCGTCGGCGTGGTCGGCGAGCTGCGCGGGCCAGACATCCCTCAGGCGCGCGACGTAGTGCTCGGCGGAGTCGATCCGATCCCACCCGGACAGCGGCCCGCTCAGGGGGATGTCCTGCACAGCCCGGGTGGTCTCCGCCACGGCCTTGAGCGCCACCGGCATGTCCTCGACGTCGAGCAGGGGGCAGCCAGGGAGCAGGCTCATGCCGATGATGGGCTGGTCCGATGCCTCGTCGATCCATAAGGGGGCCGGTGCGTAGTCGCCGCCGTGTCGGGCGATCAGGGTCAGGGCGCGCCACTCACGCTGGGCACGCTGGCGCTCGTCGAGCTTGTAGATCTTCATGCAGAGAGGTCCGGTGGGCCCGGTCCAGGAGTAGACGTGGTTGTTGCGTCCGCCGGTGAGAGGGCGTAGGCCCCACGCGTCGAGGGTCTGCTGGTGGGGTGCCCCGCCGGCGGTGCGGCTGCGGCGCACGTCGGCAAGAAGTGCCGTGGGGGCTGGGGGATGGTCCGTGGACAGCAGCTGCATAGAGCTCCCCTGGACGGTGCGTGACGCGGTGGACGCCGGCTGCGCGGGACGCACGGCAGGATTCATGTGGGAGACTGCCACGTCTACTTCCACGAGACCTGGGACAACCCCCTGCCTGTTCGTCAAGTCCTTGGCCCGTATGGCTTCTGTTCCTGTTCCCAGATACGGTCTGGGAAGCGCGTCTCTGACGCGCGATCCACACCTAACCTCGCGCTAGCTGTCTAAACAGGACTCTGCGGCAAGTCGGCCGTAGACCTTCCTCCGGAGGACCCTGTGACATTCCAGCCCACGTTAGTTCACCGCACCAGAGACTCCGCCACTGGCGGATCGCCCCCGCTCGCCCGTCGTGGATCTCCTGGCCAGAACGTACGCCAACGGCACCGTAATGGCTGTCGCGACCAGCGCCGAACGCCCGGAGTTGATGGTGCGCAGGGCGAGGATTCACATCACGATGACCATCACCACCGCATGACGTGGAGTGCTGATCGACAGCCGGGGACTTCCTCACCGTGGCTCGCGGAGCATCGCCCCCGGTGCGTTGACCGTGCTGGCTGAGCCCATGCCTGAGCATGTGGTGCTCATCCTCTCCGGCGGTCTGGATAGCACGGTTCTGGGGTACCGGCTGCGCGCGGACGGTATCCGGTTGACGATGTTGTCGTTCGACTACGGCCAGCGCCACCGGCGTGAGCTGGACTACGCGCGCCGCACGGCGGTGAAGTTGACTGGCGCGCACCGCGTGATCGACCTGTCGGCGCTGTCAAGCATTTTGGCCGGTTCATCGCTCACCGACGTGGCGGTGGAGGTGCCCGATGGGCATTACACCGACCTGTCGATGCGGATGACAGTGGTGCCCAATCGTAACGCGATCATGCTGGATGTGGCGGTGGCCCAGGCGGTCGCGGTCCAGGCCGGCGCCGTCGCGTTCGGCGCGCACGCCGGCGACCATCCGATCTATCCCGACTGTCGGCCGGCGTTCCTGAACGCTTACCGGCGAATGGTGCTGCTGGCTAATGAGGGGTTCCTGGCCCCGCGGTTCACGGTGCTGGCCCCGTTCATTCGGCTGTCCAAGGCGGACATCGTGCGCTTCGGAGCCGATCTGGGTGTGCCCTTCGCCGACACCTGGTCCTGTTACAAGAGCGGCGAGAGGCACTGTGGCAGGTGTGGGACCTGCGTCGAGCGGCGTGAGGCGTTCCAGGTGGCTGGGGTCGCGGATCCGACCGAGTACGCGGCGGGGGAGGTGGCCTAGGTGTACCGGATCGCGAAGCGCTTCCGGTTCGAGGCCGCACACCATCTGCCTGACCTTCCCGAGGGCCACAAGTGCGCCCGCCCGCATGGGCACAGCTACACCGTGGAGGTCAGTGTCCTCACGGACGGTGATCTCACACCGCCCGGTTTCGTGGTGGACTTCGCTGAGCTGTCGGCGCTGGGCACGTATCTGAACGAGAGGTTCGACCATCGTGACCTCAACGAGGTGGTCGACGTGGCGCCGACGAGTGAGAACCTAGCCCGCCTGCTCTATGAGTGGTGCGCGGCGAACCTGCGCCTGCCGCCTGGTGTGACGGTCGCCGCGGTGCGGGTCGGCGAGACTGCGTCGACGTGCGCCGAGTACGCACCGGCCCGACCGTGACCAGCGTCGTGCGCGAGCGGCCGCTGCTGGTGGCGGAGACGTTCGGACCCACGCTGCAGGGCGAGGGGCCCAGCTGTGGGCGGCAGGCGCTGTTCGTGCGCCTGTCGCGCTGCAACCTGTCCTGCCCGAGATGCGACACGCCCTACACCTGGGATTGGCAGCGGTTCGACGTCGGGGCCGAGACGCACCGGCTGACCGCGGCCGACATCCTGGACTGGGCACTGGGCTACCCGACGGAGCTGCTGGTGGTCACCGGTGGCGAGCCGCTGCTGCAGCAAGACCTGCTGGTGCCGCTCGTCACCGCGTTGGCCGCCGCGGGGCGCCGGGTGGAGGTGGAGACCAACGGCACCATCGTCCCGGCTGCGGCCCTGGTGGGCGCGGTAGCCGGGTTCAACGTCTCGCCCAAGTTGGCCAGCTTCGCCGCTCCCGGTGATGCCCGGCGGCGGATCAATCCGGAGGCGCTGCAGGCGCTGGTGGCCACCGGCCGTGCGGTGTTCAAGTTCGTCGCGTCCAGCGTCGCTGACCTGGACGAGATCGCGGACCTGGAGCGGCAGTTCGATCTACGACCGGTGTGGGTGATGCCGGAGGGGACCAGCACCGAACGGCTGCTGGAGGTGATGCGGGCTCTTGCTGATGAGGTGGTGGGCCGGGGCTGGCATCTGTCCACCCGGCTGCACGTGATGCTGTGGGGAGACGCCCGTGGCCGATGACGGGGCACTGGCGGTGGGGTGGCCTGGACGGGGCCGTCGTTCCCGTCGGCGCGGGCCGCGGGTGTGGGGTAGCGGCCCTGGTGGTGCTGCGCCCGGCGGGATCGTTCCTGCCGTCCAGGCCGCGCCCACGCTAATCCATCGGCTGCCCGCCGCGCACTCCCTCATGCCCTACCTCGTCGATCCGGTTCACCTGGTGGCCGCAGCGCGTTCGTGTATGCGCCGCGCTTCGGCACCCGGCGCGGACGGGATGACCTGGGGCGCCTACCGGCAGGGCCTGCGGAACCGTCTGGCGGAGCTGGGGCAGCGGCTGGGGATGAGGGTGTGGGAGCCGGGGCCGTTGCGTGAGCTGGCCATCACGGCGTACACGGGCAAGGTCTTCACCGCGGTGGTGCCGACCGTGGAGGACCGCATCGTGCATCGGGCGATGCGCGCGGCGCTCGAGCCGATCCTGGAGGCCCGTGTGCTGGCCGACTGGGTGTCCGGGTTCCGGCCGGCGCGCAACCGGATCACCGCGTTGCGTCAGGCCGACACGCACGTGGCCGCAGGCCGGAGATGGGTGGCCGACGTCGACGTTGCTGGCGCGTCGGAAGGGGGCACGGTCGAGGAGCTGGTGACGTGGCTGGCGGAGTACGTCACCGACGGCTCGTTTTTGGCCGTGTTCCGCCAGGCGTTGACCGGGCTGCCCACCCCGCTGG
Organism: Pseudonocardiaceae bacterium; assembly: GCA_050700115.1. Taxonomy (GTDB): domain Bacteria; phylum Actinomycetota; class Actinomycetes; order Mycobacteriales; family Pseudonocardiaceae. Next base: position 6,624 of record JBOHGG010000049.1, read on the forward strand.
TTCCCGGTAGTGGCCTGTGGCCCGTCCTGTTCCACCTACGCCTGTCCCGCGTCGACGCGCACCTGACCGGACTGGCGGTGGTGCGGTTCGCCGACAACTACGCGGCGTTCGCCCCGGATGCGGGTACCGCCGAGCTGGCCTACGGCCGTGTCACCCAGGCGCTGGCGACGGTGGGGCTACGTCCCAATCAACGCAAGAGCCGGCTGCGCCCGCCGCACCTGGCCAGCCCCGAAGACCTCTTCCTGCTCGACGGATGAAAGGCATGAATGTGGGGCAGCCTTCCGCGGAGCACCGAAGCGTCGGCACCGGCTACCGCCGGGGTCCCCCCTCGATACCGCTGCGCTGGGTGCCGGTTTTCGGCGGCACCTGCCGGTTCGGTGACAGTGCCCGTCCGAGAGTGGTGGGGGATCTGCTGGTCGCGGTCACTCCGCTGACCTACCGGCACCTGGACCGCGCCGGGGAGGCAGCGGACGCTGACCTGCCAGTGACCGGCGTTGACCACGCCCAAGCGTGCCGGCTCGCGGAGCTGGTCGGTGGGCGACTACCCACGTCGGTGGAGTGGGAGTGGCTGGCAGGCGGGCCACAGCGGCGTCCGTTCCCGTGGGGTGCGCAGCCCTGGGCGCCGCACCTGGCCCGGCTCCGAGGACCGGTAGTCGAGCATGAGGGTCCCGGCCCGGTAGGCGGCCACCTGGCGGGCGCCACCCCGCAGGGCCTGCTCGATGTGGCCGGCAATGTGTGGGAGTGGACCGCCAGCCCGGTCATGGGCGGCGGGTACGTCATCCGCGGCGGGTCCTACGCCTCCAAGCCGCTGTATGGGCGCTGCACCTTCCTCAACGCGATCCACGCCGAACGGCGCAGCCCCGGCATCGGCGTACGCCCGGTGAGGTCAGCATGAGCAGCCCCAGCCCAGGACAGTTCTCGCCCGCCGAGGATCACCTTGTTTTGAGCCGGATGGTGATCCTCGGCTGCACGGCGAGGAAAGCCCTCACACCGGGACCCCTTCCCGCGCTGGAGCTGTACGAGGGCGGATGCGTGCCACAGCTTCGCGCCCGGCTGGGTGGCGACCCGCGGCTGCGGGCCAGGGTCCGCTTCCTGTCCGCCGAGCACGGTCTGGTCACCGCGGACACACCGCTGCACCCCTACGACCGGCCCCTTGACCCGGACCGGGCGGTGGCGCTTCGTCCTGCGGTGATCGCCACGCTGCACCGGGACATGACCACCGATGGGGTGCCATACGAGGTCCTGGTCGTTGCCGAGCCGCTGTACCTGGTGCTGCTGGCCGACCTGCTCGCGCTGCCCGCACGCCCCCGCGTGCACTGGATACCCGATCACGCCCACGGTTGGCCCCAGGCCCGGGCCGTGCTCGACCAATGGGGATGGTGACGGTGACCGGTTCACTCGCCGAGGCGCTGGCCGCCAGCGACAACGACTACCGTCACTTCGTCGCCGGGTTCTGCCGCCGGACTGGGCTGGGCTGGCATGAACCCACCCCGCCCGCAGCCGCCGGTGGCACCCGGCTGTCGGTGGTGATCCCGGCCCGCAACACAGCCCACAGCCTGGCCTCGGTCCTGGATGCCGTGGCCGACCAGCACACCTCGGGCGCGGTGGAAGTCATCGTCATCGACGACGCCTCCACCGACGACACCTCGGCGATCGCCGGCAGCCATCCCGCGGTTGACGTCGCCTACCGGCTGCCCCACCAGGTCGGCGCCGCGGCGGCCCGCAACGTCGGAACCCACTTGGCGCGGTCCGCGACGGTGGTGTACCTGGACGCGGACATGGTGCTGCCCAGGCACGTGCTGGCCGATATCGCCGCCCGCGCGCACCCCGAGCTGGTGCTGGTCGGATTCCGGCACAACATCGCTCACCGGGACGGCGGGCAGCGGCGCACGCAGATCCCCGACGGAGAGCCGGATCTGGAAGCCGACCACCGGGTGCGGTGGTCCGCGCCGGCCGGGGTGCCCATGTTCTACAGCGGGCAGGTGTACCCGCAGCCGTTCACCGGCCGCCCACTTGACCACACCCGCGAGTTCCTCGATCTAGGCCACGGGGCCACGTACCACGACTGGGACCTGCCGCGGATGGTCGTCACCGCACTGGTCGCCGCGCCCCGCTCGGCGGTGCTCGACGTCGGGGGCTTTGACGTCGGCTTCGACGCGCACGGCTGGGGCACCGAAGACACCCACCTGGGTGCGGTGCTCATCGCGGCCGGCTGCAAGATCGCCCCGCTACGGCAAGCACGCGGCTTCCATATCGACCCGCCCGACGCCGCCGCGCAGTGGCAGGCCAAGTTCGCCACCGCGGCCCCGCGCATCGACTACTACCGGCGGCTGCTCACACAGGCCGCCCCGACCGGTCGGGCCGGTGACCTGGCAAACCGGGCCGAGCGGCTGCTGCATCGGGCGGAGAACCTGCGATGAGGCGCATCTACGCCGCTGACCGGCACCTGGTGCACGACCCGGCGACCGGGTTGACGCACCGCGCCCCGACCCCGTTGCCGACCGGCCGGGTGCGCCGGGAGGAAACCGAGGTCTCCGGCTGGCCGGTCATGGCTCCCGGGCAACTCGGTCGGACGATGCCGGTGAGCGTGTGCTGGTCACCGATCGTGCGGTGCAACCTGCATTGCCCGCAGTGCCTCGACGACACCACCGTGCCCGAGCTGGACGCGACCGATCGGCTCCGCATCGCCGGGGTGCTGGCCGCCGCCGGTGTCCTTGGGGTGGACATCTCCGGCGGTGAGCCGTTGCTGCTGCGGGATCTGCCCGCGCTCGCGCAACGGATCGCCGCCAGTGGCCGTACGGCGGTCTCGGTCACCACCAACGGGTGGCATCTGGCCCGCCGCGCCGAGGAACTAGCCGAGGCGATCGACGCGATTCGGGTCAGTCTCGATGGGCCGGATCAGGCTGGCCACGACCGCATCCGCGGCACGGGCAGCTTCACCCGCGCCCAGGAGGGCATCAGAGCGGCGCTCTCTGCGGGGATACCGCTACAGATCCAGATGGTGCTCATGACCAGCAACCACGCAACCGCCCAGCAGATGGTGGACCTCGCCGCCGATCTCGGCGCGGGCGGAGTGACATTGCTGCAGATGCTGCCCATCGGCGCGGGCCGGCAGCTGCACGATGAGATGCTCACCGACCCGGCCGCCACCCGCCTGCTCGCCGGGCTGCGGGTACCCAAGGCGCTGCGGATCAGGCTGCGGACCCGCACCAGCGCCGGTGGCTTCACGGTCGTCCGAGCCGATGGGCGCGTGTGGCGCAACGACGAGCGGGCGCTGCACATCGACGGCGTGCGGCCACTGACCACAGTCGCCGATCTCGCCCTGATCGCCCCGGACGGCTCAGCATGACCGCCCCCCACACCACGGCTGCGCGCGTATTCGCCCGCCATCGCATCCTGGAGATGACACCCGACGGGTACCTCGCGGCGATTCGGCTGCTCGCCGAGGCCGCCCAGCTGCGCCACGGACCGATCACCGCGGTGATCGGCGTGGCCAACGGAGGGCTTTCGCCGGCCCAGGCGCTCGGTGCGCTCCTGGCCGTGCCGGTGTACCGGGTCGAGGCCCAGCACAATCCGACCGATGCCCTCTACACCCAGGCCAACGGCCACGTGACCTGCGACCTCACTCGGCTGGCATCCGCACTGGCCGGGCGGCGGCTGCCCGGGCGGATACTGTTGGTCGACGACATCTGCGGGACCGGCGCCACATTCCACGCGCTGCGCCCCGCCTTGGACAGCCACCTCGCCTGCGGGGCAACCATCCACACCGCGGTGCTGTGCCGCAACGCCGGCGCCGTCCACGACCCGGACCTCTGGCTGTGGACCGTCGATGACTGGGTGCGATTCCCCTGGGAGCCGACCCTGCCCCCCGACGTCGCGGTGGAGAACCTCGTGCTACCCAGGCGCGTGCAACCACAATGACCACCCTGGCGTTCATCCTCGTGTCCTGGCGGCCGGACGCACCAGCCGGCATGGAACGCGCCCTCGCCGCATCGACGGTCGGCCTGGCCGCCACCGGACACCACGCTGTGATCATTACAGCTGATCGGCGCGCCCCCACGATTTACGGGGGCGCGCCGGTGGTGGTGCTCGACACCCTCGCGATTCCCGACCCATGCGGGGACGAGGCGCTGCGCGCGGCCATCGATACCGCTGGTGAACAGCTGCACGACGAGCTGTTGTCTCTCTTCGCCGCCCACCGTGTCGACGCGGCGGTGTACGTCGACGGCCTGTGGGGATTGGGCCGGGTGATGCCGATCACCGGCCCGGTCCGCCGGGTGCTGGCCATGCATGTGGTCGGTCACGACATCGACCTGACCGCAGCCCTGGCCCGCGCCGAGCTGGTCATCGCACCCTCCGCTGTGGTGCTGCGACGCGCTTGCGCCCGGGGTTATGACACCACCGGTTGGCGGGTGGTTCCCAACGCGCTGCTCATCGACGGGCGCCCGCCCTCGATGATCCGCCGACGGTGGCTCCGTGAGCACGGGCCGATCCGGGTTCTGGCCCGCCTCGGCCCGGAGAAAGGCGTCGAGGAATTGCTCACCGCCGCCGCTGGCAGCCGACTCACCCACCCGGTGCAGGTGGCCCTGTGCGCGGCCGGGTTCGAGGCGGCACCGGAAAGCCAGCAGCGGCTGCTCGACGCCTGCCGAGACCTCGCCACTCCCACCGGGGCGACGATCCTGCCAGGCCTGCCCTGGAATCAGGTCCCCGCCTGGCTCGCAGGCTCCGCGGCGGTCATTGTGCCGTCGCTGGCCGAGACGTTCGGCCTTGTCGCTCTGGAGGCAATGGCCGGCGGAGCACCCGTGGTGGCCTTCGACCTCGATAACCTTCCTACGCTCATCGGCGACGGCGGGCTCCTCGTGCCCCGTGAACACGGGCACCTCGGACTGTGGCGCGCCGCCAGGGAACTGCTGGCCGACCCCATAGGCTACGAGCAAACCTCACGGGCCGGCTCTACCCGAGCGCGGGATTATCGGCCCGCCCACATCGCTGGTCTCCTCGTGAAGATGGTGAGCTGATGGGCCGACTTTCCCCCCAGCCGACGCTCCCGATGCCGACCCTGGAGGGCACCGGCGGTCAGGCGCCGTTGCTGCTCGTTGACGGGCACAACCTGCTGTGGGGGGCGACCTTCGGGTTCCCGGCGCCGATCTACTCCCGCGACAAGACCAGATTGCTCACCGGCCTGTTCGCCTTCTTCGCGCTGCTGCGGGTCGCGATCCGCGACGACGTGCCCAGCCCTGCCCCCGAGGTCATCGTGGTCTTCGACGGTGAGCACGGCGCAGCAGGCCGCCAACAGACCCACGATGGTTACAAGGCCAACCGGCCAACAGACGACCAAGCGCTCCTACCACTGCAATTCCTGCCCGACGTCAAGCTCGGCCTGGACCACTGCGGCATCGCCTGGATCGAACTCGAGTACGCCGAAGCCGACGACGTGATCGCCACCCTGGTACGGGCCACCCCCGAGCCCCGCCGGGTGATCATCCTGTCCCGCGACCGGGACTACTACCAACTTGTCACCGACCGCGTTGAGATCCTCAACACCAGATTCCGCACCGGCCGCAAGCTGGTCACCCCAGCAGAGGTGTACGCCCGACACCAGGTCACCCCCGCCCAATGGGTCGATTACCGGGCGCTGACCGGCGACCCGGCCGATGAGATCCCCGGAGTGAGCGGTATCGGCGCCAAGACCGCGGCGACGCTGCTGGCTGGCGGTCTCACCCTCGATGACCTCCCCTCCTCCGGTCGCCTAGCTACTGGCCGCGCCCGGGCACTGGCTGAGCAGTTCGAGCTCGCGCTCACATGGCGCGACATGATCCGGCTGGACGCGGGCCTGGATCTGCCGCGCTGGCCCACCGGCGAAACCAGCCCGCAGCTGCCCCGCCCGGCCGATGTCGTCGAGGAACTGCGCCTGTGGTGATCTCGCCGCGGTCGGTGCTGACGGTCATGGGCCATCCCGACGACGCGGAACTGTGGGCTGGCGGCGTGCTGTCTCGCCACGCGGCGGGAGGCGCACAGGTCACCATCGTGGTACCCCGAGCGGACGAGGTTCGCGCCCGCGAGGCCGCCGTCGGCGCCAAGGCCCTCGGCGGACTACTACGCCCTCTCGACGAGCTCACCGTCAGCACCATCCGAGACGTGCTCACCGAGCTGCGCCCCGAGGTCGTGATCACCCACAACCCCGACGACATCCACCCCGACCACCAGCGCACCGCACGAACCGTCCTGGCCACTCTCCCCGAAGTGGTCATCGCCACCGGCCACCCTCAACGGGTCTACACCTGCGATGGGTACAACAACCTCGACCGCAACGGCCGTTCGCTGCCCCTGCCGATCATCGTGGACGTCACCAGCACCTGGGAGACCAAGATGCAGGCACTGGCCGCTCACGTCTCGCAACCCATCGCCAGCCACTTCGCGCCGATGGCTGAGACCTTGGGGCGGCTGCACGGCGGCCGCATCGGCGTGCGTTACGCCGAAGCCTTCTCACCCGTGCCGATCCTCGGCCGTCTGCCCGCCACCGACCACCTGTAGCGAAGCAGCCATAAACCCCACCCTCGAGATTACCCACGACGCTGTCACGGCGGGTCTCGTCGGTCACCACATGCCTTTCTGCCCTGCCGCCGTGGGGTCGTAGTCCGGGTGCTCGAAGATGAGTCCGCAGCCGGGAAGGAGCGCGCGCAGTCCGGGCCGCGCTTTCCGCACACATGGTGAGCGAAGTCGGTGCGCTCACCGCAACCGGCCGGGTACTCAGCGTCGGGGTGCTTGTCGCTTCTGTCATCGAGCGCGCTGCACATCTCGCTCGTTCAGATCGACTTCGGCGTGGAGTGGCCGAGTGAACCGCCCGAGGGCAGCACACCGTGGGCGCGGCGAGCGCCGATGAACCCGGCCCCGTCCGAGCGGGTGGGAGGGGCCTCGCTGACGCTTGGACGCCGCTGGCGTTCCCACCCGCTGGGAGGAGCCGGAACCCCCGCCGTCCCTGCGGGACCCCACCCGCGCCGCGCTGAGGCCGAGCTCTCGGTTCATCCGAGCACTCCACAGCGAAAGGATCCGACATGACCGAGCAGTTGCAGACCAGCCCCATCACGGTGGCTGAGCTCGACGGAGCCTGCCAGCGCTTCGTGTTCATTCCCGGTCACCTCGACGTCGGTGCGACCGTGCGCTGCCCGGGCGGTGGCGACCACGAGCACCGCATTCTCACCGCCTGTCACACGGCCGTCGTGGAGAACATCGTCATCATCGAGAACTGACACCCGTGCGGGCGGCCCCCAAGCGTGGCCACCCGCACGAGCTCGGAAGGTCGGCGACGGGCGTACGACGACGTCGAGCGGCTCTTCCTGGTGGCTTCGCAGGGCCGCTTGTCCTGTGTTCGGCAGCGCTGGTCCCGGATTGGGCGGCCTCCGGGTCTCGGTCGGGGGGATCGCCCGAAGGTCAGCACACCGTGGCGGGGCGAGCGGCGATGAACCCGGCCAACCCATCCCGGTGAGATCGCGTGCGGTGGGTCGCTCGGCTGCCGTTCGAGCTGGGGCGATCACACCGGGATGGGCCAGCCGGAACCCCCGCCGTCCCTGCGGGACCCCACCACGGTGCGCTGAGGACAGGGCCGCGTTCCCCCCGACCGAGACCCGGAGGCCCCATGACCGTCCTGACCAGCGCCCACCAGCATCCAGTGGACCTTTCGTTGATGTCCGATGAGGACTACGTCGCCTACCAGCGGGGTCTCGACGATGAGCTGACCGAGCGTTACTACGCGCGGGGGCTCACCCCGCCCGGCATGACGCCCCTGCCGAGCACCCTCGCCCAGCTCGAGCCGCCGTTCTGACCCTGTCCCGGGGTCAGGCCGGCAACGCCGAGTCCCGGGACGTTCGCTTCCCCTTGCGCACTGCCGCACCGCCGAGGGGCCTACGCGAGCACCGCCCACGTCGATCTTTCCTGCCGGAGTCCGCCAGGAGCTCCGGTCCCGTCAAGAACAGGAGAAATAACGATGACGACAACCGAGACTGCATCTGAGCACGATCAGCTCGCCGAACAGCCGGCACCCGGATTCGCCCAGCCCGCTGGCGGCGAGGGCGAAGTGTTGTGGGTCGATCCCCGCGAGCTGGTGATCCGCGACAATGTGCGCACGGACGTGGCGCTGGATAAGGGCTTCGTCGCCGACATCGCCGAGCGCGGTGTCCGTCAGGTCATCCCGGTTCGCCGGGATGAGTCCGGTCGCCTGGTGGTGCGGACCGGTCAGCGCCGCGTGCTGGCCGCGATCGAGGCCGGTCTGGACCGGGTCCGGGTCCTGGTCGAGGACGAGGCGCTCACCGACGAGCGCGCCCAGAGCATCGACCGGATCCTGGATCAGCTCGGCGAGAACGAGCACCGCAGCGGCCTCGGTGAGGCCGATGAGGCCCGCGCGACCCAGCAGCTGCTGGGCCTGGGTCTCAGCGCCCGGCAGATCGCCCGCCGCCGGCACATCCCGACCAAGCGGGTCCAGACCGCAGTCGCGGTCGCACAGAACCAGCTCGCGCTCGACGCCCTCGCGGAGGGCCAGATGGATCTCGCCCAGGCTGCGGTCGTCGCGGAGTTCGCCGACGACCAGGCTGCCGTGGTCACGCTGACGAGCGCGGCCAGTGCGCGTCCCGAGCAGTTCGACCACATCGCGCAGCGGCTGCGCGATGACCGGGAGGAGACCCGGTTGCATGCCGAGCTCACCGCCACGCTCACCGAGCAGGGTGTGACGATCATCGACCGGCCGAGCACCCTGTTCGACGGCAGTATCCGCCGGCTCGCGGATCTGCGCGCGACGCCGGACACGACGCCGGGCACCGAGCTGACCGCTCAGGACCACGCCTGCTGCCCCGGTCACGCGGCCTTCCTCGAGGCCCGGGGTTCCTGGCGTCCGCTGGCCGAGCGGGTCGCCGCAGTGTGGGTGTGCACCGACTTTGTGGGCCACGGCCACGCCGAGCGCCACACCGGGCCAGGAGTGGCCACCACCGGCCGGATCACCCGTGTGATGACTGAGGAGCAGAAGGCCGAGCGGCGCGAGGTCATCGCGAACAACAAGGCCTGGGACTCCGCGACCACGGTGCGCCGGGACTGGCTGCGGAAGTTCCTCGCCCGTCAGGCCGCACCCAAAGACGCCCTCCGCTGGATCGCGGCGACTCTCGCCGAGGGCAGCCACGATCTGCGCAAGGCGATGGAATCCGATCACCCGGTGGCGGTGGAGTTGCTGGGACTCAAGTACACCCACCGCGGTTACGCCCGGACATCACCGCACGCCATCGCGACTGCGGCCGCCAAGGCCAGCCCCGGGCGGGCCACCATGCTCACGGTGGCGATGCTGATCGCCGCCCTGGAGCAGGGCACAGACCGCCGCGCCTGGCGCTCCCCCACCGATCACCAGCTCGGCTACTTCCAGCAGCTGCGCAACTGGGGCTACCCGCTGTCCGATGTCGAGATGCTGGTCCTCACCGCCGGCGCGCCGAACCCGGCCGAGGCCGAGGGCGTGGGCGCTGCCCACGACACCGACCAGGACATCGCAGCCTGATCGACTTCACCCGGTGGGGCCATCCGGATTTCGGGTGGCCCCACCGGCATGAGATGCCTGCTCGTCACCCAGGGACCAGACGGCGCTGCCGGCATGGGGCGGGCCCGCGGCGAACCGACGCCCCCTCGCCCGCAGCGTGCGGTCCGCCCGCTGCCTGGCAACGAGATCGACCCGTGCCCTTTCTCTCTGGCCGCACTGCTCTGCCTGTGCACCCGACCTCGACACCCGAAAAGAGGAGTGCAATGACCGCGATCCGGATCAGCAGCCGCTCGACGCGCCCCCACCTCGCGAACCTGCCACCGCGGCTGGCGGCGGCTCTGCGCGCCGTCGAGCGCGGCTGGCCGGTGTTCCCGCTCTACCCCTATAGCAAGTACCCGGCGGTGCGGGATTGGCACCATCGCGCCACCTGCGACCTCGAGGAGGTCACCCGCTGGTGGGCCAGCGCGCCGTACAACATCGGCATCTCCTGTCAGGCCGCCGGGCTCGTGGTGATCGACCTGGACACCGGCCACGGCCACCAGCCACCACTGCCATGGGCCCGGCTCGGCGTGACCCACGGCCGCGACGTGCTGCGCATCCTCGCCCAGCGGGCCGGCCAGCCCGACCCGATCGACACCTACACCGTGGCCACCCCCTCCGGAGAGCACCGCTACTTCCTCGCCCCCGCCGACCGCGAGCTACGCAACACCTGCGCCTCCCTGGGTTGGTGCATCGACACCCGCGCCGCGGGCGGCGCGGTCATCGCCGCCGGCTCCCTATGCCGGATCAACGGCACGCCGCGCCTCTACCGGGTCGTCTGTGACCTCGACCCGGTAACCCTGCCGCACTGGCTGCTCGACGCGCTCACTCCTGCCCCAGCGCCGACGCACGTCCCGATCCTGCTGTCCTCCACCCGCCGGCTCGACACCTACGTGGCCGCCGCACTCGCCGGCGAGACCACCGCCGTCGCCCAGGCCACACCCGGCACCCGCGCCCACACCCTGTTCCGCTCCGCCGCCCGCCTCGGCGAGCTGGTCGGCGCCGGCGCCCTCGACGAGACCGTCGCTGCCCAGGCGCTGTTCGCTGCGGCCCCGATCTCGAGCAGCGGCGCTGACCGATTCACCCGCCACGAGGCCACCGGCCACATCACCAACGGGATCGCCCGAGGCCGGCGCAACCCCCGCCCACTCCAACTCCGGACCACCTGACCAGCCGGGAGCCAGCAGCCCCAGCCCGGTCTTCCCACCCGGAACAAACCGGCCGCAGGCCACCTCACCGCTCGGACGCGCACGCCCAGACGCGCCAACCAGCAGGTCCGCAGCGGAAACGCCGCGGCATGTGATCACCGGATCCGTCGCTGGTGCACCGGTGGACCGCCCCGGAGGTCAGCACACCGGGCGGGGGCACGCGCCGATGAACCTGGCCCATCCACCCGGGTGAGACCCGCCGCCTGCGGCGGTCGCTGCGCGATCCCACCCGGGGTGGACGAGCCAGAACCCCCGCCGTCCTACGGACCCCCACCCGGCGTGCTGAGGCAGGGCCGCGTTCCACCGACACCCCACCCCCAGGAGGACCCGATGCCCACCCACACCACCGCCGCACACCACACCCCGCGCCCGTGCGACGACCACGACGCCCTCCGGGAGCTCATCGCCCAGAACCTGGCCACCGACTCCTCCCAGCCCAGCGCCTGCGACTGGTGAGTCTCCGACCCAGCTGCTGCCCCATCCCGACGGAGGACACCTGACATGGATCTCTTGCAACGCAGCTCCGCGACCCGCTACCCGGCGAGCGTTCGACTGGGTCCCCCGATCTGCCCCGCCTGCCACCTACAGCGCACCCGACAGGAACGCCAATGCGACGACCTGCTCGGCGGCCAATGCCGGGACTGCCACGACCCCAGCCTCTGACCCCAACCCGGGAGACCACCATGAGCAGCCCACGAGATGTCGATGGTTCCCGCTTCCCGCGCGCCGGACCCGGCGTAGTCCTGGTCTGCCAGAGCCGCGACCACGTCTGGGAACCCAGCCTCACCGACCTCGACACACGGCCCGTGACGTGCACCCGGTGCGGCGGATGGACCATGATCGCCGAACTAACCGAGCCCACCACAACCACCGCAACGCCGCAGCACCCCGGCCCGGGCCGCGCTGGGCCAGTGTCCCGATCTTCCCGGTTATCGACCAGCCTCCCGAGACAACCGCTCATCGGCACGTGAGTGCGTCAGCACCGGGCACCGGGGTGGGCCTTGTTTCTCCGGGTCTCATTGGCCGCGCGGGTGGATCGTGCGTCTCGCGATCTCTGCGTCGAGTGGATTCATCTGCTCGGTCGCCGATGACCGCGGATCCCACCACAAGAACGCCAACGCCTCGTCGTTGACCACCAGCTGCGGAGAGACCTGCAGATCGGTTCGGTATATCGCCGCGTACTCCCGGCGGTTCGGCCGCCGCAGATCACACTCCGCGACAGCGACGAAGTCCAGATCGACTGCCCCGATACCCGTCTCTTCCGCCAGCTCACGCACGGCAGCCTGCCGAGCGGTCTCAACAGGCTCGCGCCTACCACCGGGCAGCTCCCACTGCTGGCGCCAGCCGTTGAACAACATCAACACCGAGTCTCCGAACCGGACGACGACCAGTGCGGCGGGCATGGGGAGCCGACGCTCCAACACTCCAAGCTCCGACTCGGCAACGAAACGGACGTCCACCAGAACATTGCCGTCACCATCACGCACCGAAACCACAGCCACGACGACAATCCAACCGCCGACCTACGTCGCCGGACCACGGCTGGCACCTCACACGCTCGTCGGCATGACAGCGCGTCACCTCGGTACGTGTCTCGCATGACCTGGCCCTTTCGCGAAGGCCGAACACCCGCCCCGTGGTTACCGTGGACGGGGAGGTCGACCAGGCATACGCCGACCTCCGCACCCGGCTGTCGACCTGAGCGCGATCTCGTAGAAGATCCGCTATCGGACGTCGCGGACGTCGCCAATCGTCGGTTTCCGGGCCAGGACGTAGGCCTGGTGGACCCTCTCGGTCTCGTCGGGCTCGCGCAGTAGCCGGGCGAACACGCCAAGCCCGGCTTCATGCAACAGCTGTGCGACTCGATCTGGCTGGAACCGGTGGAAGTCGAGCGACACCACATGGCCGAACGCCTCCGCCAAGTGGCGGGGCTCGTCGCCGACTTGGAAGGCGAGCAGCAGGTGGCCGCCCGGTGCCAGTGCGCGATGGAACTCGGCGAACACCACCGGTAATTCCTCTGGTGGCGTGTGGATGATGGAATACCACGCGACGATGCCGCCGAGAGCACCGTCAGCCGCGTCCACAGCGGTGATCGTGCCTTCGTCGAACCGCAGGCCAGGGTACGCCCGCCGGGCCAAGGCAATCATCGCTGGCGACAGGTCGACACCGAAGGCGCTCAACCCGAGAGAACGCAAGTGCGCCGTCACCCGGCCGGATCCGCAACCAAGATCACCCACCGGCCCAGCACCGTCTGCGTGTACGAGTTCGGCGAACGCGGCCAGCAGCGCACGGTCCAAGGGCTTGGCCGCGAGATCGTCGCTGACCCACTCGGAATAGTCGGCGGCGACGGCGTCGTAGCCCGCCCGAGTGGCGCGCACGTAGGACGGCTCGATCATGCCGAGGCACCCTACCGACCGAGTCTGACATCTCGCGGCGTCTCACCCACGGCGATCGGCGGAGCAACGCCTTCTTTCGGTCAACTCGGGACCGGGAAGGCCATCAACTTCTTTCTGCTCCCGGGGTCGACCTTGGTCACCGCCTGATCCGGCGAGATGCGGTGTGGGTGCTCGCCCGGTGCCCGTCCCCACGCGCTCGGGGCCAGCGGATCGCCCGGAGGTCAGCAGACCGAGTGCGGGGCAAGCGGCGATGAACCCGGCCCATCCACCCGGGTGAGACAGGCCGCACGCGGCGGTCACTGACGTGATCCCACCCGGGTGAACGACCCCGGAACCCCCGCCGTCCTGGCGGACCCCCTCCCCCGGCCCGCTGAGGCAAGCCGCGTTCCACCGACACCGAGCCACCAGGGAGACAGCACCATGAACGAGATCACCATCCACGGCAACCTCACCGACGACCCGACCCTGCACTACAGCCCCAGCGGCGTCGCAGTCCTGAGGTGCACCGTCGCGGTCAACGGCCGCCGCTTCAACCGTCGCACCAACACCTGGGTCGACAAGGCGCCCGTCTTTCACCACGTGGCCGCGTTCAACGCACTCGCCGAGAACGCCGCTGCCACCCTGGTTAAGGGCACCACGGTCACCGTCACCGGCGAACTGTCCGACGACTCCTGGCAGCCAGAGGAGGGCCGCAAGGTCTGGCGCAGCAAGCTCGAGGCCGCCGACATCGCCGTCAGCCTCCGCTACGCCACCGCGGAGATCACCAAGGCCCGCCGCGAGCAACCGGCCGAGCCGGCCGACTCGGCCGAGCTCCCCGCCGCCCAACCAATGGGCTGATCAACCGGCGCCGGTACCGGACCCCCTCCCCCGGTACCGGCGCCACCTTCGTCGCCGGCGACACCAACTCCCCTCGACCACCAAGGAGTCCCCGATGATCGCCGCCGGCACCCACCAGCCACCCACCGCTCCCGATCCGCAACCGGTACCCGTCCTCGCCTCTACCGTGCTCAGCGTGGTCATGCGCGTCGCTGGGCCGGTGCCTACCGACGTCCACCCCTACGCCCCTCGGGCGCCACGAGCAACAGGTCACCGCCCGCATCGGCGACGCCGTGGTCTACCTCACCGAGCCCACCGTGGCCGCATCCGCCAACAAAGGGGACGCCGCCCAATACCTCGCGGCGGCCCGGCTCCCCGAGCGGGTCTCCCAGACCTGGCTCGCCCCGCAGCAGCCGCGCCACGAACACCCCGGCTCGCCTTCGGGTACGAGTAGACCGCCTGGTGTGGCAAGTCTGTCGGCGGGGGGTCGTTTCCGCCGATCCGGCAGAAATGCGCACGTTCGGCGTGCTTCGCGTGCTATTGGATTCCGCATCTGGCGGCGAGTGCGCGTAGTTCGGGGTTGGTGCGTCCGGATATGAGGAGTCCGGAGAGCAGGGCGCGGACGGCGGGGCGGGTGTGGGTTTCCTCGGGGGCGTGGTGTTCGGCGGAGAGCAGCGCGCGGGTGCAGTCCTCGCGTTTGCCCCAGTGACCAAAGGCTGTGGCGAGGTCGGTGTAGTAGCGGGCCTGGCGTTCCAGTGTGGGAAGGGTCTGGGGCACGATTTTGCGGGCGGCGGCTATGGCGGCGCTGGGGTCGCCGGCGGAGTTCTCGGCGGAGATCCGGTGCAGTTGCACGGTGGTCGGGTTGAAGCCGCCGCCGTGGTCGCGGAGCAGGGTGGCGCCACCGAGTTCGGTGGCGATGGCCGCGGCGTGGTCGGTGAGATGGCGCATGCCCTGCTGGTCACCGGTGCGCGCGAGGGTGTAGGCGGCGGATTGGATGAGCAGGCCTCGTTGGGCGGTGTGAGAGGGCCCGCCGCCGCGCAGGTCCGGGTGGTCGGCAGCGGTCAGCGCAATGGACAGGGCCTGGGCGTGCCGACCGGCTTTGCGGGCCAGGACCGCCAGGTTCCTGGCGGCCTCGGCGGCGATGAGCGGATGGCCGGCTGCGTCGGCGGTGACTCGGGCACGGTCGGCGGCCATCCAGCCGAGTTGCTGGTCGTCGAGTTTGATCAGCATGCGGGTGGTCAGGAGGTACACCTGCGCGAGCAGTGCGTGGTGATCGGGGTCGCCGTCGTCTGCGGTGAGCGCGTGTCCGGCGCAGATCAGCTGTGGCAAGTGGCTGGCGAGGTTGCGGTAGCGGCAGGCGTGGAAGTCGGCGAGGGCGCTGGCCAGGTGGACGCGGAGCCGGTCGGGTGGTAGCGGGGTGGTGGTGCGCAGGCCCAGCATCGCGTCGCTGACTCGTGCGATGAGAAGCTCGCCCACGGCGGTGTCGCCGGCTGGTGCGGCGCTGCCGTTGAGCAGGGGGAAGCCCGCGGTGGTGGCGGCCGTCACCACCAGACTGGTTATCAGTTGCCGTCGCCGCACCGGGTCCTCACCCTCCTCCGGTCGGAGTCCGGTGGCCACCCTAGGCGGGGGTAAGCGGGGGTAGGCGTTGCCCGTGCTGATCGCGTTTTCGTGTCGCCGCTCGGGGCGTGGCGGAACCGGGGCGAGGCCCAGGCGCTGGGGTGGGATCCTGAGCGCGTCAGCGAAACATCGGAGCACGGTGACGTCGGTCAGGGGCGAGATGCCTCGCTCGTAGCGGGAAACCTGAGCTGCGGAGTAGCCGGCCCGGTTCCCGAGCTGGGCCTGCGTCAGCCCTTGGGCTAGCCGGGCGCTGCGCACGATCGCTCCGGGATTCGTTTTCCCGCTCTCTGCGGCAGTCGCCCGTGCTCGGCCTCCTGCATCCATGGACCACCCCGTCGGTAGCCGGGCACAGCGCGCCCGCTCCACCGTAGTGGCGCCGGGCGTAGCGGGCTATCGGCTTTGCGTGATGTGCAAAACGGTTTGCGGCCTGCGACAGCGCCTCTCCCGCCGGACTGCGGGATGAGGCTTCCTGGGATGCGCTCACCGAGGAGGCGATGAAGGTTGCCCAAGCACGTGCTGTACCTGCTCAACATCTCCAACCCCGATCGGCTGGCTGCCAAGCCACCCTGCCGACCACCGAACGACGCTCCCTGGTGGGTGAAGCACTACACAAGTACGACGCCAAGAAGAAGGCCGTGGTTCCTGGGCCTGTTGTTGCTGCTGTCCAGCACCGTGCGCCGCATCCATACGGTTCACCGCGCCCAGGTCCCCATCGCCCCAGCGGCACCGGCGCCGAATGCCCGCTGCTCCTGGGACGCCGCGTGAAGGGAACTCCTATGCAGCAGACGCCGTCGGATACAACCTCTCCGCCCATCCCGTCGCTCGCGAGCCCCGGCCTTGGCCGCAGCATCTGGTTGGTCACGCCTGGGGCGTCTCCCGGCCGGTTCGCGACGGCGGCCGACTCGGGTGCTGATGTCACCCTGCTGGATCTGGAGGACTCCGTGCCCCAGCCGCGCAAGGACGAAGCCCGCAGCGACGTGTTGCGCTTTCTGCCCCGCGATGGCCAGGACGAGGGCAGCTCCTCGGCGATCGTGGGGGTGCGCGTGAACGCCCTGGATACCCTCCACGGTCTGAAGGACCTCACCGGGCTGGCGGAGCACGGCCTGTGGCCGGCACTGCTGCTGATTCCGAAGGTGGAGTCTGCCCGCGACATCGAACTCGTCTCACGGATCATGGGCGACTCCCCAGCGCCGTCCCAGGTCTGGGCGCTGATCGAATCCCCGCGGGCGATTCAGAATCTGACCAGTATCCTGCGTGCCCCGGAGCTCGCCGGGGTGGTGTTCGGGGCCGCCGACTACGCGGCCGAGGCCGGATGCAAGATCACGAGCAGGGCCGTGTGGTACCCGCGGGTGATGCTCGCCGCCGCGGCAGCCACGGTCGGCCTGCCCGCGGTCGACTCCCCGTACTTCAGCCTGCACGACCCGGACGGGCTGCGGCGGGAGGCCGAAGAGGCCGCGGAGCTCGGGTTCGTCGGCAAGGTCGCCATCCACCCCGCGCAGCTTCCCGTGATCCAGGCTGCGTTCCAGCCGAGCCAGGGCGACCTGGAGGCCGCACGCGCCCTCATCAGTGCCGCCGACGCCGTCGACGGCGCGATCACCACCGTCGACGGCGCGATGGTGGGCCCGCCGATCGTCGCCGCAGCCCGCGCCCTGACCGCCCGAGCGAGCCAGAAGCCCGCCCTCCACGCTTCTCACGGAGTCCGATCATGAGTAACGCCCTCCCGCAGGGATTCCGCCAGGTCGGAGAGAACCGGGTCCGCGAAGTCGTCGGGCTCGGCCTTGATGAGTTGACTGTCGGCCTGGTCATCGAGCACCGGCCAGCCCGGACCGTGACCGAGGCCGAGCACGTCCAGGTCCTCGCGCTGATGGGCAACGAAGCCCCCGCCCACTCGGACATCGAGTTCTGCCAGCGGGCCGACCGCGACCAGGTGTTGGTCTGCGGCATCCTCACCCTCAACATCGTGCTCGGCATGACGATCCGTTCCACCAGCGACAGCCGTCGTGACCAGGGGATTGTCACCTGCCGGATCGAGGGCCACAACCAGTACAACCGGCGGGTTCTCAGCTGCTCCCGCACCTTCTTCGTCCCCGCTGACCCCGGTGCCCTGCGCGACGCCACCGGTTACTAGAGACGCCATCGGTTACTAGAAGGGAGAGGAGCACCGTGGCCGCTTCAGCACTGGCCTTCGCGGAGGCCGATGACGAACTGTGGCACGAGTACGACCTCTTGGCCCGGCGCGCCTACGGCCAGCCGGTGGAAGACATCACGCGCCTGGGCGCGCACGCGGACCGGCGCGTGGCCCTGCGCGGCGGAAAGGTCGTCGCCGGCGGCTTGGGCATGCTGATTCCGCAGTGGTTCGGCGGTCGGCCCGTGCCCAGCGCCAGCATGGCCTGCGGATGCGTGGCCCCGGAGGAGCGCGGCGGGCAACTCGCGGCCCGCCTGACCGTCGAGCGGCTGCAACCGCTGCGGGAGCAGGGCGCGGTTCTCGCCACGCTGTGGACTGCATCCACCGGCTACGTGCGCCGGATGGGCTGGGAAGCACCCGCCCCGGTGTACTCGTGGACGGTGCCCACCGACGAGCTGCGGCGACGGTTCGACGAGTCGGATGTCGAGATCCAGCACGGCGAGACTGCGCAGCTTCCCCCGCTGCGGGACACCCTGGCCGCGCGGTGGAACGGCACGTGGCAGCGTCCCGCCTGGTGGGTCGACTGGCAGCAGGCTCAGCACCCGGGCCTGAGCACCTATCGGTTCGGTCCGCCTGGCGAAGAGCCGACCGGGGTGCTGTCGGTGGCCGGCGAGCGCCACCCCGTCGAGGGGCGGCGATTGGTGGTCCACGACTTCTGGGCCGCCGACTACTCCACCGCATCCGCGATGTTCGCCTTCCTCGGCTGGCACAACAGCCGGATCCCCACCGTGGCGTTCCAGCGCACCGGTTTGCCGCCCGGTCCGCTGCTACTGCACCAGCTGCACCGCTCCGGCGCCGCGGCGGCGCGGTCCTGGCACCCATGGATGGTGCGGGTCCTGGACCTGCGCAGCGCGGTGGAGCTACGCGGCTGGCCGGAGGGTGTCGACTTCGGGCTCCCGCTCGACGTCGTGTCCGAGAACGGCCAGGAGGCCCAGCGCTACACCCTGCGGATCGCCGAGGGCCGCGGGGAGTTGACGCCCGGCGGCGGCGCTGCCCACCTGATCTTGACCAGAGGCCAGTTCGCGGTCTGGTACGCGGGCGGGTACCGCAGCGCGGTCTCGGCCGCTTTGGCCGGAGTCGACGGTGACCCTGCCTCGATCGCGTGGCTCTTGATGGCCACCGGCGACCGGGAGCCGTGGCTGGCCGATTACTTCTGACCGGCAGCACTGCTGACCCCAGCCCGCACACCTTGATCAACTTTCGCTGATCGCAGACCTGTTCGGAAGATGACGACTCATGACCGGCAAGCCTTTCCCGCCCGACCTGCGCGAGTGGGTCGCCAACAACCTGCCTGGCCTGGACGAGGTCACGGACGTGTCCTGGCCCCGGGGCAGCTCCCAGGTCTGGCGCGTGGTCGCCGGTCCGGCCGCGGCCTTCGTCAAGCTCAGCCCGACCGGACTCGACTTCGGCCGTGAAGTCGTCGGCTACACCTACGCCGCGCGGATCCTGGCCGACCACGAGGCGCCCCGGCTCCTGGCCGCGGACCCCGGCCTGCGGGCGATCATGAGCTCGCCGCTTCCGGGGAAAGTCGTGCGGGGCCTGCCCCTGGGGAGGGAGGTGGAGCTGCGCGTGCACGAGGACGCGGGCCGCCTGCTGCATCGCTGGCACGACCAGTCCGACCCGGCCTCGGAGCAGGACCGCGAGGCCGTGCGCGCGGCGATGCGGGAGCAGGCCCGCGGGGCCGCCGTCTGTCTGGAGAACACCGCCGAGCACCTGAGCGCCGAGCAGCGCGCCCTGGTGGAGGCCGCGTCCCGGGAGCTGCCGGAGCTGGCCGAGCAGCTGCCGTTGGTCTACCAGCACGGCGACTACTCCACCCGCAATTGGCTGTGGGACGCCGAGAGCGGCCACCACGGGCTGATCGACTTCGCGATGGCCCACCACGGCAACGCCGTCGAGGAGTTCGTGTGGTTGTGCGGCGCGGTCTGGGCGACCCGCCCCGATCTCAAGGCGGCCTACCTGGCCGGATACGGCAGGCCGCTGTCGGGGACGGAGGAGCGGCTGCTGCGGCTGCTGACCGTGAGGCTCGGCGTCTCCTACCTGAACACGGGCCTGGTCAAGCAGCGGGGGAACCTCGTCGAGCGCGGCCACCTGGTCCTGGACCGGATGACCCACCAGTACCAGTACCGGTAGCCGTGCCGGGCGGGCGGCTCAGCCGGCTGCCGCCCGCCCCGCCGCACCGCGCCCACGCGCCACCACCGATCCGGCCCGCTCGCTCGATGAAGGGAATGACCATGGCTATTCAGCCCGGCATACCCGGCAGCGCCCCCCACGCGCACCGCGCCCCCTCGGGCTCGGGGCGCGCCGAATGGGGATGCGCACCCGAGGAGGTGCGCCGCGCCGTCGAAGCCCTGACCGGCCCGGTCTGCGCCGCCGCGACCGCGTCGGCCGGGATGAACGCGCAGCTCGCGGCCACGCTCGACGTCCCGGCCGGGAAGGTGTTCGTCAAGGCGATGCCGCAGGCACATCCGAGTGCGTTCACCCTCGCGAACGAGGCGCGCATCGCGCCGAGCGTCCTGGGAATCTCCCCACGGCTGTTGCACCACGGCACCACCGAGGACTGGGAGTACCTGCTGTTCGAGCACGTGGACGGTCGGCACGCGGACCTGTCGCCCGGCTCGTTCGATCTGGACCCGCTGGCGGGGGTGCTGCGGCGGCTGCTCGGCGTTGCCGAGCACGACACATCCGCCTCAACTCCGGTCGAGCAGCGGTGGGCGCGGTTCGGAAGCGGCCTGGACCTCGGCCTGCTGGCCGGCGACCGGCTCGTCCACCCGGATCTGAACGCGGGCAACATCCTGGTCGGCCAGCGCGGCGCGGTCCTGGTGGACTGGGCACTGCCCGCCCTGGCAGCGGCTTGGCTCAACGTCGGCTTCCTGCTGGCCTCGCTCATCGGCGCGGGCTTCGCCCCCGCCACGGCGGAGCGCTGGGCGCAGCGCACCTTCCCCGAGTGGTCAGCCGCCGGGAAGGCGGCCGTCGACACCTTCGTCGCGGCCCTGGCCCGCCGCCGAGCCGAGCAAGCAACCAACGGCCCTCAGCCGCGGAGAGCGGAGCGACAGCAGCAGGCGTTCACCGCGCATCGGTGGCTCCGCTTCCGAGGCGGCCCCTGAACCATCCTGCGACCACGTTCTCTGGTGCCCAACCGCCGCCTCGCTCACCCGGTTCACCTGCATTCGAAGGAGATCCGTGCCTCAACGCTGTTGCTGGAGAGCAGATGTGACCCCGCCGCTGGCGCGGCCCGGCCAGCCCCCGGAAGGGCGGTAGTCGTGCGCGTGGCGATCGAGGAGTTGAGGGCGCTGATGGCCGCCGCCTGCCATGCTGCCGGCGTCCCGGAGCGGGAGACCGCTCTGGTGGTGGAGCACTTCCTGGCCGGGGAGCTGCGCGGCAAGTCGTCGCACGGCGTGGCGAAGTTCTGCTTCGAGTCGCGGTTCTTCCGCGAGCGCCAGGCGCCACCGGAGGTAGTGCGGGCGCGCGGTGTGTTCGCGGTTATCGACGCTCACCGCGAGATCGGGCCGCTGAGTGCTACGTTCGCCGTCAAAGTGGCCCTGGACAAGGCCGCCCGGCACGGTGCGGGCTTTGTCGGGGTGATCAACACTCAGCGGTACGGCATCCTCGCCGCCTGGAGCGAGGAGATCGCCCGGCACGGTCTGGTGGGCATCGCCGCGAACACGTCTCGGGCCGAGGCCGCCGTCGCGGGCGGCCGGACCCCGGTGCTGGGCGTCAACCCTGTTTCGTTCGCCCTTCCGACGCTCGGCGAGCCGCTGTCGGCGGACATGTCCACCACGCTGGCGCCGATGGGCGTGTTGTGGGAGTGCCGACGCGCCGGGGAGCCGCTGCCGGCCGGGTGCTTCGTCGACGCCGACGGTCGGCTCACTGACGACCCCGACCGCGCCGTCTCGGCGGTCGTATTCGGTGAGCACCGCGGCTTCGCCATCTCGCTGCTCCTGCAGGCCCTCACCGGCAGCTTGTTCGGCTTCCCGATGGCCAGCGAGGTGACCGACACCTGGACCGCCGGCTACACGTTCATCGCCCTCGATCCCACCTACGCCAACCCCGACGGACAGGTTGCCGCCGCCAACAGCCGCTTCGTCGGGCAGTTGCGTGCCGCCCGGGACACCGAGGGCGGCGCGCTGCGCCTTCCCGGCGAGCACGCCCGCGCCCGCGCCGCCGCCGACCTGGCCGCCGGCACCGTCGAGCTTTCCGAGCAGGTTCTCCGCCGTCTGCGGGCCCGCGCCGACGGCGACTTCACCTCCGACTGACCCCTGGAGTCTCACCATGCTGAAGTTCCACTGGTTCTTGCCCACGGCCAGCGACGGCCGCTCCCTGACGGTCGGTACGCGCGGCACGCACGGCCCGGGCCACGACGCAGAAGCCGCCGCCGACCTGGGTGCCGACCGCTTCCGTGCCCCCGACATCCGCTACCTGACCCAGATCGCCCAAGCCGCCGAGCACATGGGCTTCGACGCGATCCTCACCCCGACTGGCACCTGGTGCGAGGACGCCTGGCTGACCTGCGCTGCGCTCGCCCAGGAAACCGAGCGGCTGCGCTTCCTGGTCGCGTTCCGGCCCGGCTTCATCTCCCCCACGCTGGCGGCGCAGATGGCCGCCACGTTCCAGCGGATCTCCCGCAGCCGGCTGCTGCTGAACGTCGTCACCGGCGGCGAGGCCGACGAGCAGGCCCGCTTCGGCGACCACCTGACCAAGGCCGGGCGCTACGAGCGCTGCGGTGAGTTCCTCACCGTGCTGCGCGGAGCCTGGTCCGGCGAGCCGTTCACCTTCAAGGGCGAGCACTACGACGTGCGGGGCGCCACCGTCATGGCGCCCCCGGACCCGATACCTGATCTGTACTTCGGCGGCTCGTCGGCGGAGGCGGGCCCGGTCGCGGCCCGGCACGTGGGCACCTACCTCACGTGGGGCGAGCCGCCCGAGCAGGTCGCGCAGAAGCTGGACTGGATTCGCTGTCTGGCCGCCGAGCAGGGTCGCACGCTGCGGTTCGGCATCCGGTTCCACGTCGTGGCCCGGGACACTTCCGCGGAGGCGTTGGCGGCTGCCGAGCGGCTGCTGGCTGGGATCGACAGCGAGCACGTCGCCCGCGTCCAGACGACGCTGGCCGCCAGCCAGTCCACCGGCCAGGCTCGGATGAGCAGCCTGCACGCCGGCTACCGCGAAAGCGCACGGATGTCCGACCTGGAGATCTACCCCAACGTGTGGGCCGGGGTGGGCCTGCTGCGCGGCGGCGCCGGCACCGCGCTGGTCGGCTCCCACCAAGAGGTCGCCGACCGCATCGCCGAGTACGCGGCTCTCGGGATCGAGGAGTTCATCCTGTCCGGCTTCCCCCACCTGGAGGAGACGTACTGGGTCGGCGAAGGCGTCCTGCCCCGGCTCGCGCACCTCGGGCAGGCACAGCAGCGGTGACGACAAACCTTCTAGTGGTCGGCGTCGGCCCGCACACCCGCCTCAACCACCTCCCCGCGCTCGCGGCCGGCCAGGACACGGGCCTGGTCGGCACGGTGACCGGCATCGACCTGCCTGCCGTAGCCCAACAGCCGGTCGCCTACGGGCCGCCACGCCGCCCCCGCCTGCTTCCGGTGATCGGTGTGGAGCCGTTCCCCGCGTCGCGTGCGAGCCTTCCGGCGGCGGTGCGCGCCGTCCTGGACGAGGTGGTTGTCCGCGAGCGGATCGGTGCCGTCATCGTGGCGACCGAGCCGTCCATGCACGTGCCCTATGTCCTGTGGGCGCTGGAGCGCGGCGTAAGCGTGCTGCTGGACAAGCCGCTCAGCGTCCACGCCGGAGCCTCGGTGAATCCCGCGGCTGCGGCCGC
The DNA here is from genome assembly GCA_050700115.1 of Pseudonocardiaceae bacterium. Lineage (GTDB taxonomy): Bacteria > Actinomycetota > Actinomycetes > Mycobacteriales > Pseudonocardiaceae. Next base: position 30,211 of record JBOHGG010000049.1, read on the forward strand.
GATCGCGGAGGACTACGACACGCTCATGCACGCCTACCACAAGGCCCGCGTGCGCGACCCCGCAGTGGTGGTGAGCGTCATGAGCCAGCGCCGCTACCACCCGGCGTTCCAGCGGATGCGGCACCTGATCGCCGAGGTGGCCGCCCAGACGAACTGTCCGGTCACCTCGATCCAGTCCTTCCACGGCGACGGGCAGTGGCGCCTGCCGGACGAACTGGTCGACCTGACCTACCACGGTTACCAGCGCGGGTACGGGAAAGCCGCCCACTCCGGCTACCACCTCTTCGACATCGTGCCGTGGCTGATTGCCGCCAGCGAGCGGCCCGGCAAGGAACTGGACGAGGTGGAGGTGCATACGCACATCACCCGCCCCGCCGACGCCCTCGCCCAGCTCACCGTGGCCGACCACGAGGAGCTGTTCCCGGGCTTCGCTGCACGCAACCCCTACAGCCAAGCCGAACTTCAGCAGTTGACAGGCACGTTCGGCGAGGTGGACGCCTTCTCGTCGATGGCGTACCGCAGCGGCGGGCGAACGATGACGCTGGGCAGCATCAACCTGGCGCACCACACCTTCTCCCAACGCGGGAACCTCGAGCCCGTCCTTGCTGACCTCTACAAGGGCAACGGCCGTATCGGGCAGGAGACCCACATCATCCAGCAGGGCCCCTTCCAGGCCCTGCACTTCCACTGCCTGCAGACCCTGCACGACGACACACCGGGCGTGGACCCGGCGGCGGTCGGCGGCGCGGACCACGTCGCCGTCCACGTCTTCCGCAACAACCGCCTACACCCCCAGTGGGAGAGGCACACCACCCTCGGCTTCGCCGATCTGACCAGCGGCCCCGGGCCCGATGCGACGCTGCCCACCCAGAGGTCTTCCCGGCATCGGGCCATGACCGAGTTCCTGCTGTACCTGGCTGGTCAGCTTCCGCGGCAGCAGATGGCCTCCGACCTGACCGCCCACCGCCGCCCCGCCCGGCTGATGGCGGGCGCCTACCTCTCGATGGCCCAGCGACTCACCGGCGGCAGCCCGGCCGCCACCCTCGAGTTCGGCGCAGCCCCGGCCAGCCCGGAGCAGCCCCTTGTCCCACTGGAGACAGCACGGTGACCACCGCCTCCTCCGCGACAGGCACCCAACCGACGCCGGGCCTCGGCGACCTCCTCGGTCCCCACCTGCCCGACGTCCTCGCCGCCTGCACCCAGTACACCGGACCGGTCATCCACCTCGAGCGCGCCACCGGCGGCAACGTCAGCCACGTCTTCCGCGTCCACGGCGAGACTGACCGCGTCGTCCTCAAGATCCGCGGTACCCGCTTCTCCAACATCCCCACGATGAGCACCGACCCGGCGCTGATCGCCGACGAGCATCGCGCCCTCCAGGTCTACGGGCAGGCACTGCCCGAGCTGTTCCCCAAGGTCCTGGCCTTCCTGCCCAGCGCGCATGCCATGGTGATGACCGACGTCTTCCCCGACGGCCGCACCTGGCACGAGCACCTGGACCAGCGCCCGGCCACTACCAGCGAGGCGGCCCGCCTCGGCCGGGCCCTAGCCCGCGTGCACCACGCCACCGCCGCCGTACGCACCCCGATCCGATCGCAAGGCGACGACTGGTTCCGCGAGCACACCTTCGACTTCTGCCTGCGGCCCACCAGGCACCCAGCACTGCTCCACGCGTGCGCAGAGCTGGCCACGCTGCCCAGCCAGCAGCTCGTCCTCGGCGACGTCGCCCCCAAGAACCTCAGCCTCGCCGCCGACCGCGTGGCCTTCGTCGACCTCGACAACGTCCACCGCAACGCACCCCTCTACGACGTCGCCTACCTTCTCGCCCACGTCCTGCTGCACCACCTGCGCTGGCCAGCCGATGCGCCCACCCTCACCGCCGCGCTGCTGGATGCCTACGCCGACGCCACACCCGAACCCACCCGGCACTGGGCGGACGACCTGCTGATGGCGACCGTCGCCGCCGGCGTGATCCTCTACCGGCTGGGCGCCCGCATCACCCCGTACCCCCCGACCGCATCACCAGTCGTGAGCGAGCAGTACCACGGCCAGGTCGTACGCCTGCTGAACACCGGCGCGTTCACCGTGCCAGACCTGCTGGACATCACCGAACAGGCCCCCATGTGAACGCCCCCGTCCGCCAGGCACCCGACCCGGAAGACCAGAACGCGGCCGCCGTACTGCGCGCCCGTGGCTTCCCGGTCACCGACATCCAGTCCCTGGCTCGCGACCAGAACCCCTTCGCCCGGCGCACCGTCCCCTGGAAACGCGTCCTCGCCCCCGGCGTGAGCCTCACAGCCCGGATGGTGGAGGTCGGCGACGGATTCACCAACGCCTTCACCCTTACCGTCGACCTCGACCGGGCACGATGCCGGGCCGCCAGCTCCCCAACCGGATTCCACCTGCGCGACCTCGTCCACGACGATGCCGTCGCCGCGGTCAGCGGCTCCTTCTCCTACATCTCCGATGACCCCGCCTACCAGCCGACCGAGCCCTGCCTCGACCTCGCCTGCCGCGACGGCCAGATCGCCAGCCTGCCCACCGCCACCAAACCCGCCCTCCTCATACACCAGGGGCGACCGCTGGTGCGCACCCTCACCCCCACCGGCACCCTGGTCATCGCAGGCCGCAGCCATACCTGGACCGGCTCCAAGCACCCGCAGCCGCCCAACCAGCCCGGACACCTCACTGTCTACGGCGCCGCCAACTGCCGCGTCCGCTACCGCGACAACTCCCGCACCGGATTCCTCCGCGACGTCGACCCCGCCACCAACACCACCCCCCACACCCCCGACGCTCTCGACTGCACCATCACCGCAACCGCCGACGGACTGAGGATCGCCGCCGTGCAGCCGGGCGGCGGCGCGGACCTGTTCGCCGGCGCCTTCATCCTGCGGGCGCACCGCCCCTGGCCCAGCCACCTGGTCCACGGCGCACCCATCCACGTGACCAGCATCGACACCCTGCAAGCCAAAGACCTACAGTCCGCGCTGTCGCTCGGACCGTCCGCCGCCGCCGCCGCCGCCGACCGCACCCAGTTCTGGGACCAGAGTCTGGGCACCTCCCCGTTCCGGCCCACCGCCCGCTACACCCGCACCCTGCTCGCTCTCCACGACAACAAGCTCCACCTCCAGGTCCTCGACGGTGCACCCCTGACCAGCACCTTCCAGGGCACCACCCCCCAAGAGACCGCCGACCTGTGCACCGAAACCAGGCTCGACCCCACCCAGGTCTTCCATCTCGACGGCGGCCAAACCTCCAAAATCGCGTACACCCGAGAACACCAAGACCCTGATGTCGTCGGCAGTCTGCACTACCTCCAGTGGCCCGCCACTGACGACGCCCCGTTCCGCTGGCGCGGCCTCGACGGCCGCCTGCTACGCAGCGCCGTGGTGATCACCGTTCCCGAGGAGTTGAGATGAACGTCCTCATCGTGGTCGCCCACCCCGACGACGCCGAGATCGCGATGGGCATGCGGATCCGCTGGTATACGGAAAACGGCGCCCACGTCCGTGTGCACTGCCTGACCATCGGATCTCCCGCCCCGAACGGCAGCGACGTGCGCCGAGAGGAATGCCTTGCCGCAGGCGCCGTGCTCGGCGTCGAGAACTACACCTTCTCCGAGATCCCCGACACCCGCTTCACCGACCACCGCGGCGACATCAACACCGAGCTCTTCCGTGTGTTCGGATGCGGCCGGCCCGACATCGTCTACACTCACTACCCGCCGGACCAGCACCTCGACCACACGGCCACCGCCCACGAAGTCACCGCCGTCGCCCTACGTGAAGCGGCAAACCTGACCTACTTCCGCTCCCCCTACAGCGTCGGCTTCGATCCGAACATGATCTTCATGGGCACATCGGACCTACTCAAAGCGAAGAAGGCCGCACTCGGGTGCTTCGCCTCCCAGCAGCAGCTCGACATGACTGCATTCACGAAACTGGCTCAGGTAATCCACCGCCAGCACCTGCACCACCGAGTCGTCGAACGCCTCCCTCCGCACGCCGTCACTGCGGAACTCTTCACGATCGCGCGCCGAGTGGAAACCGCGACCGATGGAGCGGTCGCGCCGCGCTGAAACCCCGTGGCGTCTGCTGCGGGGTCGAGCCTGGGACACCTGCCGCAGCGCCCGGAGCCGCTACCGGGAGCGTCGTCGCCTGATGTAGTGGACCAACAACGCCAGTCCGCCACCCGGGAACGCGATCAGGCACAGGTCCCCGGCCAACGCCACGGGCGCGACGACCGACCAACCGAGGTCAAGGAGATCAACGGCCGGACTCGTCGGCACCGCCGCGCAGACCATGGCGGTGGCCAGTGCCGCCGCCGCGGCCACCGCCGGCATCCCCACGCTGATCGAAAAACCCCTCGCCGCCGATATCGCGGTCGCGCACCGGCTCGCACACGCATTCCATGCCACCGGTGTCCCCGCAGCCGTGGGCTACACGGAACGATTCAACCCAGCCCTGATCTGCCTGCGCGCCCGCATCCAGGACGGGCAACTCGGCGACATCCTCGAGGGGAGCGGTAACCCGATACTCAAGGATTCCCGGAACCGTGCTGAGTGCAGTATTGACCTTAGTGCACTGCCAGAAGGGATAGTTTGTCGCGGAGCTGTGTAGCGACGGCGCGGATGCGGAGCTGATGCTTGGAAAGGAGGGCGCTGCCGCCTGCTCCGTGGATGGTGCCTACGGTAACGATTGTGGCGAGATGTTCTAGCGTGGTGATGCAATCGGTGATCGTCGCCTCGTTGAGTTCGCCCTTCGCCCTTCGCCCTTCGCCCTTGTGCTGCGGAGCTGCCCTCGCTGGCGCGCCGCACGGTCAGTTCCCTCAGCTGTTTGGTGATTTGCCATTCCCAGTGGTGGGTATCGGCCATGGTGAGATCGGGGCTCAGCAGGCCGGACTGGACGATTGGCGCGTCCCGTATCCGACTCAGTGCCCGTTCGATCTGTTTGTACAGCTTACCGGCGGCCGAGTCGAGGTCCTCGTCGAGGAGCAGGTAGCGGCCGTGGTAGATCCGGGCGGCACGGTCGGCGGGAATTGCGGGAATGGTTTCAGTAATCATCACCTTAACAAACCACGGAACGACAACCAGGATCACAAGCCCAGCACCGATGACGTAACCGGTAATTATGTGCCTATGGAATGATTCAGCCATGTCGAACGGTTCGCGGATGGCATTTTCTGTCCCCGCAGAAATGGAACCCGCAAACAAAAACGTTACCAACGGCCTAATACGGCTGAAGCTTCTTCGGGGAGGGACCAGCAGCGCGCGCATACGTGGTTTCGGAGTTACGCTAGCCGCGATCAACCGATCCGTCCGTGACTGGAGCAGATTCAGAGCAGCCTGGGGAATCTCGGGATCGAAGACCGCTCGCCGTATCTCTCGCTCGGTTGCTTTTCTGGAGTCCCTGGAGAGTTCGACAAAAGTCTCGGTAAGCCGCCCTCTTAGGTCGTCCATGCTCTGATTTTAACTTATCCTCTGGCTCGTTGGCCGTGGACTCGGCGTCGGCCTGGTCCTCTTCAGAGAGCCCGGCTCCGGGCAGCTGCTCGAGCGTGCCGACCACTGCCTGAGCGATGGCCTCGAAGCCCGGTGCGATCTGCTCGGTCTGGTTCACCGTCTGGTTCACGGTCTGGTTGCCCCACGCCAGCTGCGCGTCGTCAGCGCTGCCCTGGATCACCGGACCGTTATAGACCGTGGTCCCGAGCTCCCCACTGCCGCCGCTGTAGAACCCGTGCCGCCGCGCTGGAACCTGGGCCCCTTCGTCTGCAGCGGGACGCGGATCGGGTGCTTGTCGAACTCCCGCTGAATGTCCCTCATCATCTTCATCTTCGCGATGGCGCGCTTGTCGATGCCGCTCTGTGGCATGGGGTCCTCCGCCTCACTCAGCTCCTGGAAGAGGGTACGGCCCCCCTCCGGCAGCGCCAGCGCCGGAAAGCCCGGCCCGCGACGACCACGGCCGCATCGACCCGACCACCTCACCGCTGCGCTGGTCGACCTGCACCAAGCCGCCGACGGCGAACTCGGCCGATGAGCTCACCGCCACAGCCGCTTGACCCACACCGCCCGTGTCAAGTGCCAGAGGTGAGGTTCCACCTTGCTCCCGTCGCGCCGTCGACAGTTCGTGGCTATGCGTACGGTTTCCCGCTGCGTGGGCTTAGGGCGAGATCTCGATCTCGATCGAGTTGTCGAGGGTGAGCAGCGGTTCGGGGTCGCCGGTCACGACCGGCCAGCCGCGACGCTGCGCGCAGTGGACGCCTTGTTGCAGCAGTGCGCCGACCGCGCGGGCCTGCGTGGTGTCAACAGGGTCCACGACTGTGCAGGGCAGGCCGAGCAGGACGTCCATACCGAGCTCGTGACCACGGGGGATCAGCGCGCAAGCGCGGACGAGCGCTGTGGAGGGGACGGTCAACACGATGTTCTCCTCGATCGCGGTCATCACCAGGGCTTCGGCGTACACCGATTGTCCGGTGGAGAAGCCGACGATCGCGGTCACATCGAGGATTCGGCCGCCGATCACGAAGTGGCGGGGCGGGGTGGAAGGCCCGCCCCGCTGCCGGACCAGAGCGAGGATGTCATCAGGTGGCGGTCCACCGAAAAGCCTGGTGACCTGCGCGAGTGCGTGATCCTTGGCTAAACGGAGCCGGACGGCCTCGGCGACGTAGTCAGCCACGCTGCCCACTGCGCCGCTGCGGGCGGCATCACGTGCCTCGTCGAGGAGCTCTGCCGGCAGGTTCACCGATTCCAGCTCGCTGCTCATGGATGAAGGGTAGCGGACTCGTCCCGGTCACCCCGTTGACCACGTGAGTTGACGTCGACTGGCGTCGCGCGGGAGCAGCATGTCAGCCCCGCAACCCCTACGGCTCTGTGAGCCCGCGCGCCGTGTAGGCGAACTTGCTCTCGCAGCGCGGCGTGTCGGAGCGGGTTTTTCGCCAATACTGCGGAACGATCAGCACCCATGAGCCGCAGCAAGGATCCCCGCGGGCGTCCGTCCATCGGACAACCCGAGATGGTGTGGGGCCGGGTCTCCGTCGAATGCCGCAGCGCGATCGACGAACTGGCCGATCAGCACGGCCTGCCCAAGTCGCGCATCGTGGCTGCCCTGCTGGCGGTCGGGCTGGACAACCTTGACCAGATGCGACTGCCGACGCGCAGGTCGGATCAGGAGGAGTTGCCGTTGAAGGCCTCATAACGAACGAGGCGACTCCCTCAGGAGCCGCCTCGTAGTCGATGTCACAGACGGGCAGCAACCCATCTGTGACACAACACCCCGGTTTGCGCCGGGGCAACAGTCAAGCTCCCGCCGAAGGGTCGCTGACGTGTGTCCACGGTAGCCCCTGGGCCGCCGCCTGCGCGAGAGGCGCGCGGTGCAGTTCACGAAACACTCCCCCACGAACGCGACGACCACCTTGATTCTGGGTGGTGCTCCGACTGCGTCGAGTCCGGTCAATTCGTGCTGGCCGCAGCGCCGGACACCTCGCTATGCGCGTTCCACATCCGTTCCGGCACCCAGCGCTCTGATTCGCCAACGGTCGCTGCGCGCGCCCCTGCGCCGTCTCGGCCAGGGCCGACAGGGCCCAGGGGCGGCCGTGAGGGACGTCGCACACGGCGGGCTGTGGCCCGAGCAGTGGGGCGGGCCCAAGGCCGGGCTTACGGCCGCGAACGGGCCCGGCTGCGGATCGCATCGGGCCGGTGGGATCCGCACCCCGGGTGGCGCAACCGGGTAGACCGCGATCTTGTGGTTCTCCTCGACCAGGTGGTCGCGTTGCGCCGTGTCGAGCAACTCGTCGATGCCGAGTTGTGGCGCGCGGACAAACGGGCCCGCTGGACGCGGATGCTGCGCCAACTGGTGTGCGCGATGGACTGGACCACCGGCCTGGTGTGCGGGGTCACCCTGGCACGGCTGGCCGAGGTCGGCGACTGCTCCACCCGCACGGTCTCTCGATTGATCGCCTGGGCCCAGGACGCAGACCTACTCGTAGTCGTCGAGGAAGGCGCCGCCGCCGCGTTCCTCGGCACCGCCACTAACCGCGCGCCGGCCTACGTGCTGGTGTCTCCTACCGGCACTGATGTTGACCCACAAACTGCGGAATCCGTGCAGCTCACCGGTCTTGTGGATAAAAATGGCGACCTCCCCCAATCTCACGTGAATAGTAAACCCTTGACGGGCGGCCGACGGCTAGATCACCCCTCTCAACCTGACACCGACTGGCCGAGCTGGCAAACCCCCGCCACTCCAGCTCAGCGATCCGCTGCGGTCACAGCGTTGCTGGTCAGAATCGGCCTAGGACACGGTCAGGTACCGGTCTGGCGGGCCCGGGCGCTGCTGCACCAGTGGTGGATCGCCGGTGCCTGCGTGGCCGGACTGCTCTGGGCCATCGACCACCACCCCGACGGCACCCCCCGCGGCAACGCCCTGCGTGGGGCTGCCGACCCGCTGCGGGTGCTCGGGCACCGGCTACGCCCCTGGGTCGGCCAGCTTCACCAGCTACCTCCAGGACTGGCCGGCCGCCACGGGGACTACCAGGCCGCGCAAGCCGCCCGGCTCGCCGAACGCATCGCCACTGCCGAGCAGGCCCGCCAATCCGCAGAGCCGGGTCGGTTGCTGTCCACGGCCAGCGCCCGGGCAGCCGCCCGCGCAGCGCTCGAGGCCCTGCTGGCCGACCGTGCCCGGCGTCGTGAAGCTGGCGGGTTGCCGCGGCGGCTGCGTGACTCGAACCGGCCGCGTCATCCATAGCCCCACCGGGGCTGGTGACGATGTCCCGGGTGGGTGGCGGTCGCGCAACTCTGGACCACCGCTGCGGCTGCGCCCGAAGCCCCGCTAGCCCAGCCCGACCCGGGTGATCCGGTTACCGTCGCCCCTCCCCTGGCCTGGAAAGTTCCTCGCGGCCGGATCACGCCGGTCGAGCGAGCGCGGGTGCCCCGGCCGGTCCGCCATCGGTGGCCCGGCCGGGGCACCCCACCCACCGGTGGGGACACCCACCACCCCGAACGCGCCAACCCCACGGCGCAGCGCTGATCAGTGCGTTTCCGTCCTGCGCCGTTCGGGCCCGGGTGTGCCACGAATCCGAAGGAGAACCACCGCGATGACCTCCCTGGAATCTGTGTTGACCAGCCGTAACGCCAGTCTCGGCGACATGGTGGCGTTGTTGCAGCGCCAGCACGACGCCAAGCTCGCCGTCGTCGTGCCCGCCCGCGATATGCGCATGACCGACGGCAACCTGCACATTGACGGGATCGGCGAGCTCACCATCACCCTCGACGGCGTGTCCCCGGCCCGCGGGGTGTTCCGACCGACCGCGACCTGCGACGGTGGCATCGCCGACAAGCTGGGCATCCCCTCGCAGTACCTCCGTCGGATGCGCGACGAGCACCCCGACCTGCTGGACCACAACGTCAACACCTGGCTGGCCGACGAGCCGACCAAGCGCTACCTGATCCGCACCCTCCGCGGCGCGGGTGACCAGCCGGGCATCGCGCGGGCGATGCTGTCCGAGAAGTACAAGATCACCGACAATCTCGACGTGCTGATGGCGGTGCTGGATGGCATCCGCCGCACCGGGGTCCACACTCAGATCTCCCGCTGCGATCTGACCAGGCCCGGTACTCCCGAAGCTACGGCCGGCCGCCAACTCTGCGGGGGCGCCGCATCTCGCGGGTGGGTGATCAGTTGACTGGTTCATGCGTCGCGAGTGGGAGCCGGAGGATCTGGTTGCGTCCTGGA
>JBOHGG010000050.1:0-38123 GCA_050700115.1 Pseudonocardiaceae bacterium
CCAGCGATATTGGGTTGTGCCGGCGAGCCGACTGTTCTCCCTCAGCTACGGAGGGGGTCCCTCCGAGCGTGGCACACGGGCGCGACATCGACAACTTTTTGTCGATCGGACAGTCCCAAGCGCCTAGAGGCGGTGATCGGACCACCGCTGCCCGGGCTGGCGGCAGCAAGCACTGCCCCAAGTCTCAGAGCCTGTCGGCGAATGTCTCAGGCGGCCTGTTGATTTGGTTTGGAGGCATGGTCGGGACCAGCGGGGCCGGGGTGGGTGCCGGTAGTGTGACGTGTCGGCTGCCGCGTGTCGATGACAGCCATCGAGCCCGAAATCAATGTGCCCGGCCGTGACTGGTGTCGACCCCGTGGGTGGCGATCGGGGTGCCAGCCCAGGGCAGCGCGTCGAGGGCGGCGTAGAGCCGAGGCTGGTCGAGCTTGGCGGTGGGCACGAACTTGGCGCCGACCGCCCGTGGTTCAGTCGGTACCTCCGCCGCCGGGCTCTTCGGCCGCCGCGCTGCACACTGTTGTGCGACAAGTGTATCTCCCCGGGTCTTCCGCGTCTCTGTTCTATGTCAGGCAACGGTAGAACCGATAGGCAATGACGCCCACCGGATAACCTGATCCAAGATCGAATCGGGACGTGAGGGGGGTAATGCTAGGCGCCGCGTGTGGGGGTGGTCACGTTGACGTGCCAGCAAGGCAACGATTGTGAAATTCGCCGATGAATGTCGCCGTAGGATGCAAAACCGGTGGCGTGGGGTGCCGATCAGTTCGCTGCTGGCATCCGACTTGCCCGACTAGCTGGTGAGAATATCTATCATATCACTGTTCAGAAATGTGAGGACCTCCATTGAGATCATCGGGTGTTGATGACTCTACGTCTCGAAGATGTGCGGCTCGGCAATCTGCTCCAGGCTCGCGCAGGTCAAGCGACAGTACGACGCGGACAACGTGTTCCGCAGTATTCGCAGCGCCATCCTGGCCGGCTGACCGGTCGAAGGGCGAGGCCGTGACCGGGGTTTTCGACGACATGACGTCCCTTACCGAGGGCGTCCTGGACAACGCGCTACGGCAACCCACAGCCCCGGCACTGAGGTGGCGCGGCCGCCCGGTGAGCTATGCCGAGCTCGCGGAGTTCACTCGGCGCGCCTACGACGACCTCACCGCAGGCCCGGACGAGGGACAGGTCGCGATCGTGGCGAAGAAGTCACCCGAGACCCTCGCACTCATCCTTGCCTGCTCGATGGCCGGGCGGGCCGTGCTGCTGCCTTCGCCGGATCTGGGCCGACGGGCGCTCGATCTGCTGGTCGAACGGTCCGGTTGCCGACGCGTGGCGACCGTGACCGAGACCGGCACCGAATGGCGGGTCGTCGAGACTTCCCGGTCAGCCCGACCGAGCAGCAACGTGCGGTTCCTGCTCACCACTTCCGGCTCAACCGGCACTCCGAAGATCGTTCCGCTGGAAGTCGAGGCCACGCAGCGGTTCACCCGTTGGGCGGCAACCGAGTTCGGCCTCGGTCCGGGCGTCAACGTCCTGAACTACGCGCCACTGAACTTCGATCTCTGCCTGCTGGACATTTGGGCCACGCTGCAGGCTGGTGGCTGCGTGACGCTGGTGGAGTCCGACCACGCGGTGAACCCTCGCTACCTGGTTGAACTGTTCGACACCTGCGACATCCACGTCGTCCAAGCGGTGCCGATGTTCTTTCGGATTGTCGCGGAGGCTGCAGGCGCAGCGCAGTATCCGACCGTCCGACACCTGATGCTGACCGGCGACCACACCCCGCGTCGGTTGCGCGCCGGGCTGCCCCGCCTGTTTCCCAACGCGCAGTTCCACAACGTGTACGGCTGTACCGAGACGAATGACAGCTTCATCTACTCGTTCGACGCCGCGACAGCGGCCGGCCGCGAAGTGCTGCCATTGGGCCGGCCATTGCCAGGAGCCGCCTTCAGGGTGATGGCTGACGGCGTAGTCCTGGAGGGACCGGGCAGCGGAGAGTTGTGGGTTTCGACGCCCTTCCAAACCCGCGGTTACCTGCACGAGGACGAGACCCGCTTTGTCCGGGACCTCAGTGGTGCGACCTATTTTCGCACCGGGGATGTGGTCTCCCAGGACCGTGACGGTGAACTTACGCTGATGGGTCGTACGGACTTCCAAGTCAAGGTGCGCGGGGTACGGGTCAATATCGAGGATATCGAGCGGGTGATCTCCGAACACGAGGCGGTCGCCGAGGTGGGGGTCGTCCCACTTTCCGATCCCTGGGCGGGGAAGCGGCTGCACGCGGTGGTGCGGCGAAGCTCGGACCGACTCACAGGTCTGGGCCTGCGGCAGCACTGCGCGGAGCGGCTCACCCGTGCCGCGATCCCTTCTGTCATCCGTATCGTCGACACCCCACTCCCCATGACGTCCACCGGCAAGGTGAATCGAAACCGGATCAGAGAAGAGTTGCAGACAGGAGAAACATGAGCACCGCCGACAGTATCAAGGAATACATCCTCGCAGAGTACCTGCCGGGCATACCGATCGACGAGTTGGACTCGTCCTACGACCTTTTGAACAATGGTGTCGTAGACAGTCTGGGACTGTTGCAGCTGATTGCGTGGGTGGAGCAGCGTTACCAAATTCCGATCGACGATGTGGAGATCTCCCCGGATAATTTTCGGTCGGTAGACGCAATTCACCACTTCGTGGAAGACGCCAAGAAGTAATAAAGACAGATCACTTCTAAATGGAGTAGGGATGATTGTCAGGAACAGGAATCAAGTCAAGGTTGTCGACTGGGGTAACGGCACCAGTCACCGGTTTCTGATGGAATCAGACGGGATGGGGTTCACTCTGTGTCACACGGTGGTCCTTGCCGGCACGAAATCACCGCTGCAATACCGGCGTCACCTGGAAGCCTGCTACTGCATCGCAGGCTGGGGTTCCGTGGTGACTGGTGACGGCATCACTACCTATGTGCTCCAGCCGGGCGTGATGTACGCGCTCGACGCTCACGACCCGCACTTCCTGGTCGCTTCACCAGAGACTGACCTTGAGCTGATCAGCGTCTTCAACCCACCGTTGCAGGGCGACGAACAGCATCGGCTGGACGGCAACGACTTCTCCCAGTACTAGAGGCGGACAATGCACGGGAACGATCATCAGCGCGAGCTGCGGGAAGTGATCACCAAGATCGGTGATGCGCTCGGTTCTGGCCATGTCGAGCGTGACCGCAGGAGCATCTTCTCGAACAGTGGTTGGAAGCTGCTCTGCGACACCGGTCTGTTCGGTCTTCCGTTCAAGGAGCAGTGGGGTGGCCTCGGACAAGATCTCCTCACTACGATGTATGTTCTGGAGGGGCTCGGCGCAAGCTGTCGAGATGCTGGGCTCAACTTCTCCGCCTCGACCCATATTGTGAGCACCGGCGTACCCCTACAGCGTTTCGGCGGGGTTGCCCTCAAAGAGCGATACTTGCCGGGAATCTGCGCCGGAACCACCATCGGGGCACACGCGATCACCGAGCCCGAAGGCGGCTCGGACATCATGCGTATGCGGACGACCGCGGTGCCCGACGGTGAAGATTTCGTACTCAACGGCAGCAAGGCGTTCGTCAGCAACGGTCCGATCGCCGACCTGATCGTGATATACGCCCGCACCGGAAATCTCGCCGACCCGGCCGGCATCACCGCCTTTCTGGTTGAACGGGACTTCGGCGGACTGACTGTCGGCGCGTCGATCGAGAAGATGGGCTTGCGGACGTCGCCGCTGTGCGAGTTGTTCCTGGACGATCTTCGTGTGCCTCGGCACAACGTCATCGGATCTGTCGGCGCCGGATTCCTGGTTCTTGACTACGTGATGAAATGGGAAATTCTCTGCTCCTTCATCGTCAACGTCGGCGAGATGCAGCATCGGCTGGAGGAGTGTGTCTCATACGCGCGCAGCCGCGCCCAGTTCGGCGCCCACATCGGTTCGTACCAGTCGGTCTCCAACAAGATCGTGGAAATGAAGATCGACATTGAGACCTCGCGCAAGTGGCTGTACGACACCGCCGAGAAGCTCACCGCAAAACAGAACGTTTCCGTCGACATTGCGGTCAGCAAGTTGATCGCGAGTGAGAGCAACGTGCGCTCAGCGCTGTCCGCGATCCAGATCTTCGGCGGTTACGGCTACACAACCGAGTACGGCTTAGAGAAAGAGTTGCGAAATGCGGTCGCGGGAACCATCTACTCGGGCACGTCCGAGATCCAGCGACAACGGATCGCAGCGTTGCTGGGACTGCACCGCCCCGTTGCGTCGACAAAGCTAGGAGCCACACGTGGAAACTGATCTTGATCTGCTCTGTCAGCCCACGGAGTTCCTGGACCACGACTCTCCAGCGGTCCGGGAATTCGTCTCCGCGACACTTCCCGCCAGTGCGGAGATGACCGATATCGAGCGGGCCTGTGCGCTGTACTACACGGTACGCGACACCATCCGGTACGAGGTCTACGGTGTCGAACTCTCCCGATCGGGACTCAAAGCCAGCTCGATCATCCAGGCAGGGATGGGTTTCTGCGTCCACAAGTCAATCGTGTATGCCGCTGCCGTACGCTCCGTAGGAATTCCGAGCCGGATCATCTACGCTGATGTCCGCAACCACCTCGCCTCCGAGCGGTTACGCAAACTCGTCGGCGGTGACATCTTCTGTTACCACAGTCTTACGGCCGTGTACCTGGACGGCAAATGGGTGAAGGCCACCCCGGTTTTCAACAAGCTGCTGTGCCGGCTTTACCAGATCCTGCCGCTGGATTTCGACGGGCGCTCCGACAGCCTCTACCACCCGTATGACAAGCAGGGGCGGCGCCACATGGAATTTGTCCGGATGCGAGGTGAATTCGACGATGTGCCGTACGAGACGGTCGTCGGCGGTATCAAGCAGGCGCATCCGCTGCTATTCGCCAGCTCAAACATCACCGCTGCCGGTTCTCTTGTGGGAGAAGCGGCACCCACCGCGACCGCATAGACAGATCAGGAGAACCTCATGGTGGAGAGAATCAAGTTTCAGCTCGACGAGAAGGACATCCCGACCACCTGGTACAACATAGTTGCGGATCTGCCAGGACACCCACCGACGCCTGCGCTCAACCCGACGACCGGGCAGCCGCTGGGTCGGGACGAGATGGCGCATGTGATGCCGGAACAGCTCATCGAGCACGAGCTCAGCACCGAACGGGAGCTCGAGATCCCCGAACCCGTGCGGCAGCTTTACGCGCAGTGGCGACCGTCCCCGTTGTTTCGGGCCCGCCGCCTGGAACAACAGCTCGATACCCCAGCCCGGATATATTACAAGTACGAGGGTGTCGCCCCGACTGGCAGCCACAAGCCGAACACCGGCATCCCGCAGGCGTATTACAACAAGCTGGCCGGTAAGAGAGGCCTGGTCACCGAGACAGGTGCCGGGCAATGGGGCAGTGCCGCCGCGCTCAGCGCCTCCCTGTTCGGGATGACCGCCAAGGTTTACATGGTGAAGGTGAGCTTTCAGCAGAAACCCTACCGACGGGCGTTGATGGAGACGTTCGGTGCGATCTGCACACCCAGCCCGAGCATTGAGACAGCGGCCGGTCGGGCCATCCTCGCCGCGCACCCTGACTCGCCCGGCAGCCTCGGCATCGCCACCTCCGAAGCGCTCGAAGCCGCCGCAGCCGACCCGACACTTGGGTACACACTCGGCAGTGCCGCCAACCACGTGTTGGCCCACCAGACAGTGATCGGGCAGGAGGCGCTGCTCCAGATGGAGCTCGCCGACGACTACCCCGACATCGTCATCGGCTGCGCTGGTGGCGGGAGCAATCTCGCCGGTCTGTCGTTCCCATTCCTCGGCCTGCAGCTGCGCGGTGGACGCAAGGTACGGGTGATCGCAGTGGAGCCAGCGGCCTGCCCGACTTTGACCAGGGGCAGTATCGCGTACGACTACAGCGACACCGGCAAGCTCGGCCCTTTGTTCCGGATGCACACCTTGGGACACACTTTCGTGCCCCCACCAGTGCACGCGGGGGGACTGCGGGCACATGGCATTGGGCCGCTGATCAGCCGGGCGGTGGAAGAGAAGCTGATCGAGCCGATCGCGGTGACCCAGACCAGGTGCTTTGACGCCGGGGTGCAGTTTGTCAGGGCCGAGGGCATCCTACCGGCACCGGAGTCCACGCACGCGATCCGGGCTGCGATCGACGAGGCGCTGCGGTGCCGAGAGGAAGGCCAGTCCCGTGCGATTCTCTTCGGGCTGTCCGGCCATGGCCACTTCGATTTGACCGCTTACGATAAGTATTTCGCAGGTCAGCTCGAGGATGATGTCGTCGACGAAGACGAACTGCGTAAGGCCGCGGCAAACATTCCCGAGATGACACTCTTATGACCGATGCCCCCAATACGACCGATGCCCCCAAGACGCGGCTGAACCAGGGGCTTCTGCCCCTGGTTGGTTTCGCGCTGCTCACCGCCGCGCTCGACGTTTTCGCTGGCAACCAGCTCCAGGTGCACAGCCCGGCTACGGTCGCGGCGATCTCGTTCACGCTCGCCACCGTGTTCTTCCTCGGTGGCGCGATGATCCGGCAGGGCGTGGCCGCCACGCTCCGCCCATTGCGTACCCGCCGGTACGACGTTGTCATGATCAACGTGACGACCGCCGTGACCTGGCTGTCCATGCTGTATGCGCTGAAGTTCCTCGAGCCTGCGGTGGTCAACGTGGTGGGGCTGGCTCTCGGACCTCTGCTGATGGTACTGATGAGCCCGCTGTTGCGGCCTGGGACATCGGTACTGCGGGCTGAGTCCGTAGTCTCGCTCGGCATCGCCGTGCTGATCGGGATGCTTGTTTGGGGCTCGTTCACCGGACGCAGCGCAGTGGGCGAACTGAGTCCAGTTGAGACGATGGTCGGAGTCGGGCTGACGCTGCTCACCGGCTTGGGGTCGGTCACCAACGTGATCTATTCCAAACGACTCAGTGACGCCAAACTGACGCCGCAGTCGGTACTGGCGGTGCGCTTCTTTCTGATGCTCGCGGTGACCTGGACGATGGTGGCGGCGAGCGCCGAGCCAGGACTCGGCGCGGCGTTCCTGCCGTCGTTGCTCATCGCGGTGATCGGAGTCGGGATACCGCTCTACCTGCTGCAGGTCGGTATCAAGCACACCGAGCCGATCACAGCGTCGATTCTGCTGACTCTCTCGCCGTTGTTCGCCTTTGTCCTGCAACTTCCGGACCGGAGGCTGACTCCGTCGGCGCTCACCCTGGCCGGCGTCGTGGGGATCGTCGTCTTGGTCGCCGCAGGGATGGTCGTGCGTACCCGGCACGAGTCCCAACCCGCCACCGACCCTGCCCACCGCCCGGCTGTGACATCCGCTGACAGCAACTAACCCGGATGAACTCAACCAACCCTGATGAAATGAGGACTAAGCCATGAGATGCGTCATCGTCGACGCGTACGGGATCGGACGGTTCCTGCCGGCCGCACTGCGCCGATACGGCGTCGAGCCGATCCACGTCCGGTCGCAGTTCCCGGATGTCCACCTGCAGTACCAGCCAGCGGACTTCGCGGTCGACATCAAGTACGACGGGAACCTCGAGGCAACGGCAGCGCGGCTTCGGAAGCAGCAAGTCGACTTCGTGGTGGCCGCGACGGAGTCGGGTGTGTTGCTGGCCGACGCGCTCTCCGCCGCACTCGGTACACCGGGTAACGGGATGACCCGCCCCGCCGCCCGCCGCGACAAGTACAAGATGGTGCAGGCGGTCAGCGACGCCGGGCTGGCCGCCGCGGACAGCTTCGCTTCTCCAGCGGCGGACGAGATTGTCGCGTGGGCCCAAGCCCGTGGCGAATGGCCGGTCGTCCTCAAGCCGGTCGCCAGCGCCGGGATGGACAACGTGCACTTCTGCAGCTCGGCAGACGAAATTCGCACCGGGCACGCCAGCATTCTCGACGCCACGGACCGGTACGGCCAGCGCAACGAGACCGCGTTGGCCCAGGAGTACCTAGCGGGTGACGAGTACTTCGTGAACACCGTCAGCCGTGCCGGCGTGCCCCACATCGTAGAGATCTGGCGTTACCACAAGCACCAGATCGACAGCACCAGGTCAATGGTCAGCAACGAGCACCCCGTGCCATCCGACGATCCCGCCGCGAAACAGGTCGGTGCGTACGCGCTCGGCGTGCTGGATGCGTTGGAGATCCACAACGGCGCGGCACACACTGAGATCATGCTGACCGCGAACGGTCCGGTGCTGGTCGAGTGCGGAGCACGGTTGGGTGGTGCACATCTGCCGGAGATCGTCTCGCGCTGTATCGGCACCGACCAAGTCGACCTGCTTGCACAGGTGATCGCGCGTCCCGAGAAGGTTATGGCGAGCAGACTGCCGGCATACCGATTGCTCAACCACGTGCGATTTCTGAACCTGATCGTTCCCGCGGACGGCGTCGTCCCGTCGGAGGAGGGGTGGGCGCCGGTCAAGGCACTCGACTCCTTCCTGGAGCTGATCGTGACCCAGCCGGCGGGTAAACGGATTGAGCGGACCGTGGATCTCGCGAGCTCACCTGGCGCCGTGTACCTGAGCGCTGATGACCCGACGCGTATCGAGGCGGACTACGCGCGGCTGCGCGAGCTCGAGCGGATCGGTCTCTACGCCCCCCAACCCTGACTCCGCCGACCGAAAACCGTCAATCTCTCAACTCACATTGGATGGCGCAGATGACTCAGTCAATCTCTCTGCTTGATGAGCTGGCCACGATCCCAACGGACTACCAGCACGTCGAGAAGTCGATCGTTCCGGCCGACGATCTCAGCCTGCCGGGAGCACACCTCAAGTGGTACGATATCTACCTCGCCGATCGGGTTACCGCGGCCGAGATCCGGCACGAGGCTCGCGATTTCCTGCGCTCCGAAGTGGACGCCGGACGGCTGGAGTTCCGCAATGAACTTGGGTATGCGATGCTCCATCTGGACGGTGAAGGCTACTTTCTCCTGGTTTGCGTCTGGCGCAACATCAACGAGATGTGGCAGGTTCTGTACGGCCGGGACGAGAACGGCTTCCACCTGTATCCACTGAAGGATGGCGCCCTCAAGCCAACACAGAACGTCTTCGAGCTCGACGCCACCGCCCACGAACGCCGCGCATGGTCGCGATACCTGACGTCGGCCATGGACGAGGCCGCCAAGCAGGCTTATATCGCGGATCGGTGCACCGGCGTGTTGGTCTAGGACGCTAGGGACCAAGGATCCCTAGTCCGCCGTAACGGGACGACCCGCGGGTCAGACTGTGCACCATGCGCCAGTTGCTGCCCGTTGCCGCTGAAGCTGTCGACCCTGCGGTCGTGTACGCGGACCTTCCCGTCGCATCAGGCCGCCCGGCGGTGCGCCTCAACATGATCGCCAGCCTGGACGGCGCGGCCACTGTCGACGGGCTGTCCGGTGGGCTCGGTGGGCCCGCCGACCACCGGGTCTTCGCGGCGTTACGTGAACTGGCCGACGTGGTGCTGGTCGCCGCGGGAACCGTGCGCGCCGAGGGCTACGGCCCATCGACGGTGCCGCTGGCGATTGTCACCCGTTCCTGCGCGCTGGATCTCGGCTCGCCGCTGTTCACCGAGGGAGCCCGCCCGATGGTCCTGACCGTCGCGACCGCGCCGCCGGACCGGGTGGCCGCGGCACGCGAGGTCGCCGACGTCCTGGTCGCGGGCCAGCGCGACGTCGACTTGCACGCTGCGCTGCAACTGCTGGGCCAGGCGGGCCACCGCTGCGTGCTCGCCGAGGGCGGTCCGAGCCTCAACGTCCAGCTCGCCGCGGCCGATCTGGTCGACGAGCTGTGCCTGACCGTCGCGCCCTGCCTCATCGGCGGGGACTCGCGCTGGATCCTCACCGGCGCCCCCGCGGGCATGACCGGGTTCGCGCTGCACACGGTGTGCGAGGAGGGCGAGTACCTGTTCCTTCGGCTGCGCCGGGCCCTCCACACTTCGATCTCACCCGCCCTGAACTAGACAGGACGGCACCACCACGAAGCACTGAACTCCGCGACATCAACAGGGGTTCGGGCGTTGTCCCCTGCGCGGATTCGGATTAAGCGGGTTTCGCCGTATCCAGTCAATTCGACGACTTTTTGCCAGCTCGGCGGTCCTTGTGACGCTCCCCACGGGAATTCAGTCACGGTCGCACCGAACCGCACACGAGCGAGGATCGAACGAACTCGGCTATCGAAACTCGACTATCGAGCCAACCGGCCGGCTTCGGTCCAGCGCCTGTTTGGCGACGGCAGCGAACCGCCGTGGGGGTAACTATGGCTATGCCAACTCAGCGAGAGCACACTCAACGAGTCAGCAGGTTGAACCATCCGTACGTGCACGGCGAGCTGCCGGGTCCGCGCTCGGCCGAACTTCTCGCCAGGCAGAGCCGCCGGGAGTCCAACGCCAGGGTGTACCCGCGGCACCTACCTATCGCGATAGCGGATGCGGCCGGCAGCTTCGTTCGTGACCTCGACGGCAACGTCTTCATCGACTTCCTCAACGGTGCCGGTGTGCTGCCGCTGGGGCATAGCAATCCGGAGCTGGTCGAGGTGGTGACCGAGCAGCTAGGTGTGTTCATCCACGGTCTGGACTTCCCGACGCCGGCCAAGGACGCCTTCACTGAAGCGCAGCTGTCGATGCTCCCGCCGGGTATGCGCAGCCGGATGAAGGTGCACTTCTGCGGGCCCACCGGGGCCAACGCGGTTGACGCCGCGCTGAAGCTGTGTAAGACCGCGACCGGCCGCGGTGACGTGGTGTCCTTCCAGGGCGGCTTCCACGGCACCACCCATGCGGCGATGGCGCTGACGGGCCTGGTGGCGAACAAGGCACCGGTGCCCAACGGTGTGCCCGGCGTGCACTTCTTCCCGTACTCCTCGTGCAGCAGGTGCCCAGTGGGGCTGAGCCCGCTGACCTGCACGATCAACTGTGTCGGTTACCTGGAGCAGGCACTGCAGGATCCCAACGGGGGGATACCGTTGCCGGCCGCGGTCGTGCTGGAGATGGTGCAAGGTGAAGGCGGCGTGGTGCCCGCCCACCCGGACTTCGTCGCCCGGCTGCGCGCGCTGACCCGGGCGCTGGACATCCCGCTGGTGGTCGATGAGGTGCAGACCGGCTGCGGGCGCACCGGCAGCTGGTTCGCCTTCGAGCAGTACGACATCGAGCCCGATGTGATCATCGCGTCCAAGGCGCTCAGCGGTATCGGGACCCCGGTCGCGATCATCTTGTACGACGAGCGGTTGGATGTCTGGGCTCCGGGTGCGCACACCGGGACTTTCCGGGGCAATCAGTTGGCGTTCGCGGCGGGGGTGGAGACGATCCGGATCTTCCGCCGTGACGATGTGCTGGGCAACGTGCGGCGCCGTGGTGAGCAGATCGCTCAGACGCTGGCCGGGCTCGGGAGTAACCCGTGGGTGCGCGAGGTGCGTGGCCGGGGGCTGATGTGGGGTATCGAGCTCGCTGATCCGCGCAACGGCCGGCCTGCGGGTGAGCTGGCGGGCCGGGTCCAGGCGGCGGCGTTGCGGCGGGGGTTGATTCTGGAGCTCGGCGGCCGCAACGACTGCGTCGTGCGGATGTTGCCAGCGCTCAACGTGACTGCTGAGGTCGTCGACACCGCGTGTTCGATCTTGCTCGACGCGCTGCAGGAGTGCTGTCCGTCGACCGCGTGGTCGCCGGGGCCGCTGTTGTCGATCAACTGATCGAACCCGGGTATACCGCCACCACGGCCGAGGAGAGCGGTCTGATTCAAGGGGGCATCATCAGTACGGGGGCAAGCAGTGTTGTTGATCCCGCATTCGGCGCCACCACGCCGCCCGACCGTGTCCTGGTCTGCGAGCAGTCTGGGCACGCGATCCGGTGGCGGCCCGGCGAACGCCTCGATCACCTTGTCGAGGACCAGTGCGATCGGATGCGATACAGCAGCCGGCCGGCGGTGGATGCCGGCGACATCGTCTTGACTCATGACCAGCTCGATGCGCGGGCCAACCAGCTCGCTCGGCATCTGCTGGCCCAGGGCGCCCGGTCCGGTGATCGGATCGGGCTGCTGTTCGACCATGCGGTGCACTCCTATGTCGGCATGCTGGCGGTACTCAAGATCAACGCAGCCTACGTGCCACTGGACGTCGGTTTCCCGGCCGACCGGTTGTCCTACATCGTGCGCGACGCCGAGGTGGGCCTGGTGCTGTCGCTGTCCCACCTGCGCGACCGCGCCGGGTATCTCCCCGCCACGTTGCTGTGTGTCGACGAGCTCGCGGCGCACATCGCGGCGTGTGACGATCATCGGCTCACCGCCGTGGAGAAGGGTGACCCGGTTGATGAGCTGTGCTACATCATCTACACGTCGGGTTCGACGGGCCGCCCCAAGGGGGTGGCCGTCGAGCACGCCAGCATCTGCAACTTCGTCCGGGTCGCGGTCGAGGTCTACGGGATCGAACCGCGCGACCGCGTCTACCAGGGCATGACGATCGCCTTCGACTTCTCCGTAGAGGAGATCTGGGTGCCGCTGCTGGCCGGGGCCACCCTGGTCCCCAAGCCGGGCGGGTCCAGCCTGCTGGGCGAGGAGCTCCGCGAGTTCCTGCAGAACAAGCAGGTCACCGCGCTGTGCTGCGTCCCGACGCTGCTGGCGACCCTGGATGAGGACTTGCCCGGTCTGCGTTTTCTGCTGGTGTCGGGCGAGGCGTGCCCGCAGGACCTGATCGCTCGCTGGTATCGGCCCGACCGCAGGTTTCTCAACGTCTACGGCCCGACCGAGGCCACGGTCACAGCGACCTGGACGTCGCTGCATCCGGACCGGCCGGTGACGATCGGGGTCCCGCTGCCGACCTATTCCGCGGTGATCCTCGACCCGGCCGGGGAGCCCAAGGCGCTGCTGCCCGGTGAGGTGGGCGAGATCGGCATCGCCGGGATCGGACTCGCGCGTGGCTACCTCAACCGCGACGACCTCACCGACCGGGCGTTCATCCCCGACTTCGTCGGGATCGACAACAATCCCTCGGGCCGGATCTACCGCACCGGGGACCTGGGCCGGATCAACGACGACGGCCAGATCGAGTACCACGGCCGGATCGACACCCAGGTCAAGATCCGCGGTTACCGCGTCGAGCTGACCGAGATCGAGTCGGTGCTGCTGCAGGTGCCCGGTATCGCGCAGGCTGTCGCCGACACCTACGAGCCGCAGCCGGGCACCATAGAGCTGGTCGCCTACTACAGCCGGCGCACCGACACCCCCGCCGTGGACGAGCGACAGGTCTATGCGCAGCTGCGCGGTCGGCTGCCGCGGTACATGGTTCCGGCTTACCTCGAGGAGCTCGCGGTCATCCCGATGCTCCCCAGCGACAAAGCCGACCGCAAGAGCCTCCCACCTCCCCGCGGCCGGCGCAGCCAGACCGCACCGAACGCGCACGTCGACCCGACGACCGACACCGAGAAACTTCTCGCTGAGGCGTTGGCCCTGTCCCTGCGTCTGGAGCAGGTGTCGGTTGACGATCACTTCTTCGACGATCTGGGCGCCGACTCGCTGCGCCTGGCACAATTCTGCGCGCGGGTCCGCGCGCGCACGGACCTGCCACCGGTGTCCATGAAAGACGTCTACCTGCACCCCACGATCCGGAGCCTGGCAACGTTCCTCGAGGACGTGGTCCCCGCCGCCGAGCCGCCCGCCGTCGAACCTTCCGCCGTGCCGGCAGCGAAACCGGCAGCGCCGACCAGCGCATCGCCAGTTCTCTGCGGCGCACTGCAACTGATGCTCTTCCTCGGATTCGTCTATCTCGGCGCGCTGGTGTTCGTCTGGGGTTTCGAGTGGATCCGCGCCGGTACCGGGGTCATCGACACCTACCTGCGGTCGTTCGTCTTCGCCTGCTCGAGCTTCCTGATCACGTGCACCGTTCCGATCTTGATGAAGTGGTTACTCGTCGGGCGGTGGAAGCCGCACGAGATCCCCGTCTGGAGCCTGTCCTACGTCCGCTTCTGGCTGGTCAAGACCCTGATCCGGGCGAACCCCATGGTGCTGTTCGTCGGCTCGCCGCTCTACGTGCTCTATCTCAGGGCGCTGGGCGCAAAGATCGGCCGCGGCGTCGCCATCTTCTCCCGGACGGTGCCGGTGTGCACCGACCTGCTCACCATCGGCGACCACACGGTGATCCGCAAGGACTCGTCGTTCACCTGCTACCGGGCCCATGCCGGCCGGATCCAGATCGGCGCCGTCACACTCGGCGCGGACGTCGTCGTGGGCGAGGAGGCAGTCCTCGACATCCAGACGTCGATGGGGGATGGGGCGCAACTGGGGCACGCCTCCTCGCTGCACCCCGGCGCGGCCGTGCCCGACGGCGAGAGCTGGCACGGGTCGCCTGCCCGACGCAGCACCGCCGACTACCGGACGGTCGCTGCGGCCCGCTGTGGCACCCTGCGCCGGGTCGGGTACAGCGCCCTGCAGCTGCTCAACGTGCTGGTTGTGTCCGGGCCGGTGTTCACCGCCGGCATCGTCACGCTGGTCGAGGTGGTCCCGTGGATCGCCGGACTGATCGGTCCGGGCCACCAGTCATTGGCACGCTGGACCTTCTATCGCGACGTGCTGGTGACCTCACTGGTGTTGTTCTTCGGGGGCGTGCTTGTCGGCCTTGTCGTCGTGGCCACGGTCCCTCGGGTACTGAATCTCGCCATCAAACCCGACACGGTCTACCCGCTGTACGGCTTCCGCTACTGGATTCAGCGGATGATCGCGCGGCTGACCAACTCCCGGTTCGCGATGAGACTTTTCGGCGACAGCTCCTATATCGTCTACTACCTGCGCTACCTGGGCTACGACCTCGCCCGGGTCGAGCAGACCGGATCGAACTTCGGTAACGAGCTCAAACACGACACGCCGTACCTGACATCCGTCGGTACCGGCACGATGCTCTCCGATGGCGTGTCGATCATCAATGCCAACTTCTCCAGCACGTCGTTTCGCGTGTCCCGGGTGTCGCTCGGGTCCCGCAGCTTCTTCGGAAACAACATCGCCTACCCGTCGGATAGCCGGACTGGCGACAACTGCCTGCTCGCGACGAAGGCTATGGTCCCGATCGACGGGGAGGTCCGGGAGGGCGTTGGACTGCTTGGTTCACCGCGCTTCGAGATTCCACGATCGATCCGGGCCAATGTCACGTTCGAGGCCAATGTCACGTTCGAGGACAGTGCCTCGTTTGACCACCCGGCCGGTGCTGCCGCGCTACCCCGCCGCCTTGCCGCCAAGAACAGGTACAACCTGGTCACCATCGGGTTGTACCTGATCGTTCGGTGGATCCGCTTCTTCGGTCTCTTGCTGCTCGCGCTGGTCGCGGTGGACCTCTACGACCGGTTCAGCTTCTCGATAATCCCCGTGATCGTGGCCGGTGCCCTGCTGTTCAACGTCAGCCACGCCGTGCTGGCCGAACGCGCTGTGGCGAAGTTCCGTCCGCTGAGCCCGCAGTTCTGCTCGATCTACGACCCCTACTACTGGTGGCACGAACGCTTGTGGAAGCTGGAGGCGGCGGTGCCGTTCAGCGGCACCCCGTTCAAGAACCTGATCTGGCGGCTGTTGGGTGTCCGCATCGGGCGAAGGGTGTTCGACGACGGTTGCTACATCCCGGAGAAGACGCTGGTCAGCATCGGTGATGGCGGCACGCTCAACGCGAGTAGCGTGATCCAGTGCCACTCGCAGGAGGAAGGCGTCTTCAAGTCCGACCGCACCACGATCGGCGCTGGCTGCACCGTCGGGATCAATGCCTTCATCCATTACGGGGTGACGATGGGTGACGGCGCGGTGCTCGACGCTGACGCCTTTCTCATGAAGGGCGAGGAGATCGCACCGCACGCACGGTGGGGCGGCAATCCCGCCCACGAGACTCGTCACGAGATCGCAGTAGCTGGGGACAGAACGTAGTAATTCGGGCGGTGCGTTGTGTGAAGGCTCGGCCCTCGCCCCGAGGTGTGACGGGGGCCGAGCCCGCGACGCGGCCCGTGGTCAGCGGACCCCGGTCTTTCGGGAGCAAGTAGGCCACGCCTTCCAACCCTGCGTCTTAAGCACCTTCTCGGCGATGGCGATCTGCTGCATCCGGGAAGCATTGTTGGCGGTGCCTGCGTAGGCTCCTCCGCCGTGAGCTGTCCACGTCCGGCGGCTGAATTGCAGCCCGCCGTAGTACCCATTTCCAGTGTTGGCGCGCCAGTTACCGCTGCTTTCGCACTCTGCCAGGCGATCCCATTGATCAAGCGAGGCCGCCTGGGCCGGTGCCGCGAATATCAGGGGAAACGTCACAGTGGCTGCAACGATACCGGTACGTGCGAGAAGCCGGGAGGTCCTCGTCATGATCCAGTCTCCATGACCGCGCACACGACTAATGACCTCTCGGTCGCGCGGGTTCGGGTCCCGCATCGACCGATCAACGGTCTGCGCCACTGTCCCGTTTCAGGGGTGAGGTATCGGTATCCGATCCCGAGGGACAGGCTCTGCGCGCCGGGATTCGGATTCCTGCCCCAAGGTGGCTCCGTGGTGCCGGACGAGGTTGACCGTACGGATCACGATGGCTGATGCAAGAGGGTGACGCGCGGCCCGGTCGGGTCTATGCGCATCGTCACATTCTGTTAAATCCGACCGACTAGTATGCCGTTTTCGCAGGTCGAGGGGTCATCGCAGGTGCGCACGATGGGTCGGATTTGCCGGATACCAACACAGTCCGGGTGGTGACTCAGGTTGCTAAATATCACCCGTTTGTGCATAACTCGAAAGGGTTACCGGGACCGCGATCGCGGTGATTACGAGGTTGTCATTGACCAGCCAACGGCCGTCGAACTCGGTCAGCGCGTGACCCTCGACAGTGGGACCGCCCACCAGTAGGCGAGCGGAGAAGGTGCCCTCGGTCGGGTCGATGGCGGCGGCGTCGATGGCGGCCGGGCCGATCGTGACAATGGCGTCGTGGAACCCCAACCAACGCTGCGCCAGCGGGAACCACGCCTTGTAGACCGTTTCCTTGGCGCAGAACAGGATCCGGTCCCAGTGCGATGCGCCGTGTGCGGCGGCCAGGTCGGCGAGCCGGACCAGCTCGTCGGCCAGCGCGATGGCCTCCAGGACGTCGGGTGGCAGCGGTTGGTGGGGTTCGGCGTCGATCCCGACGGTGAGCAGATCCCGGCTGCGGGCCACTACCGCCGCCCGGTATCCGGCGCAGTGGGTCATGCT
The DNA here is from genome assembly GCA_050700115.1 of Pseudonocardiaceae bacterium. Classification (GTDB taxonomy): domain Bacteria; phylum Actinomycetota; class Actinomycetes; order Mycobacteriales; family Pseudonocardiaceae. Next base: position 17,176 of record JBOHGG010000050.1, read on the forward strand.
GCCGACGACTCCGGGTGGCCACAACGGCTCGCGGTGCTCGCCGGATAGCACCGCCGCAGGTGGGAGACCGAGCTCACGCAGTGCCTGGCGGGCGAGGTGGCGGACCGTGCGGAATTCCCGACGCCGTTTCTCGACCGCCCGGCTGATCACCGCCTCCTCCTGCGGGTGCAGCACCGCGCCGGGTGGGTCGTCGAAAGCCTCGGCGCAGGCGACGGTGCCGGGAAGGATTTTCTCGATCACCTGGCGAGGTCGTCGGTTGACACCGCGAAGTGCGCCACGGTGCCGGCGACTGCGTCGGTGTAGCGGTCCAGTGCAACGGAGTCGATGTTTTCGAGCCGATCGCAGGCCTCGTGGTAGCAGCGGTCGAAGACCTCGTCGGCCTGCCCGCCCCAGCGCGCCGCCTGCTCGGCGGTCTTCTCCTGACTGTCACCGGTCAGGACGCCGGCCGAAGGGACATCGGCCTCGATGAACGGCACATAGTCGGAGCCGCCCTCGAATTCGGTGGTCTCGGCGGTGACGCCGGCGGCCGCCAACTGGTCGACCAGCACCCGCGCGACTGCCGCCGAACCGTCCGGGCCGGATCTCCTGGAGCGGCGACCCTCGCCGCCCTGGACCAGGTAGCCGGCGTTCGGGGAGGCCACCATGTCCAGGTTCAGGTAGAGCTGGATCCGGTCGCGGTCGTCCTCGGAGAGCTCCTCGACGTAGTTTTTCGAACCGACGAAACCGGCCTCCTCCGAGCCCCACCAGGCGAACCGCACCGCGTTGCCGACCGCGGGCGAGCCGCCCAGCCGCACCGCGATCTCCAGCAGTGCCGCCACTCCGGAGCCGTTGTCATTGATACCGGGTCCCTCCTTCACCGAGTCCAAGTGCGCGCCGGCCATCACCACCCGCTCCGGACTCCCCGTTCGGGTCTGCGCGATCACGTTTCGGACGTTGGTGTCGTCCACGCGAAACGTGGGCGTGCTCACCTCGTAGCCCGCGTTGCGCAGGATCCCGGCCACGTAGTCCACGCTCGCGTCGTACCCGGGGCCTGGGGAGACCCGGGTGCCTCCGTTCTCGTCGGCGATCCGCTGCAGCTTCTTGAGGTGAGTGAAGGCGCCTGCACCGGTCACATCGGCGACCAGCCGGCTCTGCAGCGAGTTGTCGGATGCCGGCGTGGTCGACGTGCATCCGACGAGCAGCACGGCGCTGACAATCGCGACGGCGATGCCCAATGCGGTACGCATGTGCCCCCTTCGTCCGGTCGTCGTTGATCCGACACCGGTGATCAGCGGGCCCACCCGGCAGCGCGAACCGCGCTGGATTGCAGACCCCTGCCGAGATCCTGGCGGGCGGCACTTACAGCCTCGGTGAGGTGGATATGTGCTGGCCCGGCGGACTGGGCGGCTGGTCGGCGCCGCCCGCTGAAAGAGGGCTGTCGGGACCGTCCCGGCAGGACGACTCTCGGAGCCTTTTTTCGCGCCGTCTGGGCGAGGTTCCCGGGCGGGACGGGCACGTACCATCAGTCGTGATGGCCACTCGTCCCGCCGGTTTGCAGCTCGACTCGCAGTCGCCTGCAGCCACGGCGGGTACCCCGGCAACCGACCGGAGGCGCGAGCGATGACCGCCGGAGACAACGCCACCGCCCGGACCCGCCGGCGCCTCGAGGAGGAGCTGGCACGGCTTCGGGATCGACGCCGTGTCCTCGCCGCCGAACTCGACGGGCGTGATTCCGTCGGAGACCGCGCCGACCACGCCGACGTGCTGGAGCAGGCCGATGACGTCGCTTGGCTGGACGACCGCATCGCCGAGGTGACGGGATTGATCGCCCGCGGCGGGCCACCCGCTTCGGCCGCCGGTCGGCTGCCTCGCGGCACTGAGGTCACGCTCCGCTTCGATGATGGGGAGGTGTCGACGTTGCGCGTCGTCGCCATCCCGGAGGAAGTCACCGAGGAGGACGGCGCAGACGCCCTGACCCTCGACAGCCCACTTGGCCGCGCCCTCGCGGGCAGCGGGGTCGGTGACATCATCCAGTACGGGACGCCGTCGGGCACGGCGCTGGTCGAGGTCCTCGCGCTCCGGGTGCCGGGGGAGTAGCGAACTCCGAGCTCGACGCCACCGCTGCTCCTTCTCCAAGTTGTAAGCCAGGTCCATTCGGCAGACAGATTAGTCTGGGAAAATGGGTGGCAGCAGTCGTGGTCATAGCGATGACCCTGCTTCTTGTGGCGAACTTGTGGCTCGTCGTTGCGCTGGGAAGTGGGCTTGCCGTAGGCGGCTACGCGCGCTTGCTTGCGAAAGTCCCGCGGACGACGATCAAGTGGACCGTCATCGTCGCCGTACCCTGTCTACTGGTTGTAACGCTCTTATTCGCCCTGCCCGTGGAAAATGGCAGGGATTACCAACCTCAAGTCGCGCCCGTGGAAGAAATCGGTGCCAGCTACGAGGTCTCTGCGGACTACAGTCCTCAGGCGGCGACCTGGATGATCACGGAACAGCTGACGGTGCCGGAGACGGCTGTCCGCGAGGCTGTTGCGCGGACAGCTGGTACAGACGTCTCCGACGCGGCTCTTTCGCAGCAGCTCGACGCCCAGTTGGCCCTCGGGGACTTCCATACCGTCAGCCGTCGGGATGGCCTACCGGTTTACCAGCGTGAGCGGCTCGAGTCAGTCGTAGTTGGTTGGTATCCAGCACGCACTAGGAGCGAGATTGCCATCGAACTCGCGATGGTCGATTTATCCTCACCCATCGGTGATCACAGTATCCTGGTGCAGTTCGTACCCGACGACGGTTCGAATCTCGTCGTAACGACACCGAAGCGAATGATCTTCCAGGCGTTCCCGCCGATCCTGTCCCGGGAGGACAGACTCGATGGCCGAGAAGAGGTCACGCTGCCCTTGCGGGCTTCTTCGTCGGTGACCCTCGAGCTTGTGGACGGCTGTGGCGTACGGCGCTCGCAGCACCACTGCTCAGTTCGTTACCGCAGGTCGAGTGCGGTGCGGAGCCGGCCTGGATTCATCGTCCCGGGGTTGTCGTCGTAAGTGGAGAAGGAGTCGAGCAGCCGGATCAGGTCGCCGCGTCGGGTGGGGTCCGCGGCGGCTTGGCGGGGTGTGTGCCCGGCCAGGGCGGGGATGGGCTCGTCGAGCCACTTCTGCTCGTAGTCGCGGATGAATCGGTCGAGCGCGGCCGCGACCTCGGGATGATCGGCGGGGTTGAGTCGGTGCGCAGGGTCCAAGCGGGCAGGGTCCTCGCTGGTGGGTGCGGTATTGACGGCGAGCGCGGCGGCTTCCCTCGCGTCGCGGGCCGGCTGGCGTGACTGGTTAAGGAGGGTGAGCGTCGGGTCGAGCGGGTGGAGAGTGTCGAGCACGCGGTCGATGCGAGCCTCGCTGTTGGTGTGGGTGGTCAGCTCGTGCCCGTCGAGGCGGAGGGTGGCGCGGATGTGCTCCGTGCCGTGGGTGGTGACGTACTCAATCCATTGCGGGGTGTCGATGTCGTCGCGACGGTAGGTCTCATCGAGCGCGGCGGACAGTGCGGCCGGGTCACCGGTTCGCAAAGTGGCTTTGCACAACACCAGGGGGTCGCCTTCGGTGTTTTGCAGGGCGGGTGGGGCGAGGCGCCGGCTGAGGAAGGCGACCAGGTCGAGCGGGTCGGGCCCGGAGTCCAGCAGCGCGATGAGCTCGTCGCGCTCGTGCAGGGCGACGGGTTCGATGCCGCCGAAGATCTGTGTCGTGTCACCGGCGGGCACAACGCGGGCGCACACCAACGCGCCCGCCTTGAGTACCTGGCTTGCCGTCCGCTCCCGGGCCTGATGCACGTCGCCGGTGCGCACATCCCGCATCGTGAAGCCTTCCCCACGCCGGAGGCGCTCGACCTCGTACACCGACCGGTCGATGAGCAGCCACTGCTCGGCCAGCAGCCGCTCGTCGTCGGGCAGCAACCCGCCCCGGGTGGCCACGAACTCGGCGAACCCGCCGCCCTCGAACAGGACCGCGTCGGTGACCAGCGGGGCGTCCAGAGCGTCGAGCACAGCATGGGGGACCTCGGCGAACTGTGCCCGCACTCCCGCGGCCTTGATCACCTCACCGCGCCAGGGGCCGTCGAGCAGGAACATGCCCGCCTTCTGATACAGCCACGCCGCGCGCTCGTCCAGCGGGAGCTGTTCGTGATGGAGGTGGCATTTCTTGTACTTGCGGCCGGATCCGCACCAGCACGGCTGGTTGCGGCCGAGGTCCGGCCGGGGTACGGCCTGGAAATGCTCAAGCACCTCGACCAATACATGGTCGGGCGGGATTCCCGCGCGGCGCAGCAGCGCCAGCCCGCGGGCCGCGTCGCCGCGGTCGCTGGCGTATCTGGCAAGGTCAACCAGCGCCGGCGACCACTGCGGGTCGACCGACGCCGCGGCGTGGTAGGCCGCCTCGGCCCGGACGAGGTCGGCGAGCCGCTCGTGGGCCTTGCCGCGCAGCCACAGCAATGCCGGGCGAGCGGCCCGCGGCGCCAGTGGCTCGAGTGTCTCGGCGAACAGGCCCAGCGCCGCGGCGCCCTCGCTGCCGGATCCGATGGTCTCGGCCAGCACCGCCTCGGCCACGGCGGGCTCGGCCAGCAACGTCGTGGCTTCCCTGACCGCGGTTGCCTTGACCGCGGTGTCGACACCGTGATCACGGTCCGGGTTGGTCGGTGACGGCTCCGGTTGGCTCGTGAGCTCGGCGGCGAAGGCGGCCAGCGCGGCCTCACCCCCATCCTCCTGGGCGGCCAGCGCGGCGGCGTGTATCTCGGCGACCCGGTCGTACAGCCCGACGATCGCCAGGACCGCGAGGGCTTCGTGGTGGCCGAGGGCATACACCCGGGCGATCGCCGCGCATCGCTTCTCCACCCGCCATCGCCGGAAGTCGAATCCCCCAGTGGCGAGCCACTCGCCGTCATGAGCCAGCCCGCAGGCATCCAGCGCCGTCCCCAGCGGCGGCAGCGGTTCGGTGAACAGCGCCGGATCATCCGCGCACGCGGTCCAAACCGCGACGTCCAGCGGCATGGGCTCGTCGGACTCGGTCTCAAGAAGGACCGCGCTCAGCCGCCGCCCCAGCCCGGCCACCGTCTCAGGCGTCACCACCGGTTCCGGGATGGGTTCCAGCAACAATCCGTCCCCGGTGAGACCGAGCGCGATGACATCACCCTCGCTGAGCCCGTTGCCCTGCAGATAGCCGGGCGGGAGCAGCAGGGCACTGTGAGCGCCAACCACATCCAGCGGGATGCCCCGCCCGGTCAAGGTGTCGGCGTCGAACGGCATGAGCACCGCGACCACCGGCGAGCCGTCGGTCAGCCGCTGGTACTCCTCACGTTCGGTCAGCATGTCGAACGGTTGGAGGTCCGAGTTCACGTCGAGGATGTCGTGCTCGATCTCCGGCCCGGTCACCCGGTGCGTGAACACCCGGCCGGACAGCAGGGCCGGCAACGACGCCCAGCGTTCATCGGCCAGCGCCGTCACCAGACCATCGCCGTCGTCCAACGCCTCGTCCAGCGCCGCACCGGGGTCGTCGCCGAGATCCACACCGCGACCCGCCAACGCGGCGGCAAGTTGGTCCTCGGTCATCGGCCCGTTCTCGGCCAGCATCCCGGCAATGACGTCGATGAGCCCCGGACTCGTCGCGGGCAGTGAGTCAGCCACGACGCGACACCGTACCGAGGCCGACTCCCTCGGCAGCGTCGGGCCGCTCTCTGGCGACAGCGACGTCTGGTCGGCGGTCGAGCGCTCCATCGTGCGATCCAGCGCCGAACTAGGTGTCCGTCTGATGTCGGCTGAGTGCATCGAATATTGTCGGGTCATTCGTCGAGCCGATCGTGACCGACGAGTTCCAGCGGGTACCCGATCTCCTTGCCGCGATCAAGTCCGAGCTCAACCGTGACTGGCGGCCCGGCCGGTTCGTGCTGGCGGGTTCGGCCCGGCACGAGGCGGTGCCCGAGCTCGCCGACTTCCTCGCCGGCCGGGTGGAACTGCTGCGTCTGTGGCCTTTCGCGATGGCTGAGCTGGCGCCGGCTGCACCATCGATCGTGGACAGACTGTTCGACGGCGCGGTGCCGCGTCGACGGACCTCGGCGATGAGCCGGACTGACCTGGTCGATGTCGTGCTGCGGGGCGGATACCCGATCGCGGTCGGGCTGGCACCCGATGCACGGGCGCGGTGGTTCGGCAATCTCGCCACGCTGGTCGGGCGGGAGATCGGTCTCGGACGTGACCAGTCCGGCACCTACCTGCGGCTGTTCGAGCTCGGCTACCTGACTGTCGAGCTGCCGGCCTGGTCGCCGAACCTGCCCTCCCGGGTGGCCAAGCGGCCCAAGCTTCACCTCGTGGACAGCGGGCTCGCCGCGCATCTGCAGGGCGTCATCGCCCAGCGGCTGGCACCCATCGATCCTGCCGGCGCGGCGAGTTTCGGCGCGTTGCTCGATTGTTGGCGCCGCGCCTGGTGAGCCGACCCGTCCACCACCGGAGCTGGGGTGAGTCCCGATGATCGGTTGGCGTGGACTGACTCATTATCGGCGCTGTGGGTCCGGGCGGCTATGGTGTCGGGGGTGACCGCTGCAGCGACTCCCGGACCACGGCACGGCGGACGCGGGCGGTCGTTCTTCGATGCCACCCCGGCCGAGGTCCGCGCCGCGTTGATCCCGGAGGAAGCCGCGGAGTTCGACCGCCAGTGGCGGGAGGTCATGGCCAAAGCCACCGAGACACTTGATCTCGCCGAGGTACTGGAGACGCTGGACTCCTGGCGGCGCGTCGCGCGGCTCACCGCTACGAACGGTGCCGAGGCGCACCGATACATGTACCACCGCGCCGCCGCGAAGCTGACCGGCGAGGACATCCCCGCCGACGAGCCCCTGCCGCGGACCAAGGCCCGGCTGGGCCTGTAGGTGCGTTGTACACCGTCACCACCGACGACACCGCACAGCAGCAGGTCGACGCACTTCCGGCCGAGGCGCTGCCCGCCTACGCCGAGGCATGGACGGTGCTGGAGGTCGCCCCGTGGAACGGTGCGCCGTACAACCGACTGAAACCGGACAGCCCCATGCGAGCGTTGTCGTTCGGGCTGGCCAGTCAGGGTGACATTGTGTACCTGATCCTGGACGATCTCCGTCGGGTCGACGTCGTGAACGTCTTGTGGATGGGCTGACGCCCTTGGTTGCACCGGTCAGGTGTCTGCCGCGTCGAGCGCATCCCACTCGATCGCGGGATGTTCGAGCAGCCTGTGCCTTGACGGAGTCTCTGACAACTCTGTGAGCTGCTATTACGGTGGGCCGCCTGGGGCTCGAACCCAGAACCTACAGATTAAAAGTCTGCAGCTCTACCATTGAGCTAACGGCCCCGCGCTGATGGTAGCCGAGGCTGCCACGGCTCGTCGGTGCGCTGCCCTGCCTCGCCGGCGTCGCGGTACCCGACGCGTGGGCGCCCCTATGGCACCTACCATGCCTCACCCACGCATTGTGTACGGAACACGCTCTGCGGGAGCTCCAGGCCGGCACCGACACCACCCCGCAGGGACAATGGTGCTGGGCGCAGTAGAGCGCCGACATGCTGCGGGGATGAACCATCTGATCACAGACGCACTCGCCGCCAGCAGTAACCGCGACGATCTCGACAGCATCGACGCCGCCACGCTGGCCCTGGGGTCCACCGCTACCCGCCGCTCGGCGCTGCTCGGCGTGCAGGCGACCAACACCCGGGCGAGCAAGCTGACGGCCACAAAACCCGCTCTGGCCCAGCGCCTGATCGACCGTCAGGACGACTACGTGCGGTTCGCCACGCCCCGAAGCTCGACGTATGGGCTGGTGACCCGTAGCTGGGTGCAGTCCTGGCACCAGCAGGTGAGCTCCCGCGCCACCGAGTTGCACCATGGGCAGCGGCACCCGTCATGGAAGCGGGACAGCAGCCCATGGCCTACGGCATCGGGGTCGCTGTTTATTGCACGTGCCTTCCTGGCCCGGCCCCAAGGCGCCGTGGTGCTGTGACCGGACGGCGCCCCAGGGCCGGTGTTTGGTGGCTTCCCTCTCACTCAGGGCAACCAGCGAAGTGGACTATGCCAATACAATCGGTATATTTCAACCATCTAGTCGACATAGTTGGCCGAGTAGCATTGACTACTAGGGGGAGGGGCGGCCATGATCGTGGGACTACCAGCGCAAACCCACGGAGACCGACATGGCCTTGATCCCTATTCGGACCACCTGCGAGGCAGGCGAGACTTGCCCGATGCTTGGCTACGACACCGCCACCGGTGACGCCCTGCTAGGGGTCCCGTCGACACGGCTGCCGCCGCGGCGCTCGGGTTTCCCGCGGGCGAGGGTGTGATCCGCATACCTGCCCGCGACGTTCCCCGGGTGCTTCACGGCATCGGCCCGGAGACCTTCGGCGGGGAGGCGCGCACGTGAACCTGCTGATCCTGGAGCAGCTCACCGAGATCGTGGAGAACACCAAACACGACCTGTTCCGGATCGAGACCCTGCCCAGCTACGACACGGCCATGACCACGGGCGACTTCCGTCGCTGGCTCGACGATGAGGCCGAGCCCGACTGGAAGACGCGCCAGCCGTGGCTGGACAAACTCGCGCAATGGGCTAGTGAGGGCCGCCCACGCCGACGGGTCCGCGTTATCCACGACCCACCCACCGACTACGAGCGGTACGCCTGCGACTGGGGCTACCGCAACAACGTCGCCGCCGGTGAGCTGGTCCGGATTCTGGACCTGGCCGAGCAGTCCCCGCCTCGCGAGCTGCAGTTCGCGCCCGGCGACTGGTCACTGATCGATGGCCGCGACGTCGTGAGGATGCACTATGACCCCGACGGGCAGTTCCGCGGCGCGCAGCTGTTGGATGCCGAGCACATCGAACGGCATCGCATCGCCGCAGACGCCCTGTGGCACAACGCTGAGCCGTTCACCGCGTGGTGGGACCGCCACCCGGAACACCACCGCTCGGCAGGCCGAGCGGCTTAGAGGAGGGAAACCTGGTTGAGCAGCCCCGCGCCGCGTGCTGACCGGTTGTCGTTGACCCTGCGGCAACTCCGGCGCAGAGCGGATCTGTCCGGGATTGAGGCGGCACGCCGTGCGGGGATGTCCCAGGCAACGATCAGTAGGTTCGAAACCGGGAAGCGGGTACCCACCGAGGCCGACATCGGCACCCTGTGCGAGGTGTACGGCGCGTCACCCGATACCCGCCGCGAATTGCTCACCATCGCCGACGATCTACGGGCAGGATCCACATCAACCCGCGCGGTGCTGCACCATCACGGTGCCCCTTCGATGCAGGCCCGGATAGGTCGGATCGAGTCCACCTCGGCGCGCATCCGCAGCGTCCACCCCGCCATCGTCATCGGCCTGCTACAGACCCACGACTACGCCCGTGCCTTGCTCTCCGGCCGCTACGCCGGCCGGGAGCTCGATGCGATGGTCGCTGCGCGCCTTGGTCGGCAGCAGATCCTCGACAGTGACCGGGAGTTCCACTTCGTGCTGACCGAGGGGGTGCTGCGCTGGCACGTCGGGTCACCGCAGATCATGATCGGACAGGCTGAGCACCTCGCTACGCTCGTTGAGCTGCCCAACGTTGCGCTCGGGATTGTTCCGTGGACGCGTCCGACGAACCGCCCGATCCTGCACGCCTTCCAGATCTACGACGAGCGGGCCGTGATGCTCAGCACCGAGACGTCCGTGGCGTTGATCACCGACGCACGCGACGTCGCGGACTTCGCTACCCGGTTCGAGATCTACGCCGGGTTCGCCGACCACGGCGACGCGGCGCGCGCCGTGTTCGAGCGGATCGCAAACGAATACCGGGGCATGGGCTGACGGCGGTGGGGCCCACATAGCCGGTTGTTCAGGACTGACGCTCGGCCAACATCGCATCGATCCGCTGAACCACCACATCACTGTGCACCGGGATCGAATTCTCGCTGAGCGCGCCGATACCGCGTAGCTGCATCGTCAATGGAGACTCGTGCTCGGGCGGCGGTCCAGGCACTTGGTCAGGCTCGATAGCAGCCACTGGGTACACCTCACCCGTCCATACGGTGTTGTCGGGAAAGTGAAGCTCGACGGCCAGGTCCTTGCCTTGCAGGTCCCGCTCCCCCGATACGTTGCGAGTGCTGACGGACCAGCTCACCAGGGGGACAGCTGTTTGAGTGACCTCCAGTTCGCCTGGTTTGAGCGGGCCGTCGGCGATCCGACACATCACCTCGATGATCATGAACTACCTCCCGTTGCGTGGTCGCCATCCTGCCTTACGGGGTCCGCGGCAAGCCGGACAGCTGCGGCACAGCCCCTGTGCTCGTAGCGGGTGGAGCCGTTCGGTGTCTCACTCCGCCTCGGGAGCTGGCTGGACAACTCGGATCGGTTCACGTTCCCGGTCCGCCGCCACCACACCCCGGCCGCGTCGGCGTACCGAGCGCGCCAAGACATTGACCTATAGCGCTAACCCAGTTCGTGACCGGGTCCGTCTGAGCCAGCACCACCGTGGTGTCCCCGAACGTAGCCGATACGCCGAGCGGGTGGGGCCGCTCACGCGATGTGTAACGCTACCCCGCCCGATGGCGACAGACAGGCCAGAGAGCCCCGCGCAGCCCCCCGACCTGTGACGGGGCTTTCTGCTGCGGGCCGGTGCGCAGGCCATGCGCGGCGGGGCGGGTTCCAAGGACCCGACCGGCCTGAAACTGTCGGTGCGCCACGGCCTGGGCGGCGCCGATCTGGCCGCCACGCTCGGGGTGTCCGCCAACCACGCACACGCCCTGGTGTCCAGGGCCTGCCAGCAACTCGAGCGGGCCCTGACCGTGGTGATCTTGGCTCGCACCGGCTGCCGCGTTTGCGTCACCCCCGACCGGCTGCTCACCGGGTGGGATGGGGGACTCACGGCTCTGTGGCGCAAACGAATCGCCCGCCACATCGGTCACTGTGTGGCGTGTGGTGGCACCAAACGCCGCGAGGTGCGCGCCTCCGCGCTGTTGCGGGCCAACGACGTCGATTGCACCCTTACCCACGACGTCGGCGGGCAGCCCTCAACCGCCGACGACCACCGGGGCGGACACCCACCCCGCACCCCCGACAACCAACCAAGCTGGACCCCAGCCCATCTGGGAGCCCTGCCAGCAGCTCGTCCGGATTGCCCACCCTCCCGGTTGCGGTGCCCAACGTGGTCGGCCTGACCCAGCATCAGGGTCAGCAGAAGCTGCAGGCGGTGGGGTTGGCGGTCGGCACTGTGCCATTACGGAAACGGGGTGTCGCCGGCTCAGGCCGGTGTCGTTCTCGGTCAAGCCCCAGGTTCTGGCACGACGGCTCCACCCGGCAGTCCCGTGGCGCTGACCATCGGTGTCCCCACCGTGATCGTTGAAGAGTGACTCTCGCCGGCGGCTTCGGCCAGCCCGGCTGTGTGGATAGGTCCGAGGGACGCTGCCTGGATGAAGGCCAGGCAGCGTCCCGCCCCAGCGGCACCATCGCGGTTGCGCAGGATGGTTCACTGTATCCGTGAGTTGCACGAATCGCAGTAGTATGCCCTGGACAGTATTGATGTATTCTGGCTGACCGATTTGCAGATGCAGCTAGACTTCTGCTGATGCCGTCCAACGGCGCCTTTGACGACTTTGCCGCTAGAGCCGAGTTGCCGCCACTTGCTTGGTTTATGGTTGGGATTTTTCATGATTTCCCCCTTGTGGAATGATGGTGAGTGTGATCTTTCACGACGAAGCTGGTCCACCCGCATCCGTCTTGAACGAGGGTTGCTCCTCCCCTGGCGGCCGTGTAACCCACTTATCGGACCAGGGCGCGGATTGGTTACAACTTTCTGATGCGTCCACCAGCGGTCCAGTGGCGTCAACGATCGTTGCGAGCAAGTAGCCACCGGCTGGCCGTGACCGGCTCGTCAACGATGATCGCCGGCTCGCATCCACATCTGCGCAGGCCCAGGGGTCACGCCGGGCGGGTCTCCGGGATGGCCGCTATCGAGCGGCAAGCCGACCCACCTTGATCGCGGGCTAGCGCAAGCGGCTGAGCTGGGATCCGAAGGCCCATCACGCTACAACGCGATGGTAAATCGATCCTCAATGGGCGGCGCATGCTCGGTGCCCGCGCACCCAGTGACGCCGAAACAGGAGACTGTGATCTCGCTGCCGTTGGCGTCGATGCGCAGGAATTGCTTGAAGAACGGTGGTTCGTCGAAGTCGAAAACTTCAGAGCCCATACGATGGAAGAAACGGCCGGCCGGGATGCGTTGTATCACCGACGCCTTGATCCGCTCGGAGAGTGAGAGTCGTTCGGCGACGGCCCGATCGGACCGGGAGGTGGTGACACCTCGTTGTTCGTAGTATCTGCCCGCTGCTGGCGCATCGATGGCGATGCTTCCGCTGCCCCCGGACAGTCTTTCGTCAATGACCTGTGAGAACCGCGCCAGCGAGTCGCGGCGCAGCGGGTAGCAGCGGAACGTCGACTCATCGACCCCGTTAACGTTTACCGGCGGGATGCGGTGGGTCGCGTGCAGGTACGCACCGCCACCGCCGCTGACGATGTACTGGATTGTCCGGCCGCCCGCCACGGGGACGGGGTAGCGCTGGTAGTTGTGGACGTCGCCACCAATCGCCATCACGTAGTTCGCCTGCGGGTCAGTGACGACGTCGTCGACAGTCTCCGGCGTTCCCACGACGCGTCCCGGATGATGCTCGCTGTCGACGTAGATAGGTTTGCCGGTGAGCAGGATCTTCGGGCGCTCGGCAGCGTCCAAGGAAACCCGCTTCAACCAGTGGTACTGATCCTCATCCATCTCACCGGTGATCCCGATGTCGATCCCGACGAATCGCACCGGGCCCGTGTCGATCGCGAAGTAAGGCGCCGGTTGGAGTGGGTTGGGCGGCGGAAGTTCTTTGCTGACGATGCCGTTGGCGGCTGGATCGGTCTGCGCGGGAGCCTCCGGCGATCGTCGCCAGAGCAGTCGGGCCAGCAGAGCTGCCGGGCCACGACCGAAATCAGGTCGGTACCCAGCATCGTCCAACCCGCAGAAGTAGTGCATGAAGCCATGCAGGCCGTCGTACCAGTCGTGGTTTCCCGGCACTGCATAGATGGGTATTCTGAGGTTCCGGTAGGGATGGTGGAACGCGCGACCGTAGTCGCCGACGTCGCCGGTGGGATAGACCACGTCGCTGCAGATTACCGCGAAGTCCGCATCCTTCGACATGTCGACCAACGGACCAGCGACCGCGTACTGTGAATTATCGCCTTCCCCGGTATCCCCGATGACGAGCACGGAAACGTTGTCACCCACGGAGCGGGAAATGACGAAGTCCGAATGTCGGCCTGCTTCTTGGACGCGCCGACGGGCGAGCTCGACCCATCGGGCCCGAGACGAAGCCGTGGGGTCGGCGAGGGCCCTCGCGATGATGTCGTTGCGCGACCGCCACAGTGTCGACGGTCGCAGCCAGGACAGCGACTTCGTCCCGTCGGGCACCTCATCCTTCCAGGTGCCCGGCCCGGTGCAGCTGCGCCAACCAGCACCTTCTTCGCTGTGGCGGGACGACTGGCGCAGGTCGGTAGGTGCGGCCACGATCGGCTCCTTTACCTGGTCGATTCCAGATGCCCAAGGATGAGGGGATATACGTCAAGAGCAGCGCGTTTGCCGAACACGCAGTCGATATGGCCGTAGCCGGGGACGACGTGGCGTCGATACAGGTGTGCGCCGTTGCGTTGCGCCAGCAACTCCATCGTCTTCGCGGTGCTCTCCGGGAGGAAACAGGCGTTTTCGGCGCCATGGATGAAGGTGATCGGGATGGCGAGGCGCCCCAGGTGGGGAAGGTAGATGTCCTGCCCGTCAACCGACCTCAGCGCACCGGCGCGGACCATGAGGGCCAGGTGCTCCATCGCGTGGATGTTGGCTACCCCGAACATCTCATGCAGGGCCTCGTGCGTGGGGCTGTTGAGCTGGTCGTGCTCGTAGAGCAGGGAGTACATAAAGGTGATCCGATGGCAGACCGCGCTGGTGCACTCCTCTTCCTTGTCGTCGGGGAAAGCGTCGAGGAATCGATCATACAGGCGGTGCAGCCAGTTGGCGTTGGTGTCGGTGTATGCGGTGAGAGATTCAACGCCGAGCTTGTCGAGCAAGGTGGGCAGGTGCAGGCCCGACTTGAGCCGGGTCATGGGCGGGCAGATCACATGGGTGGCGATCTGTGAGGAAACGACCGACCGAACTCCTTCGAGTCCGGCCAGCATCGCCATGAAGAAAGTTGTCGACCCGTAGCAGTGGACCACCATCTGCACCGAAGGACTGGCCGTGACCTCGCGCACCTTGGCGACCGCGGCCGGGTAGTCGTACTGTGCGACGTCGTCGGCGCTGAATCGTTGCGCTGATGCAGGTAGCTCGATGCTGGCCCGGAAGTCGAGCAACCAGACGTCGTAGCCGTGGGCGTAGAGAAATTCGAGCAGGTTGGTCTCGATCGTATCGATGGAGAAGATGCGGCTGGAGACACCCAAGCCGTGCGAAAGGATCACCGGCCCTTTCGAGCCGCCCGGGTAACGAGTCAGCCGCAGCGTCACGCCGTCGTCGGTGGTGAACGGATGGATCTCCGGGGCGCAGACCCTCAGCGGTCGTTTCTTGCGGGTTCCACCGGCCGGGTCGACGTCGAACCTGTCGAGTGGGCGGACCACGCTGCCGAACACGTCGAAAAGGGCGCCTGCGAAGAAATGCCCGAAACGCGCCGTCGCCGCCAGCCGCTGCGGCGCGCTGGTGGCGTTGATGACCTTCATCGTGGTGAGTTGGGTCATGAAGTCCTCGGGGCGGATCGTCAGGACTCCCGTGGCCGCCACCTGCCCGGCATCGTTGTCGCCCTCGTACACCGTGACGTAGAGGGTCGTGGTATCCCTCCATAGGTCCAAGCCCCGATCGTCGTGGATGCTCTTGAACCCGACGAAATGGTAAATCCGGCCTTCCTCGGTGGACAGCTTCATGCGGTAGCGCATCTGGCGCCCGCGCACTCGGTCGGGATCGTCGACGAAGAGGTTGAACACTCCCTCGGTCACGGTGATCGGATCGGGCGAGAGTGCTGGGGCGTGCACGGTGCCGATCATGCGCGCCTGGTGCTCCGGGTCGGCCAGCATGCGGTCGAGGTCGTCGCTGATGATGGTGAGGGTGAAGGAGCAGGGCGAGTCGCCGGTGTTGCCGCGGTCAGCGGCTGTCCGGTAGCCGCCGGCCGACCGGGTGGAGAGATAACCCGTCATGGTCTCGCTGAACTGGATGCCCAGGGCTTGCGGTGGCCGCGGCGCCGGCGGCACCGAGGGCAGCGTGTAGTCGATGGTCCAGCCTCGGTCCTGGGTGAGCAGCGCGCAGCAGCGCTCGGCCAGAGCCGAGATCGTGAGCAGCGGGTTGACCCCCAGGGGGCGGGGTATCACAGCGCCGTCGGACACATAGAGACCCTCGTGAACGGCACTACCCGCCGTCCCCGCGAAGACCTGGCCCTTGTGGTTCACCACGCCCCGCTCGGCATCCTCGGCCATCACGCAACCACCCAGCGGATGGACGGTGACCAGCCGCTCGCCCAGCAACTCGTGCCAGATCGGCGATGTCAGGTAGATGCCACCCAAGGCCTCGGTGGCGCGCTGCAACGCCTGGCTGATCCGGTCGAAGATGGGTTGACCGCCCACCTCGGGCCAGCGGATGCGCAGCCGGTCCTCCTCGAGCACCGCGTGGCCGTTCCCGTCGTCGTGCGACATGACGAGGTAGGTCTGGGTGTTGCGGACCGCACCCCGGTAGGGGCCGAGTACCAGGCTGTCCAGCTCTCGCGCGAGCTCCTGGATGCGGTCGGGCAGGCCTGGGTCGGTGTCGATGCCGTTGGCCCTGGCCACGGCCAGCATGGACCGCGGCAGGTAGTCCGCCAGGGCACCGGGGATGGAGCCCTCCTCGATCACCATCCCCTGCGCGAAGTCGGGCTGGTCGCGATTGTCGATGATTCCGGTGATGCACGGCCCGACCGGCCCGACTGTGCCGTTGGTGCGGTGGCCCCACCCGATCCCGTTCACCTCGTGGTCGCTGTTGTAGCTGAACGCCAGCACGTCGCCATTTCCGGTCATCCGCAGACCGACCTGATCGGACAGCGGTAACCCGTGTTCGGCGGAGCGGAGCAGGATCTCGGTGGAACCAAGGGCACCTGCGGCGAGCACGACGATGTCGGCGCTCACGAACATTGGTGGTGCGTCGAAGCGCTCCCGGCCGGTGTCCAGCACCTGATAGTGCACCAGCCAGCGGTCGTCCCCGCGCTGCACGGAACGGACCGCGACCCGGGTGAAGATCTTGGTGCCGTGGTTGCGCGCGTCGGGCAGGTAGTTCATCAGTACGGTGTTCTTGGCCGCGTAGTTGCAGCCGGACACGCAGTCCCCGCACAGCGTGCAGGCCTTCTGCTCGACTCCGACGTGATTGACGTGGTCGGCGAACGTGACGTTGATGGGCAGCCGGTTGAATCGCCCGGGCAGCTTTGTGGAGGACTCGGCCAGGGCCCTGAGTTTCTTCAAGGCCGCCGCTGCGTCCGGCAGTGACGTGGGTTTGAGCATCTCCTCGGCGCGCCGGTAGCCGTCCTGCATCAGCGTCCCCAGATCGGCACGCAGCGCCTCGGGCCAGCGCGGATCGCCGAAGACCCGCTGGTCGGCACGCAGGCTGACGTTGGCGTTGACCAGTGACGTGCCTCCCAGCCCACACCCCAGGAAGACGTTGAGATCGTCGTTCACCCGCATGTCGTACAGCGCGGTACGCGACCCGACGTGGTGGTCCGGAAAGTCGATCTGCATCTCATCCAGGACTTCCGAACCGGTGTCCGGGTACTCGCCCGGTTGCAGCTCCCTGCCCCGTTCCAGCAGGCACACCTGCCTACCGGCGCGGGCCAGGCGGGAAGCGGCGATCGCCCCGCCGTAGCCGGAGCCGACCACGACCACCTCGTAGTGGTCTTGCAGGTCCTCGACCGGTGACGATAGACGAGTCATCATGACGAGCTACGACGCTGTGACGGATGTCCTGGCCGCCGGAGGCGGGGACATCGAGGCGGCGGGCAGCAGGCTGGGACTGCCGGATTCGCCCACCGGCGCCGACGCCATCGACGTCAGCACCGACAGCAACGCGGCCATGCCCGCGGTCGACAGCGCTGCACTCCACGGGACGGTGAGTAGCCCGACGCCAGTGGCGCTCAAGATCGCCACAAGGCTCTGCGCGAAGGTCTTGACGGCGCGCTCGCTCGCCAACTGCCAGAACCGGTACGTGAACATCGCGACTTCCCTCCTGGGAGCGAGGTGTGGTGTGAGTAAGAGCACCGTCGAGGCCCTGTTGATACGGGGTTGATTACGGAGTCGCCCTGGACGTGTCTGCCCCGGCGACAGCCGTGGGGTGCTACTCGTACCGGAGGGCTTCGATAGGTCGTAGCCGGGCGGCCCGGTTGGCCGGGTAGCCGCCGGCGATGAGTCCGATCGCGAGGCTGATCCCGAACGAGACCACGATGGAGGGGATGCTCACGGTGGGGGCGAAGGTGGCGAGGGTGGCACCTAACGAGGGCGCGATGGCGGCACCGAGTAACGCCAGGCCGACTCCGATGGCAACGCCGATGACCCCACCGAGACCGGCCAGCACAACGGACTCGATGAGGAATTGGTTGAGGATCGCGCGGCGAGTGGCGCCGATCGCTTTGCGGATGCCGATCTCCCGGGTTCGCTCGGTGACCGAGACCAGCATGATGTTCAAGACCCCGATCGCGCCGACGATCAGTGAGATCGCGGCGACGGCGGCGGTGAACAGGGTGAGGAGGTCGAGGATCTGGTTAAAAGCGGTGAGCCGGCTGCGCAGGGATTGGACCTCGAAGTCCCTGTTGGCGGTGTCTTTGATCCGGTGCCGGTCGCTGAGGATGCGGGTCGCCTGATCCTCGGCGGCCGGCACGGCGGATGCCTGGGTGGCTTGCACGGTGATCTGGTTGATCACGTCGCCGCCGCCGAAGATATAGCGGCGCGCGGTGTTCAGCGGCATGACCGTGTAACTGTCATTCGGCTCACCTAGCGGCTCCAGCACCCCGATGACCCGGAAGGTCTGGCGGTTGATCCGGACCGCCTGGTTCAGCGCGGCGGCGGGGTCATCACCGAAGAGGTAGGTCGCCACGGTGGGACCCAGCACCACCACTTTCGCGGTGGAGCGGATCTGGGCCTCGTCGAAGAACGATCCCGCGGCCGTGAACTGGTTATTCACCTCGAGCCAGCGTTCGGTGGAGCCGACTATGGACGCACGGAACTGGGATGTCTCGGTCTCGACCAATGCCGGGCCGGTGATGGCTGGAGTGACGCTGGCGACGTCGGGGGCCCGATCCGGGTCTTGCAGCGCCGCGACGTCGGCGTCGATCAAGTCCTTCGGGGCGGTGCCGCCGGGGACATTGCCGTTCGTCGGCGTGATGGTGATGAGGTTGGCCAGTGGTTCGATGCGCTCATTGACCGAGGATTGCACCCCGTTGCCAATGGCAACCAGCAGGACCACCGCCGCAACCCCGATGATTATCCCAAGCATAGTCAGCGCGGAGCGCAACCGGTTGGCCCGCAACCCGCGCAGCGCGATCCGCAATGCCTCCCGCAGGTTCATTCTCTGACCTTCGCCCGGCTCGGCGTCAAGCGCACCCCCATGACGTAACCGGTTATCGGCGTTTTCCACAAGGGGTTTTGCAAATACTGTCCGTTAGTAATGGCGGCGATGCGGTCTGCGACCACCGGAGACCTCTAGTGACCGATTCGGAGGTCGGGAGCCGCTGTGCGATCGCTTCGGCGGCCGGGAGCTGAGTCACCCAGATGGCCGAATGCCGACACACCAGCGGGCCGCTGCGACCCCGAACGGCGAGCGGGATACCCTCACTCCCCGTGGCGCGAATGGTGACAGATCTGGAGTCGGGATCGAACGAGAGGAAAGCTCGCATGCACCACCGCATCGTGGATAGCCCCCGCCGCGCGATCGTCACCGCCGTCCTTGGCGCCGCGGTCGCCTTGGTGGCTGTGCTGCTGCCCGGGGCAGGCACCGCCTCGGCCGCGGTCCCGGCCTGGGCGCCCGCCGCGCAGGCCGCCGTTCACCCCGGGGTGATGACCGACACCACGGGCGGCCAGTGCACCTCCAACTTCGTCTTCTACAACGCAACCGACGTCTTCATCGGGCAGGCCGCGCACTGCGCCGGTACCGGAGCCGCGACCGAGACCAGCGGCTGCACCTCGGAAAGCAAGCCGCTGGGTACGCCGGTCACCATCGCAGGGGCCAGCAAGCCGGGCACGCTGGTATACAGCTCGTGGATCACCATGTCCGAGCGTGACGAGAAGGATTCCAACGCCTGCGCGTTCAACGACCTGGCGCTGGTCAAGATCGATCCAGCCGATCGGGACAAGGTCAACCCGAGCGTGCCGCAGTGGGGCGGACCAACCGGCATCAGCACCGATTCCCTCGCGATCGGCGACCGGGTGTTGAGCTACGGCAACTCGCCGTTGCGGGGCGGGATCACCACGCTGTCTCCGAAGACGGGGGTCAGCGCCGGCGACGGAGGCGATGGCTGGTCGCACAGTTGCTACACCGTCTCTCCTGGCATCCCCGGCGACTCGGGCAGCGCCTTCTTGACCAACGATGGCAAGGCCCTGGGTGTACTCAGCACCCTGTCGGTGGTACCGCTGCCCGGCAGCAACGGTGTCGGCGACCTGTCCCGAGAGCTGGCCTACCTCAACACCCACGGCAAGCTGGGCACCGTCTCGCTCGCCCTGGGCACCGAGCCCTTCAACCCGAACGTGGCCTAAGCGGCGCCGAGCGATTCTGCCAGTGCTCCGGCTCCGGCGGTGACCACTTCGGGAACCGTGGAGTACGAGTTCGCCGGCGCGGACACCAGCATCACCACCACGTAGCGCAAACCCGCCCCGACCAGGCCGGTGCTGTTCATCACGGCTTCGGAGCCGCTGGTTCCCCAGCCCTGCTTGACCGCCCAGGTGGTGTTCGGCATACCGTCGGGGATGCCGAAGTGCTGATCGAAGCCGTCCGCGGCGCGCTGCGGGATGTCTGTCAGGGCACCGAGCAGGAGGTCCTGGACGGGGTGGGACAGCTGATCGGTGATGTAGCGGTACACGGTCACCATGTCCTGCGGTGTGATCAGGGTGTCGCCCCACCTGCTGGGATTCTTGGGCGGCTGGGTGCCGGTGAGCCCGAACTGGCCGGCCATCCTGGTCACGATGGCGGGGCCACCGTTGGTGCTCCACAGGCTGTTAGCGATGTCGTCATCGCTGTCGGCGAGCATCTGGTGTAACTGCCGCTGCGTCATGTCGTCTGGGGTCGCCCAGTTGTCCCTCGCCAGCGCGTCCAGTGCGATCAGCAACTTGACCACCGACATGGACGCGAATTGCCGGTCGGCGTCCTGGCTGGTCAGCACCGTGTTGTTCTGCCGGTCGAAGACCGCGAAGCCGACCTGGGCGTTCGGCAGGACCGCATGTATCGCCTGCTGCACTTCCGCTGCCGCGGTGGCGTGGTCAGGTGGGGAGGGAACCGGGGTGGTGGTCATCGGTGGGCCAGGCGGGGTCATGCTGCTGGTGTCCGGTGCGGTGGTAGGCCGGTTGTCGTGCGTGGTCGCCGTGAGGTGCCGGCCCGCTATCGATTCGTAGGAGTTCGACGCGACCGCCGTTGCCGAGGAAAACTCGAGACCAGCAACGCAGAGTAGCGCCACTGTTACCGGTATCAGTAGGCGCTTCATACTCTATTAAGTCGCCGTGCCGGCCACAGTTGAAACACTGTATGCGAACTTCTCGAGAAATCCTCAGGCAAATCCCAGATTCTTCTTCTCAGGCGTCGCAGCGCGTGAAAACCCACATACCAGGAGGGTTATTCACGAGCCCTGATAAATTATAGATGAGTCGTCCGCGGCGCGCCTATTTGGACGACGGCCCGCTTCTCGAAAGAATTGGGTTGCCAGACTCAATTCGAAAGAAACGGACCGT
>JBOHGG010000051.1:0-35783 GCA_050700115.1 Pseudonocardiaceae bacterium
GTTCGACACCAGGGCTGTCCGAAGCGGCGCGGGCAGCCCTGGTGTCGAACTCGGCGCACGTAGGGCTGTCACGCGCGGCAGCAGCCCCCATTTCACCCACCAGGGCGGCGCGTCGCGCCCACGGAGTTGGCTCCGAATGGCGGTCTGCGGGTACAGGTTGAGCGGGGTTACAGGTTGAGCGGGGTTACAGGTTGAGCGGGGTTACAGGTTGAGCAGGGGTTCTAGGCCTATGGTGAGGCCTGGTTGGTGGAGTACTGAGCGGACGGCTAGGAGGACGCCGGGCGTGAACGCCGAGCGATCCAGCGTGTCGTGCCGGATCGTCAGCGTCTCACCCTCGGTGCCCAGCAGCACCTCCTGGTGGGCGACGAGCCCGGCCACCCGCACCGCATGCACCCGCACCCCGTCGACATCGGCGCCCCGGGCCCCGGGCAAGGACTGGGTAGTGGCATCCGGTGGCGGGCCCATCCCGGCCTCGGCCCGGGCGGCTGCGATGAGCGCCGCGGTGCGGGCTGCGGTACCCGAAGGTGCGTCGGCCTTGCGCGGGTGGTGCAGCTCCACAACCTCCACCGATTCATAGAACCGGGCGGCCATCGCGGCGAAACGCATCGACAGGATCGCCCCGATAGCGAAGTTCGGGGCGATCAGCACCCCGAGGTCCGGCTTGGGTGCGAGCCATTCGCGGACCTGGGCCAGCCGGGTGTCGGTAAAGCCGGTGGTGCCCACGACGGCGTGAATGCCCTGGTCCACGCAGAACCGCACGTTGTCCATCACCACGTCGGGGTGGGTGAAGTCGATGACCACTTCGGCGCCCGCGTCGGCGACGTTGAACATCCAGTCACCCGCGTCGACCATTGCGACGAGTTCCATGTCCTGGGCGGCGTCCACGGCCTTGCACACCTCGGTGCCCACCCGGCCGCGCGCCCCGAGCACCCCGACCCTGATCGGGTTGTCCGCCGAGCGGTCGTTGGCGACGCTGGACTGCTCCGCGGGGGTCATGCGATCAGCTCCGCAATCTCGCCGGGTAGGTCCTGAGCGTGCGGGTAGGGACCCACCACAGCGGCGGTGACCGGCCGGCGCAGGAACTCGCGGGCGAGCTCGGCGACCTGGTCTGCGGTCACCGCGTCGATCAGTCGTCGCTCTTCGGTCACGGTGCGGTGCGCACCGTGGTGCAGCTCGGCCTTGCCGATCCGGGTCATCCAGGAACCCGGATCCTCCAGTCCCAGCACGAGCCCGCCGCGCAGCTGCCCCTTGCCGCGGGCCAGCTCGGCATCGGACAGACCGTCGCGGGCCACCGAGGCCAGCACGTCGCCCACCACCGTCGCCACCTCGCCCAGCCGCTGCGGGGAGCAGCCGGCATAGATCGACAGGCTGCCGGTGTCGGCGTAGCAGGCCACCGAGGAGTACACCGAGTAAGCCAGCCCGCGCTGCTCGCGGACGTGCTGGAACAGCCGTGAGCTCATCCCGCCGCCCAGCGCGGCATTAAGCACGCGGAGCACCGGTCGCCGGTCGTCATGCCGGTCCGTGGCCTGCACACCCAGCATGAGGTGGGCCTGCTCGGAATGGTCGTCGCAGACGGCCAGCCGGCGCCTGCCGGTGATTCTGGCTCGGCCGCGCCGCGGGCACACCGGTTGCGCGAAACCGGTCAGGTGGTGTGCGAAGCTGTCCTGCAGCGCAGCCAGCACCGCCCGGTGGGTGACGTTGCCGGTCACCGCCAGCACCATCCGTTCCGGTGTGTAGCACCGCCGGTAGAAGCGGTGCAGCGCCTCACGGGTCATCCCGGTGATCGATTCTTCGGTGCCCAGAATCGGGCGACCCAGTGGATGCGTTCCGAGCAACGCAGCGCAGAACTCGTCATGCGCCAGGTCCTCCGGGTCGTCGTCGCGCATTGCGATCTCCTCGAGCACCACGCCACGTTCGAGATCCACGTCGGAGGGGTCGAGCAGCGCGTCACCGAGCACGTCGCACACCAAGTCGACGGCCAGCTCGAGATCCGAGTCCAGCACGTGCGCGTAGTAGCAGGTGTGCTCCTTGTCGGTGAACGCGTTGAGCTCACCGCCCACCGCGTCGATCTCCTCGGCGATCGCCGCCGCGGTACGCCGCGCGGTGCCCTTGAACAGCAGGTGCTCCAGGTAGTGCGCCGCACCGGCCACCGCGGGGGGTTCGTCGCGCGAACCCACCGCTACCCACATCCCGACGACGGCGGACCGCGAACCAGGCAGCTCCGCGGTCACCACTCGCAATCCGCAGGGCAGCACGCTTCGCTGAAGCGTCCCGCCATCGGGGCCCTGCCGTGGGGTCACGTGCTGGCCGGCGCCTCGATGACCGGGTCGACACCGGAGGCAGTGACGGTGTCGTCGGTGTTGTCTTCGGGGACCGGCACCAGGCTGATCTTGCCCCGGTTATCGATGTCGGCCACCTCGACGCGCAGCTTGTCGCCGACCTTGACCACATCCTCGACCTTGCCGATGCGCTTGCCGTTGCCCAGCTTGGAGATGTGCACCAGGCCGTCCTTGCCCGGTACCAGCGAGACGAAGGCGCCGAAGGCGGCGGTCTTGACCACGGTCCCCAGGAACCGCTCTCCGACCTTGGGCAGCTGCGGGTTGGCGATTGCATTGATCCGGTCGATGGCGGCCTCGGCGGACAGACCGTCGTTGGCGCCGACATAGATCGTGCCGTCGTCCTCGATGGAGATGTCCGCCCCGGTCTCCTCGGTGATCGAATTGATCATCTTGCCCTTCGGGCCGATCACCTCGCCGATCTTGTCGATCGGGATCTTGATCGCGGTGACCCGCGGGGCGTACGGGCTCATCTCGTCCGGCCCGGCGATGGCCTGGGCCATCACGTCGAGGATCGTCAGCCGGGCGTCCCGGGCCTGGGACAGCGCCGCCGCGAGGACCTCGGAGGGAATACCGTCCAGCTTGGTGTCCAGCTGCAGCGCGGTGACGAAGTCCTTGGTGCCGGCCACCTTGAAGTCCATGTCACCGAAGGCGTCCTCGGTGCCCAGAATGTCGGTGAGCGCGACAAACGCGTTCTGACCATCGAGCTCACCGGAGACCAGGCCCATCGCGATACCCGCCACCGGCGCCTTGAGCGGCACGCCCGCGTTGAGCAACGACATCGTGGACGCGCAGACCGAGCCCATCGACGTCGAGCCGTTGGAGCCCAGCGCCTCGGAGACCTGGCGAATGGTGTAAGGGAAGTCCTCGCGGCTGGGCAGTACCGGCATCAGGGCCCGCTCGGCCAGCGCACCGTGCCCGATCTCGCGTCGCTTGGGCGAACCCACCCGGCCGGTCTCCCCGGTGGAGTACGGCGGGAAGTTGTAGTGGTGCAGGTAACGCTTGCTGGTCTCCGGACCCAGCGAGTCGATCTGCTGCTCCATGCGCAGCATGTTCAGGGTGGTGACGCCGAGGATCTGGGTCTCGCCGCGTTCGAACAGTGCCGACCCGTGCGCCCGGGGGATCACCTCGACCTCCGCCGACAGCGGCCGGATGTCGGTGATGCCACGGCCGTCGATACGCACCTTGTCGCGCAGGATGCGCTGACGCACTGCGGACTTGGTCACGGCTCGGAACGCGGCGCCGATCTCCTTCTCCCGGCCCTCGAAGGACTCAGCCAGCTGCTCCAGACAACCGGCTTTGAGCTCATCGAGCCGATTCTCGCGCTCCTTCTTGCCGGCGATGGTGAGCGCCTTCGTCAGCTCGTCGGCCACCGCCCCGCGGACCGCCTCGATGACGTCGGGCTGGTAGGGGAGGAAGGTGGGGAACTCCAGCGTCGGCCTGCCGACCGCCCGCGCCAGCTCCTGCTGGGCCTGACACAGCGCGCGGATGAACGGCTTGGCGGCCTCCAACCCGGCGGCCACCACCTCCTCGGTCGGTGCCTGCGCACCGCCGGCCACCAGCTCGATGACCGTCTCGGTGGCCTCGGCCTCGACCATCATGATCGCGACGTCGCTGTCGGGGCCGGCACTGACCATCCGGCCGGCGACGACCATGTCGAACACCGCCCGCTGGACTTGCTCGTGGGTCGGGAAGGCCACCCAGGTGCCGTCGATGAGGGCGACCCGCGTGCTGCCGACCGGACCGGAGAACGGCAGACCGGACAGCTGAGTGGACGCTGACGCGGCGTTGATCGCGAGCACGTCATAGGGGTCGGCCGGGTTGAGACTGAGCACCGTGATGACAACCTGGACCTCGTTGCGCAGGCCGTCCACAAAGGTAGGGCGAAGCGGCCGGTCGATCAGCCGGCAGGTGAGAATCGCGTCGGTGGACGGTCGGCCCTCACGGCGGAAGAACGAGCCGGGAATCCGCCCGGCCGCATACATCCGCTCCTCGACATCGACGGTCAGCGGAAAGAAGTCGAACTGGTCCTTGGGCTGCTTGGACACCGTGGTGGCGGACAGCAGCATCGTCTCGTCATCGAGATACGCGACGACGGATCCAGCGGCTTGGCGGGCCAGCCGGCCCGTTTCGAAGCGCACCGTGCGGGTACCGAAGGCGCCGTTGTCCAGGACTGCGGTGGTCTCATGCACCGTATCTGCGGAAGTGGTAATGGGGTCGGTCAATTCATCTCCTCCTCGCAACGCAAACCGCGGAGGTACCACCGGTGCGGGAGCGAGGACGAGGCCGGTCTTCGATCGAAGCTCCCGGGAGCATCACAGTGCTCTCCCGACAGCCACTACCGAGGACCGGCGGACGACGCTCCCCGACGACGGGTGGCGAAGCGGCTCGTGCGGCGATGTGTGGTTGTAATTCAGCAGCCTGGGTCTACAGCGCGGGTCAACGGCGCAGGCCGAGGCGCTCGATCAGCGATCGGTAGCGCGCGATGTCGACCTTGGCGAGGTAGTTCAGTAGGTTGCGGCGGCGGCCGACCATCAGGAGCAGGCCCCGCCGGGAGTGGTGATCGTGCTTGTGCTGCTTGAGGTGCTCGGTGAGGTCCACAATCCGCTTGGTCAGTAGGGCCACCTGCGCCTCAGGGGAACCGGTGTCCCCTCCACGCAGCCCGTACTCGGCCAGGATCTCGCTCTTCTGTGCGGTGGACAGCGCCACGGGTCGATCTTCTCCTGTCATCTGCGTACCGTGCGGGCCCCGGGACTCACCCCTGCTCCGTGCCTGAGAGAACCGGAGCATGGTGGGCCGCGAAACCGGGGCAGGCCTCTGCCGACGGTGCCGACCGCCACGGACCGCAGCCGGACCCGTGCCGAGGTTACCAGTTCACCCGTCGACACCCGGCATCGCCCTAGATCACTGGGCGAGCTACTCGACATCCGGGTTGGCGACGGCGCGTCGAAACAATCCGGCGAGCAGCGGGAACTCGTCCTGCAGCAAGTCGGCCGCGGCCGCCAGCTCGGCGGGACCGGCCAATCTGCGCAGTCTCGGGACGAGGACCTCGTCACCGTGTTCCTCGACCGGCAACGTGTCGCAACTGACGGTGGGCCGGGAGTCGCGCACCTCGTCCAGCGCGGCACGGATCCCCGCCGGGTCGCCGGAGGCAACGTCAGGGGTGAGCACCCGGCGCTCGAGCATCACCATTCGAGCCAGCACCGCGGGATTGCCGATCTTTGCTCGGCGCCCGCTCATCAGCTGGCTGAGCATCGGTGGGCTCAGCCCGAGGACGTCGGCCAACTGCGCCTGGGAGACATCGAAAGCGACGACAAGCCGTCGCACCCGATCGCCGAGTGGCTCCCCGTACCACTCCCGCTGCAGGGCTACATTCCGCGTGACGGTGAGCTGCTCCTCCACCGGCCTCCCCTTCCCTGCCCAAACCGGCACCAGCCAGATACTCACATCGGGCGGTGACCGGCATCCTGCCAGGCCGCAGAGGTCGGCGGTCGCGATCGGCCCAGGGCTCAGCTGTGCTGGGTTCAACCGTTCTGGTCGAGCACCTCCCGAGTTCGCGCCACGTCGTCGTCGATCTGGGAAACGAGCTGCTCAGGGGTATCGAAGCGCCACATGCCACGCAGTCGCTCGACGAAGTCCAGCGCCACCTGCTCGCCGTAGAAGTCCTCGTCCACATCCAGCACGAATGCCTCGACCCGGCGCTCCCGTCCGGAGAAGGTCGGGTTGGTACCGACCGACCCCGCCGCGGCCAGCTCCCGGCCGCGGTGCACGAAGCGGCACGCGTACACACCGTCGGCCGGGATCGCGGTGTGCCGTGGGGTCGACAGGTTCGCCGTCGGGTAGCCCATGCTGCGGCCGCGCTGGTCACCGCGGACCACGATGCCCTCCACCCGGTGTGGACGGCCCAGGGCGGTCGCAGCGGCCGCCACGTCCCCGGCGTCGATGCAGGAGCGGATGTAGGTGGAGGAGAAGGTCAACCCGCCCTGGGACAGCAGCCCCACGTCTCCGGCGGTGAACCCGAACCGCTGGCCCAAGGCCCGGAGCAACTCGACGTTGCCCAGCGCTTTGTGACCGAAGGTGAAGTTGTCCCCGACGACGGCCTCAGCCACGTGCAGGCGCTCCACGAGTACCTCGTGGACGAACTCGTCGGCCGGCATCCGGGATAGTTCGACGGTGAACGGCAGCACCAAGAACACCTCGACACCCAGCTGTTCGACCAGCTCGGCACGGCGTCGAAGGGTGGTGAGCTGCGCCGGATGGCTGCCGGGGCGGACCACCTCAGAGGGATGCGGGTCGAAGGTCATCAGCACGCACGGAACGCTCAGCTCCCGGGCGCGCCGCACCGCCTGCCCGATCAGCTGAGCGTGGCCACGGTGCACCCCGTCGAACACCCCGATGGTCACCACGCTGCGGCCCCAACCGTTCGGGATGGCCTCGATCCCTCGCCAGCGCTGCACGGGCGATGAGACTAACCGGTCCACCCGCCGCCCGGACCTACCCGCTTGCGGGCCGCAGCACCAGGACCGGACGAGCCTGCCCGGCACGCTCGGCGAGCAGCGCGACGGCACGGCCTTCGGAATCGATCGCGGCGTGCGTCCCGGCCAGCCCGGCCGCCGGCAACCACCCGCCATTCGCGAGTACGCGGACCTGCGCAGCGTCCACGGTGCGATGCGGGAACACGGCCGCCACCACCTCGTCCAGCTCCACCGACAGACCCGGACTACCCGCGAGCTCATCGAGGGTAAGGGCGACGTCCAGGCCGTAGGGACCCACCCGGGTGCGGCGCAGCGCGGTGAGGTGTCCCCCGACTCCGAGCGCGGCGCCGAGGTCCCTGGCCAGCGCCCGAACGTAGGTGCCGCCGCTGCACTCCACCAGCACATCGAGGTCGGTGACCCGGTCCCCGCGGCGCAGCTCGAGCAAATCGAACCGGGACACGCTGACCGGCCGGGCGGCCAGCGTGACCTGCTCGCCGGCGCGGGCCAGCGCGTAAGCGCGCCTGCCGCCGATCTTGATCGCGCTCACCGCGCTGGGCACCTGGTCGATGGCACCGCTGAGATCCGCGATGCCCGTGCGGATCGCCGGCTCACTCAGCGCGGATGCGTCGGCGCCCCCGGTGCGTTCGCCCTCCGCGTCGTCGGTGCTGGTGGACACACCGAGCCGCACCGTGCCCCGGTAGACCTTGGGTTCCAGCGGGAGGTACCCGAGCAGCTTGGTGGCCCGCTGCACGCCGCAGACGAGCACGCCAGTGGCCATCGGGTCCAGGGTGCCGGCATGCCCGATCCGGCGGGTGCCCAGCAGCCGCCGCAGCCGGGAGACCACATCGTGCGAGGTCATCCCGGCCGGCTTGTCCACGACCACCAGGCCGGCGGGCTCCAGCGCGGAGTTCATGGCGCAATCCTGCCGAGGTGGCGCACGGCGCCAGTGACGGCCCAGCGGGTGCCGCGAGTCCGGGCCAGGACGAATCCCAGGCGCAGCAGCATGAACGCGGCCAGCCCCGACCAGATGCCGATCAGCCCCCAGCCGAACACAAAGGACGCCCACACCACCGGCAGGAACCCGACCAGCGCGCTGACCAGCGTCGATGTCCGCAGAAACGCGGCGTCTCCCGCCCCGAGCAGCACCCCGTCCAGCGCGAACACCACGCCCGCCACCGGCTGCAGCGCCACGAAGAACCACCAGGCGTGCGGTATCTCGGCCAGCACGGCGCCGTCGGAGGTGAACAGCTGCGGCAGCAGCGGCTCGGCGGCGGCGAACACCAGCCCCAGCGCGATGCCGAACGCCAGCCCGTAGCGAGTGACCTGCCAAGCCAGCGATCGGGCGCCGCGCTCGTCGCCCGAGCCCAGCGCCGCGCCCACCAGGGACTGCGCCGCGATCGCCAGCGAGTCCAGCACCAGCGCGAGGAAGGACCACAGTTGCAGCACGATCTGGTGCGCGCCGGCCGTCGCCGCCGAGGTCCTCGCCGCCACCGAGGTTGCGGACAGGAAACAGGCCTGGAAGGCAGCCGTGCGCAGGACGAGATCGCGGCCCATCCCCAACTGCGCCCGCATTGCCGGCCAGCTCGGCAGTGGGGTGACCCGCTCAGCCACGAACGCCCGCAGGAACAGCCCGGCGGCCAGTACCTGCGCGACGACGTTGGCCACCGCCGAACCGGGCAGCCCGATGCCGGCCACCGGCCCGGCGCCATGCACCAGCACCGGGCACAGCACGGCCGAGATCCCGTTACCGATCAGGACGTAACGCAGCGGGCGTGCAGTTTCCTGCACTCCCCTCATCCACCCGTTGCCGGCGAGGGTGACCAGCACGAACGGTGCCCCGAACAGCGCGATGCGCAGCCACCCCACCGCCGCGTCGGCCACCGGTCCGGAGCCGGCGAGCAAGCGCACCACCGGCCCAGCGGCGAGCTGCCCCGCGACCAGGACCACCCCGCCGACCCCGAGCGCCAGCCAGCTGGCCTGGGCGCCTTCGGCCACCGCCGCGCCACGCTGCCCCGATCCGTACAACCGCGCGGTGCGGGCGGTGGTGCCGTAGGACAGGAAGGTGAGCCCGGTGCAGACCTGCACGAGCACCACGCCGCCGACGGCCAGCGCGGCCAACGGGACGGCACCAAGCCGGCCCACCACGGCGGTGTCCACCAGCAGGTAGAGCGGTTCGGCGGCGAGCACACCCAGAGCAGGTACGGCCAGCGCGAGCACCCGCCGGGGAGGGACTGTGGACGCGTCCGGGGTCACCGAACCGTGGGTGCGCGGTCCAGGGCGGCGCGCAGCGCGTCCAGGACGTCCTGCGCAGTACCGTTGGCCCTGAAGCCGGCGGCGAGGCGGTGGCCGCCACCGCCGAGCTCTGCCGCCGCGGCCGAGACGTCCAGGCGCTGCTTGGCTCGCAGCGACACCGACCACCTGTCCGGGCCGACCTCCTTGAGGACCGCAGCGACCTCGGCCTCCGATGTGGTCCGCACCAGATCCACCACGCTCTCGACTTCCTCGCTACGCAGTCCCGCCACGTCAGCAAGCCGCACCGTGGTGTGCACCAGCCCCAGGCCTTGGGCTGACGTGGACTCGAGTTGCGCGCTACCGAGCACGGTTCCCAGCATGGCCAGCCAGCCGAACGGGTGGGTGTCCAGGAGCTCGCGGGTGGTCGCGTCGGGGTCGACTCCCGCACTCAGCAACCGGGCGGCGATCGCGTGGGTGCCCTGGTCGGCGCGGCGAAAGCAGCTGGTGTCGGTCACCAGGCCGGCGTAGAGGCAGCGGGCGATCGGCTCGTCGAGCTCCACACCGAGCGCGTCGAGCAGCCGCAGCACGAGCACCGCGGTGGCCTCCGCTCTCACGTCCACCACGTGATGGGTACCGAATCGATCGTTGGTGGCGTGGTGATCGATCACGAGCACGGCGCCGGAGGTATCCACCCGGTCCGACAGGCAGCCCAGCCGGTCGGAGTTCGCGGTGTCCAGCGCTACCAGCAGCTCCGGCTGCGCAGGTACCTCCTCCGGCGACACGAGCAGGCCCGCGACGTCCAGCCCACGCAGCGACTCCGGGGCGTCGGCCAGCTCACCGAAGGTCACCCGCACCGTCACGCCGCGCTGGTGGAGTGCCAGGCCGAGGGCCAACGCGCTGCCCAGCGCGTCGGCGTCCGGTTGCACGTGGGCAACCAGCGTGACATCCCGCGCGCCACGGATGAGCTCCACAGCGGCGCGCAGTTCTGAGTCCGGGTCGACGGCCACTCCGGCGGCGTGGCGGTCAGTCATCGTCCGCGGTGGAGTCGCGGGGCGGACGGTACGGGTCGGGCTCACCGGCGGGCGACGCGCCCGCCGCGATGCGGGCGACCTCGGCGTCGGCGTCGTGTGCCTGAGCTAGCAACTCGTCGATCCGGCGCACCCCGTCCGGGATGTTGTCGCAGCAGAAGGTCAGGGTGGGGGTGAACCGGACACCTGTTCCGCGGCCGACCAGGGAACGCAGCACTCCGGTCGCGCTGGCCAGCGCAGCCGCCGCCCCGGCGGTGTCCGCCGGGGTGTCGACGGTCTCCCCGAGCACCGTGTAGTAGACCGTCGCGTCCCGAAGATCCCCGGTGACCTTCGCGTCGGTGATCGTCACCATCGTCAGCCGTGGATCTTTCACGTCGTGTTCCAGACCGGACGCGACGATCTGGGCAATCCGTTTGGCGAGCCGGCGGGCCCGTGGGGGGTCGGCCATCTCAGCGTTCTCCTCACATTCCGTTCTTCGGACACGGCCCGGAGGTACCCAGGCTAGTTGTCGTCTGGACCCAGCATCCGGTGCCGAGCGGCCAACAGCTCCAGCTCGGGTCGTCCGGCGACGAGCCGCTCGCATGCGTCGAGCACATCGCGGATATGGCCGGCTTCGGCGGCAACGGCGGCCACGCCGATCAGCGACCGGCGGTGCAGGTCCGCATGCCCGGCCTCGGCCGCCGCGACGTCGAAGCGCTGCCGAAGTTGCGCGACCACGGGTCGGACCAGCGAGCGCTTCTGTTTGAGGGAACGAACGTCACCGAACAGGACGTCCAGCTCCAAGGCGCCGACATACACCGCTCACCACCGGGTTTGTCGCTCTTCACGGACCACCAACCCCGGGGTTGGTGGTCCGTGAAGAGCCACCAACCCCCGGGAT
Source organism: Pseudonocardiaceae bacterium (assembly GCA_050700115.1). GTDB lineage: Bacteria > Actinomycetota > Actinomycetes > Mycobacteriales > Pseudonocardiaceae. Next base: position 10,952 of record JBOHGG010000051.1, read on the forward strand.
GGTCAGGCGCGGGGCTTTTCGCGCATCTCGTATGTCTCGATCTCGTCGCCGACCCGAAGGTCGTGGTACGAAGAGAGCGTCAGACCGCACTCGAAGCCCTCACGGACCGATGCCGCGTCATCCTTGAATCGGCGCAGTGACGACACCGTGAAGTCTTCGCGGACGACCACATTGTCCCGGAGCAGCCGGGCCTTGGCGTTGCGCCGGATCTCCCCCGAGGTGACCATGCAGCCGGCGATGGTGCCGACCTTGGAGGACCGGAACACGTCGCGGACCTCGGCCCGGCCCAGCGCCACCTCCTCGTACTCCGGCTTGAGCATGCCCTTGAGGGCCTGCTCGATCTCATCGATCGCCTGGTAGATCACCGAGTAGTAGCGGATCTCCACACCCTCGCGGTTGGCGAGCGCGGTGGCCTTACCGTCGGCCCGGACGTTGAACCCGAGCACGACGGTGTTGTCCGCGATGGCGAGGTTGATATCGCTCTCGGTGATGCCACCGACACCGCGGCTGATGACCCGCAGCTCGACCTCCTCGCCGACGTCGATCTTCAGCAGGGCGTCTTCCAACGCCTCCACCGTGCCGGAGTTGTCGCCCTTGAGGATCAGGTTGAGCTCGTTGGTCTCCTTGAGCGCCTGGTCCAGATCCTCCAGGCTGACCCGGCGGCGCCGCGAGGCGAGCTCGGCGTTGCGCTCCCGGGTACGCCTGCGGTCGGCGATCTGGCGGGCGATGCGGTCCTCGTCGACGACGAGGAAGTTGTCGCCCGCACCCGGCACCGAGGTGAACCCGTGGACCTGCACCGGCCGCGACGGCAACGCCTCGATGACGTCATCGCCATGCTCGTCGACCATCCTGCGGACCCGGCCGTAGGCGTCGCCGGCGACTACTGAGTCACCGACCCGCAGCGTGCCCCGCTGCACCAGCACGGTGGCCACCGGACCGCGGCCACGGTCCAGATGCGCCTCGATCGCCACCCCCTGAGCTTCCATGCCAGGGTTGGCGCGCAGATCCAGCGAGGCATCCGCGGTGAGCAGGATCGCTTCCAGCAACGAGTCGATGTTGGTGCCCTCCTTGGCGGAGATATCGACGAACATCGTGTCGCCGCTGTAGTCCTCGGGCACCAGCCCGTACTCGGTGAGCTGACCGCGGATCCGAACCGGGTCCGCGCCCTCCTTATCGATCTTGTTCACCGCGACCACGACCGGCACGCCGGCCGCCTTCGCGTGATTGATCGCCTCCACCGTCTGCGGCATGACGCCGTCGTCGGCGGCCACCACCAGCACCGCGATGTCAGTCGACTTCGCACCGCGGGCCCGCATCGCGGTGAACGCCTCGTGGCCCGGGGTGTCGATGAACGTGATCAGCCGCTCCACACCGTCCAGCTCGGTGGCGACCTGGTAAGCGCCGATGTGCTGGGTGATCCCACCGGCCTCGCCGCCCATCACGTTTGCCTTGCGGATGCTGTCGAGCAGGCGGGTCTTGCCGTGGTCGACGTGACCCATGACGGTGACCACCGGTGGCCGGAATGCGAGGTCCCCCTCGCCACCGGAGTCCTCCCCATAGGACAGGTCGAATGACTCCAGCAACTCGCGATCCTCGTCCTCGGGGCTGACGACCTGGATCTTGTAGTTCATCTCCTGGCCCAGCAACTCCAGCACGTCGTCGGAGACGGACTGGGTCGCCGTCACCATTTCGCCCAGGTGGAACAACGCCTGCACCAGCGCGGCCGGGTTGGCGTCGATCTTCTCGGCGAAGTCGGTGAGCGAGGAGCCGCGACGCAGCCGGACGATCTCGCCGATACCGCGCGGCAGCCGGACGCCGCCGACCGACGGCGCCTGCATGTTGTCGAATTCCTGGCGCTTCTGCCGCTTGGACTTGCGGCCCTTGCGCGCCGGGCCACCAGGGCGGCCGAAGGCACCGGCCGCGCCGCCACGGCCACGACCACCGGCACCCCCACCACCACCGCCGCCACCGGGACGCGCTGGTCCTCCCCGGAAGCCGCCGCCAGCCGGAGCTCCGCCACCACCGCCACCACCGGTGCCACCGCCGCCACCACCGCGGAATCCGCCACCGCCACCGCCGCCACCACCACGACCGCCGGGGCCGCCGGGGCCGCCGCGGCCACCACCGGGACCGCCAGGACCGCTGCGCGCGCCATCACCGGAACCAGGCCGACTCGAGCGGCTCGGTCCCGTGCCCGGGCTGGGCGGCCGCGGCGGCATCATGCCGGGATTCGGTCGCGGTCCGCCACTACCGGTCGGGCCGCTGCGACCTGAGGACGGGCGGCTACCTCCCCCAGGACGGGGTGGCATGTTGCCGGGCCCAGTCGGACCTCCGGCCGGACCTGGTCGGGGTCCCGACGAGCGCGACGGTGCAGAACCGCCGACACCGAAGGGGTTGTTACCGACCCGAGGCGACCGCGGACCCGGCTTCGGCAACCGCGGGCGAGGCGCCCCGGCAGCCGTGTCAGAGGCACCGCCATCGTCAGGCCGCGGGCCTGGACGCTGGTCGACCGGCGGGCGTTGCTGAGTCACCCGGTGGTCCGCAGCCGGGCGCTGGGGGCGCGCCGGACTACTCGCCGCAGCTGGGCGCTCATCGACGGCCGGAGGCTGGGGAGTTTTCCGATGCTCCGCGGCGGCCGGGCGCTGGGGAGTCACCGGACGCTCCACAACAGGCTCCGCGGGCGTCGAGCGCGGGGGTGTCCCCGCAACGGCAACATCCGGTGCAGGCACCGGCCGACGGGGCGGCGCGGGGCCGGGCCTGGGTGTACCAGAACCTGCCGGGGGGCGGGATGCAGGGGAACCACCACCGCTGCTGCGACCACTGGCCGATGCACCGTTAGCCTGCGACGCAGACCCTGTCCCGGAGGGAAACGAGTCACGAAGCTTGCGGGCGACCGGCGCCTCCACCGTTGAGGAGGCAGACTTCACATACTCACCGAGATCGGCGAGTTTCTTGAGAACTTCTTTGCTGGTGACACCGAGCTCTTTCGCCAGCTCGTGCACGCGGGCCTTGCCTGCCACTGCTCTCCTCACTGATGGAGCCGGCGGCAATCCCGCTCGACCCCGTTGCTAACGCATGTCCATCGCTGTCAGAGCTTCACGGCTGCGGGTACATGTCGGATCGGCCTGCTCTCTACGTTGACCGTGCGCCCGGGTGGTCCCGGGACTCGGGTGGGTCCGCGGCGAACCGAGGACCGATGGCATCTCCAGGCGGCTGGGTGAGGTAGGCGTGCACCGCGACGGTGTCGAGCGTCCCCGCGCGGCGCAACGCCCGCGGAAAAGCCCGGCGCCGCTCGGCAAGACGCAGACACCTGATGTCGGGGTGCATCCACGCGCCCCGACCAGGATGCCGACGCCGCGGGTCCGGGACCAAGGTCTCGTCCACCGCCACCACACGCAGCAATCCGGAAGCCGCCGCCCTGGTCCGGCAACCTACGCAGGTCCGGATAGGCTCGGCGGGCCGCTCGCGGCGGCGGTGCCGGATCTCGTCCGGGCAGGCGTAGACCGTCCCCCGACGGCGGGCCATCACAATTCTAGCGCGCGCCGGTCGCTGGTGGAGAACCGGCATTGGTCACCGGTACCTCGGCGCGCGGCGCACCAACCGGCGGGGACCCCATCGGGTCCGCATCGCTGCGGATGTCGATCTTCCAGCCGGTCAGCCGAGCGGCCAGCCTGGCGTTCTGGCCCTCCTTGCCGATCGCCAGCGACAGCTGAAAATCGGGGACGATGACCCGGGCAGTCTTGGCTCGGGCATCGACGACTTCTACAGAGATGACCTTCGCCGGGGACAAGGCGTTGCCCACGAACGTCGCGGGGTCGTCCGAGTGATCGATGATGTCGATCTTCTCGCCACCCAGCTCGCTCATCACGTTGCGAACCCGCTGACCCATCGGACCGATACACGCGCCCTTGCCGTTGACTCCCGGGACGGTCGACCGCACGGCGATCTTCGAACGATGCCCGGCTTCCCGCGCCACCGCGGGGATCTCCACGGTCCCATCGGCGATCTCAGGAACTTCCAGGGCGAACAGCCGGCGGACCAGGTTGGGATGCGTGCGGGACAGGGTGATCTGCGGTCCGCGCAATCCCCGGGACACGCCCACCACGTAACACTTGATCCGCTCGCCGTGGCGGTAGGTCTCCCTCGGCGCCTGCTCTACGGGCGGGATCACGCCCTCGGTTTCACCGATCTGGACCACTACCACGCCACGTGCGTTCGCCCTGGCGTCGCGCTGCACAACCCCGGCGACGATCTCGCCCTCCTTGGCCGAGAACTCGCCGAAGGTGCGCTCATGCTCGGCGTCGCGCAGCCGCTGGAGGATGACCTGACGGGCCGTGGTGGCCGCGATCCGGCCGAACCCCTCGGGGGTGTCATCCCACTCATGAACAATGTTGCCCTCGGCGTCGAGCTCTTGGGCCAGCACCCGGACCAGGCCGGTCTTGCGGTCGACATCGATGCGCACGTGCGCCTCGTGGCCCTCGGTATGCTTGTACGCGGTGAGCAGCGCCGTCTCGATGGCTTCGAGCACCGTCTCAAAGGCGATGTCCTTGTCCCGTTCAATGGCGCGCAGCGCGGCGATGTCGACGTTCACCGTTCCTCCAAGTTCTGCCGTCCCACCCCGTCGAGCGCAGCGAGCTCGACGGCCGGCGGCTGGCGAAATTCCACTTCCACCACCGCACGGTGCAGCTCCGCGTAGCGCACCCGGCGAAGGGCTCCCGACACCAGCAGTGTGACGCCTTCGTCGTCGCAGTCCCCGATCCGACCGACCAGCTCCGCGCTGTCTGCCACCGCGACCCGGACCAGCCGCAGCCGGTTACGCCGCCAGTGCCGGGGCCGGGTCAGCGGCCGGTCCACCCCGGGCGAGGTCACCTCGAGGGTGTAGGGCCCCCCGAGCAGTTCGTCGCGGTCGTCCAGGGCCAGCGATACCGCACGGCTCACCGTGGCGATGTCGTCCAGCCCGACGCCCGCGTCCGAATCGATAATCACGCGGACCAGCCAGCGCTGGCCTGCGCGTACCTCGTCCAGGCCCTCGAGCTCGAAGCCGGTACTGACCACCGCGTCGCGCACCACCGACTCAAGCGCTGAGCCCGAGTTCGCGGGCTGAGTGGTCACCATAGCCTCCTGCCTGGAAGTGACTGTCTGTCGGTCGATGTGGCAATGCGGGCGACGACCAGCGCGGGGCGCACCCCGGTCGAGATCACCCAGGGTATCGCGTCGCGGGAACAATCTGCGCCAAATGGATCACGGTGCTGTGCACGGGCGGACGAGGGGGCTGGCAGGATGGCCAGCCGTGTCCGGACCCCGCCCCAGCCGACGCCGCATGCTGGCAGCCGGGGCCGCGCTGCTGGTCGCCGGCCCGGCAGTGCTGGCCGGGTGCAGCGGATCTCCGCCGGCGCCCGAGCGCCCCGACCCGCTGGAGTCACCGGCCCGGCGCGCCGAGACTGACTCGGCCCTGGCGCAGGCAGTGGCCGAGATGGCGGCCCAGGTAGGAGCCCAGGCGGGAGCCCAGATGGGAGCCCAGGCACGCCCTGCCCTGGCCACAGCGGCCACGGCACTGGCCGCAGACCGGATGGCACACGCGATCACGCTGCGTGCCGAACTACGCCGGGTCCGAACCGCGCCCAGCAGTGCCACCCCGCAGGCGACACCCACTCCCGCGCCCCCACCCGCCGATCCCGACCTGGCCAGCGCTCGGGCCGCTCTGCTCCAAGCGGTGCACGCGGCCCAGGACGAAGCAACCCAGCTGGTCCTGACCCTTCCCGGCTACCGCGCAGCCCTCCTGGCCTCCATAGCGGCCTGCTGCGCCACCCACACCGCGCTGCTGCCGTGACCACCCGACCCAAGACCGCCATATGGAGACATATCGCAGCGATCAGACTCCTCATGACCGCGATATGTCTCCATATCGGGCTCGATCGATCATGAGTCAGGTGCCGGTGGATGCGCTGCAGGCTGCGCTAGCTACTGAACATGCAGCGGTCTGGGCTTACGGGCTAGCGGGCGCCTTCGTTGCGGATGAGTTGGCCGGCAAGCTCGACGAGGCCGCGGTCGCGCACCAGACCCGGCGCGATGCCACCGAACGGATGCTGATCGACGCGGGTGCGCGGCCCGTGCCGGCTGAGCCGGGCTACCTCAGCCCGGAACCGGTCACCGATGCCGCCTCGGCACTGCGGTTGGTGATGACCGCGGAGACCGACGCGGCGGCGGCGTGGCGCTCGGTGGTGGAAAACAGTCCAGCCGAGCCGGGCCTGCGCGCAGCTGCACTGAACGCGTTGACCCGAGCGGCCGTGTGGGCGACCCGGTGGCGCGCCACCGCAGGTATCACCCCGCCTACGGTGCCGTTCCCGGGTGCGCCGTGAGCCGGCGGCTACCGTCGTGGCGTGCACACCGAGGAATTCCGTATTCAGACCGGCTCGCGCGAGCAGGTGCGTGACCTCACCGCAGAATGCCGTGCGTTCCTCGACCAAGCAGGCGCGCGGGACGGCCTCCTGCACGTGTGGGTGCCCCATGCCACCGCGGGCCTCGCGGTGATCGAGACCGGCGCGGGCAGCGACACTGACCTGCTCACCGTGCTGCGTGAGCTGCTGCCCGCCGACGGACGCTGGCGCCACCGACACGGCTCGCCCGGGCACGGCAGGGACCACCTACTGCCTGCTCTGCTGCCGCCCTACGCCAGCGTCCCGGTGCTCGGCGGGCAGCTCGCGCTGGGCACCTGGCAGTCGATCTGCCTGGTGGACACCAATGTCGACAACCCGGTCCGCACTGTCCGGTTGAGCTTCCTGCCCGGCTGACTCTTCACGACCCAGGACTACTTACAACACAGCTCCTGCAGGTGCGCCACCGCGCCGTCAACCGGTACCTCGGTGCGCTCCCCGGTGGCGCGGTCCTTCACCTCAACGACTCCCGACGCCAGGCCGCGCCCCACCACGAGAATGGTCGGCACGCCGATCAGCTCGGCGTCGGCGAACTTCACGCCAGGGGTGGCCGGGCGGTCATCGAGCATCACCCGCAGCCCAGCCACGCCCAGCTCGGCGGCCAGCTGCTCACCTGCAGCCCGGATCTCCTCGGACTTGCCCGCGATCACCACGTGCACATCGGCCGGGGCGACCTCGCGGGGCCAGATCAGGCCATGCTCGTCGTGGCTCTGCTCGGCGATGGCGCCGACCAGCCGGGAGACCCCGATTCCGTAGGAGCCCATGGTGATCCGGATCGGCTTGCCATCAGGCCCGAGTGCGTCCAGCGCAAAGGCGTCGGTGTACTTGCGGCCGAGCTGGAAGATGTGCCCGATCTCGATACCGCGGGCGGCGACCAGGGTGCCAACCCCGTCCGGCGACGGGTCTCCGGCGCGCACCTCGGCGGCCTCAATGATGCCGTCGGGGGTGAAGTCGCGCCCGCATACCAGGTCAACGACGTGGTGGTCGGGCTGGTCGGCCCCGGTCGCCCACGCGGTGCCCCGTACCACCCGGGGGTCGACGAGGTAGCGCACGTCGTGGCGGGCCAGTGCGCCCGGCCCGATATACCCCTTGATCAGGAACGGGTGCGCGGCGAAGTCCGACTCGTCCAGCAGCACCACCTCGGCCGGCTCCAACGAGGCCGCCAGCCGTTTCAGGTCGACATCGCGGTCGCCGGGGATGCCGACACCCAGCAGTGCCCACTCCTGCACGCCGGGTGGCCGGGTCTTGACCAAGACGTTCTTCAGGGTGTCCGCGGCGGTGAAGGTGCGGCCGAGATCCGCGCCGTTGAGGTGTGCAACCAGTGTGTCGATGGTCGGGGTGTTCGGGGTGTGCAGCACCTGGGCTGCCGGCTGACCGTCGATGGGCAGTTCCGGCGGCACCGGCGTGGTCACCGCCTCGACGTTGGCCGCGTACCCGGACTCGGGGCTGCGCACGAAGGTGTCCTCGCCGGTCTCCGCTTCGGCGAGGAACTCCTCGCTGGCCGAGCCGCCCATCGCACCGGACATCGCCGACACGATCACATAGCGCAGCCCGAGCCGGTCGAAGATCTTGACGTAGGCTTCGCGGTGGCGCCGGTAGGACTCCGCGAGTCCCTCGTCGGAGAGGTCGAAAGAGTACGAGTCCTTCATCAGGAACTCCCGGCCGCGCAGGATCCCGGCCCGGGGTCGCTCCTCGTCCCGGTACTTGTTCTGCACCTGGTAGAGGATCACCGGATAGTCCTTGTAGGAACTGAACTCCCCCTTCACGGTGAGCGTGAACAGCTCCTCGTGGGTGGGCCCGAGCAGGTAGTCGGCACCCTTGCGGTCGTGCAGCCGGAACAGGTTCGCGCCGTACTCGGTCCAGCGCCCGGTGACCTGGTAGGGCTCCCGGGGCAGCAGCGCGGGAAACTGGATCTCCTGGGCGCCGATCGCGTCCATCTCCTCGCGCACCACGGCCTCGATGTTGCGCAGCACCCGCAGGCCCAGCGGCAACCACGAATAGACCCCCGGGGCGACGCGGCGGACGTACCCGGCGCGCACCAGCAGCTTGTGGCTGGGCACCTCGGCGTCCGCCGGGTCCTCGCGCAGGGTGCGCAGGAACAGCGTCGACAGCCTGGTGATCATGATTCTGGGGCTCCTCGGACGGCGGACACGCAGGGACGCAGCGTATCCGCAGCCCGGCTTGTCGGTCCTCCCGGTTACCTTCGCGGGCATGACCCTCTCGACCTGCGTGGGCAGCAATCGTGGGTAACCGGACGGCGGCCGCGTGGGGCGGGCTGCTGGTCGTCGTCGTGATCGTTGTGCTCACGCTGCTGTCCGACCGGGCACCGAGCCCGGTTCCCGCATCGGCGCCGGCCCACGAGTTCAGCGCGCAGCGAGCACTGGGCCCGCTACGCGAGTTCGCCACCGAGCCCCGCCCGCTGGGCAGCGCGGCCAGCGATCGCGCCCGGGACTACCTGGCCGGTGCACTGCGCTCGGCGGGGTTCTCGGTGGAGATCACCAGGGGGGTGGGGGCGTTCACCGTCGAGGGCGTCGAGGGCGTCGCGGCCTTCGGCCGAGTGGACAACATCGTCGCCACGCTTCCCGGGCGGGACCCGACCGGCAGCGTCGTGCTCGCCGCGCACTACGACTCGGTCACGGCCGGTCCGGGTGCCTCCGACGACGGCGCGGCGATCGCCGCGATGCTGGAGACCGTGCGCGCGTTGCGCAGTCATGATCAACTGCGCAACGATCTGGTCCTGCTGATCACCGATGGCGAGGAGGACGGCCTGCTCGGCGCTGCCGCATTCACGGACCAGCACCCGCTGGCCCGGCAGCGGGCGGTCGTCCTCAATTGGGAGGCCCGTGGGGTCAGCGGCCCGTCGCTGATGTTCGAGACGTCGCGGAACAACGCGGCACTGGTCGACCTGTTCGCCGACGCCGCACCGTACCCACACGGCGACTCCTCGCTGGTCGCACTCTACCGGCTGCTGCCCAACAACACCGACTTCACCGAGTTCGCCGAAGCTGGCCTCCCCGGCATGAACTTCGCGTACATCGAGGGCGCGGCGCGCTATCACACCCCGGGCGACAGCATCGCCAACCTCGACCGGGCCAGCCTGCAGCACCACGGCGCGAACATGCTCGGGCTCACCCGCGCGCTGGGAAACACCGATCTGGCCACGCTGGCCGCCGACCACGACGTGACCTTCTTCCGCTTCCTTGGACCCGTGATCAGCTACCCGGCAGCGCTGGTGTGGCCGCTGGCACTGCTGGCCGTGATCGTGCTCGCCGGGTTGGTGGAGCTGGCCCGGCGCCGGCGGCTGCTGACCATTCCGCGGCTGCTGCTGGGCGCCGTCTCGGTGGTGTTGCCGCTGGCCGTCGCCGCCCTGGCGGCGCAGGGCCTGTGGTGGGTCCTGGTGGCGCTGCGACCCGACTACGCCGACAACCCGTTCCTCTACCGCCCGCAGCTATACCAGTCAGCCGTCGCCGGGTTGGCCGGGCTCGCGGTGCTGGCCTGGTACCTGTTGCTGCGCCGCCGGGTCGGCCCGACCGCGCTGGCCTGCGGCCCACTGATCTGGCTGGCGCTGCTCGGCGTACTCACCGCCTGGGCCGCACCCGGGACGTCGCACCTGTTCGCGCTGCCCGCGCTGTTCCTGGCGGCTGGCGGGCTGGTCGCCCTGCTGGCACAACGACGCTCGGTCTGGCCGGTGCTGACGATCACCGCCGGCATCATCCCGGCCGTCGTGCTGCTGATGTCGCTCGGAGTGGGCACCTTCGACACCGCCGGGCTTGCGGAAGGCGGGGCGGCTGCGGCACTGCTGGCCCTGTTCGGGCTCACCGTGGCGCCGCTGGTCGAACTGTTCCTCCCACCGGTAGAGCAGGCTCTCGGCAGGCGCCGCGCCGTGCTGGTTCCGGTCGCCGGAATGGTCCTGGTGATCGCCCTGATCGGGGCCGGCCTGGCCGTGAACCGGGTCGATGCGGCACATCCACGCCGGGCGAACCTGACCTACGTGCTCGACACCGACACCGGCCGGGCCAGCTGGGTGAGCCGGGATGCCGAACCAGCCGAATGGACCCGCAGATATGTCACCGAACATTCCGAGTCCGCCGTAGCCGGCTTCGAGGACGGACCGGTGTGGACTGGTCCGGCCCCTTCCGTGTCCGGACCCGCTCCCGAGGTGATCCTGCGGTCCCGGCAGAGCGACACCGTCGAGTTGCATGTCTCCTCGCCGCGCGCGGCCCCGAAGGTGGTGCTGGGGATCGACCACCGCATCGACCAGGTCACGGTCACCGCACCCGGGCTCGCTCCCGCCGTCATCACCCTCGTCGGCACCGGACAAGGCCGATGGCCCACCGAGGTGCGCTTCAGCGATCTGCCACCTGAGGGCATCGACCTCACGCTGCGCACTACATACCAGGGTCCGCTGCGGATCGCCGTCTACGACCAGACCCACGGGCTGGCCGACGTCCCCGGATTCCAGCCCCGCCCACCAGACCTCGAGCCACGGCACTCGGACAGCGACGTCGTCGTCGTAGCGCGGACTTACGAGTTCTGAGGTCGGGAATTCAGTTGCCCGCCCCGGCGTGTCGGGCCACGCTGTACGTCACGATGACGGCAGGTGCCCGGCACGAGGGCACACGCAGCGGGAGGAGGTGGCAGGCCATGGCTGCCTTTGGTGTGCAGCTCGACCTGACTTTGCCCTCCCGCCACCCGGCCGGCTGATCTGCTCCCGGGGTGGCGTCACCCCGAGGAGACCCTCCCGTGCCACAGCACGATCGGCTGCCCGTGCGGCGCAGCCGCTTTGATGACCCTGTTACCCGACTTGATGAAGCTGGCGCACGGCGGCATCGACGCCAGTTCGACGACGACGAACCGCCGGCCCGCCAGCGCACCCCCAACCCGTCGCCACCCGATGATGACCCGATCGGCGGGGACCGGTGGTCGACCTGGGACGTCGCCCAGCACGGTCCGGCACCCCACCCGGATTGGCTGGTCACCGAACTCGCCGCAGTCGATACCGAGCTCGGCGTGCTCAAGACCGGCAAGGAAGCCGACGTGCACCTGGTGGAGCGCGCAGTGCCCGATACGTCCCGATCCTGCCTGTTAGCCGCCAAGCGCTACCGCAGCGCCGAACACCGGATGTTCCACCGCGATGCCGCCTACCTCGAGGGGCGGCGGGTACGCCGCTCCCGGGAAACCAGGGCGATGGCCCGGCGCACCGCCTTCGGTCGTGATCTGCTGTCCGGGCAGTGGGCAGCCGCGGAGTTCAGCGCGCTGTGCCGGCTCTGGCACCTGGGCGCCCCGGTGCCCTACCCGGTGCAACTGCACGGCACCGAGGTGCTGCTGGAGTACCTCGATGAACCGGACGGGCAAGCGGCTCCCCGGCTGGCGCAACTGCGTCCCGAACCTGCCGCGCTGTGCAAGCTGTGGAACCAGCTGATCGACGCGCTGGTGATGCTCACCGACGAGGGCCTGGCCCATGGCGACCTGTCCCCGTTCAACCTGCTGGTGCACCGCGGGCGGCTGGTCCTCATCGACCTGCCGCAGGTGGTGGACATCGTCGCCAACCCGCAGGGACCGGCGTTCCTCGACCGGGACGTGCGGATCGTGACCGACTGGTTCATCGCCCACGGGCTGCCCAGGGAAGTCGCCAACGCCGGAGCAGCCCGCGTCCTGCCGGACAAGACACGGTGATCGCTGGCGACGACGCTGCCGTAGCGTGGGGCTGGCGACACGGCAGGAGAGGCAGGAGCGCTATGCCCGTCGACGACAGGAGCGGGTCACGCGCCCACCCGGTCATGCTCGGTGCTGTCATCCGGGAGCTGCGGCAATCCTTGGGCTGGTCACAGTCCCGGCTGGCCACCAAGTTGTGCAAGGTTGCCAACCACGCGACCGTGACCCGCGAGAACGTCTCGCGCTGGGAGACCGGCAAGCGCGTCCCCGGCCCGTGGTGGCTGCGCCACCTCGCTACCGTGCTGCAAGTCCCCATCGAAGTCCTGGAGCAGACCGGCGTGGATCGTCGTCGCTTTCTCACCGACGTCGTCGGCGGGAGCATCGCGCACCTGGTTGCCTCCGATCTGATCGAGCACGGCTTCGCCGCCGCGCTCCACGGCGGCTATCCCACGGCGGATGACTGGGGCCAGGCGGTCGTCACCTACGGTCGCGACTACATGACCTCAGGCGCTGGCGAGATCCAGAAACGTCTCGCCGCCGACCTCGTCGTCCTTCAGCAGCAACTCGACACCCCGTGTCTCTGGGCTGTAGGCGCGAAGCTGGCGACTCTGTACGGGAAGACGTTTCCCGGCGCCGACGGCGCCAAAGCCCTCACCTGGTACCGACACGCAGCCACGTTCGCCGACCGATCCGGCGACATGGACGCCCGGGTGTGGGTGCGCGGACGTGCGGCCATCGCACTGGGCTACGAGGGCGCGTCCCTCGATGCCGCAGATCTGCTGGCCGAGCAGGCCATCGCCCTCGATGAGCGGCCCTCTCTCGGTCGGCTCAACGCCGTCATGGGCAAAGCCCACGTCGCTGCCATTCGTGGCGACTCCGGCACCGCAATGGGGCTGCTGGATGAGGGGCGCAGGGTGTTCGACGCCGCCGGGTCCGACGACGCTGAATCTGACTATGCGGTGCCGTGGTGGCGTTTCAATGTATTCATCTCGCTGATGGCCGCACGGTTGGGTGAGGAGCACCTTGCCCTCCAGGCTCAGGACGAGGCGGACAGAACCCTGCCGGAGTCACTGCCCCGGTTCCGTACTCATCTGGAGATGCACCGGGGCCTGATGCTCGTCCGCGCCGGGGACCGCGACGGCGGAACGGCCTACGCCCGCGCAGCACTCGACGCGCTACCGACCAAGAAGCACTCCCTGACACTCCGGATGCTGATGACAGAGATCGACTCACGGTGTGGATATGTCGTGAGCGGCGTTGAGTGCTGGAACACATTTACTCAATCACGGGGCGCGAAGCGCCACCACCGGCCCGATGACGACGATCGCGGGCGGGCGGATCCCGCCGCTGGCGACGTCTGCGGCGACCTCGCGCAGCGTGGAACGGACGGTCCGCTGGCTGCGCAGGGTGCCGTCGGCGATCACGGCGACCGGGGTGTCCGGGGGCCGGCCGTGGGTGATCAGCACGTCGGCGAACGCACCGATCCGCTCGACCGCCATGAGCAGGATCAGGGTGCCGCGCAGCCGCCCGAGCGCCGGCCAGTCCACCAGCGAGGTGGGATCATCCGGCGCCGCGTGCCCGGAAACGACGACGAACTCGTGGGTGACGCCGCGGTGTGTCACCGGGATCCCCACTGCGGCGGGGACTGAGATCGCACTGGTGATGCCGGGGACCACGGTGACCGGCACCCCGGCGTCCGCGCAGGCCAGCACCTCCTCGAAGCCGCGCCCGAAGACGTAGGGGTCGCCGCCCTTGAGCCGCACCACGAACCGGCCGGCCTTGGCGTGCTCGATGAGCTGCGCGTTGATCTCGTCCTGAGCCATCGCGCGGCCGTAGGGCACCTTCGCGGCGTCGATCACCGTGACGTGCGCGCCGAGCTCGTCGAGCAACTCCCGAGGCGCGAGCCGGTCGGCCAGCACCACGTCGGCTCGGGCCAGCAACCGCCGGCCGCGCACGGTGATCAGGTCGGGGTCACCGGGTCCCGCGCCGACCAGCGCCACCCCCGGAGTGGCGACGTGATCTTCGGCGTCCGGCGCGTCGTCCACCACCCCGGTGCGCAGCGCCTCGACCAGCGCATCCCGGACGGCTGCGGAGCGGCGCGGGCGGCGCCCGGCGAGCACCCCGATGAGCAACCCGTCGTGTTCGGCGGTGGCCGCGGTGACGGCACTGCCACCGGTGGCATCGTCGGCTCGCACGCAGAACACCCGCCGGCGCTGCGCTTCGGCAGCCACCGCGGCGTTCACCGCGGGGTCGGAGCTACAGGCCAGCGCGTACCAGGCACCCGCTAAGTCCCCGTCGGCGTAGCCGCGGACTTCCCAGCGCAGTTCCCCCGCCCCGGAGGCAACCCCCACCATCGCCTCGACGGCCGGGGTGGCCTCCGGGGCGACGAGCAGCACGTTGGCGCCCGCGGCGATGAGCCGCGGCAGCCGGCGTTGCGCGACCGTGCCCGCGCCGACCACGACCACCGAGCGCCCGGCCAGATCCAGCCCCACCAGGTACGGCTTCACTGAGCCGGCTCCCAGTACAGCAGCGCGTTCACCGCCGCTGCGGCGACGGCGGCGCCGCCCTTGGCGCTGCGGTTGAACAGCGCCGGCAAACCCGAGTCCCGCAGCGCCGCCTTGGCCGCCGCGGCGTCCACGAAGCCCACCGGCAACCCGATCACCAGCGCTGGCGCTACCACGCCGTCCGCGGCCAGCCGAATCAGTTCGCGCAGCGCCGTCGGCGCATTTCCCACCGCCCATACCGCGCCCTCGGGGTACTCAGCAGCGGCCGTCCGGATCCCGGCCGCAGACCGGGTCAACCCCTCGGGTGGGTCACCGGACAGCTCGAGCGCGACCGCACACGGCCGCGAGGTGATCCCGGCGGCGAGCATCCGGACGTCGACCACCAGCGCGGCCCCAGCGGCCAGCGCCCGCTGCCCGGCGCGCAGCGCGTCCTCGTCACAGACCAGATCAGTGGCGTAGTCGAGATCCGCGCTGGTGTGGATCACCCGCTCGGTCACCGCGCGGGTCACCGGTGGTAGCGCTGCGGTGTCCACCTTGGACCGCAGGATCCGGTATGACTCGACCTCGATGGGATGCTGGGTTCGCGTCATCTCGCCTCCTCCGGTGACCTGGGCACAACCGATCCATCGTTGCGCACTGTTTGGCGCCACAATGGGTGCAGGGGCCGAACGGAGACCGAAAATGAGCGTTGATGACCACGACAGCGCCCTGGCCGACCAGTATGTGCTTGCCCGGAGGTGGCGTCCCGACCTGGACGGACCCGAACTCTCCCGGCTGATCATGTCGAGACTCAGCGAGGAACAGCTGCTGCGCTGCGCGGGGGACGCCCTGACCTGGGCGCCGCACCCAGCCGACCGCCAGGAACTGGCGCTGCGCTACGTGCAGAACTTCGTGCTCGCGATGGAAACCGACCCCGACGAGTAGTTTTTCTCGCGCAGTGCATACGAGTCGGGCACTATACACCCATGAGGGGACATTCTTTTAGCGATCAACATCACACAGGGTACCCAAGCGTGCAGCTGGGTACACAGCCGGTGACCGTTCGCCAGCCGATGCGCCGACGGCTCACGCTCGCCTTGGTCGCCGCCGCGGCGCTGGCCACACCGATGGCCTGCGGGTACCAGGGACTCACCCTGCCTGCCCAAAGCGCGATCACCCTGCAGGGCCAGGGCACGCTCACTGACCCGAACCCGGACTCCAACGCCATCACGTTCAATCCGGCGTTGGCGCCGGTCGGCGCACGGTTGGCGGTCGACATGATCCCGTCGGGCCTGTCCACCAACGTGGAGCTGACAGTCAACGGGCTACAGCCAAACCGGGGCTACGCGGTGCACGCGCACACCAACGCCTGCAATAGCCCCGACTCGGTGGGACTGCACTACCAGAATCGCGTCGATCCCGCCGCCACGCTTCAACAGCCATCGACCGATCCCGAGTACGCCAACCCGAACAACGAGGTCTGGCTGGACGTGCGCACTGACGCAGCCGGCTCAGGCGTAACGCGGGTCACGGCGCCCTTCGTCTTCACCGACCGGGGACCCGGATCGATCGTGGTACACGAGGCCGAGCAGACCGCTACGGGTCCGGGCGAGGCAGGTAAGTCGGGTGACCCGGTCGCCTGCCTGACCCTGGCCGCTGCCCGACCGCAGGACAACACCCTGCTGGACTAGGAGAGCGGGCTGATCTCGTTCGTGGGCGCCGGGCCCGGTGCGGCAGATCTGGTCACCCTGCGCGGGGCGCGGCGGCTTGCGACCGCCGACGTGGTGGTCTGGGCGTCCTCGCTGGTGCCGGCCGCAGTGCTCGAGCATTGCGGTGAAGGCGTCACGCTGCACGACTCGGCGGGGATGACGCTGGAGGACGTGTTCGCGGTGTACGAGGCGCACCCGGAGGCGGCAATCGTGCGGCTGCACTCCGGGGACGTCTCGCTGTACTCCGCGCTGACCGAGCAGATCACCTGGTGCACCGACCATGACCGGGCCTTCGAGATCGTGCCCGGGGTCGGCTCACTCGCCGCCGCCGCGGCCACCGCCGGCGTCGAGCTCACCGTGCCGGGGGTGGCGCAGAGCGCTGTGCTCACCCGGCTCGGCGGTGGCCGCACAGCGGCGTCGATGCCCGCCGGGCACAGCGTCGCCGACTTCGCCCGCCACGGCACCACGATGGCCATCTACCTGTCCGCCGCACGACCCGCCACGCTCCGCGAGGAGCTCCTGACCGGCTACCCGCCGCAGACCCCCGCGATCATCGTCGCCAAGGCCAGTTGGCCGGACGAGACCGTGATCACCACTACGGTGGACGGCCTGGCCGACGCACTGACCGGATCGGGAATCCGCACCGCCGCCCTGGTGCTGGTAGGGCCGGCACTGTCCGGCGCAGGCAGCCGCAGCCAGCTCTATGACCCCACCTACTCACACGGCTGCCGCCGCCGATCGGTGCCGGGCAGCACCACCGGGCGGGCCATCCCCACCGCCAAGCGCCGGTCGCCGTGACCGGCACGCTCACCGTCGTCGGGCTGGGACCGGGCGGCGCTGCGCACCGCACGCATGCCGCTGAGGACGCCGTCCGCGACGCGCAGGTGGTCATCGGATACCGCAGCTACCTGGCGGCGTGCGCCGATCTCACCGGCCCGCACCAGACGCTGGTGCCGGGTGCGATGGGCGCCGAGGAGCAGCGTGCGGTGGACGCCGTGCACGCCGCAGCCGACGGCGCCCGGGTCACCCTGGTGTCCTCCGGCGACGCCGGGATCTATGGCATGGCCGCACTGGCGCTGACCACCGCCGCAACGTTGCCGGCGCAGCGCCGTCCCGCGGTGCGGGTGGTGCCCGGCGTCACTGCGGCCGTCGCGGCGGGGGCACTGCTCGGCGCGCCGCTGGCCCGCGACTTCGCCTGCGTCAGCTTGTCGGACCTGCTCAACCCCTGGGAGGTGGTGGAGGCGCGGCTGCGCGCTGTGGCAGCCGCCGACCTGGTGCTCGCCCTGTACAACCCCCGTTCGGCCGGGCGGCCATGGCAGCTCGGCCGGGCCCGCGACGTGCTCGCTGAGCATCGACCCGGCGAGACCCCGGTCGGGCTGGTCACCGATGCCGGGCGGGACGGCGAGCGAGTCGAGCTCACCACCCTGGCTGAGCTGGACCCGAGCCGGGCAGGAATGCGCACCGTGATCATCGTCGGCTCCTCGGGCACCACCCGGATCGGCGACTGGCTGGTCACCGCGCGGTCGCTGGCGGCAGTGTGACCGCCGACGTACTCGGTCCCGCGGAGGCGGCATTATGACCGTGCACCTGGTCGGCGCCGGGCCAGGTGACCCGCAGCTGCTCACCCGGCGCGGCGCCGCACTGCTGGCGAAAGCCGAGCACGTCGTCTACGACCGCCCGTCGATGGCCGAGATCCTGGCGCTCGCGCCGACAGCCATCCGGCACTGCGTCGGCAAGCAGGGTGGCGCCCCCGCCCTGCCGCAGGACCAGATCAACGCGCTGCTCATCGAGCTCGGCAGGACCGGGACGTGCGTGGTACGACTCAAGTCCGGCGACCCGTTCGTGGTGTCCCGCGGTGGTGAGGAGGCGATGGCACTGGCCGAGGCAGGGGTGGGGGTCGACGTGGTGCCCGGGGTGTCCGCCGCGGTGGCCGCACCGGCGGCGGCCGGGATCCCGGTGATGGTCCGGCGGCTGTCCCGCACGTTGACGGTGGTCGCCGGCAATGACGACCCTGATGAGGTGGACTGGGCTGCCGTCGCGCGCCTGGGCGGCACCGTCGTCCTGCTCACCGGGCGGGCGGCGCTGCGCCGGGTGATCGTCGCACTGCGCGCGGGCGGGATGCCCGGCGAGACCCCGGTCGCCGCCATCAGCGCCGCCACCCGGCCACATCAGCGCACCGTCCGCGGCACCCTGGACGAGCCACCGGACCCGCGACTGGCCCCGCCGCTGACGGTCGTGATCGGCGACGTCGCGCGCTTGGACGTGTATGGGGCGAGCTGTGCACATCCCTGACGGGTTCGTCTCCCCCACGGTCGCGGTCGCCGGTGCCGTGGTGGCCGTAGCCGGGCTCGCGGTGTGTGCGCGCCGCGCGGGGCTCGACGTCACCGAGCGGCAGCTGCCGCTGGCTGGTCTCGCCGCCGCGTTCTTCCTGGTCTTGGAGGCCCCGATCATCCCGGTCGCGGTCGGTACCAGTGGACACCTGCTTGGTGGCACCCTGGCCGTGGCGCTGCTCGGGCCGTGGCTGGGACCGGTGGTGATCACAGTGGTCACCGTGGTGCAGGCGTTGTTCCTGGGTGACGGGGGCCTGTCGGCGCTCGGGATCAACGTGGTGAACCTGGCCCTGGTGCCGGCCGCGGTCGGCTACCCGGTGCTGCTCGGGCTGAGGCGGCTGTTGCCGCGCGGGCCCACCGGCACAGCAGTGGCCGCCGGAGTCGCCGCAGGTGTGTCGGTGCTCGCCGCGGCGGTGCTGTTCACCGCGGAGTACGCGGTGGGCGGTGCGGCCGGGGTGGCGCTGCGCACCGTCGCGGTCTCGACCATCGGGGTATACGCACTGGTAGCGGTCTTCGAAGGGCTGGTCACCGCGCTGGTGGTGCGGGGGCTGCTGGCACTGCGCGCCGACCTTGTGCAGGTGGCTACCAGATGAGCTCGACGCACGCCGAGCTGCTGGTCCCCGCCGACACCCCGGTGCACCGGATGGCACCGCAGTGCAAGGTCGCCGCCACCGGGCTGTTCGTGCTGACCGTCGCGGCCACCCCGGTCGGCGCGTACTGGCCCTACCTGTGGTACCTGCTGCTGCTCGCCGTGGTCGCCGCGCTGGCCGCGTTGCCACCGTTGACCCTGCTGCGCCGGCTGGTGGTGGAGGTCCCGTTCCTGCTGTTCGTGCTGGCGCTGCCATTCCTCGGCGAACCACCGCAGCTGACCCTGCTCGGGGTGGACCTGTCGGTGCCTGGGCTGCACGCCGCGGCAACCATCGCACTCAAGGCGACGTTCGGGCTGCTCACCACCGGGATCCTGGCCGCGACCACGCCGCTGCCGGAGATCATCACCGGGCTGGAGCGGCTACGGGTGCCTCGGGTGTTCACTGCGGTCGCGTCGTTCATGGTGCGCTACACCGAGGTGCTGCTCGCTGAGCTGGCCAGGATGCGCACCGCTGCAGCCTGCCGGGGCGCCGACCCCCGCTGGCTCTGGCAGATCCGCGACGTGGCGACCGGGCTCGGCGCGCTGGTCGT
The DNA here is from genome assembly GCA_050700115.1 of Pseudonocardiaceae bacterium. Taxonomy (GTDB): domain Bacteria; phylum Actinomycetota; class Actinomycetes; order Mycobacteriales; family Pseudonocardiaceae. Next base: position 30,742 of record JBOHGG010000051.1, read on the forward strand.
CCGCAGCTTCGAGCGTGGCGAACGGGTGTATCTCGCGATGGCCTCCCGCGGCTACACCGGTGCGCCGCCGCCCGCGCTGACCGGCGCCGCGGCATCTCGCTTGGCGTGGGCAGCAGCGCTTGCACTGCCGATGCTGGCTGTCACAGGGACGATCCTGGCGTGAGCGAGACCTGCTCGCAGGGTCCAGCCATCAGGCCAGCGATGCTGGTGGTGGGGCACGGCAGCCGCGACGCCGACGGGGTGGACGAGTTCTGGGCGCTGGCCGAGACCATCCGCGCCGTCACCGGTGACCTGATGACCGGATTCGGCTTCATCGAGCTGGCCTCACCCACCGTCGACGAGGCCATCGACGATCTGGTGGCCCGCGGTGCCACGGAGATCGTCAGCGTGCCACTGGTGCTGCTGTCCGCCGGGCACCTCAAGAACGACGGCCCCGCAGCGCTGGCCCGGGCCCGGGCCCGGCACCCGGGGGTGCATTTCTGTCTGGCCCGCGACCTGGGTATCGAGCCGCACGTACTGGAGGTGGCCGCGGATCGGATCCGGGACGCGGCCGGTGACGCCGACCCGGAGAAGTTGGGGGTGGCGTTGATCGGGCGAGGGTCGGGCGACCCGGACGCCTGCGCGGACCTGTGGAAGATCGGCCGGCTACTCGCCGATGGGCGGGGGCTGGGCACCATCGAGCCCGGGTTCGTGTCGGTCGCGATGCCGTCGGTGGCCGAGGCGCTGGAACGGCTGCGTCTGCTCGGCGCCGCGACCGCGGTGGTCGCCCCGTTCTTCTTGTTTCCCGGGGTGCTGCGCAGCCAGATCTACGCCGAGGCGGCGAGCTGGGCCCAGGACCACCCCGAGGTCGAGGTCCGCGGCGCCGCCCACCTGGGACCCGATCCGCGGCTGGCCCAGCTGGTGGCGCAGCGCTACCGGGAGGCGCGCCACGGCGACGTGCGGATGAACTGCGATCTGTGCGCCTACCGGGTCCAGTTGCCGGGATACGAGTCCAAGGTGGGCACACCGATCTCGCTGACCCCGCACGGTGACGGTCCGGCGGTTGGCCGGCGGCGGGCCCGCCGGGCCACCCGCGCGCCCACCCCAGCACCGCAGATCCGTCGCGGGCGGTTCACCGGTTCTCGGCCGGCTGGTGGTGTCCCCGCGATCGAGGTCCGAGATCTCGATTTCGCCTACCCGGACGGCCGCCGAGCGCTGTCCGGGGTCTCGATGCACGTCGAACCCGGAGAACGGGTCGCCCTGCTCGGCCCGAACGGTGCGGGCAAGACGTCGCTGGTGCTGCAGCTCAACGGGGTGCTCACGCCGTCGGCGGGCTCGGTGTCCATCGGCGGCGTGGCAGTGGGGCGGCGCACCCTGACCGAGGTCCGCAGGCGGGTCGGCGTGGTCTTCCAGGACCCCGATGACCAGCTATTCACCCCCACAGTCGGGCGCGACGTGGCCTTCGGCCCCGCGCATCTGGGGCTTGCCGGGGACGCGTTGCAGGCCCGGGTCGCTGAGGCGCTGTCCTATGTCGGCCTGGCGGATGCTGCCGACCGCCCACCGCACCGGCTGTCGCTGGGTGAGCGGCGGCGCGCCGCGGTGGCCACGGTGCTGGCCATGCATCCCGAGGTGCTGGTGCTCGACGAGCCCACCGCCAACCTCGACCCGGCGGCCCGGCGGGAGTTCGCCGACCTGATCAAGCGGCTCGGGATGACGACGCTGCTGGTCACCCACGACCTGCCCTACGCGCTGGAGCTGTGCCCGCGCGCGCTGGTCATCGACCATGGGCAGATCGTCGCCGACGGGCCCACCCGGGAGTTACTCGCCGACACCGGGTTCATGAGCGCGCACCGGCTGGAGCTGCCGGCCGGCTTCAACCCCTAGGGGCCTGACCGGCGAGCTAATTGCTGGCCGGAGCGGCAACGATCACGCTGGTTGGCGACGAAGTAGTCCTGGTCTCGCAGTGGCGCAGTCCGGCAGACTCGAATAGCGCGGTGAACTCGGCCTCGGTCCGCTCACGACCGGTGAAACACGCAAGCATGACGATGTCGATCAGCTTTCCGAAGTGGGCAGTGTCGCCAGCGGGAATGACGGTGTCGATCACCAGGATCCTCCCGGCCGGATCCATCGCCGCGCGCACGTTACCCAGGATGGCCGCAGCCTCCACGTCACTCCAGTCGTGCAGGATCATCGACAGCATGTACGCGTCGCCACCGGCGGGTACAGAGTCGAAGAAATCGCCGCCTACGAGCTCGACCCGGTCACCGACCCCGGCGTCGGCGAGCACCGCTTCGGCGCCGGCCACGACGTGCGGGTGATCGAACACCACCGCGCTCATGCCCGGATAGCGCCGCACGATCGTGGACACCAGGTGGCCGTGTCCGCCGCCAACATCGACCAGCCGTCGCACATCCGACAGGTCGTAGGCCTCGATCGCCGCAGCGTGGAGCTGGCGGGCCAGGTAGCCCATCACATCGTTGAACAGCGCGCTCCGCTGGGGGTTGGCGGCCAGATGAGACCACCAGTCAATACCGTGGACATGGTCGAAGGCGGGGCGGCCGGTGCGCACACTGTAGCCCAGCTCAGCGAAGGCCCGCTGCCGTTCGGGCAGCCCCCAATAGCGTGCGTAGTCCCGCAGCGAACCCGACACGCCGGTGCGCAGCGTGGCTGCCAGCGGGGTCAGCCCGAACGTGCGGGCAGCGACCTCAGTGAACACTCCATGGCTGGCGAGGGTGCGCAGCGCCCGGTACAGGGCGTCAGGGTTCGTGCCGGTGGTCGCGGCCAGCTCCGCGACGGGTCGGGGTTGGTCCGCTACGAGGTCGGCCACGCCGAGCTCGGCGACCACGGTGAGGAGATGAGGCACCAGCGAGCCATACAGCAGCTGCATCATCTGCACCGGCGGCGGTGCGGTGCCTGGTGTTCCGGTCGTGTCGTTCGGTGTTGTCACCTGAGTCCTTTCGGTGGCCATCGCGTACGGAGTAGGCGCGACGCCTCATCCGATGGAATGAGTGGCTGCCGACTACAGCCAGCCGTTGTCATGGGCTACGCGGACCGCCTCTGCCCGGCTCGCGACACCGAGCTTGGTGACCACCGCGGCCAGGTAGTTGCGCACCGTGCCCGACGACAGGTGCGTGCGTCGAGCGATCACCGCGACGGGTGTGTCGTGGTCGGCCAGCCGCAGTACCTCCAGCTCACGTGGCGTCAGCGGGCACTCCGGTGCGGTCAACGCGTCCGCCGCCAGCGCCGGGTCGACGTACCGACCGCCTGCGTGCACCCGGCGGATCACGTCGGCCAGCGCGCCGCCGGGGGAACCCTTGGGCAGGAAGCCCTTGGCTCCGGCCTCGAGCGCCGGCTACAGGTGCGGCGGGCGGCCACGCCCAGTCAGGATCACCACCGCGCACGACGGCAACACCCTGGCCAGCTCGGTCGTGACCGCCAAGCCGTCCAGCGCCGGCATCTCCAGGTCGACCACCGCCACGTCCGGGCGGTGGGCCAGTGCGGCGTCCACCGCGGCACGCCCGTCCGAGGCCTACGCCACCACGTCGAGGTCGGGTTCCAGGCCCAGCAACGCGCCCAGCGCGACCCGGATCAGATCCTCGTCGTCAGCGAGCAGCACCCTGATCACGGCGTCACCGGCACGGGGTCGATACGCGCCGCCGGCACGGTGGCCTCGAGCGTGAACACCCCGTTCTCGTTGCGGGTGTGGAGCGCGCCGGTGGCGCCGTCGTTCGCCACGATCATCCGCACCTCGTTCCCGCTCCGGATGATCTCGATCGTGCACCAACCGGCCTTGCTGTGCCGGAGCACGTTGGTGCTCGCCTCACGCGGCACCGGTGCGAGCTGGGTCGCGATCTCCGGCGGCAGTTCACCGCTCGGTTGGGTGACCGTGCAGCGCACCCCGGACGAGCGCAGCACCTGCGCGACGGCGGTGAGCTGCTCGCGCAGATCCACTGCGCGGTAACCGTGCACGGCCTCCCGCATCTCTGCGAGCGCCGACGCGGCGAGCCGCTGCACCTCGGCGGCTTCTCCAGCGGCACGTTCGGCGTCCACCGGTGCGAGCCGGGTTGCGAGTTCGGCCTTCAGGGCGATCACCGAGAGGTTGTGTCCGAGCAGGTCGTGCACGTCCCGGGCAAACCGCAGCCGCTCCTGGGTGGTGGCCAGCCGGGCTTGCGCGGCCCGCCCCGCCTGGGCCTGGGCCAGCAGATCCCACAGCCACGCCGGCAAGCCGCTCATCGCGGCGACCGACAGCCCGATGCTGACGGTGATCAGGGCATATTTGCCGACCGAACCGCCCGTCCACCACGCCACACCGACCGCGACCGCGAGGGTCGCCACCGTCACCAGGAACGGACAGCACTGCGGCTGCTGCGAAGCCGGCCAGCATCCGGCGCCGGGTCACCTCGGCCAGCCACGGTGTGACCACCCCGTACAGCGCGCCTGCCTGGGCGACCACGAAGGCAACGATCCCCACTACCCCGAGCACGATCCACAACGCGCTGCGCTCGAACAACAGGCCGATTCCCGGCATGATCAAGCTGGTGAGCAACGCGGTACCCAGCGCGGCCAGGGTGGCGATCCGGGCCCGGCGCAGCTGCGGATCGGACCCGGGTGCCTCGGGGGCCATCGCCACCCGCACCATGTTAGGTGTACTCGCTTCGGCGATGGAGCATGGCGATGACCATGGCCGGGAGCATCAGCAGGTGTCCGGCGACGAGCAGTGTGTCACCGGACAGCGCACCTGCCCACAACGGTACGAACAAGATCGCGAAGGGGAGGATCATCGCAGCGGCCATCTCCACGATGCTGATCCAGCTGTGTTTGCGGCAACGCATCCACAGCGACATTGCAATGGTCATGTCGGCGGCCATCGCCAGCGCGTGCAGTTCAGGACGGTCGAACAGGTCTGACCATCCGAGGGGGGCGATGATCAGGGTCCGGACCCAATGCCACGTAGCATAAGTTGATCATGCTGCTGGTCTGGGCTTTAGCTCGCGGATGTTGATCGTGGCCGGTGCTCGGTGGCGGGTGCTGGCCGGCTCGCCGAGCTTCTTGACCCGGTAGCT